>CAZINY010000021.1:0-43519 GCA_964540735.1 uncultured Oscillospiraceae bacterium
CTTCAGCGTGTCGAAAAAGTGGCTTCCGCCACTTTTTCGAGGAAGCAAATTCGGTCAACCAGAGGTCGCCCGAATTTGTAAGGAATTGATTTTGCAAGCAAAATCAACAACCCGCCCCGCCGGCAGAGCCGGCGGATACGAATGGAAGTCGGAGGGGCTGCGGCCCCTCCGACACCTCCCTGGGTTTTTTCGACAGTCTGAAAGCCGCATTGATGTATCTCAATGCGGCTTTCTTTTATTTTTCTATGCTTCCGACTATATAGTCACACATTTGGAGCCAGGCATTCAGCTCCTCGTCAGTCTCAAGAGCAACAGCGCTACTTAACGCCGCATAAAACTCAGTGTTATCTGCATAATAATAGTATTGGAGATAATTCTGGACGCCGCCTTGCTTATAACAGATGGTAAATGCGCAAACCTCTTTTCCGGCCAGCTCAAGCCAAGCCGGCTCATTATATACGCTTGAATTGGGCAGCTGCTGCAACAGGATGTCACAGGTGCTTGTAGTTTCTTCCCATAGCAAATCTTGATCCAGAGGCGCTCCATTATCAAGTGCTGTAACCGTAAATATGCCATAGTTGTCCAGATCCAGGAAATATGCCATTTGCAGTGCAACAATATTCGACTGCTGTCTTTTCAATGAAGCAATCATATTGGAATAACGTTCTCCAACACTTTGCGACAGCTCGTCGATTTTATCTTCTATGTTTTCATAATTAACAACAATCCAATTGGCAGGATACTGTAATGTATAATGCAAGGAAGGATGTACGTATGTCGCGAATTGCTGCTGTCCGTCATCTTCCTGTAGCGTCTCCAACATATAAAGCATCGTATCAATCAGGTGTTCTGCTTTTTCTTCCGTTCCTGTTGTCATGGTAATATAATACACATGTTGCGGCCTGGATGCGCTGATATGAACACCATACATCCAGCCGCTTTCATCATAGACTTTATAGCCAAAGATTGCACATGGAAAGCCATCTTGCTCAAAGTCATCAACCTCAATCAACGTTTCATACTTTGAATAAAAAATCTGAAGGATTGCTTCTACAGATTCAAGCTCTGAAACCAATTCCGCGCCATCCACCAATTTTTCAGTTTTTTCATAGGAGAGATTGATATTGCTGCCATCTTCCGCAAAAAACATTACCATCTGCTGATCTGATGCATTTTCTGAAAGCACAGCGCCATCATCGCCTTCATCAAGCATTTCGCTTAGCTCGTCTGGTCCAAGCACAACCCAATCCGCAGGATATACTACGGTATACCCTAAGACAGGATGTGTATAGAAACTGTAACCATTCTGCTCAGCGTAAGTTTCTTGCACTGTAACCATCAGCAGAACTGCCACCACGAATGCAGAAAAAAACCTTTTCATTATTGTATACCCCCTAAATTCTGCAATTTGAAAACCTGCGCTTCTTTTTTTAAAAACCGGTAATACGCGGTCTTTGTTCTAATAAGCGGGTTTTTTCCACTTGACTTGAAGTCGCAATGCATAGAAGAGAAGATTTCATTGGTTCCTTGCTCTTGGTACAATACCTTTGGTTTCGTTTTTTTGCACTATGTGATTTAACGTGTTGGTATCCCTCTTAGAAGTCATTGATTACCAATGTCATACACAAGTATCTCCTCGGTGAGGATATTCACAAATCACACCAAAGCTGTATGGAATGAGTTGACTTAAATATAATAGAACATATGGATACTTCAAAATTTAATTCATTTCCGAACAGGTCTAATAGTACTACGGGAAATGATCGCTGTCAACGAAGAAAAATGTGCCTACCTACAGAATACCTCAGCATGGCTGCATAATCTGAGCCAGGCTAGAACTGCGAAAAGCAAACGGGAGCAGCGCAAACAAAAGGGCTGTCAGGACGCATACGTCTCTGACAGCCCTTGTTCCTTTCTTGACAGAAAGCGGTTTCCAGGCGCTTGAGGCCTTACTCCGCGTTATCCTCCAGAGCAAACTGCACCGCTTGCTTCAGCGCGTTGGAGGTGACGGTAGCTCCCGTTACGCCATCAAGCTCGTCCAATGCATCCTGATTGGCAATCAGCGCGTTGATAAAATCGGAATTGTCTGCCGTGAGCACCGCGCCAATACCGTCGGTCTCCTGGGCGTCGCGCACGGAGATGGCAATCACTTTGCCTTCGGCATCCAGGGTAATGTTGGTTTCGATTTCGCCGCCGTAGCCCTGGGTGACGACTTCCTTGACTACCGTGCCGTCCTCATTCTCGGTGGTGTTGACCACGCCCTGGAACAGCTCCCCGTGAATGGCCAGGTACACCATGCGCTGGAAGTCGCCAGTAAAGGTGATGGTAGCGCCGGACACCGCATCCCGCTCCGGAATGGGCGTGCTGGCCTGGTTCACCGTGCGGAACATTTCATACACGTCTTCCAGGGTCATTTGGTTCTCCAGGATGTAGGCCACAATGGCGTCAATCTGTTCGCCATAGCTGCGACCGCCGTTATAGCCTGCGAAGGATACGCGGTTGGAACCCGCCACAAAAGCGCCGTCCGCATACAGGCCATGAAGCGCCAGAAGGTCCTTCACCGGGGTTTCAGGGGCAAGCTCCACGCCGGCTTCCCTGGCCAGATAGCCGTAAACGATCAAAGCTTTCTCTACGGTTACGGCATTGTCCGGCCGGGCCATGTCCACAAAGGCCAGCTCTTGGAACTGGGTTTCTTCGGTGAGCGCGTCGCAGCTGGCAGTCACCATATACTGGGCGTAATAGGCGTCCCCGTCGGCAAAATCGGGATCATAGCCGTATACGCTGAAGGTGGTCAGCTTGAAGCCATCCTCCGTCGCCTCTATCGTGGCGTCGGAAACGTTCATCATGTAACCCATGATACCCTTCTTGGAATACTCATCCTCTTTGCCCTTATTGCGGATGATGTCGAAATTCAGCTTGGTGATGATGCCGTCGGTGGTTTCGCCTTCAAAAATGAAGGTGTCGTTTTTTGGCGCGCCGGAAGAGGTAGTGCCGACCATTTCATACTCCGCAGAGAAGGTTTCCACCTTGCCGCTTTCCGCGCAAGCGGATACGGACAGCAGCAGTGCCAGGGCCAACAGGATTGACCAGACCTTTTTCATGTTGTGTGCCTCCCTTTGTCGTTCTGGGGGTGAGTTTGCCATATGCGCTCAGACAGGCGTGCCGGAATATCCGGACTTTGCCGTCTGTTGCAGCCGTTCCAAATCCTCTTGATTAGGATGGTTCAGGGCCAGGTCGAAATTCTCTATCATTTTTTCCAGGTTCGGCGCGTGATCCGGCTGTGCAAGCAACGCCATATAACGCTCCCGTACCGTCATGGGCATTTTGCCCTGGCACATAAAGCTGCCAATCAGCCGGTTGCCCGAGGGCAGCGCCTGCGCCACGCCCTGCAAAATGTGCTGGAAATAATCCGGCGAACCTCCAAAACCGGCCGTGCCGAACAGGAATACTTCCTTGCCCTGAAGCGTCGCCAGAAATTCCCGAGCCTGGCCGTCACAGACGCCCTTGTCCGTCCAGAAACCCGCATAGATTCGTTCCGCAGACAGCGCCTGGGCCGACGGCGGGCCATAATACAGGCAATCCGCTGCGGGCAGCGCCTGGCGCAGCGCCTGGGCCAGCCGCTCCGTGTTGCCCGTGCGGCTGCTGTATACAATTGCGTAGGTCATGCTTCCTCCTCCTGCGCTTCAAACGCTTCCCTGGCCGCCTTGTCCAGCAGCGCCAACAGCGTCGCCCGCTCCGACGGGGTCAGCCCGGCAAACCGCGACGTGTCCCAGTCAAAAAACAGGCTCTGACTTTCCCGGTATACCTGCCAGCCTTTTTCGGTAAGGTTCAACCGGTAAGCCCTGCCGGCCTTTTCCTTGGTCAAAAACCCGCTTTCGACCATCTGCGCGACGCATCGCTGGGAATAGCCCCAATCCGCATGCAGCGCCTTGGTCAGCTCCGCGGGAGCGCAGCCGGGATGCCGTCCCACATAGAGCATGAAATAAATCCATCCCTTGTGCATCCCGGAAGGATGCAGCCGCGCGTCGGCGTAAGCATAGAAATCCTTATACAGCGTGGAGATGGCGTAAGCAATGGTGTGCAGCATATCCCTGCATCCTTTCGCATATCGCTTGACAAGATCAAGTGTATCATGTTTCTTGACAAAGTCAAGAGACTATCGGCCCTGAAGGCAAGCCTTTTTCCCAAAACAGCCTTTCTGCCTGAACGAAACGTCATACAGCGCATGGAAAAAGCCCCGGGAAGGCCTGTCCGGGAAAGCAGCGGCAGCCGCATTTCCGCGCCATGGTAAAATAAGGCTTCCCAACGCCCGGCCCGCAAGGGGCGCCGCGGATATGGGAAACCTTCGGGCTCCATGCGGGTTGAAGCATCTGCAGGGGATGAAACCGGATGGTTCATTTTCATCATGGGAGCATGAAAAGAATGCCTTTCGCAATGGCGTGAAGGCGGAAAGACCGCAGGCATTGCAATGCTTTCAGGGTTTGCCGCCCATACCGCGTCCCCCCTGGCCGGGGGCGGAAACCGGAGGAGCGTTTTCCCCCGGCCGTTTTTAATCGCCGCCTTCCAGTTCGGCTTTCACGCTGGGCACCAACGCCAGCTCCGACGCGCTGAGAGGCGGAAATTCGGGCTTCATGTCCGTCAGCGTGTCCAGCAGAATCTGGCTGACCAGATAGTGGGTATACCACTTGTCATCCGCCGGAAGCACGTACCAGGGAGCATGCTGGGTCGCGGTGGCGTTGATGCAGTCCTCGTAAGCGGCGTCGTATTCCTCCCAGAGTGCGCGCTCCTTCATGTCCGTGGTGGAGAGCTTCCAGTGCTTGTCCTCCCGCTCGATGCGGTCCAGGAAGCGCTTCTTCTGCTCCTCCCGGGAAACATTCAGAAACAGCTTTATCACCCGGTAGCTGTTTTCATAAAGATATTCTTCAAAATGCCGCAGCTGCCGGTAACGCTTTTCAAAGAAATCCTCTCCCAGGCACCGCGGCGCGATGCGGTAGGTCTTTTCCAGGTGATGCACCTTTACCACCAGCACATCCTCATAATGAGAACGGTTCAGGATGCCCACCTTGCCCCTGGGCGGCAGCGCCTGAATAATGCGCCACAGATAGTCGTGACACAATTCCTCCTTTTCGGGCGCTTTGAAGGAATGCACTTCCAGGACCTGGGGGTTCAGGGCTGAAAATACATGCTTTACCAGGCTGTCCTTGCCCGCGGCGTCCCGTGCCTGGATGGCCACCACCAGCCCTTCGCAGCCGGCGGCATAGAGCTTCTCCGCCAGCAGCGCGGCCTGCCGCAGGTTTTCAGCGGTTTTCTCCTTCAGCTCCGCCTTGTCTTTTTTATGTTCTCCGGCCCCGGTTGGTTCTTCCCGCAGGCGCAGGTTTTTGCTGCCGTCAAAGCGGCACGACTTGATGGACATGTCCATTCTCCTTTGCGCAGGTACTTTCCAGGGGTATTATACCACAGGGGCGCGACATTGAAAAAGTGGACCGCGCGATTTCTTTTCCCTTTTGTCCAATTTCCGGAAAATCCTGCCTGGCAGACCATGACATTCGTTATGATCTATGCTATACTGTCATCAAAGCCCCCTTTGCGGCTGCGGGACGCGCCGCCTATTTTGCATAAGAAGGAAGTAAACGATCCATGCTGATGTACATAGCCGTATGCCTGGCCTATGTGGTCAAAGGACTGACGGGTTTTGCCAACACGCTGGTGCTTACGGCGATTATGAGTTTTGAAAGGAGCGGCCGGGACATCACGCCCATGGATTTGTTGTTGTCCTTTCCGGCCAACCTGTGGATGATGCTCCAGCAGCGGCGCAGCATCCAATGGAAAAAGGCGCTGCCCCTGTGCCTGATGCTGCTGGCCGGCTGCGTGCCCGGGACGCTGCTGCTCAAGGGCGCGTCTCCGGCGGCGCTGAAGGTGGTATTCGGTTTGCTGCTCATTGGGCTGGGCGCGGAACGGTTGCTGCGCCCTCGAAGCGGCAGCGGCAAGGGTTCCCCCGTGCTTCAGGGAGCCGTAGCCCTGCTCTCGGGCGTCACGGCGGGGTTGTTCGGCGTGGGGGCGCTGCTGGCCGCCTACATGAGCCGCACCGCCAAGGACCCCGCGGAGTATCGGGCCACCCTGGGCTTTGTGTTTGTGGCGGAAAACGTTTTCCGCCTGGGGTTGTACACCGCCACGGGGCTGATTACCCTGCCGGTGCTGCTGGAAGCGTTGAAGCTGCTGCCCTGCATGGTGGTGGGATTCCTGGGCGGTTCCGTCCTTTCCCGCCGCCTGGACCCGGAAAAGCTCTCCCGGGTGATTATGGTCATGCTCATGATCTCCGGCGCGGCGCTGATTCTGCAAAACCTGTGACGGGCCCGCGCCCGGCGCAACCATTGACGGGAGGCTGTTTGCCATGGTGGAAACCCTGTCCCTGTGCGGCCCGTGGGTCATGGAGGAAGCCCTGGGCCGGCGGGATATTCCGGCCCGGGTCCCCGGCTCGGTGCTGTGCGACCTGCTGGAGAATCATCTGATTCCCGACCCTTTTCAGGGTGAAAACGAATATGACGCCCGGGCGTTGTTCGACCGGGACTATGCCTATACCCGCAGTTTCCAGCTCACCGCCGCCTTTCTGGCCCGGGAGCATGTGATGCTGTACTGCCAGGGGCTGGATACCCTGGCCACGGTGTATATTAACGGTCAGGAGGCGGGAAAAGCGGACAACATGCACCGCCCCTGGCGCTTTGATGTCAAGCGCCTGCTCCGTTCCGGGGAAAACCGCATCCGCGTGGTGTTCGCCTCGCCCAACCGTTTTCTGCGGGAAGCCGCGGACGCCGACCCGGAGATCACTTATGCGGCCGCGGGCAACATGCGGGGTTCCCACGCCCTGCGCAAGGCCCACTGCATGTTTGGCTGGGACTGGGGCCCTCAGCTTCCCGACGCGGGCATCTGGCGGCCCATGGCATTGGAAAGCTGGAGCGGGGAGCGCCTGCGGGAAGTGCAGGTGCGTCAGCGCCACTACCGGGACTATGCGGAGCTGGAGGTCACGCCCCTGCTGGTGTCCGGCGCGGAGTGCGTCCGCTGCCGCCTGGAGCTCATGCGCCCCGACGGGAGCCTGTGCGTGCGGGAGGACGGCCTCACCGGCGGCGCCTGCGCCCTGACGGTGGAGCGTCCGCAGCGCTGGTGGCCCCGGGGCATGGGCGAACAGCCGCTGTACACCCTGCGCGTCACACTCCTGGACAATGAAGGCAATGTTCAGGACCGGTGGACCCGCCGTATCGGCCTGCGCGCCCTGACCGTGGAGCGGCGCCGGGACCCCTGGGGCGAGAGCTTTGCTCTCAGCTGCAACGGCGTGCCGTTTTTTGCCATGGGCGCGGACTATATCCCCCAGGACAGCCTGCTTCCGCGGGTGACCCGGGAGCGCACCCGCCGCCTGCTCCGGGATTGCGCGGAGGCCAATTTCAACTGCCTGCGGGTATGGGGCGGCGGCTATTACCCGGATGATTACTTCTTCGACCTGTGCGACGAAATGGGCCTGGTGGTGTGGCTGGACCTGATGTTTGCCTGCAACGTTTACCGGCTTACCGGCGCTTTCCGGGAAAATATCCGCCGGGAGGCGGAGGAAAACCTGGTCCGCTTGCGGGATCATGCCTGCCTGGGCCTGGTATGCGGCAACAATGAAATGGAAACGGCCTGGTGCTCCTGGGAGGATGTCGCCTGCCATCCGGACAGCCTGCGCCGGGACTATCTGACCCAGTTTGAGGATGTGCTGCAAAAGGCTGTCCACGAAACCGCGCCGGACGTATTCTACTGGCCTTCCTCGCCGTCCTCCGGGGGCGGGTTTGACCATCCCAACGATGAAAACCGCGGAGACATGCACTACTGGGACGTATGGCATGGCAACCAGCCCTTCACTGCTTACCGGCAGTTCTACTTCCGCTTTTGCTCGGAGTTTGGCTTCCAGTCCTTCCCCTGTCCGAAGACCGTGGCGTCCTTTGCCGCAGAGCGGGAACGGAACATCTTCTCCCGGGTCATGGAGAGCCATCAGAAAAACGCCGGCGCAAATCAGAAAATACTGGCGTACCTGGCCCAGACCCTGCGTATGCCCGCTTCCTTTGAGGGCATGCTGTACGCCTCCCAGCTTTTGCAGGCGGAGGCCGTCCGCTACGGGGTGGAGCACTGGCGGCGCAACCGCGGCCGCTGCATGGGCGCCATTTACTGGCAGCTCAACGACTGCTGGCCCGTGGCTTCCTGGTCCTCCATCGATTACTTTGGCCGGTGGAAGGCGCTGCATTATGCCGCCCGGCGGTTCTTTGCGCCGGTGCTGGCTTCCTGCGTGCTGGAGGGGCGCAAGGCGCGCTTCTATATAACAAACGACCGCCCGGAGGACTTTGCCGGGGAATTGGTTTGCCTGCTGGCGGATGCCCGGGGACAGGTGCTGCGCACGGAGCGCCGCGCCGTGACCTGTCCGGCCCTGTGCGCCCTGGAAGCGGGCCTGATGGACTTCTCGCGGGAGTTCAACCAGACGCTCCGGCATCCCGAGGATGAGCGCATGGTGTGCTTTACGTTGCTGGACGGGGAAGGAAATTCCGTCAGCGAAGGCTGCGAGCTTTTCTCCCTGCCCAAGTATTTTGCCTTCCAGCCTCCCCGCATCCGCTGGGAGATCGCCGAGGAGGAGGACCGTTTCCGCATCACCCTGGACTGCGACGCCGCCGCCTGGGGCGTGTGCCTGGAGCTGAGCCAGGCGGACGGCCGCTTCTCCGATAACTGGTTTGCCCTGCTGCCTGGCCAGCCCCGCCAAATCTGCCTTTTCAAGGACAGCCTGTCCGCTCCCCTGTCCCTGGACGAGGCGCAGCGCCAGTTGACCGTGCGCAGCGTTTATGATATGGGCTGAAAGGGCAAGCCCGGAACACATTGCATACCGTACAAAGGAGGAATCTGTATGCCTGGCAACGCGTCCGAACAACGGGCCAAGATGATGCTGGAAGACCCTATTTCAAAAGTAATACCCCATCTGGCCTTTCCCACGATTATTTCCATGCTGATCAGTTCCGTATACAACATGGCGGACACTTATTTTGTCAGCCAGATCGGCACCTCCGCCTCGGGAGCGGTGGGCATAATCTTCTCGGCCATGTCCATTATCCAGGCCGTGTCTTTCATGTTTGGTATGGGCGCGGGCGCCAACGTCAGTCAGGCCCTGGGCGCGCGGGACGAGGAGCGGGCGCGGCGCTTTGTAGGCACCGCCTTCTTCACGGCATTTGCCACCGGGGTGCTCATCGCCGTGGTATGTAACCTGAGCATTGATCCGCTGGTGCGTTTTCTGGGCGCCACGGAAACCATTGCGCCCTATGCCAAGGATTATGCCTCTTATATTTTCTACGCCGCGCCCTTTATGATGTGTTCCTTTGTGATGAACAACTTCCTGCGCTTTGAGGGCCTGGCCTTCTACGGCATGATCGGCATTGCCAGCGGCGGCATATTGAACATGGTGCTGGACCCGCTGCTGATCTTTGGCATGGGACTTGGCACCGCAGGAGCGGCCATTGCAACGGCGCTTTCTCAGGTGGTGAGCTTCTGCATCCTGCTGGCGATGACCAACCGCCAGACCGGGGCCATCTCCATTCGTCTGAAAGATTTCAGCCCCAGCGTGGACGTTTACAAGCGAATCATTTATACGGGCTTTCCCTCTCTGGGACGGCAGGGAATCGCCAGCGTATCCACCATCCTGCTCAACACTACCGCGGGAGTATATGGGGACGCGGCCATTGCGGCCATGTCCATTGTGTCCCGGTTCGTAATGTTCATCAACTCCTCGGTCATCGGCTTCGGGCAGGGGTTTCAGCCGGTGTGCGCCTTTTGCTTCGGCGCGGGGAAATACAGCCGGGTTCGCCAAGCGTACACCTACTGTATCAAGGTATGCACGGTGGTGCTGCTGATTCTGGGTGTTATTTCCTTCCTGCTGGCAGAGCCCATTGTAACGCTGTTCCGGCGGGATGATCTGGAGGTTATCGAAATCGGCACCATGGCGCTGCGCCTGCAGCTGTGTACGCTGCCCCTGTGGGCCTACATTACCATGAGCAATATGTTCACCCAGTCCATTGGGTACGGATTGCAGGCCACGCTGATTTCCATTGCTCGGCAGGGTATTTTCCTGATCCCCATGCTGCTGATTCTGCCCCCGGCCTTGGGGTTGCTAGGCATTCAGCTGGCGCAGCCCATCAGCGACGCCTGCACCTGCGTGCTTGCCTATTTTGTGGCTTCCGGCGTGGTTCGGGAGCTAAAGGGCAGGGCGGACCGGTAACCCCCGGAGGCGGACCCGGTGTAGCAATACAATGGAAGGAGGCTTGCGCATGCCTTTGGACCATTCACAGGAGCTTTTGCCCGGCTTGCCTGCCTACGCAGGCGGCCGGATATCCGATGACCTGTACGACGCCGGAGTGGGCCGCTACGGCTGGTTCATGGATGGGAAGCCGCTGATTTATCCCTTTGAGAAGCAAATGCCCGACTGGCTGGCCTGTCTGCCGGAGGTGCTGGAGGGATGCGGGTATGCGCCCTCCGACCCTTACCGCGCGGAGGCCTTTGGCCCCGTAACCTTTTCCGGGGAGTCTGCGGCATATGTGGCGGAGCTCAAAAATAAAACGTTCTCCCTGACGCAAATACGCGGGGCCTATCCTGCCGATCAAGAGCCCCCCTGTTTGATGCGGGCCGTGACGGAAACCGGCGCGGCGCATTTCCAGCGCTATGTGGAGGAGCTGTGCCGCGCAGGGTTTCAGGTAGCCTGGGAAAACAAGCTGGGAAACAACCAGTTTTATGGGTTGGATAACCGGGAACGGCGCATCTATGCCGCCTTCTACCCTGGCGAGGGCGCCGCGCGCTTTGTGCAGGACACGCTGAGCGCGCCTATTGAAGCCTTCGGCGGAGGCCGGGCGCTCCCGGGCGGAACCGTGGAGGTATGCCAGTTCGGGCTGTATTACAGCTATATGCGCGTGGGCCGCAGCTGTGACTGCGGCATGCTTTACATCATCAAGCTGCCTGACGACAGCCTGTTTCTGGTGGACGGCGGCGAGCGGGAGCAGGCCACCGAGGCTGCCTGCGCCGCTATTATGCAGCTGATGCGTCAAATGAGCGGAACCCGGCCCGGCCAGCGGATACGCATCGCGGGATGGTTCTGCACCCATGCCCACAACGACCATGTGGAGCTTTTCTCCAAATTGCTGCGCAAATTCCATGACGAGCTGGATGTCGAACGCCTGATCTTCAATTTCCCTTCCAGTTCCCACTGGATCATTACGCCCCAGGTGAGCATCCTGAAGGAACGCCTGTACCGCTATTATCCCAAGGCCAGTTATCTCAAGTGCCACACGGGGCAGAGCTTTACGCTGGCGGGCGTGCGGTTTGAGATTCTGCTCACCCATGAGGATCATATCACCCGCACGGGCAGGGAGGCCTGGCAGCCCCTGCTGCGGGAATTCAACGACACCTCCTCAGTGCTCAAAATTTCCTATGACGGCGCTTCCTTCCTGGTGCTGGGAGATATGGACCAGCCTTCCAGCCGGCGGCTCCTTTGCCACTTTGACCGGGAGACGCTGCACTGCACCGCGGTGCAGGCCGCGCATCATCTGATTAACACCCTCCCGGAGCTTTATGCCGCCCTTGCGCCGGACCTGGCGCTGGTTCCGGCATCCGTCCGCTTTGCCATGGATACCCGCCCGGAATACAGGGCCCTGTGCCAGACGGTTCCGCCGCAAAACTGCTATTTTGCCGGCGCTGTTACCGATGTTTTCCGCATGGCGGGGGGCCGGTTCCAATTGGTTAACCGGTATCCTATTGAAGGGTATCTTTACGACGGTTCGGAAACCTGACCCTCCGGGACGTCCCTTTTAGGCTTCCGGCGGCCCGGCAGCGCACCGGCGGCCGGTTCCGTTGAGGGCTTGGGCAGCTAACCGTTTCCGCATGCAAGCGCCCGGGAACGCTCCTGCGCTTGCGAGAATGCTAGGTTTAACTTGCAAAAAATGACACAAAGACTTTGTCGACCGTCTGAAGCGGCGGAAGCCACTTTTCGACATGCTGAAGGCCGCCGCGAAAATCGCGGCGGCCTTCAAAACGCTTATTATTCCACAATGTTGCTGGTAATGTAATCCACGCCGTATTCCACCATGCGCTGCGCGTCCTCAATGGTATCCACGGTCCACACGTTGACCTCGATTCCGGCCTCGTGCAGGGCTTGCACCCGCTCGGCGGTCAAGGCTTTGTAGTAGATATCCAGATCCAGGGAATGCTTTTTCAGGGTATCCTCCAGCCAATCCGGATAGGTGGAAACCAGGAACTGCGCCTTCTGCTGGGGCAGCCGCTCCCGGATGCAGATCATGTTCATCAGGTCGAAGGAAATAAAAATGGTCCGCTCCAGCCAGCCTTCCTTGCGAATGATATCAATGATCGCGTCGATATCCGCAGGCTGGAAATGGTTCTTCAGCTCCAGCACGCTGGTTTTGTCATACTTCTTGCAGATCTGTACGTACTCCTGCAGGGAAGGCATAAGCAGGTCCTTGCGGCCTTTTTTGCCGTCCTTGTCGCACAGGCGGATCGCCCGTAAGGTCTCGTAGCAGGTGTTTTCCACAATCATCTCATCCTGAGCCACCCGCTTGGTATTGTCGTCGTGGATAATGATGAAGTGTCCGTCGGAGGTGCGATGCACGTCCGTCTCAATGCCGTAGTAGGAGCGGTTGCCCGCCGCCACAAAGGCTGAACAGGTGTTTTCCAGTTCCAGGCCGCTCATGCCGCGATGGGCCACCATTTTCACCTGCGGCGCGTTCAGATGCAGCGTATCCATTTGTCTCCGTCTCCTTTGTAGCCGGGCGCAGGCCCGGTCGCTTTTCTTGATGATACCACAGCGGCGGGGAAAAGGAAAGGGGGAAAGCCCGCCTGCGCGGTATTTTCTCTTATCCCAGCGCCGCCGCCAGCAACAGCAGCAGCGCCAGCAGCCCGAAATTGGCCGCCGTAAACAGCAGCAGGTAACGTCCGCGCTGCGCGCCTTCGCACCGGCCATAGAGTTTGAAGGAGATCAGGCTGGCCAGGGATGCCACCAGCGTGCCCAAGCCTCCCAGATTCACCCCCAGGAGCAGTCCCGTAACGTTCTGCGTGAAAGGCGCCAGCAGCAGCGTGGCGGGCACATTGCTGATCACCTGGCTGCAAAGCACCGCCACCAGGGTTTCCCTGCCGGACAGCAAGCCTTCCAGGGTGGCGCTTACCACCGGAGAAGCCTTCACGTTGCCTACAAACACGAAAAAGCACAGGAAGGTGGCCAGCAGCGCCCAGTCCACCATGCCCAGCAGCCGGGGCTGGCGGAAAGCCACCACCAGCGCCACCGCCGCCGCAGACGCCCAGGCGGGCAGCACCTTCAGCACGCTCAGCAGGCATACCGCCAGCAGCGTCAAATACATGGCCAACCGGCCGCGGGCCACGGCGGGTGCGCTCTCCCGGAGCTGTTCCCGGCGGTTGGCCGGGAGCAGCAGCGTGCCCAGGGTCAGCAGAACATAGCTGGCCAGGGCGTAGGGCAGCAGCGTCTGCACAAAATCCCCCAGGGCCAGGCCCCGGCTCATGTACAGGTACAGATTCTGGGGGTTGCCAATGGGGGTCATCATACTGCCCAGGTTGGCGGCGATGGTTTCCAGCACCACCGTCCACATGAGGGCGAAGGCCCCCGCGTCCGCCAGCAGCAGAAGCGTAAAGGGGACAAAGGTCAGCAGCGCCACGTCATTGGTAATGACCATGGAAAAGAAAAAGCAAAGGCTCATGAGCAGGAAGCCCAATCCCCGGCAGGTGCGCACCCGCGCCCGCACACCCGCGGCCAGCCAGTCGAACAGTCCGCAGCTCCGCAGCCCGGCCACCACGGCCATCAGTGCAAAAAGCAGGCACAGGGTAGAAACGTCCACGCTGGCAAAAGCCGCGGCGGAGGGCGGCGTCAGCAGGAAAGACAGCACCGCCAAGGCCAGCGCCGCCGTGAGCACCACCTCCCGGCGGAAAAAGGCGACCAATTTTTGCATCCCGAAAAAACCTCCTTGGTTTGCGGCACGCGGGGCGTCCGCTCATGGAAAAGCCCCCGCTCGCGCGCCCGGAAGGCGGCAAGGGGGGCAAAAAGGCAAACGTGTCAGAAGCGCAGGCGCTCCTCGATGTAGCTGCGCAGGTCGGCAATGGCCACGCGCTCCTGCTCCATGGTGTCGCGATCGCGGACGGTGACGGTCTGGGTGGCCTCGGTATCGAAATCCACACAGATGGAGAAGGGCGTGCCAATCTCATCCTGACGGCGGTAGCGCTTGCCGATGGAGCCGGTTTCGTCATACTCCACGGGGAAGTACTTCACCAACTGCTCGTACACCTGGGTAGCCAGGCCGCCCAGCTTGTTCTTCTGCAAGGGGAGCACCGCCGCCTTATAGGGCGCCAACGCCGGGTGCAGATGCAATACCGTGCGTACGTCGCCGCCTTCCAGTTCCTGCTCCTCATAGGCGTTGCACAGGAAGGCCAGCAGCATGCGGTCTACGCCCAGGGAGGGCTCGATGCAGTAGGGGATATACTTCTCGTTGGTCACCGGGTCCAGGTATTCCATGGACTTGCCGGAATGGTTCTGATGCTGGGTCAGGTCGTAGTCCGTGCGGTCGGCCACGCCCCACAGCTCGCCCCAGCCAAAGGGGAACAGGTACTCAAAGTCCGTTGTCGCCTTGGAATAGAAGGCCAGCTTCTCCGGCTCATGATCCCGCAGGCGCAGGCTTTCCTCCTTGATGCCCAGGGACAGCAGCCAATCCCGGCAGAAGCTCCGCCAGTAGTTGAACCACTCCAGGTCCTCGCCGGGCTTGCAGAAGAACTCCAACTCCATCTGCTCGAACTCCCGCACCCGGAAAATGAAGTTGCCAGGGGTAATCTCGTTACGGAAGGACTTGCCAATCTGCGCAATGCCCGCGGGGAGCTTCTTACGGGTAGTGCGCATGGCGTTCTGGAAATTGACAAAGATGCCCTGGGCCGTTTCCGGACGCAGGTAAATTTCACTGGCGCTGTCCTGATTCACGCCGGCAAAGGTCTTGAACATCAGGTTGAACTGGCGGATGGGGGTAAAGTCCTTTTTGCCGCACACGGGGCAAACGATGTCGTGTTCGGCGATGTAGGCTTCCAGCTCGGCGTTGGTCCAGCCGTCGCCGGTCTCCGCGCCCTGGGTGTAGTCCTCGATAAGCTTGTCCGCGCGGAAGCGGGCCTTGCAGCCTTTGCAGTCCATGAGCGGATCATTGAAGCCGCCCACGTGGCCGGAAGCCACCCATACTTCCCGGTTCATCAGAATGGCGCTGTCCAGGCCCGTGTTGTACTTGCTCTCCTGGACGAACTTCTGCCACCAGGCCTTCTTGACGTTATTCTTCAGCTCCACGCCCAGGGGACCGTAATCCCAAGTATTGGCCAGGCCGCCGTAAATCTCGCTGCCCGCAAAAATAAAGCCGCGGTTTTTGCAAAGCGCCACCAGCTTATCCATCGTGAGCTCCGCCATTGTGTTTTCCTCCCTCATGTGCATGTGAATACCTATGTATGATAGGCGCAAAGCCAGGTTTTGTCAAGGAAAAAGGCCGCTTTTCCCGGCGCTGCGCCAGGAAAGGCGGCCTTTCCGCTCCCCGGATGGAACCAAGGAAGGCTAAACCGAAGACAACAGAAGCAGCACTGGCTGAAAACTTTCTTTGGCGGGCATGCGCAAAGCTCGGCGAACCGCCGGAGAGGCAGCAACGCCTCCGCCGCTTTGGATATCCATGACGTTCCCCCGGGCGCCTGTCAGCCCCACTGGACGGCCCATTCTGCGCGGGCATTGAGCCATTGCAGAATGTCCGCCTTTCGTTCCGGGGTCAATTCCTGAACCTCTGTCAAGCCATAGTCCATGCCCAATTCGCCATATTTGGGCGCGCCCAGCTTATGATATGCCATTAGCTCGCATCCGGCCAAGGTGGGATAACGTTTGGTAAGCGCGGCAATGCCCTCCAGGTGCTCTGTGCGCAGATTGTATCCGGGAATCAGGGGACAGCGCAGCGTCACTTTGCTGCCCCGCGCCAGCAAGGCGTCCAGATTTTCCAGAATCAGCCGGTTGTCCTGGCCGGTAAACCGCTGGTGAAGCAACGGGTCGGTTTCCTTGTAATCAAACAGAAACAGGTCGGTTAATGGCGCAATCCGGGCCAATGCGTCGCGGGGCCAGAAGCCGCAGGTTTCCACCGCTGTGGCGATGCCGTTTTCCTTGGCCAGCGTCAGCAAGGCCTCCAGGAAATCCGGTTGCAGAAAAGGCTCGCCTCCGGAAACTGTAAGCCCGCCTCCGGAGCGATCATAGTAATCGCGATCCCGCAGCGCGGTGGCAATGATTTCACCGGCGGATACCCGGCGGCCTGTTAAGGACAGCGCTTCGGCCGGGCAGGCCTGGACGCAGGCGCCGCATTGCTTGCAGCGGTGCCAGTTCACCGTGTGCCGCCCCTGGCTCCAGTCATGGACGCCCTGGACGCAGACCTGTCCGCAACGGCCGCACTGAGCGCAGCGGGCAGAGACATACCGCAGCTGCGGGGAAGGGAACAGGCACTCGGGATTATGGCACCATTGACAGCGCAAGGGGCATCCCTTCAAAAATACGGTGGTTCGTATCCCTGGGCCGTCGTAAAGGGAAAATCGCTGAAGATCCGTAATGATGCCCGTGCGTTCCTTCATAACGAATCCCCCCGTCAATAGCAGGTGCGGGTGAGCACCTCCTGCTGCACATCCTTTTCCAGTTCGACAAACCGGGCGCTGAAGCCGCCTACCCGTACCAGCAGGGAGCGGTACTCCTCCGGATGAATCAGCGCGTTTTCCAGGTCTTTCCGGCCGGTAACGGTGATCATGGCCTGGGTGCCGCCCTTGGCAAAATAGGTGTCCAGCAGCGCGGCAACCTTATCCCGGGAGCGGTTAAACAGATCCCGGCTGAATTTCATATTTTGCACAGCGCCGGCGTGGTTTTCCGCAGGGAAGCTTACCAGGCTGTTCAGCATGGCGGTGATACCGCTCTGATCCATGCCGCTTTGGGGATTGTTGGCGTTGGCCATGAAGGTCAAGGCATTTCGCCCGTCGGCGGAAGCGCCGGTCCAACGGCCCAGATAGGTGTTGGCCGAATTGTTGATGACCACCATCAGGAAGGAATGCAGGCCAATTCGCGCTGCCTGTTCCCGAATGATTCGCGCTTCAAAATCGTGCAGTTCCCTGGCGATGCCGTCCACATAGGGATCATCGTTGCCATATTTGGGCGCGCGGCGAAGCAACGCCTGTTCTTCTTCATAGCCGGCAAAGTCCGCCCGGAGCGCGTCCATTAACCGCTGGGCCGGAATCAACCGACGGTCGTATACCGCCCACTTGATAGCGGCCAGGCTGTCCATGGCGTTGATATTTCCGTAAGATTCCAGGGTTGCGCCCAGGTAGGAAATGCCGCCCTCCAGCATGGAACGTCCTTTATCCACGCAACCGTCATAGAGCAGGCTCATGAACAGGAACGGCGCCTGTCGCGCGGTTTCCCGTAGAATGATAGCTTCGGCGTCGGCCAGCACGCGGACAAAATAAGTTACTTGCCGCTTATAGGCGTCCACCAGGGCATCGAAGGTGGGATAATCGGTCAGACTGCCCAAGGCGAGCCCCATGGGTTGGCCTTTTACCAGTTCCCGGCCGTTGAAAAGCGTCACTTCCAGGGCTTTCAACATGTTGATCACCCCGTTGGGAGAGCCGAAGCCCTTGTGGTCGATGATATATTCCCCGCAGCCGAAAGGTACGTACTGTTCCGCCGTGTCTCGTTCCAGCCGGAAGGCGTTCATTACGCAGGGCACATTGACATCGTCGTTATACAGCATGGGATACGTGGCGCCTTCACCGATGACTTCCAGCGCCTTGCGCATGAGCGCAGGATTTTGCCCCTGGTAGAAGCGCAGGGTCAGCTGGGGTTCAATATCATGCACCAGGCGCGACGCTTCCATGGCCAGCAAGGCAAAGCGATCGGCGTTGGCTTCATTGGGACGGCCCATACCTCCGATGACCACGCGGCCATGGTAAACAGTTTGCCGGGCGACCATCATCCGCCACAGGCCGCACAGCGCCTCCAGCGCGGTTTCCTCCGTCAATTCGCTGCAAGCCAGGTCCCGGGCCAGATAATCGCCCAGGTATACGTCCATGCGCCCGTAATCCATTACCCCTGCCAGACAGGAATATAGCCAGCTCAGCTGGATGGCCTGAAGCATGGTTCGGGGCGCATGATCGCACAACCAGCGGAGATCTTCCGCCATGGCGGCAAGGCGCCGCGGCGCTTGGGCAGTGCGGGCCATGGCTTCTGCCTGGGCCGCGTAATGGGCGCAGCTTTCTTCCAGGATGTCCACCACTTCCGCCAGGCCCTGATAGAAGGCCAGCGCATCCTCCGGCGCTTGGGCCTGTTTCTCGCGGAGCAGCATTTTCAGCCCCGGGATACCCTCCTGCAACAGCAGGGCGTAGTTTTCATACGCGCCGGTCATGCGGTACAGTGGGAAACCCACGCCCACGTCCCCGGCAAAATAATCGCTGGGCAGGGCCTTGCGGATCTCAGGGGTGAAATGCGCCTTGACCTGGGCGGTGGTGTTGGCTTCGCGCCAGAAGTCCATCATCCGGCGAATTTCCGCCGCCTGGCCGCTTTCCGGTTCCAGCTCATCCAGCGCGCGTTGAAACACGTCCTCCCGGTAGAAATACCCCATGCCATGGGGAAGGCTGTAAAGGGTAACGTCCGGCGTAAACCCGACGCCCTTCCATTCCATGACCAGCGTGCGGCCGGCAAAATAGTCTCCCTCCTGAATAGGCGGGAGCAGGCGGGGGTAAATGGCGCGCAGGCATTTTGCCTCCCGAATGGGCAAGGGCGCGTCGGCATACTGTTGGAATACCTGGGTAAAATCTTTTTCAAAGGACAAATCCACCATGGATAGCTCTCCTTCCCTTTCGCGGCGTGGCCGCGCAATGCGCCGGAGCGCCAAGGAGGCGAAAGGAGATACGGCGGCTGCGCGCCAGCCTCTCCTTTCGCCTCCCGTACGCTTAACCTTTGATAGAGCCGATCATAATGCCATGCACAAAATACTTCTGCAAGAAGGGATACACGCAGAGGATGGGGACCGTGGCCACCATAACGGCCGCCATTTTCAGGCTTTCGGAAGGTATGGCCTGCTTGGTGACCGCCCGCAGGTCGATGGCTCCCCGGCTGTTCATGGAGGCGGAGGAGTTCAAAATCTCCCGCAACAGGTACTGCAGGGTGCGCAGATCGTCCCGCCGGGTAATGAACAGCATGCAGGAATACCATTCGTTCCAGTAGCCGACGGCGGTATAAACGATCATTGTGGCAATAATGGGCTTGGATACCGGAAGAATGATCCGGAAGAAAACCGTGAGATCGTTAGCGCCGTCAATCTTGGCCGATTCCTCCAAAGAAGCAGGAATGGCCATGAAGGAGTTGCGCATGACGATGAGGTTCCATACGGAAATGGTCCCCGGAATAATCATGGCAGCCATATTATCCCGCAGGCCCAGATTCACCACGACCATGTACCAGGGAATCAGGCCGCCGTTGATGAGCATGGTCAGGAAGACGAAGAACATTAAGCCCTTGCGGTACGGCAGGTAGGTGCGGGACATGGCGTAAGCGCCCATGGAGGTAAAGAAAAGGGAATTGACGGTGCCCAGCACGGTAAGAATCACCGTGGTGCGCAGGGCGTTGGTAAAGCGGTCGGATGCGCCGAACAGGTACTGATAGTTATAGGTAGTCAGCTCGGAAGGGAAAAACTGAAATCCTTTGGCCGCGATTTCCACTTCCGGGGTGAAGGAAGCAATGGCAATCAGCAGGAACGGCGCGACAAAGAGGAAAGACAGAATCAGCATCAGGATGGTATTAAAGACGCGGAAAGGTTTCCGTGCCGCCACGGGTTCTACCCAGCGGCTACGCTTGCGTTTGCTTACCATACGCCCATTTCACCTGCCTTGTTGGCAATTTTGTTGGTCACTACCACCAGCAGGAAGCTGATGGCGGATTGGAAAATACCCATGGTGGTGGCCAGAGAAATCTGGTTCTTGGTCAAGCCTTGCCGGTAAATGGCAAAGTCCAGCACATCCACCGTTTTATAAAGCGGCGTATTGTTTCCCACCAGGTTGAACACCTGGTCGAAGTTGCCCTTCATAATGCCGCCCATGTTCAGAATAAACATGGTAACAATCGTGGGGAGAATGCAGGGAAGCGTGATATATATATGCTGCTTGAAGCGCGTGGCGCCGTCAAGCACCGCCGCTTCATACATTTCTTGATCCACATTGGTAATGGCCGCCAGGTACAAAATAGAGGAAAAGCCTACGGTTTTCCAGATATCGGTAACTACCAGGATTGGACGCCAAAGCTCAGGCGAGATATACCACTTGGGCGGCGTGACGCCCATGTTGGAGAGCATGGAATTGATCAGGCCGTAATTGCCGTTAATCAGCGCGTACAGCACGGCGCTAACGATAACCCAGGAAACAAAGTGAGGCAGGTAGGAGATGGTTTGCACCACCCGTTTGTAGCTGCGGCAGCGCAGTTCATTGAGCAGCAGCGCGAAGAGAATCGGCATGGGAAAACCGATAATGGTTTTGTAAATATTGATGATAACCGTGTTGCGGACCAGGCGAGGAAATTCCGGCAGGGCGAACAACGTCTTGAAATTCTGCCAGCCCACAAAGGCGCTCCCCTCAAAGCCCATACCGGGAATATAATTGTAAAATGCCATGCGGAGCCCCCATAGGGGCAGATAATTGAATACCAACAAGCACGCAACCGTAGGAAGAAACATCAGATAAAGCAGCTTGTACTTGCCTAGGTTGTACAGGAAACCGTGCTTCTTCATAGCGGTGTCCCCCTGTTTATGTCAGAATCTTAGCCTCGTACAGACGGGGCGGGAAAGCGCACGCTTTCCCGCCCGCATGGGTCGCTTACTGGTTTGCGGCCACCCATTCGTTGTACTGACGGGTGTATTCGTCCACCAGTTCCTGTCCGCCGGTGGCGTACCAGGTTTCCACGATAGAATCAAATTCGTCCAGCTCGGAAATGCCCACCACGATGTTGAACATATATTCATACAGGTCGATGGGGTTATACATGCCGGTATTGGAGCTGTCGATGGTGAAGCCTTCCAGGCCGGTCAGGATCAGCTCCGCCTGCGCGTATTCTTCGTTGAGGCGGTTGTGGATCTCGGCGGTAGCGGGATTCTCGTTCAGCAGGGGCTTCTGGATGTCCAGGAATTCCCAGGACAGGGGGCGATACAGCTCGCTATAAGGCGCGTTCTCAGCGGTGATGCCGTCCGGATAACCCCAGTACTCGTTGTTCTCGCCCTTGTCGACCCAATGCACATCCTTGATGCCACGGGCAGCCAGCATGTAGAAATCCAGATCGGATACCATCCGGTCAAAGAACTGAATAATTTCCTTGGCGATGGTGCTGTCCTCGTGAATCCACAGCACACGGCCTACGCCGTAGGATACGGGGAAGGACTTCTTGCCTTCGTCGTCCAGCGGCAGGGGCATAAAGTCGGCGGTTGCGTCGGGAAAGTTGGCGACCAGCGCGTCATGGGACCAGTCCAGCGCACGATGGGGATCGCAGAACCAGATGCCTACGCGGCCGGAAGTCCACAGCAGAGTCTGGCTGTCGTCGCTGCCGGACATGAACTCCGGGTCATACCAGCCGTTGTCCACCCACTTGCGGTACAGGGCAATCATATTCTTGTAGCTGGGCAGCGTCATGGAGGGGACGACCTTACCTTCGTCGTTGAGCACCCATTCCGTCTGCTGGGAGGCTTGGCCGCTTACAACGCCCTGCAGGAAAGGATCGGAGAACCACGGCAGGCCGGTGGCGGGGATCATGTCCGGGTAAGCGTTCTTGAACACTTCCATGACGTTCTCCAGCTCGGCAATGGTGGTGGGCATTTCCAGGCCCTGCTCCGCCAGCAGATCCGTGCGGATGGCGCAGCCCTGCCAGCGCCACTGATAATAGTCGGGCAGGAAGACGATTTCACCCTTGGTGTTCGTGCAGGGAATCCAGGCTTCCTCGGGGATATACTTCAGCAGGTTCTGACCATACTCTTCCAGCAGGTCGTTCAGGGGCATGCACATATTATTGGAAGCGTACTGGTTGGCGTCGCCAATGTTCATGGTAACGGCGTCCAGCTTTTCCTGGCTGTTGAGCATCACGTTCAGCTTTTCCAGGGAGCCGTCGGTGGGAACAACGATCCAGTCCAGGTTCAGCTCCAGATCCGCCACATACTCCTCGATGGCGATCCGTACCATCTCCAGGTCTTCATCCGTGGAGGTGTTGGCCCAGGGCGTGAACAGCACGAAATCCTTTTGCTCAGCAAGGCCGGTCAGCGGAACTGCAAGCAGCATGCTCAACACCAGCAGGACAGCAAGTATTTTCTTCATGATAGCAGCCTCCATCTCTTTCTCTTTTGTCTTTTTGAGTCGTTTCCTTCGGTTGCAGCATCAGGTGGCAAGTAGCTCTGTCCATTGTTCGTGAACAATCGTTTACTCAAACGTGAATAACCAAACCTCCTCTCTCTTTTCGCCGCATTTGCGCCCGGTATTGCAGAAAAATAGGGCTTTTTCTCCCAATAAGGACTACCGAAGACGCTTCTACGTCAACTATTTCTTTTTGCTAATTTGTATTATACGCGCATCTGACATACTTGTCAATTCCTTTTTTTCTTTTTTTTGCGATTGACAATTGCTCTGGCATGTTTTATACTCTGTTAAAGAGCAAACGTTTTCCTTGCGAACTGAAATCCCCCGAGGACATGATGTGAGGAGGTTTCCCTGCCATGGAACGCGGCGTGTACTTTGATGCCTGGATGAAGCACAACCACTGCTACCATCCCAGCCTGCCCCTGAGAAGCCTGGAAATGATCGAGGAACTGGAGAAATACCACGCGACCCTGCTGGTCTGGTCCGCCATGGGCGGCGGCAGTATCAGCCTGCCTTATCTGGAGAATGAGGCGTTTGGCCCGGTGGACCCCCGCATGCGCTTTTATGGCTTTATGAACGACAGCGAATTTGTCGCAGCATGCAACGAGCGCGGCATCAAGGTGTTTGCCATTGTATTTGAAGTGCAGGGCTGGGAGTTCCCGGCGGTGATCGACGGTGAGACCGGCGAGATCAAAAGGCTGAATCTCCACGCCCAGCAGCAGGAGGGTCACGGCTGGTATGGCCTGCGGGAATTCAGTCAGAACAAGTACCCCAATGCCTTCCGCACCTCCCTGAAGGATTATTATCCCCAGGGAATCGTTAATTCCGACGGCGAGACGGTTACCGATCTTTGGGAAGAATGCGCGGCCCGCACCTACACCGGCGAGGCGGTGCATGCCCGCTGGGTGGAGGTGAAGGGCCACCGCCAGCAGTGCTATCAAACTTGCCGGAACAATCCCGTATGGCGGGATTATCTGAAAAAGATCATGGCCATCCAGATTGACGCCGGGGTTCCCGGCATTCAGCTGGACGAGTGTGAGCTGCCCATGACTGCCATCGGATCAGGCGGCTGCTTCTGCAAGGATTGTATGAAGCAGTTTACCGCCTGGCTGCGGGAAGAGAAGGCGGCGGGCCGCCTGAGCAAGGACTGGGACGAAATCGACCTGGATACCTTCAACTATAAGGACTATCTGAACCAACGCGGCCTGACCTTCCCGGAAAACGCGCCTTTCTTCCGGGAATACTGGGAATTCCAGGTTCGGGCGGTGCGCAAGCACTTTACGGAGCTGGTTGATTTCGCCAAAACCTACGCTCGGGAAAAGCATCATCGGGAGGTGCTGGTTTCCGGCAATTTCTTCAACCTGCAGCCCGCCTATTACCCCATCGAGTCCAAGGTGGATGTGCTGATTACGGAGATGGAGCACACCCTGTTCCGCCAACCGCATTTCTATCGCTACTGCGCGGGGTTCGCAGGCAGCAAGCCCATTATTGTGGCGGAGAATCCCTACGGGGGCATCGTGCCGCGGCTGGTGGAGATGCTGGACAAGGGAAAGGGCTACGACCTGTACCGCATCTTCCTGCTGGAAGCCTCCATGTATGGATGCAACATGTCCGTCCCCTATGGCGGCTGGATGGGCAACACCATCAAGGATTCCTTCTACCCGCCCCGGGCGCTCACCGCACAGGTGCAGGAGTTCCTCTACCAGCATGAGGACTTCTATCCCAAGACGCCGGTAAAAGGCGCGGCGGTGCTGTATTCCTTTGGCAGCTACTACTGGCGGGAGGCCACCAAGGGCGGCGGGGGCGGCAACGGAATGCAGGACAATTTTGAAAACCTGCTGGACGCTACCACCACCGAGTGGTACGACCCGGAGATCAAGCACCTGCCCTTCTGGGATATTGTGCGGGAGCTGAGCTACGGCCATGCCATGTATGATGTAAAGATGCTTCCGGACGGCGACCTGCGCCCCGACGACATGACGGAGGAATGGCTGGCGCCTTATCCCATGATCGTACTGCCTGATTGCAATGTGCTGACGGAGAACCAGGCGCAGATCATCCTGCGTTACGCGCAGCGGGGCGGCAGCGTCCTGGTTTATGGACGCCTGGCGGAGGGAACCGGTTTGGCCGAGCAGCTCAAGGGTATGAAAAACGTGACTTTTGTGCCCTTCCAGGAGGACGTGGCGCAGGGAATGGCGGATTTCAACGCCGCTTTCGCCAGCATGTACGCTCCCTTCAATACCGTGCTTTGCTCCCAGCGCCAGCTGGGGTTGCAGCGCTTTGACCGGGACGGGGTCGCGTATATTCATCTGATGAATTACGATTACGACGCGGCGGCGGACCGGGTGCGTCCGTTGGAGGAAGTTACTCTGACCCTGAAGGAGACCGCCGGAGAGGCGCGAGTCTTTACCCTGGATGGCGTTGTCCCGGAGATGACCTGCGTCCGCCGGCCGGAAACCCTAACCGTTACGCTAAGAAACTTGCCCCTGTACACGGTCGTTACCGTTGGACAATAAGCGAGGAGTAGATTACGCCAATGAAGAAGAATGTGATTGTGGACGGCGCTCCGCTGACGCCGCAGGATTTCAGCAGGACCATTCCCGAGTTTGGCATCATGCCCTTTTGGTTTGTCAACGGCCGCATGGACTATGACGAGATGGAATACCAGCTCAAGGAATACAAGGCCAAGGGCATACCCGGTATTTACATCCACGCCCGGTTTGGCACGCTGGAGCATACGGGTTATCTGACGGAGGACTGGTTTGACCGGCTGCGCTTTACCGTGAAAAAGGCCCGGGAAATCGGGCTACAGATTTGGGTATACGACGAGTACAACTGGCCCAGCGGCACCGCCGCCAAGCAGGTGATGGCCCATGACAAGAACCTCACCCAGCGCTACCTGGAGCTGGTGGAGACCACCGTGGCCGGACAGTATTTCACCTTTATGGAAGGCACGGACAGCCGCTACAATGACCTGGAGGAATCCGAGCCCGTATACGCCTGCGCCATTCTGGAGGAGGATCTGCGGAACAAGAAGTTCGCTTATGTGGACTTGATGCCCAACATTGCCTTCGACAAGGTGATTTCCTGGGAAGCGCCCAAGGGGCCCTGGCGGCAGATGTACTTCATCGAGCGCCAGGCGAGCTGGTATGCGGACGTGCTCAACGACGAGGCCACCGACAAATTCCTGGAGCTGACGCACCAGCGCTACCAGGCGGAGATGGAGAAGCATGGGGGCAAGCTGTCGGACAGCATCCATGGCTTCTATACCGACGAGCCGGCCATGCATTATTTTGAGGTGGCCAAGGACAACTACATCATTCCCTGGTCCAGCCGCATGTTCGCCATTTTCCAGGAGCATAACGAATACAGCCTGCTGCATCATCTGCCAAAGCTGTTCTATGATTTCGGCGGGGATACGGCCCAGGTGCGGTACGACTTCTGGAGCGCGCTCACCAAACAGTATGAAAAAACGTACTATAAAAAGATTGCCGATTGGTGCGCGCAGCGGGATCTGTTTTTTACCGGGCATCTGCTCTTTGAGGAGTGGCCCAGGCTGCATGCCCGCACCGGCGGCAACCTGTTCAAGCATCTGCGGCATCTGCACATGACCGGCGTGGATCATCTGTACCCCCGCGTGGGTACGCGGGAGATGCCTGACGAGCACGTGGCGCTGAAACTGGCCTCCTCCGCCGCGCACCAAAACGGCTCTCCGCGCCTGCTGTGCGAGAGCATGGGCGGCGCATACTGGGACTGCACCATGGAGCGCATGAAGTGGATCGCGGACTGGGAATATGTCCTGGGAGTCAACCTGTTCAACCCCCATGGTTTCCATTATTCCATTGAGGGCGAACGGAAACGGGATTGGCCGCCGTCCATGTTCTACCATCATACCTGGTGGCCCCAGTACAAGCTGTTCAACGACTATGTTTCCCGCATGGGCTACCTGCTTTCCGGCGGGCGTCATGTAGCCAAGCTGGCGTTGCTGTACCCTATCAATACCATCTGGGCGCAATACACGCCGCAGGCGGCCAACGAGGTAAGCCAGCTGGTGCTCCGGGATTTTGAATACCTGACCGACCGTCTCCTGCGCCTTCATGTGGACTTTGACTACCTGGATGAGGACGTGCTCTGCGACGAATGCGCCCTGGAGGACGGCGCCTTGACCATTCGCGGCGAGCGCTATGAGTGCCTGCTGCTCACCGGTATGACCCATATCAAGGAAAAGACCCTGAGCCGGCTGGAGGCGTTTGTGCAGGCAGGCGGCCGGGTGATTGCCGACGGACTGCTGCCGGTGGCTTCCATTGAAGGCGGCGGCGGGGATACCGCGGCCTTCCAGGCGCGGGTGGAGCGCCTGTTCGGAGCGCATCCCCAGCAGGTGCTGGATGATTTCCTGGCGGGCCGGGCTGCGTTCCGGACGGTGGAGCACGGCAACGCAATCTTTGCGCAGGGCGAGGGCTTCTGCCGCGGCGACCGGATGGCGGAGCTGGAGCGCGTGGTGCGCGGCTGCGTAGAGAGCGAGATTTACCTGGACAATCCCGAGGTATTCTATCTTCACCGGGTCAAGGACGGAGAAGATTTCTTCTTCCTGGTCAATCCGTCCCACGAATCCCAGCGGGTGGAAGTGCGCATCCGGGGATGCTGGCGCCTGGAACGGTGGGAGCTGGAAACCGGCGATATTGCCGACCTTGCGCCCTATGCCTACCGGGATGGCTTTACCTGCTGCACCCTGACCCTGCCACGGGTGGGTTCCATCATGATCCATACCTCCGCGCCGCGGGCGCAATGGATCGAAGATGCCAATGTGACCCTGCTGTCCCAGGGACCGGACAGCATCCGCGCCTATGGCCGGGTGGAGGGTATGGCGCAGATTACGCTGGCTTCCCAGGCCGGGCAGCGCACCCTCAGCATGCAGGCGCAGCCGTCTCTTCCGGCGCTGATTCCTGCGGACACGTGGCAGATCAACGCCTCTACGCCCAATGCGCTGATACTTTCCAACTGGGCGGCGGATTTTGATAACGCCGCGTATACGGATCAACGGTTGGCCGATCCGGACTTCGCCCTGGACGGATTCATGCCCTTCCGGATGGGGTGCTGGGAGCTGCAGCTTCCCACAGAGCGCGCGGAAAAAACGTACCCGGTGGACCTGGTGTTCGTGGCCCGGTTCCGCTGCCGTTACTTGCCGGATGACTTGCAGCTGATGATCGACGGCTTCAAGTGCCGGCGCTATACCATTGCCCTGAATGGGCAGCCCATTACGGATACGCCTGTGCGCAGCTACCTGGATGCTGAAATTGGCACGGTGCCTCTGCGCAATGTACGCATAGGCGAAAACCGGCTGGTCATTCGCATGACGGTGGACGGCAAAAACGCCGGGTTGCTGGATTTGCTGAAGCTCACGGGAACCTTTACCGTGGGGAACGACGAACAGGGCGATTACATCGACGCCCCTCGAAATACCCTTAACTATGGCGACTGGTGCGGTCAGGGCTATCCATACCTGGCGGCCATGGTGGATTACACCCAGCAGATTACCCTGCCGGAAGGATTTCTGGGGCAGCGGCTGATTTTCCACGGGGATGTGGGCGACGATCTGTATCAGGTATTTATTGATGGCAAACTGGCGGGTACGCGCATGTGGGAGCCCTATGACCTGGACATTACCGACGCGGTGCAGTCTCCCTCCTTCACCCTGACGGTGCGGGTGGTCAATACCATTGCCAATCTGTTGGAAGCGCAGCGGAAGCCTTCGGGTTTGCGGGCGTGCAGCATTACGCCCCAGCCCTGCTATACGTTTCTGCTGAACGAATGACGCAAAACGCCCCTTCCTCCGGGGCGCGGTACCAGGCCGTGCCCCGGAAGCGAAGGGGCCGTTTTCTACGCCAAGGAAATCGTCCGGCAAGGGATCGCGCGCGGATGCCCAGCCATCCTCTCAGGGCGTATGCGGTAAGCGAAATTCCAATCCCCCGCGCGGCGGCCTCGCTTGTCCGCGGATGAGGGGCCGTCAACACCAAGGCGAAGGTATTCCTTTGCTCTCAATAATAATGAGCTAACGTTTACCCAATAAAACTTGATAAGCCGCCAATAATATTCCAAATATGTCTGAAAACAGAAAAAAACATTGACATTTTGCCTGCACTTAAGTAAAATATAATCATAAATATAAGCCGATAATTTGGCAATATCACGCGATATTGAGTGAGTAAACGTTATTGCAATTAGAGTCCACGGTATGGACGGTTGTAAAAGAAAGCAATGCGTATGCAGGAAAGAGGGAGGTATACCATGGAAAAGGCACTGGAGCTGGCGAATCTGTTTACGGGAGCGCATCGCGTGTATTGCGATGTGGGGGTGGACGGAGCGTATCTGCTGGGGCAATATGCCTTTGATTCGCTGCTGGAAAAACGCACCTGGGAGACGCCGGCCATTCGTCCCACTGGCGCTCCGCTGCCCGCAGCGGACAATCAAGAAAATACCCTGTATCTGCGGGACGGCCTGCGCCTGAGCCTGGAGGCTGAAATGGTGAACGGCGTTCCCGCGGTGCAGGCTACGGTGGAAAACGTGGGCACCCGGACGCGGATGATCAACGGCCTGGCCTTCACCGTATGTATGGGCGAGGCGGCGGATTTCGTGTTTCCCCTGAACACGCCCCACGGCGTCATTCATGGGGAGGATATCGCGCAGGGGCAGGTCGTGCAAGGGGGCCTGGTATCCACTTCCATTCACGCGTCGTTCCCTGACGGCGGGCAAATAAATCTGCTGTTTCTGGACACGGTGGAAAAATGGAGCCTTGGCGTCTACCGCCAGGAGCGTCAGCTGCGGGCTGTGTTCATCGCCGCCCTGGAATGCGACCTGGCGCCCGGGGAAAAGGTCAGCTGCGGCTCTTTGTACCTGCAAACCCCTCAGGGAGATCCTTACCTAGCAATTCGTGACTTTTTCAGCGGGCTGGGCTACCTCCCTGCTGAAGGCGGGTTGCAGGGCGGCGTGATGTATTCCTGCCACCCCAACGGCACCATGGACGGCGCCATGGACCACGAACCCCAGGGCCCGGGCATGGTGAAATTTGCTGAATATCTGGATACCCTGCACGACATGGGGATTGATCATATCTGGATTCTGCCGCTGTTCGAGCACACAGGCCGCGGCGTATACCACTGCAGCGATCAGGATATTATCGACCAGCGCTATGGCGGAGACGAAGCCGTAAAATACTACGTGGACAAGGCCCATGCGCTGGGCATGACCGTTTTGTTTGACTATGTGCCCCACGGGCCTGCCAAGGGAGATCCCCTGGAACAGGCGCATCCCGAATGGTGCTCCATGCGCCGGGACGGAACGCCCCAGGAGGAGTGGGATTGCGTGAGCTTTGACATGACCCTGCCTGCTTATCGGGAGTATACCACCGAGCTGATTCGCGGCCATGTGCGCCGATTCGGCATCGACGGCGCGCGCATTGACTGCGCCATGGGCGGGTTGAGCAACTGGCGGCCCCAGCCTGGAAGCCGGCCTTCCGCCAGCAATCTTTCCGGCGGCGTGTGCATTACCCGGGCCATTTATGACGGTTTCCGTTCCTTCCCCAAAAAGACGCTGGTAATGCCCGAGAATTTCAATCCCGTGCCCGCCTATTACCCTGTGACGGACGTATTCTATGGTATGAATCTGTACCGGGTGCTGGTGGAACTGGATCAGCAGCACCGGGAAGACCCCGCGGCTTACGTGCGGGAGCTGACGCAGTGGTTGGAGATCGAACACAAGACCATGCCCGAGGGATTGGGGCGGATGCGCTTCCTGGGCAACCATGACACGGTATCCTGGGTATGGCAAGCCAGCCGCGCCGTGGACTGGTATGGACTGGAGCGCGCCAAGGCGCTGTTTGCGCTGATTATGCTCATCGACGGCCTGCCCATGATTTACATGGGCGACGAGGACCCTGCCTTGGCAGAGAAAAAGGGGCCTGTGCTGCGTGACTTCTTCCGGGAGCTGATTGCCCTTCGCAAATCCACGGTGGGCGACAGCAAGGATATCAGCTACCTGTATACGGGTACCGGCGTATTCGCTTGCCGCCGCGCGAACCAGGGGAAGACGTATCTGGTGGCCGTCAACCTGGAAGAAAAGCCCGTCTGCGTTACCCTGGAAGGCCGCGAAGTGACCCTGGCGCCCTACGCCTGGCAGGTGCTTGAATCTTAAGGCGCCGCAGGAAAAAAGGAGGAAACAGTATGCAGAAGGCAACGTACGAACAGGCACGGAAACGGTTCCTGGCCATGATGGAACAGGCGCATATCGCGCTGACGCCGCAGGAACGGGAGCAGGTGGAGGTAGCCGACTTTGGCATGGAGAACCTGGAGGAAACGGGACTGGAGCTGGTGACCTATGTGAATACCAACCGCTGCTGCGCCAAGGAGATGGCCCTTTTCCCCGGACAGACCTGTCCGGAGCACCGGCACCCCGCCGTAAACGGCGTCCCGGGCAAGGAGGAAACCTTCCGCTGCCGCGCCGGCAGGGTATACCTGTATGTGGAAGGAGATCCCGCGCCGCAGCCCCTGGCACAGCCGCCCAAGGCGGATAGGGAGTACTACACCGTATGGCATGAAATCGTCCTGGAGCCCGGCCAGCAGTATACCATTGTTCCCGACACCCGGCACTGGTTCCAGGGCGGCCCCGAGGGCGCTGTGGTTTCAGAGTTCTCCACCACCAGCAATGACAGCACGGATATTTTCACCGATCCGCGCATTGTCCGCGCGCCGAAGATTGAAGCATAATCCGTGGAAAAAGGAGAGGGCCTCCGGGGAAAAAAGCATTTGCTTTTGGAACGATTAAGAACGCCATAAGTACAAACCGGCGCTCTTGACAAAAAAAGGCGAATTCTTTATTATTAGTGTACCTTACACAAAATACCATCAATGATTGGGAGGCTTTTCCCGTTATGGCCGACTTGCGCAAACCGATTTCCATGGTAGACATTTCTCGCATGGCAGGCGTTTCTGTTGCCACGGTGTCCCGGGTGATAAACCAAAACGGTCGTTATTCCCCCGAGACCGAAAGACGGGTAAAGGAAATCATTGCGCAATACCATTATACGCCCAATATGACGGCCAAACGCTTGCGCACCAAGGCTGCGAACTTTATCGGCGTGGTGGTGCCGGACATCACCAACGAGTTTTTTGCCAGCATCGTTCAACATATTCAGGACAAGCTACGGCAGCACGCCTATCTGGCCCTAATCTGCAGTACCGGCGAAGACGCCAATGTGCAGAAAGAGTTCCTGGATATGCTGGGCGTGGTGAACTTGGCGGGCATGATCTTTATTTCCGACAGTCCGCCGGATCAATACTGGGGCGCGGATGGGCTGCCTGCCATTTATATCGACCGCATGCCGGAAGACATAGACGGCAGGCAGACCCTGGTGATTGAATCGGACAACTACGGCGGCGCATGTATGGCTGTACGGGAACTGTATCAGCGGGGCTGCCGGAAAATTGCCTTTATGCGGGCGTCCAAGGTTATCTCTACCCACAGTTTCCGCCAAAGCGGCTATTACGATCAGATGATCCGCCTGGGGCTGACCCCCGAGGAGCATTTGAACATCAAGGTGGATGAGGTCAGCTTTCACGCCGCACGGCAGAAAATTCTGGAATTGATTGACAACGGGGTAACGTTTGACGGGTTGTTCTGCGCCACGGACTGGCTTGCCATGGGCGCCGTAGCCGCGTTGGAAGAACGCAATCTGGCGGTGCCGGAGCAGGTAAAAGTGGTCGGCTTCGACGATATTTCCGTAGCGGCGCTTACGGCAAAGCCGCTTACCACCATCCATCAGCAGGTGGATGTGCTCAGCCAGACGGCGGTGGACCAAATTATCCGGCTGATTAACCGGGAGAGCGGCGGCGCGCAGCGCATACAGATCGGCGTTTCCTTGGTACGAAGGAAGACTACCTGACTCGCCCTGCAAAAAACGCCCGCCTTGGAAGAGGCTGTCATGGTTAGGCCTGACGAGGCGGGCGTTCCTTCCCCCAAAAGAGTAAACGATTTCTTTCATCCAAGCGCAAGGAGGAACGCTCCTATGGCATTGCAATTATCCGATTCTCTGATGTGCGCTGATCTGCTGCATCTGGGGGATCATCTCCGGCTGCTGGATCAGGCAATGGATTGGCATCATGCCGATGTTATGGATGGGCACTACTGCCCCAACATCACCCTATCCCCGGATGTGGTGCAGGCGGTATGCGCCGTGACCCGCAAGCCGGTGGATGTACATTTAATGGTCACCGAACCGGCCCGATGGCTGGAACGCTTTGCGCAGGCCGGCGCGGCCATGTTGACCGTACACGCGGAAACCATCAATACCGCGGCGTTTCGGATCATTCGTGAGATCCGCCGCCTGGGTTGTCAGGTGGGCGTGGCGCTGAATCCGGCGACGCCCCTGAGCGCCATTCAGCACTATGCGGACGAAATCGACGGGCTTACGCTTATGAGCGTGGACGTGGGATACGCCGGTCAGCCCATGGCGCCGCAAGTATTGGAGAAAATACGCCAGGCTGCCGCATGGAAGCGGGAGCGGGGATTGCGGTACTGGATTCAGGTGGACGGCTGCTGCAACCGAGGGACCTACGCGCTGTATCGGGACGCCGGCGCGGACATGCTGGTGATGGGGTCGGGACTGTTCAAGCTTTCCCCGGATCTGTCCCAGGCCATAACGCTCATGCGCCAACAAATGGCCGAGGCGCTGGCGGAAACACAGGAGGTGGGAGCGCTGTGAGCAGGCGGCAGATTCTGGGCATGGATATTGGCGGAACCAATATCCGCGCCGGCCTGGTGGATGAGGACGGTTGCCTGACGCACTTTGAGATGAGCTCCAGCACGGAGATTTTCTGTGACGAAAAGCAGCAGAAGCTGCGCGGATTGACGCAATATATCCGCCGCTATATTCACCGGTTTTGTCCCGGCGAACCTCCGTGCGCCGTCTCCATCGGCTTTCCCTCCACGCTGAACAAGGAGAAAACGGTATTGCTCTCCACGCCCAACCTTCCCAGCATGAACAATCTACCCGTGGTGGATATACTGCGCAGCGCCCTGGGCTTTCCCATTTTCATCAACCGGGACGTAAACCTGCTGATGCTTCACGATATGCTGGAGCACCACCTTTCCGGTCAGGGGATCACCATCGGGTGCTATTTCGGGACAGGGCTGGGCAACGCCATTTGTATGGACGGGAAGTTTCTTAGCGGCAAGCACGGGGTAGCTGGGGAGCTGGGGCACATTCCCCTTTACGGCGTGCGTACGGCCTGCGGCTGCGGGAACGCAGGCTGCATGGAAACCCTGGCGGCGGGGAGCTATCTTACGGAGATCCAGCAAAAGTATTTTCCGCAAACGCCAATCCACGCGCTTTTCTCCCGCCATGGGGATACGGAGGTATTGCGGCAGTTTGTGGAAATACTTTCCCTGCCGGTGGCTACGGAAATTAACATTTTTGACCCGGATCATATCATTCTGGGCGGCGGCGTGATTCAGATGCCCGCGTTTCCCGTGGAGCTGCTTATGCGCTACATTCGGGATCATGCCCGCAAGCCCTATCCCTGCAATGACCTGGATGTGGTATTTTCGCGTCCCAGCCAGGAAAGCGGCGTCATCGGCGCGGGCCTGCATGGGTTTATGCAGCTTGCAGCCTGCGGCGCCCAGGAAACGGAACAGGAGGTATCGGACCATGATTGCGTTGGCGTCTGACCATGTGGGTCTGGGATTGAAAAAGCATATTATCGCGCTGCTGGAGGCGCGGGGATTAAGTTACCATGATTACGGCACCTATGACGAGAGCCGGTGCGACTATCCGGTGTACGGCGCTGCGGCCGCGGCCGCGGTGGCCCAAGGCGTATGCGACCGGGGTATCCTGGTTTGCGGCACCGGGATTGGAATTTCCCTGGCCGCCAATAAAACCCCAGGAATCCGCTGCGTGGTATGCTCCGAGCCGTACTCCGCAAAGCTGTCCCGCCAGCACAACAATACCAATATGCTGGCCCTGGGCGCCCGGGTGGTGGGCGAAAGCCTGGCGGAGATGATCGTCGAGACATGGCTGGATACTCCCTACGAGGGCGGACGCCACCAGCGCCGTCTGGATCAGCTCAGCCGCCTGGAACGGGGCCTTCCCCTGGAGGAGCGTGAAGCGCCGTGAGCATCGCGTTGTTCATGGATACCGACATCGGCGGGGACGTGGACGATGCGTTGGCCCTGGCTGCGGCGCTGCGCAGCCCGGAAGTACGGCTGCTGGGCATTTCCACGGTGTATCTTCGGCCTGCCTGGCGCGCGCAGGTAGCCTGCGAAACGCTCCGCCGTTGCGGGGCGGACGGGATACCGGTAGCCGCCGGCTGCGGCGAGCCGCTCAACGGCGCATGGGACGAAAAGCATATCCCCGATACCGGCGTGCTTCCTCCCGCGCCCATGGCGCTCTCGCCGCTGCATGGCAGCGATCTGCTGCTGGAAACCGCGCGGAAACATCCGGAAATGAATCTGCTGGCCGTGGGCCCCATGACCAATATTGCGCTGGCGCTGCGCAAGGATGCCGCCGCGCTGAAACGGACGCACGTGTACATGATGGGCGGGCGGCTGCATAGCGCGCTGCCGGAGTGGAATTGTCTGTGCGACCCGGAGGCTTTGGAGATGTTGCTTTCCTCCGGGATGGACGTTACGCTGGTACCCTTTGAATGGACCAGCCGCAGCAAAATGACCCAGGCGGATATTGACGCTTTCGGGGGCAGCGATCTGGGCGAATATTTGCAGGGCATGATGAACGCGTTTACCCGGCGCTTTGGCTTTCTGCCCATGCTTCATGATCCCATGGCGTTGGCCATGCTGCTGCGGCCGGAGCTGTTCGCTTTCCAGCGGCGCACGGTCCGGGTGGAGACCGCCGGCCGGCTTACCCGGGGAACGCTGGTGGATTACGGGGCTGATTCCGGCGGCAACGTCCGGGTGGTTGTGGATTGCGATATCCCCGCGTTTATGACGTGGATCCTGGGGCTGCTGAACCCAGCGGCCATGCGTGAAGGAGGCGCGCGCTTATGAAACTTGCCTTGATCGGCGGCGGAAGCGTCCGCACATACTATTTTGTGGAATCTTTGTTGAAGTTCTGCCGCCGGCTGCGGATTACCGAATTGGCCATCATGGACAATCACCCCCAAAAATTGGAAATTTTCGGCGGTTTTGCCGTGTACATGGCCAAGGCTGCCCAGGCGCCCCTGAACGTAACGCTCACCGGCAGCGTTCGGCAGGCTGTGGAAGGGGCGGACTACGTGGTGACCACCATTCGCGTGGGGATGGACGAGGCGCGCTGCCAGGATGAGCGCATTGCCCTGAATCACGGGGTCATCGGCCAGGAAACCACCGGCGCGGGCGGATATTCCTATGCCACGAGGACCATCCCCGCCATGCTGGAAATCTGCCGGACCGTCCGTGCCTATGCCAATCCCGGCGTGGTGATCTTTAACTTTACCAATCCCGCCGGGCTGATTACCCAGGCCATGTACGACGCCGGGTATCCCGTGATCGGCATTTGCGATAACGCCACGGGGATTCAGATTGATTTGGCCAAGGCGCTTCAGGTGGGCGCAAGCGAGCTGTTCATCCGTGTGTACGGTTTGAACCATCTTTCCTGGGCGGATCAGGTTTGCATACAGGGACGGGATATTCTCCCGCAGCTGCTGGAGCAGGATGCTTTTGTCCAGCATTTCCATCAGTTCGCCTATTTTGACCGGCAGCTGATACGTTCGCTGAAGAAAATCCCCAACGGGTATTTGTATTATTTTTATCATCGTGAACGGGCCCTGGAAAATATGCTCCGTTCGCCCCAGAGCCGCGGCGAGGCAATCCACGCCATCAACGAGCAGATGATGGCGGAGCTGTGCGCTATGGATATCCGGACCCAGCCCGAGGAAATGCTGGAAACGTATCACCGTTACATGCACCAGCGTGAGGGCAGTTACATGCAGATGGAAACCGGCGGCCTGGAAGCGCTGCCGCCCATCGACGTGGCGTCTTTGGGGATTCCGGAGCTGACCGGCGAAGGCCATACGCAGGAGATTTACGAGGGATACGCGGGTGTAGCGTTCAATTATATGGAAAGCCTGGCCACCGGCCGCCCCGTAAATCTGGTGCTGTGCGTACCCAATGGCGGCGCCATAGACGGCCTGGCGCCCGAGGACGTGGTGGAAGTTACCTGCAGGGTAGACCGGCAGGGAGCGCATCCCGTAGCCATTGGCACCATGCCGGAGGACGAATATCTCCTGACCCGTACCATCAAGCGCTATGAGAAGCTGACCATTGCTGCTGTCCGGGAAAAGTCCCTGGAGCTGGGCGCGCTGGCGTTGATGAACCACCCCCTGGTGGAAAGCTACTCCCTGGCGAAAACGCTTGTCCGGGAATATGCCAAAGTAAACGAGCCTTATTGCGGCCGTTGGAGGTAAGCCATGTTTGATGTGCTTTGCTTGAGCGACTGCTGCTGCGACCTGATATTTTTGGACCTTCCGCAGTTGCCCCAGCCGGGTGGAGAAGTCTACGGCAGCGGCTTTGCCCTGCGGGCGGGCGGCGGCGCCAACACGCCCATGGGATTGGCGCGGCTGGGATGTTCTACGGCCTATGCCGCAACCCTGGGGGATGACGCCCTGGGCGGCCTGGTGCGCCAGGCGCTGAAGGAGGCGGGCGTGGCGGAGGATTTCCTTCAGGTGGCGCCTGGAGGCGCAACCTGGGTTAGCGCGGTGCTTTCCACCCGGGAGGACCGTGCCTTCGCTTCCTTTGCGGGGAGCAGCGCTTGCTATACCCGGGAGCAACTGCGGCAGATGGTAACCGCATGCCGGCGGGTACATACCTATGTTTACTATTGCCAGCGTTATCCGGAGCTTCCTGCGCTTTGCGGGGAACTGGGCGTGCCGCTCTCCATGGACCTGTCCGATATGCCCGGGCTATCCCTGCAGGCGCTTCGTCCTGTGCTGGCGCAGGCGGAGCTGATTACGCCCAACCAGGGCGAAGCGCTTGCGCTTACGGGCGCTTCTACACCGCAGGACGCCTTGACGCTGCTTCGTCAGGCGGCGCCCAATGTGGTCATCACCATGGGGGCGTCCGGCTGTCTGGCGGCGCTGGACGGAGGCGTTTATCGCGCCACGCCGCCCCGGGTGGAATTCCGGGACGCAAACGGCGCGGGAGATCTGTTCAATGCGGGATTGCTTGCCGCGCGGGCGGCGGGGCTTTCTCCGGAGCGGCAGCTGGCCCGGGCCTGCGCTTCGGGCGCAGCATCCGTCTCCTGCGTGGGCGGCCTGGACGAGCATTATACCGCCGCCGTGGTAGAACGGCTGGCGCAGGAAGTTCACGTGGAACGTATGGCATGACGTCCCATGAACGCAAAGGGGGAGAGGCCGTGAAATCCATGGAGATTCTGGATGCCCATGTGCATGCCTTTGGCGATTCGCTGGCATGTCTGGAACAGCTGCAATCGTTAGAAATGCGTTTCGGGTACGCCGGCTGTAATTTTCTCAGCTGCTCCTGCATGCCGCAGGGAGGCGCCGGACAAAACGCGTTTGCCATTGCGATAAAACTCCTCTGGCCCCGGGCTTATGCTTTTGGCGGGCTGGAATACCGCAGCGGCACAACGCCTGAGGAACAATTGGAGACCTTGCTGGAGCTGGGGCTGGACGGGGTCAAGATGATTGAACAAAAACCTACCCTGCGCCGGGCCTTGGGGGTTCCGTTCAACGACCCGCGGTACGATGCCTTTTATACGGAGCTTTCCCGGCGCGGCTTTCCGCTCCTGGCCCACGTGGCTGATCCGGAGGAGTTCTGGGATGAAACGAAAATACCTTCCTGGGCAAAGGCCGCGGGGTACGATTACAGCGGCGGGGGGTATCCTGCGAAGGAGGAGCTGTATGCGGAAGTGGAGGACGTGCTGAGGCGCTTCCCACGCCTGCGAATCATTCTGGCGCATCTTTTCTTCTTGTCCGCGGATATCCAGCGTTTGGACCGGCTGATGGCGCGGCATCCCAACGTCTACCTGGACGTGGTGGCCGGGACGGAGATGTATTTCAACTTTACCAAGGAACCGGAACTGTGGCGCAGCTTTTTTCTGCGGTACCAGGACCGGATCATTTTCGGCACAGACAACAGCAACATGGATGAACCGGAAGAATTGACCAACGCGCAGATCACCAATCGCATGGAAATAGGTTTCCTTACCGGGAACGAATTGATTCCAGCCTGGGATAAGCGCGTGCAGGGCATCGGCCTGCCGCCGGAGGCCTGTGAAAAAATCCTGGGCGGAAATTTCCGGCGGCTGGCGGGCGCGCGTCCCCGCCCCATTGACTGCGCGGCCGCCGCACGCTACCTGCGCCGGCAGCTGGACCGGACAGGCGAGCCTCTTGAAGCCGGCGAGGAAAACGTGCTACGGCAAACGCTGGCGCTGGTGGAGGAAAAGACGCCTGAGAAAGGAGATCATACATGAGCGCGTTGATTTGGGAAGCGCAGCAGCGCATTCGTCAGGTACGCATGAAAGATGTGGAGGTATACGTCCTGACGCCGGAGGGTCAGCCCTGTCCGGATGCGCAGATTTCCTTGCGCATGAAGCAGCACCAGTTTTTGTTTGGCGCGGTGAGCTATGCGCACGGAACGCTGGGGAGTCCGGAGAAAGAAGAACGTTTTACCCGGCTTTTTCGGGAGCTGCTCAATTATACCATGATGCCCTATCATTGGTCCTGGTATGAGCCCCGGCGCGGCGAGTACAACGAACCGTACACCGGAGAGCTGGTGCGATGGGCGGATGCCCTGGGGCTGAAGAAAAAGCTTCACGCCCTGATCTGGCACGAGTGCTGCCCGGGCTGGCTCCAGGACGGGCAGGTGCAGCAGGAATACGTACGGCGCATTTCTCACCTGATGCAGCGCTATGGCGACCGTTTTGATTTTTTTGACCTGGCCAATGAAACCACCGTTAACGACCGCTTTGACAATCCGGTCTCCCGCTGGGTGCGCGATTTCGGACCCGTAAATATGATGAAGTTTGCCGCGCGCCTGGTGCGTTCCTATCGGCCGGATGCCAAGCTGATTTACGGGGACTGGAACGTCCATGGCGAAGCATACTTCTCCTTCCTCCGCACCCTACGGGACGAGCAGGTGGATATCGACTACATCGGCATGCAGAGCCATATGCACCGGGACCTGTGGACGCAGGAGGAGACGCTGCGGGTCATGGACCGTGCGGCGGAGTTTGGCTGGCCTATTCATTTCCCGGAGTGCTCGATTTGCAGCGGTAAACCCATTGGCGAGATGAGCTATGCCGCCGGGGCGGAAAATCATTTTTCCGAGACGGAGGAGGACCTGCAGTGGCAGGCGGACTTCGCCAGGGATTTCTATACGCTGGTGTTCAGCCATCCGGCGGTGGAAGCGCTGTCCTGGTTCGATTTTACGGATCATCGCTGGCTCGGCGCGCCTGCGGGCATGCTGAACGACGAGCTGGAACCCAAGCCCGTGTATCATGCGCTTTACGATTTGATCCATCGCCAGTGGCACTCGGACGCCCAAGGGCGCACGAATGCGTATGGGGTATATACCGGACGGCTGTTCTGCGGCGAATATGAGATTACCGTGCAAGTCAACGGCACGCCGCATACCTTTACCCGCACGGTTCACCGGGAGAGCTTCTATGCCGGCGGAGGCGAGCCCTGCCGCCTAGTGCTCCGGCTGGAAAATGCCAGGCGTGCATGAGCTGCCCTGCGCATAAAGGAGGATATGGCATGCGCATTCTGAACTTCGGCTCTCTGAATCTGGATTATGTTTATCAGGTACCGCGTTTTGTCGGCGCGGGCGAAACCCTGGCGGCGGCGAAACAACAGGTTTTTCCCGGCGGAAAGGGATTGAACCAATCCATTGCGCTGGCCCGCGCGGGCGCCCAGGTATATCACGCCGGCGTGGTGGGGCGCGGCGGAGAAATGCTCCGTAACCTGCTGGAGAGCAGCGGCGTGCATGGAAACTATCTGGAGGAACAGGAATGCCTGCAAGGCAATGCGGTGATTCAGGTAACCCCGCAGGGGGAGAACTGTATCCTGCTCTTTGGCGGTTCCAACCAAGCTGTCACGCCCGGGCAGGTGGAGCGCACCGTGGCCCAGTTCGGCGCTGGAGACTGGCTGGTGGCGCAGAATGAAGTATCCTGCCTGCAGGAAATGATTTGTGCCGCCGCCGGGCGGGGCATGCGAATTGCGTTGAACCCCTCGCCATTTGACGATGCCCTCCAGGATTTGCCCTACGGCGTCATGGATTGGATCTTTATCAACGAGGTGGAAGGAAAGCAGATGACGGGGCGCGCTGAGCCGGAGGCCATACTGGAAACGCTGCGACGCCGGTATCCCCGCCTGAGCGTAGCCTTGACCCTGGGCGGCGAGGGCGCGCTGCTCGCTACCCCGGAGCGTACCATTCGCCAGGCCGCCTTCCCCGTCAAGGCGGTGGATACCACGGCGGCCGGGGATACTTTCACGGGCTTTTTCCTGGCGGCGCTCACCGGCGGGTTGCCGCTGGAGGAATGCGCCCGCCGGGCTGCCGCCGCTTCCGCGCTGGCGGTAACGCGCCCCGGCGCGTCGGAGTCCATTCCCATGGCGGCGGAGGTGGACGCCATGCTGCGGGAAGCCTTTGCCCCATAAGCCGGGTACAAAGCCGTAAGTTCTTCGGAGTTCATAGCCGTGTAAGGGAATTGAAGCGCGGCAGCGGTGTTTGACTGGTAATACATAAATACCTCCTATCTGGCAGTCAAACACGATATTGAAGTCCAACTTCATTATACCGCGCTTTCTTTTCCCTGTCTGCCTGTTAGGAGGTTTTCAAGTCACAGTTTGTTTCTGAACATCGGCTTTTATCAGGTTCTCCAGTTTGGAGGCTATCGTCTGACTTCCCGTTTGAGGGAAAAAGGAATTGATGATAAAGGTCGTGTTGCCGATTTTCTTTTTGCTCCGCATAGGCGGGGCATATTTATTTTCAGATTGATTTTTCTGCATGATAAAGCCCCTTTCATGCCATTACATTAAAACCATAAAAGAGGCAAAAAACGGATGGCTGCTGGCCGCAGCTCCACGGGAATCTCACCCCGGCCCATACTGATGGGTGCGCCGCGCAATGCTTTGAGGGCGTTCAACGCGGGAGTCTCATTATCCTGTCTGTGCATCCTCACCCACAGGCTGCCACACCTGTTTCGCGGCCTGGTTTTGTCGCTCACCTGTTTGGTAGGGGTCCCGTCCTGCGGACTTGCAACAGGGTCATGGCGCACCGGCCGACCGGCTCCACACAGACAGATCGTATCCGTCTGCCTTATGCTGCCCGAAGGCTTTCTTTGTCAAGGAGCGATACAGGGCACCACATGGAAAGGGGGAAACACGCAGCGCCCGACTCTGAATCAGTTCAGGTCAAAATCCAGGATAGAGATAATCAGCTTCGTTTCCAGTCTCCGTCGAAGTTCTTCATCCACACGAAAATGAGGATTACCAAACGCATCATAGCTGGCTCTCATGGAACATGCCGTTATGTATCTGGAATAATGCTGAATCACTTTGTTGACTGCATCGGGTTCACCCCGAACAGCGGCAGAAATAATCGGATATGGGACAAGAACATTTTCGGCTCTTGTGGTATTAGCCATCCGTGTCACCTCCCATCAACTCTTTCAGCAGCCGATAGGATTTCAGTCTACGATTGTTGACCGTTTTACGCGCCAAATGCAGATAATCAGCAATTTCTCGATCCGTCATTTCAAAGAACCAGTACATCAGGAGGATTTCTCGGTTCTCTTGGGGTAACTGATTGAGCGCATCGGCCAGGAGATCATTTTCAATCAGAATCACAGTTCCGTGAGCCGTGAAAGAATGGTACTCCCAGGGATAGCGGTCATAAACCGCAAGCTGCTCCATGATTTCCTCTGGCAGTTCGCTCAGGCTGATTTCACAGGTCCGCCGATAACGAATCTGACGATATGCGTTAAGGGCTTCATACTTGATTGCCCGTTTGCAAAAGCTGTCAAAGGTATGCTGCTTATGTTCTTCATGGCGATCAGGTGTCATGTTCTCACCTCCCTTCGTGCCGGGAGGCAGGTCTTTTCTTCCCCTTTCGCCCATTACTGGTTTTATGGAGACAGCTTTTGGCCAGTTATCGGAAAATTCATTTTTGTAATGCTTCATATAAGTTCCTTTCATCTTGTTTGGTGAATGACCGAAACAAAATGAAAGGAGGTGCGCGGCATGGGGGTATGTGCCAATCTCTAAAAGGAGAAAAATGGAGCCAAAATAAAACTACCAGCAGTTCATGTTTGGGACCGTCTCGTTCATCTCCGCTTTTTATGCGGTTTTGACAGGTCTGACAATAAACTGCTGGTAGCTGGGTAGCTGGTTACCACCGGAAACTCATAAAGAGTTTCCTTAGAAAAAGAAGTAGCATAAAGCCCTCCATTCTGGCAGAACGGAGGGCTTTATGTTAATCTTTGCATATCAATAGTCCCTCAATTCTGCCGTTTTTTTATATGGCAGAACAGAGGGATAGGTCACTAGTGGAGCCAAAATAACGACACCAATGGAACATTCCACACGGCGATTCACGCCTTTACAATGTTTGTAAAGGGGATGAACCAGCGGTGTCAGATAAACATGGTCAAATTACAAATCATCTTGGGGCTATTCTCCGAACACTGCGCGAAGAAAAAGGATTGACACGGGAATGGGTTGCAGAACACTCTGATACCGGATTGCGGCACCTTGCAGCGATTGAACTTGGGCAAAAAAATCCAAGTGTCGATACACTTTATCGCCTTATACGGTGTATAGGGGTTTCAGCGGATCAAATCTTCTATGCGGAACTTTCAAGCAAAGGTACCAGCTTAGATGAGATTTCTCGCCTTGCTGCTACCTGCACCGAAAAGCAACAGAAATTGATACTTGCTTTTATCCAAATGTTACTTGAACAGAAAGATTTTGAATAGCACTTCTAGGTTGCGTCTACACGAGGCAAGTGATATAATGGCACTATCACAGTAAAG
>CAZINY010000022.1:0-5786 GCA_964540735.1 uncultured Oscillospiraceae bacterium
GCTATGGGCGCAACGACGAGGTGGGCTTCCTCTTCGATACCTTTGTGAACAAGGTGTACCCCGCCACGTATATCTGCATCCTGATTTTCATCGTAATGAGCGTTGTCCTGTACAAGACCCGTTTCGGCCTGCGGCTGCGCTCCTGCGGCGAGAATCCCCAGGCGGCGGACAGCTTGGGTATCCATGTATTCAAGATGCGCTACGCCGGCGTGACCATATCCGGCGCCCTGGCGGGTATGGGCGGCTTTGTGTACGCCATGACCACCACCAACTGCATGGCTAACGGCGATGTGGCCGGGTTCGGCTTCCTGGCCCTGGCGGTGATGATCTTCGGTAACTGGAAGCCGCTGTCCGTGGCGGGCGCGGCGCTGCTGTTCGGCCTGTTCAAGTGCGTGGCTGCCAGTTACGGCAGTCTGTACTATCTCAATGGCACGGAGGAAAAGGTGTTTTTCCTCAAGGAGTTGGGGCTGAACACGAACTTTTACCGCTTGCTGCCCTACCTGATTACCCTGATTGTACTGGCCTTCACGTCCAAGAGCTCCCGCGCACCCAAGGCGGAGGGCATTCCCTACGACAAGGGAAGCAGATAAAACCCACCTGTCGCCGCCGCGCTTTTCCAGCGCGGCGGCTTTTTGCGTGCAGCATACAATGTGCGGATTGGCATAAGCCAGGCCAGGGGGAACAAATATCAAACAAAAGCAAAATGTTATCAAAGAATGTTCGTCAATATGCTTGACAGATCAGGGATAAATCGTATAGAATGAATTGTATTGTTCGGAAAGGGGTGTGCGTATGCGACTGGATTGGCAGGAACTGAACTGCCGATGGATGCGTGCGCCCCGGAAAAAGACCATGGGGTTGTATACAAAGGACGGGGACTGCCTGGCGGTACCCTGTCCTTTTTTCACCCGAAAGGAAGGAAAACAATGAAAAAGGTCGCGGTGATTATGGGCAGCGACAGCGATCTGCCCGTGCTCAAGGGTGCCTTTGACACCCTGCGTCAGCTGAACATTCCCTTTGAGGCGCATGTTTATTCCGCGCACCGGACGCCTGCGGAGGCGGCAGCCTTCGCGTCTGCCGCGGCGGAGAACGGCTTTGGCGTGCTGATTGCCGCGGCTGGCAAGGCGGCGCACCTGGCCGGGGCGCTTGCGGCGCAGACCGTGCTGCCGGTGATCGGCATTCCGGTGAAGTCCTCCACCCTGGATGGCCTGGATGCTCTCCTGTCCACGGTACAGATGCCCTCTGGCATGCCTGTGGCCACGGTGGCCATTGACGGCGCGGCCAACGCGGCGCTGCTGGCGGCACAGATCCTGGCCGTGAGCGATGCGGAGCTGGCCGCGAAGCTGCGCGCCATGCGGCAGAAGCAGCATGACGCCGTGGTGGAAAAGGACCGCAAGCTGGTTATTGACTGAGCATTGACAGAAGATTGAGGAGGAATATAAGCCATGAAGAAGCTGGAGCAGCTGTACGAAGGAAAAGCCAAGAAAGTTTTTGCCACCGATGATCCCACCGTGGTGCTGGTGGACTACAAGGACGACGCCACCGCTTTCAACGGCCTGAAGAAGGGGACCATCCAGGGCAAGGGCGTCATCAACAACCGCGTGACCAATTTCCTGATGAAGATGCTGGAAAAGAACGGCATCCCCACGCACTTTATCGAGGAGATTTCCGACCGGGAAACCCTGGTGAAAAAGGTGACCATCGTGCCCCTGGAAGTGATTGTGCGCAATATTGCCGCCGGCAGCCTGAGCAAGCGCCTGGGCCTGCCCGAGGGTACCAAGCTCAAGAAGACGGTTCTGGAATATTGCTACAAGAATGACGAGCTGGGCGACCCCATGGTCAATGACTACCATATTGCCGCCATGGGCTGGGTCAGCGAGGCGGACCTGAAGAAGATTGCGGAATACAGCCTGAAGATCAACCAGCTGCTTTCCAACTATCTCAAGGACCTGAATATTGAGCTCATCGACTTCAAGTTGGAGTTCGGCAAGACGGCTGACGGTACCCTGGTGCTGGCGGATGAGATTTCTCCGGATACCTGCCGCTTCTGGGACAGCGTGACCCACGAGAAGCTGGACAAGGACCGCTTCCGCCGGGATCTGGGCGGCGTTGAAGATGCATATCATGAGATTTTGAAGCGTTTGATGGGGGAATAAGATGGACGTGATGGACAAGCTCCACGAGGAGTGCGGCGTGTTCGGCATTTTCCGTCAAGCGAAGGAGGGTGTGGTAGCGGAGGCTTACCACGCCCTTTACGCGCTCCAGCACCGGGGACAGGAAAGCTGCGGTGTCGCCGTAAACAATGACGGGGTGATTTCCTGCTACAAGGATGTGGGTCTGGTCACGGAGGTTTTCACCCGGGATGTACTGGAAAAAATGGAAGAAGGCTCCATGGCGGTGGGGCATTGCCGCTATGGTACCACCGGCACCAAGAACCGCAACAACGCCCAGCCTCTGCTGATTAACCATCTGAAAGGCGCCATGGCCCTGTGCCACAATGGCAACCTGACCAACGCTGCCGAACTGCGGGAGCAGCTGGAGCTAAACGGCGCCATTTTCCATACCACCTCTGACAGCGAAGTGATCGCCTATACCATTACCCAGCAGCGGATTCGAACGGGCTCCATTGAGGAAGCGGTTCGGGCTGCCATGAAGGTAATCCAGGGGGCGTATTCCCTGGTCATCATGAGCCCCACCAAGCTCATTGCCGCCCGCGATCCCCGTGGCTTCCGCCCCCTGTGCATGGGAAAAATCGGGGAGGACACCGTTTTTGCCAGCGAAAGCTGCGCCCTGGACGCCATTGGCGCCACCTTTGTGCGGGACATCCTTCCCGGCGAGGTGGTGGTGGTATCCAAGGAAGGCGTCAAGAGCTATCCTCCGGAGGAGCATGTACCCTCCAGCCTGTGCGTGTTTGAGCACATTTATTTTGCGCGGCCAGATTCCGTGATTGACGGTGCGTCCGTGCATGTGTCCCGGGTGCGTGCGGGTGCTTTCCTGGCCCTGGACCATCCGGTGCAGGCGGATGTGGTCATTGGCGTGCCGGACAGCGGCAACGAGGCGGCCATCGGCTATGCCCGGCAGAGCGGTATTCCCTACGGCATCGGCTTTATCAAGAACAAGTACATCGGCCGTACCTTCATCCAGCCTGAGCAGAAGCAGCGGCAGAACGCCGTGCGCATCAAGCTCAACGCCGTGGCTGCCACCGTGCGGGACAAGCGCGTGGTCATGGTGGACGACTCCATCGTTCGGGGCACCACCTCCGCCCATACGGTGGCCATTCTCCGGGAGGCGGGGGCCAAGGAAGTGCATGTGCGCTTCTCCGCGCCGCCCTTCCTGCATCCCTGCTACTTCGGCACGGATATTGACTCCACCGACAATCTGATTGCCGCGCATCACACCGTGGAGGAGATCGGAAGGATCATCGGCGCGGACAGCATCGGATTCTTGAGCCTGGAAGCCTGCGACAAGCTGGCTGTGGGGAGCCATTGCGGCTTCTGCAAAGCGTGCTTCAGCGGAGAATACCCCGTGAAGCCTCCCAAGGCCGGCCGCAAGCTGAAGTTTGAAACCCGATTGAGCGAAAAAGAGTAAGGAGGACCCCTGCATGAAAAGCGAAAGCGCAAGCTATAAGGCCGCAGGTGTGGATATTACCGCCGGTTACAAGGCCGTGGAGCTGATGAAGCGCCATGTGGCCCGGGCCATGACAGCCGGGGTACTGGACGGCATCGGCGGCTTTGGCGGCATGTTTGAGCTGAACTGCGAGGGCATCAAAAAGCCGGTGCTGGTCAGCGGCACCGACGGCGTGGGTACCAAGCTGAAAATCGCCATGCTGCTGGACCGTCACGACACCATCGGCATCGACTGTGTGGCCATGTGCGTCAACGACGTGATCTGCTGCGGGGCCAAGCCCCTGGTTTTCCTGGACTATATCGCCTGCGGTCGGAACATTCCTGAAAAGATTGCGCAGATCGTCGCCGGCGTGGCGGAGGGCTGCGTGCAGGCGGAGTGCGCCCTGGTGGGCGGCGAGACCGCCGAGCATCCCGGCATGATGCCCGAGGAGGACTACGACCTGGCGGGCTTCTCCGTGGGCGTGGTGGACAAGGAAAAGATCATCGACCGGGAGGAGATGCAGGCCGGGGATGTGATCATCGCCTTGCCTTCAACGGGCGTACACTCCAATGGGTTTTCCCTGGTGCGCAAGGTGTTCAGCATCGGCCAGGGCGGAGAGAACCGTACCTATGCGGAGCTGTCCCAGCCCCTGTGGGAGACCCTGCTGACCCCCACCCGGATCTATGTAAAGCCCGTGATGAAGCTCCTTTCGCAGATTCGTCCCCGGGCCATCAGCCATATCACCGGCGGCGGCTTCTACGAGAACATTCCGCGGAGCCTGAAGGCGGGCATGACCGCACGCATCGAAAAGGCGGCGGTGAAAACCTTGCCGGTCTTTGACATCATTGCCCGGGAAGGCGGCATCCCCGAGCGGGACATGTTCAATACCTTCAATATGGGCGTGGGCATGACCATCGCCGTGGCCAAGGCGGACGCGGACGCGGCGCTGGCGCTGCTGCGTGAGGGCGGCGAGCCTGGCGCGTATATCCTGGGCGAGATCGTCCCCGGGGAAGGCGGCGTGGAGCTATGGTAAAGACTGCGGTGCTGGTATCCGGCGGGGGAACCAATTTGCAGGCCATCCTGGGTGCAAAGGCCGCGGGGAAGCTGCCCCACGCGGAGATCAGCCTGGTGGTGGCCAGCCGCCCCGATGCCTATGCCCTGGTGCGGGCCGAAAAGGCTGGAATTCCCTGCGCCGTGCTGCGCAAGGGCAAGGAAAAGCCCATCGAGCAGTATGGTCGGGAGCTGCTGGAGCTGCTGCACAGCCATGGCATCGAGCTGGTGGTGCTGGCGGGCTTCCTGACCATTCTCCCGGAGAACGTGATTCAGGCGTACCCCAAGCGTATCCTGAACATTCACCCCAGCCTGATTCCCTCCTTTTGCGGGGCGGGCTTCTATGGCCTGAAGGTGCATGAGGCCGCCCTGGCCAAGGGGGTCAAGGTCACCGGAGCCACGGTGCATTTTGTCAACGAGATTCCCGACGGCGGGGAGATCATCGCCCAGAAGGCGGTGGAGGTGCTCCCCGGAGACACGCCGGAAGTATTGCAAAAGCGGGTGATGGAGCAGGCCGAATGGATTCTGCTCCCCCAGGCCGTGGAGGACGTGGCCCGCAGTCTTTGCCAGCAGTAAGGAGGAAACAGCATGCAGCTGATGGAATTGAACACGCTTCTCAAGGAGAACGCCTATCCCGGCCGGGGCATCGTCCTGGGCCTGGACGAGACGGGAAAGAAGGCGGTGGTGGCCTACTTCATCATGGGCCGCAGCGAGAACAGCCGCAACCGCGTCTTTGTGGAAAAGGACGGGGGCATTATCACCAAGGCTTTCGATGAGAGCAAGATGGTGGACCCAAGCCTGATTATCTATGCCCCTGTGCGCCTGTACAAGGATATGCTCATCGTCACCAATGGCGACCAGACGGACACCATCCATGATTACCTGAAAAAGGGCTTCACCTTTGAGGCGGCGCTTCGCACCCGCTGCTTTGAGCCGGACGCCCCCAACTATACCCCCCGCATCAGCGGATTGGTCCTGCGGGAAAAGGGCAAGCTGAGCTACCGGCTGTCCATTCTCAAGAGCGACGAGGGGGACCCCACCGCGCCCCAGCGCTTCTTCTTTGAATACGTGGGGGTGAAGCCGGGCGTGGGCCATTTCCTGCATACGTACAGCAAATGGAAATGGCCCAC
>CAZINY010000022.1:5796-13050 GCA_964540735.1 uncultured Oscillospiraceae bacterium
CCGGGCACGGGTCATTTCCTGCATACCTACCGCTGCGATGGCAATCCCATCCCTTCCTTTGGCGGCGAGCCGGAGAAAGTGACCCTGCGGGGCGACATTGACGGCTTTACCCAGGCGGTGTGGGACAACCTGAACCCGGACAACAAGGTTTCCCTGTTCGTGCGGTTCATTGACCTGGGCAGCGGGGAAAGCGAAACCCGCATCGTAAACAAAAACGTGTAATAGGAGTGCGCAATCCATGGCAGATCAAAGATTCAAGCGCTTTCAAACTCTGGAATCCGAAGAATCGCTGCTGAACGGCTCGGCCTGGGTGATCGTGGACGCCAGGACCGGCGTGCATTACCTGGTTTATAGTTACGGCCAGGGGACGGGCATCACGCCCCTGCTGGACGAAAACGGCCGGGTTGTGATCGACAAGGGCGACGTGAAGTGAGACGAGCTGAAGGAGGCATTTCCATGGCAACGGAGCTGGAACTGAAATATGGCTGCAATCCCAATCAGAAACCTTCCCGTATTTTCATGAAGGCGGGGGAACTTCCCTTGACGGTGCTCAATGGCAAGCCGGGGTATATCAATTTTCTGGACGCCCTGAATGGCTGGCAGCTGGTGCGGGAGCTCAAGCGCGCCACGGGCCTGCCCGCGGCGGCCTCCTTCAAGCATGTGAGCCCTGCGGGCGCGGCGGTGGGCCTGCCCCTGAGCGACACCCTGCGCAAGATCTACTTTGTGGGGGACAAGCCCCTTTCCCCACTGGCCTGCGCCTATGCCCGGGCCCGCGGCGCGGACCGCATGTCCTCCTTCGGCGACTGGATCGCCCTGAGCGACGTGTGCGACCTGGAGACCGCCATGCTCATCAAGCCCGAGGTATCCGACGGCATCATTGCTCCCGGCTATGCCCCGGAGGCCCTGGAGGTGCTCAAGGCCAAGCGCAAGGGTGGCTACAACGTGGTGCAGATTGACCCGGACTACCGTCCCGCGCCCGTGGAACAAAAGGACGTGTTCGGCGTGACCTTCGAGCAGGGGCGCAACGAGTTTGTCATTGACGAGGCCCTGCTGGAGGACATCGTAACCGCAAACAAGGCGCTGACCCCCGAGGCCAAGCGCGACCTGATGATTTCCCTGATTACCCTGAAGTATACCCAGTCCAATTCCGTATGCTATGTGAAGGACGGCCAGGCCATCGGCGTGGGCGCGGGCCAGCAGAGCCGCATCCACTGCACCCGTCTGGCGGGCCAGAAGGCGGACAACTGGTGGCTGCGCCAGCATGAGAAGGTGCTGAACCTGCCCTTTGTGGACAAGATCGGCCGTCCTGACCGGGACAACACCATCGACGTGTACATCTCCGACGAGGCGGACGAAGTCCTGGCCGAGGGCCGCTGGCAGCAATTCTTCAAGACCCGTCCCGAGCCCCTGACCCGGGAAGAAAAGCGCGCCTGGCTGGATCAGCTCACCGGCGTGTCCCTGGGCAGCGATGCCTTCTTCCCCTTTGGGGACAACATCGAGCGCGCCCATCGCAGCGGCGTGCAGTATGTGGCGGAGCCCGGCGGCTCCATTCGGGATGATAACGTGATTGCCGTGTGCGACAGCTACGATATGGTGATGTGCTTCACCCATATGCGCCTGTTCCATCATTGATCGTTTCATAGGCCAAAGAACACGGATAATATTGGAGGAATACGCATGAAGGTCCTGATTGTAGGCGGCGGCGGACGGGAGCACGCCATTGCCGAAAAGCTGCTGGAAAATCCCCGCATTGATACGCTCTATGCCGCGCCGGGCAACGGCGGCATGGCGGCCATGGCCACCTGCCTGCCCATCAAGGCCACGGACATTCAGGCCATTACGGATTTCTGTGTGAAAGAAAAGATGGACTTTGCGGTGGTGGCCCCGGACGATCCCCTGTGCTTGGGATTGGTGGACCTGCTGCGGGAGAAGGGCATCCCTGCCTTTGGCCCGGACAAGAAGGCCGCCATCATCGAGGGCAGCAAGGTGTTTGCCAAGGGCCTAATGAAAAAGTACGGCATTCCCACTGCCGCCTATGAAGTCTTTGACGACTGCGACAAGGCCCTGGCCTATGTCCAGTCCGCGCCGGTGCCCATGGTGGTCAAGGCCGATGGCCTGGCCCTGGGCAAGGGCGTGCTCATCTGCCAAACCCGGGAGGAGGCGGAGAACGCCGTCCGCTCCATGATGATCGACAACCGCTTCGGCATGTCTGGCAGCCGGGTGGTCATTGAGGAGTTCCTTACCGGGCCGGAGGTGTCCGTCCTGGCCTTCACGGACGGAAAGACCGTCAAGCCCATGGTGTCCTCCATGGACCACAAGCGCGCCCTGGACCATGACCAGGGCCTGAACACCGGCGGCATGGGCACCATTGCCCCCAATCCCTACTATACCGCGGACGTGGCCCAACGCTGCATGGAGGAGATTTTCCTGCCTACCATCGCGGCCATGAACGCCGAGGGACGCACCTTCCGCGGCTGTCTGTATTTCGGGTTGATGCTCACACCCCAGGGCCCCAAGGTCATCGAGTACAACTGCCGCTTCGGCGACCCGGAGACGCAGGTGGTGCTGCCCCTGCTGGAGAGCGACCTGCTGACCATTATGGAAAGCACCGTGCAGGGGACGCTGGCGGAGACGGAAGTGAAGTTCTCCTCCGGCGCGGCCTGCTGCGTGGTGCTGGCTTCCGGCGGATATCCTCAGCATTATGAGACGGGCTATCCCATTGCCGGGCTGGCGGAAGCCGCGAAAACGGCCCATGTGTTTCACGCGGGCACCAAGCTGGGAGAAAAAGGAGAGATCCTCACCAGCGGTGGGCGTGTGCTGGGCGTAACGGCCCGGGCGGATACGCTGCCCCAGGCCATTGCCGCAGCCTATGAAGCGGCGGAAAAAATTTCCTTTACGGATATGCACATGCGCCGGGACATTGGCCAGCGCGCCCTGGCCGCGCTGCAATAAAGGAGGAAGAAACGGATGAGCGTCAAGCGCATCTATGTGGAAAAAAAGGCTCCCTATGCGGTGGAGGCCAAGCAGCTGCTGTGGGAGATCCGGCATATTTTGCAAATCAAGAGCGTCACCGGTTTGCGGTTGCTCAACCGCTATGACGTGGAAGGCGTCAGCGATGAGCTTTTCGACCGTTGCATGCCCATTGTGTTTTTCGAGCCGCAGCTGGACGAGCATTATGATACCCTGCCCACGGACGCGGATGTGACCTTTGCCGCGGAATACCTCCCCGGGCAGTATGACCAGCGGGCGGCCTCCTGCGAGGAGTGCATCCAGCTGGTGGGCCAGTGTGACCGCCCCACCGTGCGCACCGCCCGGGTGTACCTGCTCACTGGTACGCCCTCCGCTGACGAGGTGGCGCGGATCAAAAAGCACGTCATTAACCCCGTGGAAAGCCGGGAAGCCGACCTGGGAGAGAAGGACACCCTGCGCCAGCAGTACGCCACCCCCGACACCGTGGAAACCCTCCACGGCTTCACCGCCATGAACGCGGAGGAAGTGGACGCCTTCGTCAAGAAGTATGGCCTGGCCATGGATGACGACGATCTGGCCTTCTGCCGGGATTACTTCGCCTCCGAGCACCGGGACCCCACGCTGACGGAGATCCGCATGATCGACACCTACTGGTCCGATCACTGCCGGCATACCACCTTCCTGACCACTATCGACGGCGCGGAGATCCTCAAACCCCAGGTAGAGAAGGCGTTTCAACGGTACCTGGAGGCCCGCAAGACCGTGTACGGGGACCGGCAAAAGCCTATCAACCTCATGGACGTGGCTACCATGGGCGGCAAGGCGCTGAAAAAGGCCGGCTGCCTGCCTAACCTGGACGAGAGCGAGGAAATCAACGCCTGCTCCATCAAGATTGACGTGGACGTGGACGGGGTGAAGGAACCATGGCTGTTCATGTTCAAGAATGAGACCCATAACCATCCCACGGAGATCGAGCCCTTCGGCGGCGCGGCCACCTGCATCGGCGGCGCCATCCGCGATCCCCTCAGCGGGCGCACCTATGTGTACCAGGCCATGCGCGTTACCGGCGCGGCGAACCCGCTGACCCCCGTGGCGGATACCATCCCCGGCAAGCTGCCCCAGCGCAAGCTGGTGACCACCGCCGCGGCGGGCTATTCTTCCTACGGCAACCAGATCGGCCTGGCCACGGGCCAGGTGGACGAGATGTACCACCCGGGCTATGCGGCCAAGCGTCTGGAAATCGGCGCGGTGGTGGGCGCGGCCCCGGAAAAGAACGTGCGCCGGGAGTGCCCGGCCCCGGGAGACAAGATTGTGCTGCTGGGCGGCCGCACGGGCCGCGACGGCTGCGGCGGCGCCACCGGCAGCTCCAAGGCCCACAAGCAGGAGTCCATCGAAACCTGCGGCGCCGAGGTGCAAAAGGGCAACGCTCCCACCGAGCGCAAGCTCCAGCGGCTGTTCCGCAACGGCGAGGTGACCCGCCTCATCAAGCGCTGCAACGACTTCGGCGCGGGCGGCGTCAGCGTAGCCATTGGCGAGCTGGCCGACGGCCTGGACATTGACCTGGACCTGGTGCCCAAAAAGTACGAGGGCCTGGACGGCACGGAGCTGGCCATTTCCGAGAGCCAGGAGCGCATGGCCGTGGTGCTGGCCCCCGAGGATGTGGACGCCTTCCTGGCGGCGGCCCACGACGAAAACCTGGAGGCCACCGTGGTGGCCCAGGTGACCGCGGAACCCCGGCTGCGCATGCGCTGGAAGGGGAACACCATCGTGGACCTGTCCCGTGAATTCCTCAACAGCAACGGCGCGGAAAAGCATACCCGGGTGCGCGTGGCCGACGACAAGGTGCGCCAGGTGAGCTTCCCCGGCAAGAGCTTTGGCCGGCAGCTGGAAAACATGGTTTCCGACCTGAACATCTGCTCCAAGAAGGGCCTCAGCGAGCGCTTCGACTCCACCATTGGCGCGGGTACGGTGATGATGCCTTTCGGCGGCGCGCACCAGCTGACCCCCAGCCAGACCATGGTGGCAAAGATTCCCGTGCTGCACGGCACCACCAATACCGTGACGGGCATGGCCTGGGGTTTCCATCCCCAGGTGATGGAGCAGAGCCCCTACGAGGGCGCGTACCTGGCCGTGATTGAATCCGTGAGCAAGCTGGTGGCCGCGGGCTTCGACTACCGTCGGGCTTATCTGACCTTCCAGGAATATTTTGAGCGCATGACCTCCGACCCCAACCGCTGGGGTCAGCCCTTTGCGGCGCTGCTGGGCGCCTTTGACGCTCAAATGGATTTGAAGATTGCGGCCATCGGCGGCAAGGACAGCATGTCCGGCACCTTTGAGCACATGGATGTGCCGCCCACGCTGGTTTCCTTCGCGGTGGCGCCTGGGGAAAATAACCGGATGATCTCTCCCGAGTTCAAGGGAGCGGGCCATACGGTGCGTCTGGTGGCATGCGATGCCCACGACACCGCCGCGCTCAAGGCAAATTGGGACCAGGTGCTGGCGGCCATGGCCGAGGGCAAGGTGCTTTCCGCTTGGGCGCTGGGACTGGGCGGCGTGGCCGAGGGCCTGTTCAAGATGGCCCTGGGCAACCGTTTGGGCGTGCATATGCTGGACAGCTACGAGGCTGATCCCTTCGCCTGGCAGTTCGGCTCTCTGCTCATGGAATGCACGGAGGACTGCCAGCTGGGCGTGCCTGTGGCCCAGACCACGGAGGAGTATACTTTCGTCCGCGGCGGGGAAAGCCTCGATATGGCCACCCTGCAGGAGATGTACGAGGGCAAGCTGGACAAGGTGTTCGCCTACCGCGGCCATAGCGGCGAAACCACGGAGAAATTCTCCTATGCCGCGGAAAAGCGCGTGGCCCCGGCGGTGAAGCATGTGAAGCCCCTGGCCTTCATCCCCGTGTTCCCGGGCACCAACTGCGAGTATGACACCGCCCGGGCGGTGGAGCGCGCCGGCGGCGCGGCGGAGATCTTGGTGCTGAACAACCTGACCCCCGCGGATATCACCGCCAGCCTGGAAAAAGCGCGGGAGATCATCGCCCGCAGCCAGATGATCGTGCTGCCCGGCGGCTTCAGCGGCGGCGACGAGCCCGATGGCTCTGCCAAGTTCATCACCGCCTTCTTCCGCAATCCCGTGATGAAGGACGCGGTCAGCGACTTGCTGGAAAAGCGCGACGGCCTGATGCTGGGCATCTGCAACGGTTTCCAGGCGCTGATCAAGCTGGGCTTGGTACCCTTCGGAAGGATTGTGGACACGGACGAAAACTGCCCCACCCTGACCTTTAACGAGATCGGCCGCCACCAGTCCATGCTGGTGCGCACGCGGATTGCCTCCGACAAGAGCCCCTGGCTCAGCCGCACGGCGGTGGACGAGGTCTATACCGTGGCCATTTCCCACGGGGAAGGCCGCTTCGTGGGGCCGGAAAGCCTGATCCGCGACCTGGCCGCCAACGGGCAGATTGCCACCCAGTACGTGAATCTGGCAGGCGAACCTTCCATGGACGCCCGCTTCAACCCCAACGCCAGCTACTTTGCCATCGAGGGCATTACCTCTCCCGATGGCCGGGTGCTGGGCAAGATGGGCCACACGGAGCGCAGCGGGGACGGCCTGTACATGAACGTGCCCGGCAACAAGTATCAGCCGCTGTTTGAGGGCGGCGTGGATTACTTCAAGTAATAACGCAGAGATATAGGAGAATCAGCTATGCCGCACGATAGCTATATCAGCCCCTTTTCCACCCGGTATGCCAGCAAGGAGATGCAGTTTGTATTCTCCGAGGACAACAAGTTCCGCACCTGGCGCAGGCTGTGGATCGCCCTGGCCCGGGCGGAGCAGAAGCAGGGTCTGGAAATCACCGACGAGCAGATCGCCGAGCTGGAAGCCCACCAGGATGACGTCAATTACGAGGACGCCCAGCGCCGGGAGCGGGAATGCCGCCACGACGTGATGAGCCATGTATACGCCTACGGGCTCCAGTGCCCCAAGGCGGCGGGCATCATCCATTTGGGCGCCACCTCCTGCTACGTGGGGGACAACACGGATGTGATCCTTATGCGTGAGGGACTGCAAATCGTCCGCCGGAAGCTCCTGAACGTCATGGCGCTGCTGGCCAGGTTCGCGGAGAAGTACAAGGGCCTGCCCTGCCTGGCCTATACGCATCTGCAACCCGCCCAGCTCACCACCGTGGGCAAGCGGGCCACCCTGTGGCTCAACGAGCTGTACATGGACTACCTGGAGGTGGAGCACCGCCTGGAGTCCCTGGCGCTGTTGGGCAGCAAGGGC
>CAZINY010000022.1:13060-27285 GCA_964540735.1 uncultured Oscillospiraceae bacterium
GGTACCCAGGCCAGCTTCATGGAGCTGTTTGCCGGGGACAGCGCGAAAATCAAGGCCGTGGAGCAGGACATCGCCCAGGCTGTGGGCTTCACGAAGGTGGTCCCCGTTTCCGGCCAGACCTATTCCCGGAAGATGGACTACTTTGTGGTCAGCACCTTAAGCGGCATTGCCCAGTCCGCCAGCAAGTTCAGCTACGACATGCGCTTGCTGCAAAACTTCAAGGAGATGGAGGAGCCCTTCGAAAAGAGCCAGATTGGCTCCTCTGCCATGCCCTACAAGCGCAATCCCATGCGCTCGGAGCGGGTGTCTTCCCTGAGCCGCTATGTGATGGTGGATACCCTGAACACCGCCATCACCGCGGGTACCCAGTGGTTTGAGCGCACCCTCGATGACAGTGCCAACAAGCGCATTGCCGTGGCGGAGGCCTTCCTGGGCGTGGACGCCATTCTGAACATCCTCATCAACGTATGCGATGGCCTGGTGGTGTACGAGAAGGTCATCCGTCAGCGGGTGATGAACGAGCTGCCCTTCATGGCCACGGAAAACATCATGATGGACGCGGTGAAAAAGGGCGGCAACCGCCAGGAGCTGCACGAGAAGCTCCGGGTGCATTCCCAGGCCGCGGCCCGGGTGGTCAAGGAGGAAGGCGGCAAGAACGACCTGGTGGAGCGCATTGCCGCCGATCCCGCCTTCATGGTCACGCGGGAGGAAATCGAGGCGATTCTGCAGCCGGAAAAGTTCATCGGCCGCAGCAAGGAGCAGGTGGAGGAATACCTGGCGGACATCATTTCGCCCCTGCTTCAGGAAAACGCAGAACTGCTTGGGGAAAAGCAGGAACTGAGCGTGTAAGGGAAGCCCCAAAGTGAGAAGGAATATTGCGTTCCTTCTCACTTTTTGTGTAAAATACTGGAAAAATGAAAAGTATGTGAACATTTTGCTTCCGGTGAAGGAAAAACATACATCATGCGTTCTATGGCTGTGCCCTGCTGGCATGGCGCACTTTTTTGTCAGAAAAAAAGCGCAAATTTCCCCTGGAAAGGGATTCATACTTGGTCCAAAATGTAGTATAATAAATACTGCCAGTTTGTGAGTTTACGTACGAAAGTGAGGTCGAAGTCGGTTGACAGCGCTGTGGGATACGATACAGACCGCGTTGTGGAACGTGTTTCACCGGCCGGGACTGAGCGACATTGTCGATATTTTCATTGTCGCGGTTATTATTTATTTTTTGTTGATGATGACCAGGCAAACCCGGGCCAGCGCCGTGCTCAAGGGACTGGTAGTGTTGATTATCGCTACCCTTGTATCCGATTTGCTTGGCTTGACGGCACTGAACTGGCTGCTGATGAGCGTAGTGAACAATGGCGCGGTGGTGCTGGTTATTCTGTTCCAGCCTGAGATACGCAAGGCCCTGGAGCAGCTGGGCCGCGGCGCTGTGCGTGAGAACAGTCATTCAGGCGAGGGCGAGGATCAAACGCGGATCATTGATGAAATCATCCAGTGCATGACGGATCTAAGTCGGCGCCGGGTGGGCGCGTTGATCGTTTTTGAGCAAAAGACCGGCTTGAAAGACGTGATAGAGACAGGTACGGCGGTAGACGCGCGGATTTCCGCGCCGCTGCTGGAAAATATCTTTGAGCCGAACACGCCGCTCCATGACGGCGCGGTGGTGATTCGCGGCCCGCGGGTAGTGGCGGGCGCGTGCATCCTTACCTTGACGGAAGGCCGTGGCATCAGCCGGGAGCTGGGCACCCGTCACCGGGCGGCCATCGGCATCAGCGAGACCACGGACGCTATTGTGCTCATCGTTTCCGAGGAAACGGGTATCATGTCCATGGCCAAGGGCGGACGTCTGACCCGCCACCTGGATACCAAGTCTCTGCGCGAAATTCTGGAAGGCATCTACGCGCAGCCGCATACCCACCTGCTGGCTTCGCTGCTGGGGCGTAAGCGCGGAAAGGAGGCGGCACGATGAATAGGACGCCGGAAAAGAACACGGAAAGCCGTCCGGAGAAAACGCCTGTGGAAAAGAAAAACGAAAGCGGTTGGCAGGGATTGCTGCGGGCGGTGGGGAGGTTCTTCCTGCATCAGTGGCCTTTCAAGCTGCTGTCCCTGGTGCTTGCGATTATCCTTTGGTCCGGACTGATTACCCAGGACCCCACGCTGACCCGGGAAAAAGTTTTCACGGGCGTTACCATTTCCGTCAGCGGGGAAGATACCATCAAGCGCAACGGCTTGATTGTTGTCAGTGATTTGGATGCGGTTACCAAGGACGCGAGAATCCGGGTAGAGGTGCCGCAGATGCAGTACGCCTCTGCCACGGCAAGCAACTATAATGTCCGCATTGATTTGACGCGCATTCAGGAAACCGGCGTGCAGGAGGCCAAGGTATTGACCACCAGCAGCTCAACCTGGGGCAGCGTCATAGAAGTGTCGCCGGATACGGTGGAAATCGAGGTGGAGGAATATATCACCCGTTACCGCATTCCCGTATCCGTGGTGACGGAGGGGGAAGCGCCCGAAGGCTTTTACGCTGCGGCGCCTTCCCTGGACCCGCCGACGGTGGCGGTGAGCGGCCCGCGCTCCCTGGTGGACCGCGTGGTGCGGGCCGTGGCTACGCTGGACCTGGGCACGCTACCCGCCCGGGAAGGGCTGGTTCGCACCTCGGTGCCCTTCCAATTGCTGGACAGCGACGGCGAGGTCATTCAAAGCGACCTGATTGAAATCACCAGCGAGTCGGTGCTGGTGGACAGCGTGATTGCGGAGCAGTACCTCTACACCCTGCGGGAACTGGATATGAGCACGCTGGGGCTGACCGTGGGCGAACCGGCCACGGGATATGAAATCAAAACCGTCACCATTACGCCTGCCACCATTACCGCGGCGGGGTGGGTGGCCAATCTGGACGTATTGGATACGCTGTATGCGGATAGCCCGGTGGACGTAACCGGGGCAAGCGACTCCTTCACCGAGCAGATTCGTGTTCGCCGTCCTTCGGAGCTGACGCATCTGAGCAGTGATACGGTGACGGTGGCGGTGGAGATTGGGCCGGTGATCCAATCTAAAACTTTTGAGGATATCAAGCTGTCCGTTCAGGGAACGGGGGACGGCTATGGAGCCTCCCTGGCGCAGAGCCGTGTGAGCGTTACGGTGACCGGTCCGCAGCTGTGGGTGGAAAGCCTGCGCAGCTCGGATATTACCCTGAGCTGCGATGCGTCGGGGCTCACGGCGGGGATTTACGAACTGCCCGTTATTTGCAAAGTCGCCAACAGCGAGAACGTAGCCTTTGACGTGGAGGCCGCGCCCAACGCGGTTCAGGTGGAAATCACGGAAAAATAACGGGCGTGCAAGGAGGGTTACATGGGCAGCTTTGCCAATTCCGTTTTTAGTGTGCTGCTGGGATGGATTCGTACAACGGTGAACGAGCTGTGGAGTATGCTCAGCAGCGGCGAGGGCGGCGGCATGCTGGCCTGGATTGGTGAAAACTGGAAGGCGCTGACGTTGATGCTCTGCCTGGTGGGCATTGTGGTGGACGCGCTGGTACATGTAATACGCTGGCGTCCGCTGCAGGTGTGGGCCAGTTTCTTCCGCCGCATACGGGGAAAAGGCCAGGAGGCGGACGAGTGGGTGGATCCGGAACCGCAAACCGCGCCTCCGCCCGCGGGGCATTTTGCCTCTTCCAGGCAGCAGACGGGGCGCGCGTGGGTCTATCCCGACGGAACGGCGCGCTTTGACCAGGACTATGAGCCGCCCCGGGGCGAGGTGGTTGCTTTCCGGAACCCGCCGGAAAACGTTCCCGAGGACAGCCGTGCCAACCAGAATTCCGACTATTATCAGCGCTTTGCCCGTCCTGTGGAGGAGCCGGTGCGGTTTGGCGGCCTGGGACGCTCCTACCGTCGCCCCAGAGCCGCCCAGAACCTGTATGTTCCCCAGGAACTGCCCGTATCCGAGCCGGATATGACGGGCCTGGAGGATTATCCGCAAGCTCCGCTGGAAGCCTATGAGCCGCCGGTGGCGGAGGTTGTGGAACCGCAGGCGGAACCGGCGCCGCCCGAACGGGTGGAGCGGCGGCCGCAGCTAGTGATGCAAAAAGTGACGAATCCTTTACGCAGTCTCGGGCTGCGGGATGACGAAGACGAGCTGGATTACCATTATACGCCGCCCGCGCCGGCCATGGATAAGCAGCAGGCCTATCATGAGCCGGTTTATCCTCCGGGATGGCAGAAACCGGCGGGAAGCGATACGCAGGAGGTCAAACGCCGTTGGAGTTGATGGAAAAGCGTTTTCTGGTGCTGGTGGGGAATTATGGCAGCGGCAAAACGGAGCTTGCGCTGAACCGCGCCCTGGATTTCTCCGCCCATGGGAGCGCTACGCTGGTGGACCTGGACATTGTAAATCCTTATTTTCGCAGCGGGAAAAAAGCGGAGATGCTCCGCGAGGCGGGCGTGCGGGTCTTGATGCCGACCTTCGCCTTATCTACGGTGGACATTCCCGCTTTGCCTGCCGAGATACAGAGCGTGTTTGAACTGCCCTGCGAGCATGTGATTTTCGATGTGGGCGGGGATGACACGGGCGCGGCGGCATTGGGGCGCTACGCGCCTTCCTTCGCCCGTTACCGCGCCCAGACGCACGTGGCGCTGGTGGTTAACTGTATGCGTCCCCTGACGCAGACGCCGGAGGATGTGGCCGATCTGGCGCGGCGCATTTCAGCCCGAGGGCGGTTGACCATTGACAGCCTGATCAACAATACCAACCTGGCCATGCTAACGACGCCGGAAATGCTCCGGCAGGGGCATGCGGTGGTAACCGAGGCGGCGGCCATGTGCGGCGTGTCCCGGGTGGAAACCTGCGCGTTGCCCCAGGTGCTGGCCCAGTGCCCGGAGTTGCCTAATCCTATGCCGCTTACCAGGTACATGGCCCCGGAATGGATGGTGGAGGAATGAGCGAGCAGTTGCCCCAGGCATTTGTGGAACGCATGGCAGCCCGGCTGAAGGACGAGCTGCCTGCTTTTTTGCGTACCTATGAGGCGCCTTACTGCCGGGGAATTCGTTTCCAGCCGGGGAAAGAGGTGGCGGAAACCTGGTGGCCCCAGGGCGTGGGGGATGCAGTCCCCTGGGAACCGCTGGCCAGGTATCTAACGCCGGAGAGCGACGCGGGAGCGGTTGCCCTTCATGAGGCCGGCGCCTGGTACCTGCAGGAGCCCAGCGCCATGGCGCCTGTGGCGGCGCTTGCGCCGCAACCGGGCGAGCGGGTGCTGGATTTGTGCGCGGCGCCCGGAGGGAAATCCACACAGATCGCGGCGCGTATGGGCGGGCGCGGATTGCTGGTCAGTAATGAGCCCATCCCCAAGCGGGCTGCGGTGCTTTCCCGCAACGTGGAACGCATGGGCGTTACCAACGCGCTGGTGGTGTCGGCGTATCCGCAGAAACTGGCGGAGAAGTGGCCGGGATACTTTGACGCGGTGCTGGTGGATGCGCCCTGCTCCGGCGAGGGGATGTTCCGGCGGCATCCGGAAACGCGGGAGGCCTGGACGCCGGAAGCGCCTGCCGGTTGCGCCAAGCGGCAGCGGGAGATATTGCAGGCGGCGGCGGAGCTGGTGCGCCCGGGCGGGCGGCTGGTGTATTCCACCTGCACGCTGAATCCTCTGGAGAATGAGGAAAATGTTGCCTGGTTTCTGGAATCGCACGGGGATTTTGAAGCGGAAGCCTTCTGCTTGCCGGGGTTGCCGGACGGCTCCGTGGGAATGGCAACGCTGTACCCGCACCGGATTCGGGGCGAGGGACATTTCCTGGCGCTGTTGCGGCGGCGCGGATGGGCTGAGGCGGCGCAGGTTTCCGCGGCGTGGCCCAGGGCGGATACGGCAGGCCTGCGGGCGCTGGAGGGTTTTCTTCCGGGCGTGGCGCTGCCGCGGATCAGCCTGATGGGAGAAACGCTGGTGTCCCTGCCGGAGGCATGCCCGGATACGCGTGGCGTGAAAGTGCTTCGCGCGGGATTGCATCTGGGCCAGGCGCGGGGAAAATTGTTTTTCCCGGACCATGCCTGGGCCATGGCAACGGATCCGCCTGCGATGCCGCGGGTTCCGCTCAGCCTGGAGGAAGCGCTTGCCTACCAGGCGGGAGAAGAGCTTGCGGCTTCGGGCGCGGGATACGTGTTGCCAACCCTGGCAGGTCTGCCGCTGGGGTGGGGAAAGGTATCGGGCGGACGCATGAAAAACCACTACCCCAAGGGATTGCGCAGGGTTCTTCGTTGAAGCCGAAAACGGCCATACGGTACAAAAGGAGTGGGGAAACCATGGAGCGAACGGATAAGAGGTATCCGGTATATCTGGAGATTCTGCGGCGGGAGCTGGTGCCTGCCATGGGTTGCACGGAGCCGGTGGCGCTGGCCTACTGCGCCGCCAAGGCCCGGGAACTCCTGGGAGCGCTGCCTGACCGCGTGGAAGTGGAGGCCAGCGGCAACATCATCAAAAACGTAAAAAGCGTTATCGTACCCAATACCGACGGACGGAAGGGCATTGAAGCTGCCGCCGCCATCGGGATTGTGGCCGGGGACGCGTCCCGGGAACTGGAAGCGCTGTCCCAGGTGACGAAGGAGCAACGGGAAGCGCTGGGACCCTATATGGAACGGACGGTCTTCCAGGTAACCCCGGCGGACAGCGATATGGTATTGGATATCCGGGTGCGGGTATTCCGGGGAGAGCACCAGGCGGAAGCGCGCATTGTTCACCAGCATACCAATGTGGTGTATCTTGCCTGCGATGGACGCGTGCTGCTGGATAAGCCCCTGGACGAGCATCCGGCGGATGCAGGGGTAGATTACGGCCTGCTGTCGGTGGCAGGCATCTGCGACTTTGCGAATACGGTGGACCTGGAGGATGTGCGGGGACTGTTGGACCGGCAAATCGCCTATAACACGGTGGTATCGGACGAAGGACTGCGGGGCGACTATGGCGCGAATATCGGTAAAGTCCTGCTGGACGCTTACGGAAAAGACATCCGCATTCGGGCCAAGGCGCGCGCCGCCGCAGGTTCGGATGCCCGGATGAACGGTTGCGAGCTGCCGGTGATTATCAATTCAGGCAGCGGCAATCAGGGCATGACCACCTCCTTGCCCGTGATTGAGTATGCACGGGAGCTGGACGTGTCCCAGGAAAAGCTGTACCGAGCGCTGGCCCTTTCCAATCTGCTGGCGATTCATGAGAAAACGGGGATCGGAGCGCTTTCCGCCTATTGCGGGGCCGTGAGCGCCGGCGCGGCGGCGGGCGCGGGTATCGCTTACCTTAACGGCGGCGGGCTGGAAGCCGTGAGCCGCACCATTATCAACGCCCTGGCGATTACTTCGGGGATTGTGTGCGACGGCGCCAAGGCTTCCTGCGCAGCCAAGATTGCCGCCGCGGTGGACGCCGGCATCCTGGGGTATGAAATGTATGCGCGTGGACAGCATTTTGACGGCGGGGATGGCATTGTGTCCCGGGGCGTAGAGGAAACCATTCGCAACGTGGGTCTGCTGGGCAAGGAAGGTATGCGGGAGACCGACAAGGAGATACTTACCATTATGACCTGTTTTGATTGAGCAAGCGGAAGGGAGTAACACGCGTGAAGCTGTTTTCGGAGGAATGCCCGTTTTATCGGGGAAATCTGCATATGCATACTACCCGGAGCGACGGGAGGAAAACGCCGGAGGAAGCCATGGCCGCTTACCGGGATGCGGGGTATGATTTCGTCGCCCTGACGGATCACCGGGTGGTAGCCGACGTATCAGGCGCGCCGGAAGGGCTGGTAGCCATTCCGGGCATTGAGCTGGATTATGTGCTTTCCAACCAGTGGGTTCACCTTCTGGGGTTGGGGGTTGATGCTGAGGTTGAGCGCCGCTGCCTGCCGCGGGGCACCGTTCAGGAGGGCATTGACCTCATACGTGCCTGCGGCGGCCTGGCGGTGCTCAATCACCCCGCCTGGTCCTTGAATACCCCGGAGCTGATTGCCTCCCTTCGCGGCCTGGCGGCGGCGGAAGTGTGGAATTCCGTATCGACCCTACCGTACAATGCGGACCGTGCGGATTCCTCCTCTTTGCTGGATGTGGCTGCGGCGCAGGGCGCCGTGCTCCCGCTTATGGCCAATGACGATACGCATTATTACCAGCAGGAATTCGCCAGAGGATGGAACATGGTGCAGGCGGAGGAGAAATCGGCGAAAGGCATCCTGGACGCCTTGGCGGCGGGACGCTACTATGCCACCCAGGGACCTGCGTTCCATCAGGTGGAGATTGCCGATGGCATTGTGCGCGTTCGCTGCTCTCCGGTGTCCAGCGTGGTATTCTACAGCAACGTGCCCTGGACGCCAGAGCGCTGCCAGATGGGCGAAGCATTGACGCAGGCGGTCTACCGGCTTACCGACCGGGAGCGTTTTATCCGCGTGCAGTTGACGGATGCTCAGGGGCGGTCGGCCTGGAGCAAGCCGGTTGCCTTGCAGCCCCGGCCGTAAACAGGCGTTCTCCCAAGGAAAGGTATGCGGCTGGAGCGCGGCCGTTGCCCTGGAAAATAAAAACGCAAAAGCTCTTGCCTTTGCAGGAGCGCCATGTCGAACTTTCCTCCAATGAACATGTCTAACTTTCACCAATAAAAAGGGAATTTCTATTTCACGCTGGGAAGTGCCGGAGGGGCTGCAGCCCCTCCGGCACTTCCCAGAAGTTTTTCAATAGCCTGACTTTTGCTCCCGTATCCTGAAATAAACGAAAATCAATCAAGCTTTTTTTGAAAAATGTGGATTTCATGAGACCTACTTCGTCTATTTCAGTGCAGGAGGTGATCGACGCATGGAAGTTGCCACGGACCCGGACATCACCCATGAACGGACGCTTGAACGTTTGGTGGAGCAGTACCAGACAGAACTGCTTCGGATGTGCTTTCTCTACCTCCGTGATACAGAGCTGGCCAGGGACGCAGTTCAGGAAACGTATCTCAAAGCGTATCGGTCCCTGGACAGCTTCCGTGGGGACAGCGGAGAAAAAACATGGCTGATACGCATTGCGATAAACACCTGCCGGGATATGCACCGTTCCGCCTGGTTTCGCCATACGGACCGTCGAGTAACGCCCGATATGCTGCCGGTGTCCTCTGGTAAAGTTGAAGAAAAGGACGAGGACGTGCTGCTGTCCGTCATGGCGCTACCCGTTAAACTGCGGGAAACCGTATTGTTGTATTTCTACCAGAACATGAGCGTGAAGGAGATTGCAGAGACGCTGAAGCTGTCATCTTCCGCAGTCTCCGCACGCCTGAACCGAGCAAAGAAGAAACTACGAGCCGCACTAGAAGGGAGGGGATACCATGGATGAGCAAAGGTTCCGTGAACAGCTGCACCATTCCGTTGAGATGCGGCTTTTTGACCTGCAAGGTGACCCTTGGCTGACGCGGCGAGTGGTGGCGCAAATGAAAGGAGAGCACAAAGTGAACAAGAGGTTTTCAGTAGTAGCACTTTTGATGTTGTTACTGGTCTTGGTAGCAGTCACGGCATTAGCCATGGGACTCACGCAATATTTCTCACAGGTTGCAGCCTTGGAACATACCTATGGAGACTATGACCAATGGCCCGGCAGCGCAAAAATACAGCTGGTCCGGCTGATGCAGGAGAGCGGCCTGGAGGTAAACGCCGCGCTGACGGCGCAGATGCAGAAGGCAGATGATGCAGAAGCCGAAGCCCTAGCGGAGGCGGTCCTGGCGGATTACTTCGGCCCGCAGGGGAAAATCAATACCTACAACGCCATGCTGCAGGAGCTGGGTGCCTTTGACGCCTGGACCCTGGAAGACAAGGCGCTGTACAGCGCTTTGCTGGTGCAATACGGATGGCAGAAGGAGGATTGGCCCCTTTATCTGCTGCCGGATGCGCAGGCAGCGGATCGCGCTGTAATCATCCAAAATGCAAAGGATGTGCTGGTGAAGCAATTCAGCGCCCTCCTGGACGAGGACCATATTCAGCTGAGCTATGGCAAGCATCTGCTGGATGGGAGCGACCAGGAGATCTGGGTGGTGGAAATCCCCAGCCGCTTTTCCCAGGATCTGCGCTATCGGGTGGTGCTGTCGCCCGAGGGCAGCGTGCTTTCGTATACCGCGCCGCGGGGGCTGCCCTATACGGCGGCTTCCAATCTGCTGGCAGAGTCCACGCTGGCCCAGCCGGGGCCATGGGATATTTCCGAAGAGGAGGCCATACGCATCGGGAAGGAGTCCATAGGCGAGCTGGGAAATTTCGGCGAAGTGATGGACCGGCTGGAGATCGACGCCTATTTCCTCTACAACCAGCGCTTCTGCCAGGGGGCGGAACCGGTCTGGCTGTTGTATTTCTACCTGGACGGAGAACTGGCGCAAAAGATGGCGCTGGGTTTCCAGGGGAATTTTCTGGAGACCGTGGCCGGGGACCAGGACTTTGAGGGCGCGGTCTGGTCCGACGCGCGGCCGGAGATCAACCTGTACGAAATGGATTTCCGGCGCATGACCCTGGAGGAGCGGGCAGCATTCTCAAAAACCTGGAATCCCGTCATGAATGCGTATCTGGAGATCAACCCCTATTACCCCAACCGGAACACGTCGGAGTATCGGGCCACCCGATGCGTCTACGGCTTGCCCGGGGCCGGGGACCTGACCCAGGAGCAGGCGATTGCCATTGCCCGGGAAGCGCTGCTGCGGGAGGGCGTGCTGGAGGAGACCTTTGACGACCGGGAAATTGTGGTAGCCTTTGACGTAACGGATGCGGAGAATCCCCTGTGGAAGCTGCTGGTTTATCATGTGGCCTTTGAAAAAATGTCCGATTCCGCTGCCCAGACCGACCACATAAGCTACCAGTTCGTCATTCACGCCAGAACGGGGGAAATTCTCAAGCGGGAGAACAACTTTGACGGCAGTGTGGATGGATTGAACATATAAAGTTCTTCCGCAAGGCGCCAAGGGTTCTTCCGGGGGATGAGGGTAAACTACATTTCGTCTGTTGCGCTGAGGTACAATGCGCTGGTTGACCGAAGTGGCTTCCTCGAAAAAGTGACTGAAGCCACTTTTTCGACGCGCTCCTGAAAAATGCAGGCTTTTTCATATTTTTTTAATTGATACGAAAAACGAATAATTCGGTTTCATTACTTGTAAATGATTTCACAAGTATGGGGGCCGAAGATTTCCAAAGGGCGCTGGGAAAGCCCTTTGGTCGCGCCCGCAGGGGCGAAACCCTGTGCGGGAGGCAAAACAAGGCCGAAAATACATCGCCAATGCGCTGATGCTGTGCGCGCCGCATGAATGCGGAGCGCTTGACAAACCCTAAAATGCATGCTAGAATGTGCATACACCCCCAGGGGGTGGGAGAGGGGTTACCATGAAACAGCAATATCAAATAACGGGCATGACCTGCTCAGCCTGCGCAGCGCATGTGGAAAAGGCGGCCCGAGCCGTGCCCGGCGTTACGGATGCGCAGGTAAACCTGCTGGCCAACCAGCTGATGTGCGAGCAACGCGATGAAGGGGTATGCGCGCAAGTAGTGGCTGCGGTGCAGAAGGCAGGATATGGCGCGGCGGTTCCCGGACAGGCCGGACAGCAAACGGAAGACCCTGCCAAGGAGGAATACCGCCGGATGCGGCAGCGGTTGACGATTTCCCTTTGCTTTATGCTCCCCATGATGTATCTATCCATGGGGCATATGATGGGTTGGCCGCTGCCGTGGTTCCTGGCGGGGGAGACGTATCTGCCGGTGAATGCGTTTACGCAGTTTTTGCTGGCGCTCCCGGTGCTGGTGATTAACCGGGCTTTCTTCATCAACGGGCTGAAACGGTTGGCACAGCGGGCGCCCAATATGGATTCGCTGATTGCGGTAGGGTCCGGCGCGGCGCTGGCGTATGGCATATTTGCCCTGTACCGCATGACCTTCGGGTTGATTGCCGGGGATGCCCAGGCGGTGCATCAGGCGGGGATGGAGCTGTATTTTGAATCCTCGGTGATGATTCTTACCTTGATTACCCTGGGAAAATTCCTGGAAAGCCGTGCCAAGGGCAAAACCGGCGAGGCCCTGCGCAAGCTGATGGCCTTGACGCCCGACACGGCCACGGTGATTCGGGATGGACAGGCGCTGACGGTTCCCCTCCAGCAGGTGCGGCTGGGGGATCGGGTGCAGGTAAAACCAGGAGAGCGCATACCGGTGGACGGTTTGCTGCTGGAGGGGAACACCGCCGTGGATCAGGCCGCCATTACCGGCGAGAGTATTCCGGTGGACAAAAAGCCGGGGGACCGGTTGATTGCTGGCAGCGTCAATCAGACGGGCGCGGTGTTGCTGGAAGCGCAGAAGGTGGGGGAGGATACCACGCTGATGCAGATTGTCCGCCTGGTACAGGAGGCGTCGGCTTCCAAAGCGCCTATTTCCAAATTGGCGGACAAAATCAGCGGGATATTCGTTCCTGTGGTGATGAGCATTTCCCTGGTAACGTTGATTGTCTGGCTTGCGGTGGGGAAGGATTTTGCTTTTGCCCTGTCCATGGCCATTGCGGTGCTGGTGATTTCTTGCCCGTGCGCGCTGGGTTTGGCCACCCCGGTGGCGATTATGGTGGGTACGGGCGTCGGAGCCCGGCACGGCATCCTGATTAAATCGGCGGAGGCGCTGGAGACGGCCCACGAGATTGATACCGTGGTTTTGGATAAAACCGGGACGGTTACGGAAGGCAAGCCGCGGGTAACGGAATGGTATCCCTATGGTCAAACGGACCGGCGGGGATTGCTGGACGCTGCCCTGGCCCTGGAGCAGGTTTCCGAGCATCCTCTGGCCCGCGCCATTACTGCCGCCGGGGAGGGAACCGTCGTGGCCCCGGCGAAAAATGTGGCGTCCGTCCCGGGAAAAGGATTGCGGGGCGAACGGACGGAAGGACAGAGCCTGCTGGGAGGAACGGCGCGGTTTCTGCGGGAAAACGGGGTCGAGCTCCCGGAGGCATGGCTGGAGCACATCCAGCAGGCCAACACAGGCAAAACGCTGCTGCACTTCGCCAGCAATGGGCAGTACCTGGGAGCGGTGGCCGTGGCCGATACCGTCAAGGCTACCAGCCCCGAGGCCATTGCCGCTTTGCGCCATATGGGCATCCGGGTGATGATGCTGACCGGCGACGGCAAGGAAGCTGCGCAGGAAATTGCCCGGCAAGCCGGTGTGGATGAGGTGCTGGCCGAGGTCTTGCCCCAGGATAAGGAAAAGCGCGTGGCGGAACTCATGGCCCAGGGAAGAAAGGTGGCCATGGTGGGGGACGGTATCAACGACGCGCCTGCGCTGACACGGGCCCATGTGGGGATCGCGATCGGCGCGGGAACGGATATTGCCATGGATGCGGCGGATATTGTGCTGGTAAAAAGCGACCTTCGGGATGTGGCGACGGCTATACGGCTTAGCCGCAATGTGCTGCGCAATATCAAGGAGAACCTTTTCTGGGCTTTCTTCTACAACTGCGCGGGCATTCCCTTGGCTGCGGGCGTATTCTATCACTGGCTGGGGTGGCAGCTGAGCCCCATGTTTGCGGCGGCCGCCATGTCCTTTAGCAGCGTGTTTGTGGTTTCCAATGCGCTACGCATTCGTTCCTTCCGGCCGGAAGCCGCGCAGTGTGGAGCGGACGGCTCCGCCGTCCCGGTGGAAATAGAAGAAAATCATAAGGAGGAATCAACCATGGAGAAAAAAATGCTTGTGGAAGGTATGTCCTGCAATCATTGCAAAATGAGCGTGGAAAAGGCCATTGCTGCGGTGCCGGGCGTGAGCGCCTGCACGGTGGATCTGGCAAGCAAGACCGCCACCATTACCTTGCAGGAGGATGTGGCCGATGAAAAGCTCATGGAAGCTGTCCGCGGCGCAGACTTCACGCCGGTGAAAATGCTGTAAAGGAGAGCGCGATGCGAGCGGATCACGAAAAAATACGCCGCTTGATTTCCACGGCAAGGGGACAGCTGGACGGGATACTGAAAATGGTGGACGAGGACCGCTATTGCGTGGACATTTCCAACCAGCTGATGGCTACGGCGGCCGTCATTCGCAAGGCCAACCGCGAGGTGCTTGCGGCGCACATGATGGGCTGCATGACCGAGGCCATTCAAGAAGGCAAAGGCCAGGAGAAGATTGACGAGATCATGAAGCTGCTGGAAAAAATGGATTAAAAAACGGCGGCCTCCCCAAAACAAGGGGGAGGCCGCCGCAGCGTGTCGAAAAAGTGGTTTTCACCACTTTTTCGAGGAA
>CAZINY010000022.1:27295-42644 GCA_964540735.1 uncultured Oscillospiraceae bacterium
CCCCCTGGTCGCGCCCGCAGGCGCGAAATCCCCCGTGCTTGCAAGCATGCTCTGCTTAACTTGCAAGCAAATGAAGCGAAAACTTTTGTCAACGCTCTGCGGCGGCCTCCCGCAAACAAAGGGGAGGCCGCCGCGCCGTTTTATACAAAAGCAAAGGTATCCGTGGCGGAAAGCGCGCGCGCCAGGCTGCCGCAGGCCGACTTCGGCGTGTAAATACCCGTAACGCCGCCGGTGGTAAAGGAGGAAATGGTCACATCCATATGGATGCCCTCTCCTTTCGCCTGAATGTGATGCGTGTTGGTATGAACCGCGGGATCGGCGACAATGCGCGACCTGGTTTTATCAAACCCGATGCCTGCCAGCGCAACGGCCGCGTGTACATTCACATTCCGCGGGAAAGCGGCGCAAGCGGCGCGGGTCGGCCCTTCAAACACGACGGTCTTCTCCGTCAGGGAAAGTCCGAGGCTTGCAGGGCTCTTGACGGTTTCAATGCTGACCTCCGTCAGCAGTTCCCGCCCGTCCCAAAGGCCGTCCAGGCCCAGAATTGCGCCATGGGGGAAGAAGATATGCCGGTTCAGCCGCTGGGCTTCCGCCTGGGCGTGGGCGGCAAAAGCGGCGTCGCTGAAGGCGGTGAGAGAGAAGACCAGCAGGTTGCTGTGGGCAATGATCTGATCGAATCCCTGCTTCAGGGCATCCGCCGTGGCGCATTCCACCACCAGGGAGGCACTTGCGCACAGAGGATCATCCAGCGTGGCAACTTGCGGCAAATCGCCGGGGTCTTTCAAAAAAGGATCATAGACAAAGGCAACCCCGTGTCCCAGACGCTGCGCTTCCGCGGCCAACGCCCGGCCAATTTTGCCCATTCCCAGAAAACCTACGCCGTTCATGCCTGAACCTCGCTTTCCTTGGGAGCGCGGTAGCGCTCGATCATCTGGCCGATTCGTTCAACGGCCGCTACGGCCGCGTCATGGTCCTGGGAAAAATTGATGCGGAAGCTGTCGGTATACTGCGGCCCAAACTCGGTGCCGGGGGTTACGATAACATGCGCTTGCGAACGAAGGGCGCCGACAAACTCCTGCAGGCTCAGGGTCAGCGGAGGAAGCTGCGGGAACAGATAGCTGCCGCCCTCGGCAGGACGAACGCGCACGCCGGGAATTTTGGCAAAGGCGGCAAGAATGTCGTCGCGGATGGTCTGGTGCGCGGCAATGCGCGCTTCCATCCACCCTTCCGGCTCGTTGAACCAGCGGCTGATTACGGCCTGGCAGTAACCGGCCGCACGCAGGGAGACAATGGCCTGCAGTTTCTCCATGCGCTGGATCATGCTTTTGGAACCAAAGGCCGCCCCCAAGCGGAAGCCGCTCATGGATTCGGTCTTGGAGGGGCCGATGATGGTCACCAGGTCCTCATTGTCCATTACCTGCAGGCCGCGCAGATGCGTATAGGTTCGCCCGTCAAAAATTTGCCGGGAATAGAGTTCGTCGCAGATGACCTTGACGCGGTACTTGGCTGCCAGTTCGCCAATGGCACGTATTTCCTCCGCCGTGTAAATTACGCCTGTGGGGTTGTTGGGATTGGAGAAAATAAACAGCTTTACGCCGTCGGCAAAAATGCGCTCCAGCCGTTCCAAATCCAGGCCGGCATTTTTTGCGCCAAAGTAGTCCAGCCCCACCGGCACCAGTTCTCCCTCGAAGAAGGTTACCAGCTTGCGGTTGGCGAAATAATCCGGTTCCACAATGGCCACCTTGTCGCCGTGGGCGATGTTTGCGCCCATGGCCAGGAACAGCGCGCCCTGGGTGCCGGGGGTAAGGATCAGCTCCTGATCGGCGTCCACCGGCGCTCCGGTAAACTCGGCCAGTTTTTTCGCAAGCCCTTCCCGCAGGGAGAGCTTTCCGCGGTATTCCGTGTACGCCTGCGCGGCGCCAAGGGCATAGCCCTGGTCAAAAACTTCGATGGAGCCGGGAATAGGCGGATGCGCGTTTACATCCCCGTGGGAAAAGTCCACGGGCGTGCCCGGCAATTCGCCGCCGGTGAGTTTCGCGCTGCTGTCCTTGCGGCGGACCTCCTGACCGGGAGCGTTATCCACGCCCAGCTTGGCAAACTTTTCTTCAATGGTCACGGTACCTTCTCCTTTCATCAGACAAAGAGCTGCAGGCTGGCCGGGGTATGCAAGCGCCCGTAGATGTAATCATAGAAGCGGGGCATGTCCTGGGGCTCCACACGATCCAGCACATTGCGCAGGGCCTGATCGCCGCGCCAGTAGCTCCAGATCAGCGCAGCGCGGGAGGGATCGCGTACGAAAGCCAGACGGCTCTTGATGGCGCCGGGGCCGCCCAACAGCGGCCATTGGGCCATGCTGGCGCGAATCTGATCGTCGCTCCAGTGCAGCACGTTCATCTGATAGGAGGAAAGGGTACCCATGGCGGACTTGATTTCGCTGAGGATGGAGAAAATACGGTCGTCATCGGTATCTTCCCAGCCGATGAAGCGCCCGCCCATGTCCGCGATTCCCTCAAAGGTGGAAGAAGAGGAATGATTGCAAACGCTGAGCAGGCCGTCTGCCGCCGCCAGACCCTGCTCCCAGAGCACCTTGCGCATGGTAAACTGCATATAATGCCCCGGATAGGCTTCGTGGCACACCAGATGCTTCAATGCCTGCAAGGTGTACGCGGGCTCAATGTTGACGATGACCCGAAGATGGTCATAGTCGCTGCGGGCGCTGAAAGCGCCGCCGCATTCGGTAACGCAGTGATAATGCGCCTCGGGCAGGGGAAGGAAGCGGCCGGTCAGCTCACGGGCGGTCACCATCAGTTCATCCATGGTGGACTGCACCTGGTCTGCGGGCACGCGATTTTCCGCTTCCCACTTGGCGGTGTTTTCCTTCAGCGTGCCATTGTACCCCAGCTTGGTAAACAGCTGCTGAAGGGCGGCGCACCGCTCTTCCAGGTAGGACGGACTCACCGGCGCGCAATCCGCATGCAGGAAGAGCCCGACCTGATCGGTCAGCTTGGGCAGCTTGCCTTCGCTGAAGGCGCAGAAGCTGTCCAGGGACAGGCATGCCTGCAGGTAATACAGCCGGCGGTCGGGCTCGGGCAGCGAGAAGGATTGCTTGGCCAATTCGGCCAAGGCAGCCCGCGCCTGGGCGTAATCCTCAAATTGCGCAACGTTTTTCCAGCCCATGTTGATGACCACCAGGCCGTCCATTACGTCCTGGGCGTTGCGCAGGCGGCGGTCCAGGGCGTCGATACCCAGCGTCACCGTTGCCAAGGCTTCGCCGAAACGCAGGCTTTCATCGCTCAAACCAGTCATGAGACACGCATCCTTTCTTTTATAGGGTCCAAAGTTCTTTTTGCGGGATATACAGGAATTCGCCGCCGTGATCCGTCAGGCGAACCATATCTTCAATGGCGACCACGCCGCGGGAGGTGTCCGCGAAAAACTCCAGGGTGAATACGTTTCCGGCTTCCAGCTTGCGCGCGGGGAGATCGCCCAGCACAGCCGAATCGGGGCAAAGCTGGAAACAGCCGTCATGCAGCGCGCGGCCTACCGCGTGTCCGCTTCCGCGCCCATAGGTGAAGCCGTTTTTCCCCATGATTTCCCGGGCCATTGCGTCCACTTGCCGCCCTTCCATGCCGGGGCGCATATGAACCCGTACATATTCGATCACGTCCCGAACGGTGTCAAAAGCGTGCTGCACCTCCTGGGGAACCGTATGTTCGCCGGGTTCAAAGACGTACCATGTGCGCTGAAAGTCGGTGGCGTAACCGTCTTTTTTTGCGCCAAAGCTCAAGTGGAAGGTATCGCCGGGACGAATGGGATTGTCGCCGGGGCGGACCAGGCCCTGGTTGCTCCGGGCGCCCGCATGCACCAGCGGACAGCAGCCCATATCCCAGGAACCGGTCATGTCATGTTCCTTCATGAAGGCCTGGCAGAAATCATATACATCGCCCTCGGTCATGCCCGTATGCAGCTGCATTTTCAGCTCGTCGCAGGCCTGATTGAGCAGCTTGAGCACCTGCACCTGCAAGGCGATTTCCTCGGGGATCTTGCGGCCGCGGACGGCCCGGATTACCTGGCCCAGGCTCAGGCGCTGCGCAAAGGGGGTGCCCTCCAGGGCGCGGAGCAGGCGGAGATACAGGCCGGTAGTCAAGCCGTCGGTGAGCGCGTCGTGCAGGTCGGCGTTGATGTCAATTACATTGGGATTGATCTCCTGGATGGTTTCCCGAAGCAGCTGGTCAAAATTATCCCCATATCCTGTAACCTGGTCGAAGCAGCCGGTTGCTTCCACGCCGGACACATCCTGACGCCGCACCAGAGCGAGACGCTTGCCGCTGCGTGTAAAGAAGAAGGCAGAGACGCCCATGACGTTTCCGTCGAAGATCAGACGCAGGCCGGGATCGCATACGTCCACGGTTTCCCGGCCCATGAGGAGCCATAGATCAATTTGCTTTTCTTCCAGAATCTCTCGAACCTGGGCTTGTTTACCCGCGTATAATGCGTTCATAGCTTGTGCCTCCTGCGCGTTGTGTCAGCTAAACAGCTGCAGGCTCTGCACCGTGTGCAGCCGTCCGTAAATGTAGCCGAAGAAGCGGGCGCGGTCCTGCGGGGCCACGCGGCGCCATACGGGGAACACGCCTTCGTCGCCGCGCCAGTAGCTGAAGATCAGCGCTGCGCGGGCAGGGTCCTGAATAAACTTGATCCGGTTGGCCACCCAGCCTTCCCCGCCGCCGGGGGCGTTGTCCCGGAGGAATGCTTCCACGCGGCTGCTTTCCCAGCCCAGGGTGTGCAGCCGGTAGGACGCTGCCGCCCCCAGCGCGGCCTGGATGATGGATACCAGGTCGTTGGCACGGTCGTCCAGCCCTTCCTCCCATCCCAGGAAGGATATGCCCGCGTCCGCGATGCCCTCAAAGGTGCAGGAGGAGGAATGGTTGCATACGCTGAGCACCCCATCCAAGCCGCCTACGCCCTGCTCCCAGGCCTGACGGCGCAGGGTGAACTGCATAAAGTGCCCGGGATATACCTCGTGGCATACCAGATGCTTGAGCTTCTGCCGGGTAAGGATGGGATCAATGTTGATCAGCACCCGGCGATGCGAAAAGTCGCTGCTGGCATTGTAGGGCGCGTTCCGAACGGTTTCGCAATGGTAGTAGTCGTTTTCCGGCAGGGGAAGTATCTGACCGCACATTTCCCGCGCCTGAGCCATCATGGCGTTCATGGTGTCCTGTACCTCGTCCGCAGGCACCAGGTTTTTGGCTTCCCAGGCGGCAATCTGTTCCTTGATGCCGCCGGTGTACCCCATTTCGGTCAGCAGGCTGCGAAGCTCACGGTAATAGGCGTCCAGCTGGGCCATGGTGGCAGGGGCCGGGTCCGCGTGCAGGAACAGACTGATCTGATCGCTCATGCGCTCCAGCTTTCCCTGACGCCAGGCGCAGAAGGACCATAGGGAGGTGCAGGCCTGCGCATAATAAAGCCGGCGGTCCGGTTCGGGCAGGGCCAGCGCCTCCTGGGCCAGCCCGGCAAGGCATTCCTGCGCTTCGCTGTAGGAAGCAAAAGGCGTGGGGGAAACCTCCGCCATTTGCACAACGACCAGGCCCTCCCGGTCGCTTTCCGCGCCGGTTTCCTGGCGATAGAGCGCGTCAATGCCCATGGTGGCATGGGCGACTTTTTCCGAAAGGGCAAGGGTCTGATCGCTAAGGGCTGGAAACATAACGGCGCCTCCTCCAAGCATTGCCATGATAAAAGATTACAAAGGAAGTATAGCAGATCCTGAAATGAAGTCAATGTGAGAAAACATGAGAAATACAATATAATGCAGGATAGATCGTCGAAAATTGCATATTTCCTTTACTTTTTTCGGAAAACGTGGTATTCTTGCCATGATTTTTGCAAGCAATTGCTTTTCTTGTGTGAAAATATGTGGAAACGCCCGGGGCGGTAGCGCCGGGAGAAAGTGGGGGAGGAAAAACATGCGCGCAACCCTGAAACAGTTGGCGGAACGCACGGGGTTATCCATTTCCACGGTGTCCCGGGTGGTGACGGGGAAAGGCTATGTCTCCGCCGAATCCAGAAAAATAGTGGAGGAGGCGGTGGCGGCGCTGGAATACGTGCCGCAGGAACGCCGGCCTGTTTCCCTGCGGGATCATGATAACCTGGTGATGGTCATGATCGGCGGCATACGTTCCACCCCTTGCTCCGCGCTGCTGGAAACCCTGGTGCAGGAACTGGAAAAGAAAAACAAGCAGCCCTTTGTGGCGCTTACCTCCTTTTCGCCGGAGCGGGAGCGGGCGTACCTGCGGTTCGCGGCGGAAAACCATTTCTTTGGCGTGATTGCCCTGGCGATTATCGACGACCCGGAAACGGTGGAGATGCTCCGGCATTTTCCGTGCCCGGTGGTGCTGGTGGACAGCTTTCTGCCGGTATTGGACCTGGACTCGCTCTGCCCGGACTATTACAAGATGGGCTTTTTGGCTGCGGAATACCTCATTGCTCGCGGGCACCGTCGCATTGCTTTTATCGGCGGGTTGGAAGATTCGTCCATTACGCAGGATAAAAAGCTGGGCTTTGAGGACTGCATGCGTTCCCACGGGCTGTCGCTGCCGGAAGGCGGCGTGCTGTACGCGGGTATCATGATCTATGAAAACGGCAGGGATGTAGCCAGGCGCATTCTGGAGATGCGCCCACGGCCCACCGCTATCGTGTCCTCCAACGACCTGTCCGTGGGAATCCTGAACGAATTGTTCGCCTGCGGCGTGCGGGTGCCGGAGGAAATCAGCCTGTTTACCTGCGAGGATTCCGAATTGGCCGAGCGGTGCCATGTGCCCCTGACCGCCGTAGGGGTGGAAATGGAACGGATGAGCGCGGATTCCGTGAAGGCGCTTTTCCGGCGGCAGCGGCATCCCAATGCGCCCCGCTGCCTGTACAGCTATAACCCCACCCTGCGGGAGCGCAGCAGCGTCTTGCAGGCGCGCACAGACGAGTCTGATGTGATGTGAGAAAGTGTGAGAATGCCGAAACTGAATTGACAAATGCAAATTTGCGGATATAGTGAATGGGTAGACCCGTCCTGCGGAGGCAGGGCGGCCGGATCAGGAAAGGCTGCGAAGGGAGTAGAGAAGTTATGAGCAATCAGAGAGTACGCGTGGGTGTGATCGGCGCGGGCCGCTGGTCCACGCGCGCCCATATTCCGGGCTGGGTACGCAGCGACTTGTGCGACCTGGTATGTATTTGCGACGCGGACGAGGAACTGGCCCGGGCGCGGGCGGAGCAATTTGGCGTGCCCGAGTGGTGTACCGATGCGGAAGCCATGATCTGCCGGGAGGATCTGGACGTGATCGACGTATGCACCCGGGACGAGCACGGCGAGAGCCACGAGCCCTTGACGGCGCTGGCGCTGGAGAAGGGGAAGCACGTGCTGGTGGAAAAGCCTGTGGCCCAGGATTTCCGCCGCGTTCGCGAGCTGGACGCCCTGGCCAAATCCAAGGGCCTGAAAACTAAGGTGGGCCTCACCTTCCGCTATGCTCCGGCGATTCAGTACATGTTCGACCTGGTGCGGGAGGGGAAGATTGGCACGCCCTGGCTCTTTAACGGCTATGAGCAGAACAGCCAGTGGCTGAATCCCTGGTATCCCCAGGACAAGCGGCTGTTCAAGGAATATCCGCATCATCTGCAGAAGGTGGGCGAGGACCCCGATCCCCGGCAGATTGAGGTGGGCTCCCTGGAGGGCTACGGCGCGCCGACCATTGATATCGGCCTGGAGCTGATTCAGGATGACATTGACAAGCTGGTTTGCACCATGGCCAACCTGGTGCCCGAGCGCCGCCGTTACAACGTGGACGATCACATGGAGCGCATCAACTGGGACGACGCGGATATGTGGATCGCCAACTGCAAGAAGGGCGGCCTGTTCTCCATGCAGACCAGCTTTGTAACCGTAGGCAACTATCCCGGAATTTACGCCAATATTTACGGTTCCCGCGGCGCCCTGCGGGCGACCTTGGCCACCGATCCCGAGACCCTGCAGATGCAAAAGCTGGAGTATGCCGACGGTTATGCCGACCCCAACGCCGACGCGGATGCGGTGAAGTTCCGCGAATTGCCGATCCCGGAAAAATACTGGAATCCCGGTCACCGTGCCGACGACGCGTGGGATACCGCTTTCTATGGCTGCCTGATCCAGAACTTCCTGGAAGAGATTGTTTCCGGCGGCGAGAAGAACGAGGGCAACTTTGCCCAGAGCGCCCGGGTGCAGGAGCTGATCAATGCGGCTGAGGCTTCCCACCGGCAAGAAAAATGGATTCATCTGCCCCTGTGAGGACGGGCGCGTTACGTCAAGGGAGGACACGGACATGAAGATTGCTTTTCGCCATGTGCCTTTTACCCAGGAGCAGCGGGCGGAGCTGGATGCGCTGGCCAAGCGCGGCGGGTACGATACCCTCTGGGTTCCGGACGGCGTTACGCCCGAAGCCGGGGATTTGAAGGACTGTGAAGTCCTGATGGGGTATTTCCCGCCGGTCCTGCTGCCGCAGCTGCCGGAGCTCAAGTGGCTGCAGACGCCCGCCGCCGGCGTGGACAAGCTCTGCGGGGATATTTTCGCACGGAAGGACGCGGTGCTGACCAACTGTTCCGGCGCGTTCGGAATCGCCATTGCCGAGTACATGATGACCGGCATCCTGATGCTCATGCGGTTGATGCCGGCCTACGCCCGCAATCAGCAGCGCCATGTATGGCAGTGCATGGGCAGCTGCCGCTCCATCTACGGCAGCACGGTGACGGTGGTGGGCATGGGGGACATCGGTTCCCGCTTTGCGCATTTGGCTAAAGCCATGGGCGCTACGGTGCGCGGCGTGCGCCGGACCCTGGGGGACAAGCCTGCGGACTTTGACGCGGTGTATCCTTCCGACCGATTGGCGGATGCGGTGCAGGATGTGGACGTGGTGGCCATGTGCCTGCCGGGAACGGCGGCGACCCGCGGCATGCTCAGCCGAGAATGCTTTGCCCGGATGAGTCCGCGAACCATCGTGGTCAACTGCGGACGCGGCGTCACCGTGGATGAGGATGCGCTTACGGAAGCGCTGCAGGAGAAAAAGATTGCCGGCGCCGTGCTGGACGTTGTGGCGGCGGAGCCGCTGCGCGCGGATAGCCCGCTGTGGGATATGGAGCAGGTGATTCTCACGCCCCATATATCCGGTCATGACGACGACCCGGTGAATTACCAGTTTATTTTCCGCATTTTCCGGGAGAATCTGATCCGCTACCTGGCTGGTCAGCCCCTGGAGCATGTGGTGGACCGGACGCGCGGCTATTGACGCCCTCCGGAGGACAGCATAAAAATGCAGGATGCGGCACAGCTCCTGCATTTTTATTTTTCTCACATTTTCTCACAAGTTTTTCCACTGTATTTTCCATTTACTTTACCGGCGTAACATGCTAATATCCAACCTAACAGAGGGTTAGAGAGCTCCCTTTGCATTACCGCATTAAGGAGGAAACAGCGATGAAAAGATGGCTATCCCTGCTTCTGGCCCTGACGATGTTGCTGGCCATGGCGACCACGGCTTCTGCGGCTGAGATTACGGACCTGAACACCTATGAAACCACCAACCAGGAGATGCAGCATTTTAACATCTTCTATTCCCAGAGCAAGACGGAGCTGGACGTGCTCTCCAACTGCATCGACGGTCTGCTTACCAACGACACCCACGGCAACCTGGTGGCAAACTCCGCCAAGGAGTGGTACACCGAGGATGGCGGCCAGACCTGGACCTTCATCCTGGCCGATGGCCAGACCTGGTTTGACAAGGATGGCAACTACAAGGCGGACGTTGTGGCCGAGGACTGGCTATACGGCCTGGAGTGGGTGCTGAACTTCGGCAAGAACGACGCCGTTAACACCTCCATGCCCATTGAGATGATCCAGGGCGCCAAGGAGTACTACGAGTACACCAAGGAACTCTATGAGACCGATCCCGACGCTTGCCTGAACCTGGGCCTGGACAAGTTCAAGGAAATGGTGGGCGTGTCCGCGCCTGATGAGAAGACCCTGGTGTACACCTGCGTGGACAAGCTGGCTTATTTCCCCACCCTGGCCACCTACAGCTGCCTGTATCCTCTGTCCGGCAAGCTGCTGGAGGAACTGGGCGTGGAAGGCTACAAGGCCGTCACCTGGGAAACCCTGTGGTACAACGGCCCCTACACCATCACCAGCTTCCTGCAGGGCAACGAAAAGGTACTGACCGCGTCCCCCAACTACTGGAACGCCGATAACGTCAAGCGCTTCAACACCATCACCATCAAAATGGTGGAATCCGAAGACAGCGCTTACAACCTGTTCCTCACGGGCGAAATCGACAATCTGACCCTGACGCAGTCCAACCTGCAGACCATTTATACCAACGAATCCAATGAGTTCCATAACAACCTGGTGGAAACGCGGCAGGATAAGTACACCTACCTGATGCAGTTCAACTTCACCAAGCACAATCCCGATGGCAGCCTGGATGAAAACTGGAACAAGGCCGTCAACAACTCCGCCTTCCGCAAGGCGTGGCTTTACGGTTTGGACTGGACGCCTTATCTGTCCCGGTACAACGCCATCAACCCCCTGGCATGCCAGGTGTACACCTTCACGGCCAACAGCGTAGCCAAGATGAGCGACGGCCGCGATTACACCGACGTGGTGCTGGAAAAGATGGGCCTGAGCTACAGCACCGAAACCTATAACCGCTATGATCCCGAGAAGGCGGCTGCCTATAAGCAGCAGGCCATCGAAGAACTGACCGCCGAGGGCGTGACCTTCCCCGTGGTGGTGGACTACTACATCAAGGGCGATAGCCAGACCGCCAAGGATACCGCCGATACCCTGGCCCAGATGCTTTCCGATTGCCTGGGAGACGATTTCGTAACCCTGAACATCTGCACCTATGTCGCTTCCTCTACCACCGAAGTGCTCAGCCCTGGCATTGCCTCCATCGTGACGCCTGCCTGGGGCGCGGACTTCGGCGATCCCGTGAACTTCCTGGGGCAGCAGGTGTACAACGACGATAACGCCTTCTTTGCCGGCGACTATGGCCACTACGACGGCGTTACCGACGAGGAAACCCTGGAGATCTTCCAGACGTATGCCGACATGGTGAATGCGGCCAAGGCCATCACCGACGATATGGACGCCCGTTATGAAGCCTTTGCGGAAGCGGAAGCCTATCTGCTCGGCGAAGCGCTGCTGATTCCCACCTACGCGGAGGTGTCCTGGCAGCTGACCTGCGTGAACGATTATTCCAAGATCTACGCGCCTTACGGCAACCAGGCTTCCCGTTACATCAACTGGGAAACCAACAGCGACATCTACACCACCGAAGATTATGCTCAGTTTGAGGCTGCCTTCAACGCCGAGTAAGGCGCGGATGGCCGCATAAAAAAGAGGAAGCGCTTTTCCCATCCCGGAACAAGGGTGCGGAAAAGCGCTTCTTTCATTTGTGTTTGCGCGTATGCGCCATGGAATTTCAATGGGAAACAGGTTAGGGCTTTGCCTGTACCGGCGGGCGCATGGTGAGGCTGATGCGGTTTTTCTCCTTTTCCACCTCCAGCACCCATACGGTGACCACGTCGCCCACGCGGACAACCTCGCTGGGATGCTTGATTCGCCGCTGCGCCATTTGACTGATATGGACCAGCCCGTCCCGGTGTACGCCAATATCCACAAAGGCGCCAAAGTCCGTTACGTTACGCACGGTGCCCTTGAGCTCCATGCCGGGGGTCAGGTCCTCCATTTCCATGACGTCGGTGCGCAACAAAGGCGGGGGAAGCTCGTCCCGGGGATCGCGGCCGGGCTTGCTCAGTTCCTTTACCATGTCCCGCAGGGTGGGTTCGCCCACTTCCAATTCCTGGGCAAGGCGTGGATACCCCACGGCTTCCGCTTCCTTTTGCAGGAGACCCGTGGCTGCCTGGGCAGGGGAGAGGCCGAAGCGCGCCAGCAGCGCCTTGGCTGCCGCATAACTTTCCGGATGGACGCCGGTATTTTCGATAGGGTCTTTCCCGCCGGGTATACGCAGGAAGCCCGCGCACTGCTCAAAGGCCTTCGGCCCCAGCTTGGGCACCTTTTTCAGCGCCGCCCGGGAGGCAAAAGCGCCGTTTTCCTCCCGGCAAGCGACAATGTTCTTCGCCACCGTGGCGTTGATGCCCGCCACATGGGAGAGCAGGGAAGGGCTGGCGGTGTTTACGTCCACGCCCACGGCGTTCACGCAGTCCTCCACCACGCCGGAAAGCGCCTCGTCCAGCTCCGCTTCCTTCAGGTCGTGCTGGTATTGGCCCACGCCGATGGCCTTGGGGTCAATTTTCACCAGCTCCGCCAACGGGTCCTGCAACCGACGGGCGATGGATACCGCCGAGCGCAGGTTCACGTCAAAGGTGGGGAATTCCTCCGCGGCCAGCTTGGACGCGGAATATACCGACGCGCCCGCCTCGCTGACCACCATATAGCTCAGGGCCGCGCCCAGATTCATCTCCCGCATGACATCCACAAAGAACTGCTCCGTTTCCCGGCTGGCGGTGCCGTTGCCGATGGCCACAATGGAAACCCCGTGCTTGCGGATGAGCGCCTCCAGCTTGGCCTTGGCCGCGGCGGCCTCCTGCTGGGATTTGGTCAGGTAGACCACCGCGGTGTCCAGCACGCGGCCGGTCTCGTCCACCACCGCCACCTTGCAGCCCATGCGGTAGCCGGGGTCCAACCCCATGGCCACCTTGCCCTTGACGGGGGGCTGCATGAGCAGGGGTTTCAGATTCAGGGCGAATACGCGAATAGCGGCCTGCTGGGCCTTGTCCGTCAGGTCGTTGCGCAGCTCCGTATCCAGGGACGGCGCGATGAGCCGGGTGTAGGCGTCCTCGCAGGCGGATACCACGTACTGGGTGGCGATGCTGCCGGTATGGGCCACATATTCCTGCTGGATGATGCGCTGCACCTGCGCCTCGTCCACGGCCAGCTTCACCTTCAAAAAGCCTTCCTTTTCGCCGCGGTTCATGGCCAGCACCCGGTGGGAGGGCATGAGGCGCAGGGGCTCATGATAATCGTAATACATGCGGTACACGCTATCCTGCTCTCCGGCGGCTTTGGTCTCCACCAGGCAGGTTTGATGGTACAGCCCCTTGAGCTTGGCGCGCACGCCCGCGTCGTCGCTGATGCGCTCGGCCAGGATATCCATGGCCCCTTGCAGGGCTTCCTCGGCGGTGTTCACCCCCAGCTCGGGGTTCAGGAAATCCGCCGCAAGCTCGTCGGGGGTTTGCACCTTGGTGAGCTGCAGCAGCAGCGTATCCGCCAGGGGTTCCAGGCCCTTTTCCTTGGCAATCATGGCCCGGGTGCGCCGCTTGGGCTTGTAGGGACGGTAGATGTCCTCCAGCTGGCCCATGGTGGCGGCGTCGTCCAGGGCGGCTTGCAGCTCCTCGGTCCATTTTTCCAGCTTTTTCAGGGAGGAGGAGATTTCCTCCCGGCGGGCTTGCAGGTTGCGCAGGGCGGTCAGCCGTTCGCTGAGGTCCCGCAGCACCGTGTCGTCCAGGGAGCCGTGGGCTTCCTTGCGGTATCGGGCAATAAAGGGCAGGGTATTTCCCTCGTCCAGCAGGGAAATCACCGCTTCTACCTGCCAGGGGGCCAGCTTGAACTCCTGGCACAGGGTTTCTACCAATGTCATGAAAGAACCTCCTCCAAATGCCCGTCGCTGCCGGCAAGGATGCCGCTGGCGAAGGCAAACATCAAATTAAAGCCGCCGCAGTCCCCGTCCACGTCCAGCACTTCCCCGGCGGCATACAGTCCGGGGCACAGGCGGGAGGCCAGGTTATCCGGGGAGAATTCCTCCCAGGGGACGCCTCCGGCGGTGACCTGGGCGCTGTCAAAGCCCTTTACCCCGCGCACGGGCAGGACGAAGTCCGCTACCAGGGCAGTCAGCGCCTGTATTTCGCCGTCCTTCAGGGATGCGAGGGGGCGTGATAGAGGACCGATGCCTGCGTTGCGCAGCAGCGCCGCGCCCAGCCGGGTTACGCACAGGCCGGTAAAAAGCTGCTCCAGGGGCGCGTCCCTCCAACAAGAACGCCGCCGGGTCAGTTCGGCCGCGCAGTCCCCGGCACTGTCCAGGCCCAGAGCGGGCAGCAGGTTCAGGTGCAGGCAGACGCCGCGGCCCTGCGCATAGCGGGCCAGCTGCATCATGCACACGCCGCTAAGACCATAGTCGGCAAACAACCCTTCTCCCTGGGTGCGGTGCAGTTCGCGCCCGTTTCGCGTGATCCATGCTTCCACTTTTACGCGGATGCCCGACAGGCCGCGCAGGGGCGTGGTTTCCGTTTCAATCTGCGTCAGGGCGGGGAAAGGTTGTCGCAGGGTATGCCCCATGCCGGTGAGCAGCGCGTAGCAGGAGCCGTCGCTGCCCAGCTTGGGCTGCGCCTTGCCCCCGCCCGCCACAATGACCCGGGCGGCCCGAAGGGTTTCTTCGGGCAGGGAAAGAAGCAGGCGCTCGCCGCGCTTTTCCAGGCGCCGCGCCGGGCTGGAAACCCGCAGGGCGACGCCTTCTCGCGCCAGGGCCATGCGCAGGGCGTCCAGCACGGAGGCGGCTTGTCCGCTGGCAGGGTATACCCGGCCCATGTCCTCCGTGCGCAGGCGCAGTCCCACGGAGCGGAAAAACGCCTCCAGCTCCTTTTCCCCGCACCGGGCCAGGACCTGGCGGGCAAAGGCTTCCCCGCCCGGATAGGCGGGAGCGGAGCGGTTCATCAGGTTGCAGCGGCCGTTGCCGGTGGCCAGGAGCTTCTTGCCCACCCGGTCCAGCCGCTCCACAAGCAGCGTATCCTCACCACGCCGCGCCGCCGCGATGGCTGCGGCCATGCCCGCGGGACCGCCGCCGATGATGACTGTCTGCGTCATGCCAAGCATCCTTTCCCATGTGTGCTGTCACTGAAAGAGTATTATACCAGAGCCGGAAAAATTTTGCTATGCCTGACAGTGAAAAAGCGTGAATGTAAAAAATGGTGGAAAATCTACATAAAATGACAATGATATGGTATCATACAAGTATCATCCATTCTGTACAAAATTAGCGGTATAGCTTTTCGGTAGGGAAGGGGGCATCTGTTTGATGAATATTTGCAGAATGCTGCGCCGCGTCCTGGCGCTGGCAGCGCTGACAAGCTGTGTATGCGCCGGTTCCCTGGGGGAGACGCTGCGCGTTTACCCTGGCCCTTATGAATGGAATGACGGCGTTCAAGCGTTCAGACAGCGACACCCGGACCTTACGTTGGAGGGTGTGCCTGTAGATGAACAAGTATTTAAGGCAACACCGCACAAAAAAGTAAGCGTAATACAGCCCGACATGATATAATA
>CAZINY010000023.1:0-41860 GCA_964540735.1 uncultured Oscillospiraceae bacterium
TGACCGAATTTGCTTCCTCGAAAAAGTGGCGGAAGCCACTTTTTCGACACGCTGACGGCTGCCTGGCGGAACAACTCCGCCAGGCAGCCGTTTTTTGCGTTGGATCATGGAATTTCGTGAATCAGCCGCTTCCTTTCATCCGCTGGAGCGTACGCCACAAGGTGGTCCTGCTGATGCCCAACCGTGAGGTGGTGGCCTTTTGATTTCCGTGCTCCGCCTCCAGAACGTATTGAATAACCAGCTGGTCAATTTCTTCAAGCGTTTTTTGGCCGATGAACTGAGAGAGACTGGCGGCGGATGAAAGCGAGGAGAAGAGCTTGCGCTCCTGTTGGAGTACGTTTTCCGTATCCTCCAGGCGGATGTAGGAGGTATGGGTCATTTGCGCAAGCTGCTGGAGCACGCGAACGAATTGGTCGTGGTTTGCCGGCCAGTCATACTGCTGCAGCAGCGCCAGGGCGTCGGGGGCAAAACCGGCGATGTCCCGGGTGTCGCTTAGGTTCAGCGTGCTGATATACAAACCTGCCAAGTAAGGAATATCGCCTTTCCGCGCGCGCAATGGGGTCATGGTGACGGTTGTGCAATGGAAATGGTTGAGCAGCTGCTGATAGCGCTGATGCAGCATGCCGTTTGCTTCTACGGAAGCGGTGAAAATCAAGCGGTTTCGCTCGGCCGTTCCTACGTTTTGCATGACGGTGCAAAGCTGCGCGAATTGTTTATCATTCAGCGAAAGCACGCTGCGGAAGTGCAGGGTCATGTTTTGCATCAGCAGGGGGGAGCGCTCATCCTGAAGCAGATAACTCCACCCGTTGTCGCCCAAAAGAGCGCAGTCCAGCACGCACAACGGCGACGAAGACAAGGGGCTCTTGGCATAGAGCAAGCGCACCATCTGATCCTTGCCGGTGCCGGGTTCCCCGACAATCATGAGCGGATGCCTGCTGCCGGCGTATTCTTCCAGGCCGGTTCCCAGGTACGAGGATTGCGTGATGCCATAAAAGCTGTGGTAAAATTGATCATAGGTTTCTTCTTTATTATAGAAACGAATGCCGTGAGGCTCCAGCCGGATTTCCGTGGGGGTGGACTGAGCGGTAACTACGGCATGGCGCTGGCCGTCGCATAGCAGCGGCTGCGCCGTCAGCGACCACAGGGCTTGCTGGTGCTCCAGGATGCGGGTGGTAGCGGCCTGCGTGGAAACGTCATGGGCGCGCAAGGCTTCCATGGCATTTTGCACCGGCGCGGGAAGCGGGCTTCCATGATGCGCATAGAGCAGCTGGCCGGCCGCGTTGTAGAGCTGGATATGCTCGCACTGGGATTCCAGGGCGGATTCCATCAAGTGGGCGTGAGATTGCAGGCGAAACAGGGTGTGGCTCAAATGAACGGCTTGCCGTATGGCGGCCTCAATACTCTCGCGGCCCGAGGTAATCAGCAGCGCCGGCAATCCATATTCCCGGGCCAGCGAATTGGTCACCATGTCGCACAAAACGGCGCTGCATCCCTGCATGGAGAGCGTGCGCAGCACTTCCCGGGCTTCATCGGAATGATGGATGGTGTGAATGGCGATGTTGCTTTGCAGAATTTCGCTCAGCAGGGTCGCGTTCTTTGTAATGGAAGGAAAACCCACCACCGCGCATTGGTTGCTGGTGCTTTCGGCAAGCTTCAAACTCCGAAGAATATCATAAACGGACAGCTCCACCTCAACCACCGGCAGGGTTGTATGCTGCCGGATCAGTTCGGCGGTGCCGCCGCGGCTAAGAATGACGTCAATCGTATTGGAAGTGTAGTGGGACGCTATGGCCGCGCCCGGCTCCAGGTCGCCCACAAAAGCGGTCATTTCCACATCGGGCATATTTTGCGCAATGGACACCATAAGGTTGCGCATTCCTTCATAAGGGGCGATTCCTAAAATTCGCGTCGGACGCATGCGCTTCTTCTCCTTTGCGGTGGCGATTTTGGCAACGATAAAACAGCGCGTATATGACGCTGCCTGATCCGGAATTTCATATCAATAATATAGCATAGTTTTTTTCAGAAAGCAAATCAGAAATGTTTCATATAGAAACTTATTTTGCATCCTCCGGGGGTTGCATTTTCCGGCGGAACTTGCTATAATCAAATCGAAATGCAGCAAAAAGAGACAATTGGATAATGAGGCGAGGATAAATGTTTCTTTAAGAAACAGAAGGGGGAAGGCTCGTGCGAATGGTGGTTCTTGCGGATGACATAACCGGCGCCTTTGACACGGGCATCCAGTTTGCCAAGCGGAACGCGTCTGTGCTGGTGGTAACGGGAGACCACGCGCCGGCGGAACAGTTCCGGCAGGCGGGGGACGTGCTGGTGGTGGATGCGGAAACGCGGCATATGCCGCCGGCGCAGGCGCGGGAGGAAACGAAGCGCCTGGCGGCGCTGGCATACGCCAACGGCGCGGAGTATCTCTATATCAAGACGGATTCGGGATTGCGGGGCAATATTGCTCAGGCGTTCGCGGGCGCGATGGAGGCATGGGAGGCGGATTTTGCGGCGTTTGCTCCGGCATATCCCGCCATGAACCGTTTGACGGTGGATGGGGTGCAGCTGATAGACGACGTTCCGTTGGCCTTGAGCGTCTACGGAAGCGACTTGTTTAATCCGGTTTCCGCATCCAGCGTGGCCAACCTGTTTGCGGGAAGCGGACTGTATGCCGTGAACTGCGTGCCGGGTGCCTGGCAGGAGCCGCAAGCCGCGCCTGCGGTAGGGATTTTTGACGTAAGCAAGGATGATGATTTTTACCGCATTGCCCAGGACCTGCGTAAAGCGGGGAGGCTCCGTATCACAGGCGGATGCGCGGCTTTTGCGGCGGTATTGGCGGATTTCCTTTATTTCGGGGACGGATGCCGTCACAGCGTTGCCCTGGAGAAACCGTTGCTTACGATTTGCGGCAGCCTGAACCCGATCTCCCTGCGTCAGCTGGATTGGGACGAACGCCACGGCGGCTTGCGCATACATCTGCGCAGAGAGCAGCTGCTGGCGCCGGAATATCTGGACACGCCGGAGGGCGTATCCTGGCTTGCGCAATTGCGCGAACGGCTGGACGGCCGCCGGAACGTGGCGCTGGACTCCTGCGGAGCGGTGCTGGTGGATGCGGAAACGGACGACGGGGATGTGGAAGGAACGCGCAGCCGCGTTGCCAAGCGGCTGGGGGAAGTGATTGCCAGCCTGATTCGTATGCGGGTGGACGATCTGTACTTACCCTTTATTATTGGCGGCGATACGTTGATGGGGTTCTTACGGCGCATGGGAAATCCGGAAATTACGCTGGTGGATGAAATTGTTCCGGGGGTTGTCATGTTCCTTCTTCGCCAGCAAGGCAGGGAAATTCAGATGCTGTCCAAGAGCGGCGGATTCGGCGATGATGCGCTGCTGGTAGAAATGGGCGGCGGTATGCTTCGGAAGGTGAGTGTGGAATGAACGTTTTACGAATGCCAAAAAGCGTATGGAACGGCGCGGGGACCATGGCAAAGCTGGAATCATTATGCGCCGGGCGCCGGGTGAGGGTGCTTTCCGACAACGGGGTCGCCCGCACCGGCTTGGTGGACAGGGCGATGGATACGATCCGTTCCGTGGCTTCCGCGGTGAGCCTGGATACGGACCTGGCCCCGGAACCGACTTATATGCAGGCGCAAGCGGTGGCGGACCGTTACCGCGCCAGCGGCGCGGACGCCATTGTGGCCGTGGGCGGCGGCAGCGTAATGGACGCGGCCAAGTTGAGCGCTCTTTTGGCGGACGGACAATGCAGCGTGAAGGACCTGCTGAAAGACCCCGCGCTGGGTCATAAATCCGCGTTCACCGTGATGATTCCCACCACGGCGGGAACCGGCGCGGAAGCGACGCCGAACGCCATCGTGTCCGTCCCGGAAGAAGAACTGAAAGTGGGTATTGTTCATGAGGAGATGATTCCGGACGCGGTGATCCTGGACGGTGAGAATTTGCGGAAGCTGCCTGCCGCCATTGCCGCGTCCACGGGCGTGGACGCCCTGTGTCACGCCATCGAATGCTTCACGTCCAGAAAAGCGAACCGCTTCAGCGATCTTTTTGCCCTGGAGGCGCTTCGGCTGATTTTTGAGCATCTGGAACGGGCGTGCATGGAAGAAACGGCTACGGACAGCAAGGACGCCATGCTTCTGGCGGCATTTTACGGGGGCGTGGCCATTACCTGCTCGGGAACCACCGCGGTTCACGCGCTCTCCTATCCCTTGGGCGGGAAATATCATATACCGCACGGCGTAGCCAACGCCATGATGCTTATGCCGGTGATGCGTTTTAACCGGGATGCCTGCCAGGAGCGCTTTGCACAGGTCAGCGACGCGGTGGGCGGTCCGGCCGGCAGCGCCGGATGCAGGGCGGATTGGCTGCTGGAGCGCATGGATGGCCTGGTGCGGCGTTTGGAAATTCCTACGAGCCTGAAGCGCTATGGCGTTAAGGTAGAGGACGTGGACGGGTTGGTAACGGCGGGCATGAACGTACAGCGGTTGCTGGTGAACAATATGCGGCCCGTGACGCCCGAAGACGCGCGAAGACTATACATGGAACGATTGGCAGGAGAGGAGGCGGCGCGCGAATGATCGGCGGCATTATCGTCCCTATTCTTACGTCCATGTATGCGGATGAGACCATTAACCATCAAGAGCTCCGGCGGCAGATCAATCGACTGATCGACGCGGGGGTGCATGGGATTTTTCCCTTCGGCACCAATGGCGAAGGCTACATTCTCTCCCCGGAGGAAAAGCTGGAAGTTCTGGCTACATGCATGGATGAAGTGCGCGGACGTGTTCCGGTTTATGCGGGAACGGGCTGCATCTCTACCAGGGAGACCATACGCCTGTCCCGGGAAGCCGCCAAACTGGGCGTGGACGTGCTGTCCGTTATTACGCCGTCCTTTGCCGCCGCTTCCCAGGAGGAGCTGTACCGGCATTACGCGGCGCTGACCGAAGCGGTGGACAAGCCGGTGCTTCTGTATAATATTCCGGCGCGCACGGGGAACGCCCTGCAGCCCGCGACGGTGGAGCGGCTGGCGCAGCTGCCGGGCATCGTAGGGGTAAAGGATTCCAGCGGCAATTTTGACAACATGCTCCAGTACATAGAACGGACGCGAGGCATGGACTTTACGGTACTGTCCGGAAACGATTCGCTGATTTTATGGACGCTGCTTGCGGGGGGCGCGGGGGGCGTTGCCGGATGCGCAAACGTTTTTCCGGAAAATATGGTGGCGATTTATCAGCGCTTTCAGGCGGGGGATCTGCAAGGCGCGCGGGAGGCGCAGGACGCGATCCGTCCCTTCCGCAACTGTTTCCGCTTCGGGAATCCCAATACGGTGGTCAAGGCGGCCGTGCGCATGCTGGGATATGAGGTAGGACCTTGCCGGGCGCCCTTCCAGCTGCTTTCGCAGGAAGGCCTCCAGGCGTTGGAAACCACCGTGCGGGAACTATCGGAAAAGGGGATGCGCTGACATGTGGAAACCGATTCTGGCCATTACCATGGGCGATCCCGCAAGCATTGGCCCGGAACTGTGTCTGCGGGCCATGGGAGACCCTTCCGTATACGACGCGTGCAGGCCGCTGGTGATTGGCGACATATGCATCCTGCGCCGGGCGATGCAGCTGCCGGGCCTTCCGAAGCTCAAGCTTCACGGCGTGAAGCATCCGCAGGAGGCGGCGTTTCAGCCCGGCACGCTGGATGTGCTGGATATGGGCTGCTGCGCGCCGGAGCAGGTTCCCCTGGGCCAGGTGAGCGCGGCGGCGGGAAACGCGGCGTTTCTGTACGTGAAGGAGGCCATTGAACTGGCCATGCATGGCAGCGTGGACGCGACGGTGACCAACGCCCTCAACAAGGAAGCCATGAATCTGGCGGGGCATCACTTCTCCGGCCATACGGAGATTTACGCCCATTACACCGGTACGGAAAAATATACCATGATGCTGGTGCATGAGGATTTGCGGGTGTTGCACGTATCCACCCATGTATCCCTGCGGGAGGCGTGCGACCGGGTTACCAAGGCGCGGGTGCTGGACGTAATTCGTATTGCGGACCAGGCCTGCCGGGATATGGGGATTGGAACGCCGCGTATCGGCGTCGCCGGCTTGAATCCCCACTGTGGGGAAGGCGGGCTGTTCGGCAGGGAAGAGATAGAGCAAATTCTCCCTGCGGTGCGGGAAGCGCAAGGGGAGGGCATCCGCGCCGAAGGTCCCATACCTGCGGACACGATTTTTTCCAAAGCTCGGGGAGGGTGGTATGACGTCGTAGTCGCCATGTATCACGACCAGGGACATATTCCCCTGAAAGTGCTGGGGTTCGTCTATGATCGGAAAGCGGCGGCGTGGCAGTCCGTATCCGGCGTGAATATTACCCTGGGATTGCCCATTATCCGTACTTCCGTGGATCATGGCACAGCTTTCGACCAGGCGGGCAAAGGCACGGCGTCGCCCTTAAGCCTGCGCAACGCCATGGATTATGCAGTCCGGTTCGCACAGACGAAAAAAGCGCAAGCGGAGCAGGCGGTCCGGAATGGCCGTGCGCCAGGCCGGAGCGAGGAGGAGATAAGGTGAATATGAAACGCAGAAAACTGAACAGCGTGGTTGCAGGGCATGACGCGAAATCCCAGATTACCTTGCAGCTGATGGTGCTGCCTGCGCTGGTTTGCGTGATTCTGATGTCGTATTTCCCCATGTACGGGATTTCCATTGCGTTCAAGCAATACAACATTTTTAAGGGCATAGATGCAAGCCCCTGGGCGGCCAATCACGGGTTCGAGCATTTTATTGACTTTTTCAGCACCGAATCCTGCTGGCGCGTAATCGGCAATACCATTTATATTGCCGTGCTGAAGCTGTTGCTGTGTACCTGGCCGCCGATTGTGCTCGCGGTGCTGCTTAACGAGCTGCGCAGCCCCAAGTATATGAAGACGGTCCAGACCTTGTCCTATTTGCCGCATTTTATCGGATGGTCCATTGCGTACGGCATTTTCTACAACCTGCTGAATCCTTCCAGCGGCGCGTTGAATATTTTGCTTCGCAACATCGGTTTGATTGATACGAACATTAACTTCCTGGCGGACGCCCGGTATTACCGGCCCATGATCATCCTCACGGCGCTGTGGAAGAGCATCGGCTGGAGCTCCATTATCTACCTGGGCGTAATCTGCAACATTGACAGCAGCCTGTATGAAGCGCTGGCCATAGACGGCGGCAACCGCTGGCAGAAAATGTGGTATATTACATGGCCGCACCTGAAGCCCACCTTTGCGATTCTGTTTATCCTGGAGTGCGGCAAGGTGATGTCCGGCGGAGATGGGTTCGATCAGGCGTACGCCTTTGGGAACGCCAGCAACCGGCAAGTGTCCGATATCCTGGATACCTATATTATGCGTACGGGCTTTGATAACGGGCGTTACTCCTATGCCACGGCGGTGGGGTTGTTCAAGTCCGTGGTGAATCTGATACTGCTGCTGGTTTCCAATAAGGTCAGCAAGTTGATGACCGACGAATCCCTGTTCTGATGGAGGTGTGCGAGCCATGACACAGGTCCGGCTGAAGCGGCAGACCGCAACGGCAAAGCGGCGGCATAAGGGCTATACCGCCTTTGATTACATCAACGTTTGCGTGCTGGCGCTGATGATTTTTCTGATTGTCTATCCCTTTTATTACGCGGTCATCAATTCGTTCAATGAAGGGTTGACCCATGGCCCGGCGTTCATCTTCCCGGAAAAGGTGAGCTTCCGCACCTATGCCATTGTTTTCGGGGATCGTTCCATTGTTACGGGATTTATCAATTCCGTTTCGCGGACGTTGCTGGGCACGCTGCTGTCGCTGCTGGTGTGTTCTCTGGCGGCCTATGCGTGCAGCAAACCCCACCTGCGCTTCCGGGGACTATACATGATCCTGTTTATTATCCCCACGTTCTTTGACGGGGGACAGATTCCCGTTTATTTGAACCTGAAGAACCTGGGGCTGCTGAACACTTTCTGGGTCTATTTGATTCCCAAGGCGTTTTCCTTCTTCTGGATGGTCATTCTGATGACGAACTTCAAGAATATCCCTTCCGAGCTGGAGGAGGCCGCTTACATGGACGGCGCCAGCACGCTGAAGATATTCGTGCAGCTGGTGCTGCCGGTAAGCCTGCCGGCGCTGGCGACCATCGCGCTGTACGCGGCGGTTTCGCAGTGGAACGCCTGGTATGATACGGCATATTTCACCAATGGAAACGATTTGACCACGCTTTCCTGGATCCTGATGCGGACGGTAAAGGAACAATCCTTTGCGGATATGGCCAACGATATGAACAGCATCAACAATACGGGCTACAACCCCGAGGGCGTCAAGATGGCCACCATGGTGGTTGCCGCTGTGCCCATTATCATGATTTATCCGTTCCTGCAACGGTTCTTTGTCAAGGGGCTCATGGTTGGATCAATCAAGGGATAAGTCCCTTGTTTGGAAAAAAAGGAGGTACGATCATGTCCAAGCGTATGGTTTCCCTGGTTCTGGCGGCGCTGATGCTGTTCTCCGTGGCAGGCATAAGCCTGGCGGAAGAAACGGCCAGCTGGCTAACCGACACGTCTCCTGTTACGCTGAAGGTTTATTATGACCGGCCCATGAATGGCGCGCAGGTTGCCGAAGCCTGGGGCAACGATCCTGTCAGCCAGGAATGGATGAAGGAGACAAACGTCAATGTGGAGTGGTCCTATGCCATTGACGATTCCCATTCCAAGTTGAACATGCAGATTGCTTCCGGCGAATATCCCGACGTGCTGATTTGCCAGCTGAGCTACGACATGCTCAAGGATCTGGCGGCCAACGACGTGATTATCAAGTACAACGAGCTTCAGGATACCTACGCGCCCGGCTTTGTGGACCGCAACATGAGCGCGAATACGGTGCTGTATGTCCGTCAGTTCTTTGATACCATGGACGTGTATGCGCTGCCGGTATATTCCTACAAGGTGGAGGATATGGAGAACCCTGAGCTCACGCGCTGCTGCACGGGCATCATGGTGCTCAAGAGCGTATACGAAGCCATCGGTTCGCCGGATATGACCACCATCGACGGGTTCCTGAACGCCCTGCGCAAGGTCAAGGAAATGTTCCCCGACATGATTCCTGCCCAGGCCTCCCGGAATTCTTCTACCGATGCCGACGGCAATCCCCGCTGCATTTGCAAGCTCTTCGGCATGTTTGACCTCACGGGCAGCTATTACTATGACGAGGCGGACGATACCTACAAGAAGTACTGGAACAGCGACAACTACAAGGAGCTGCTCAAGTTCGTCAATACCCTGTACAACGAGGGCCTGATGGACCCCACGGAGCTGACCGACAGCGGCGAACAGCTGCAGGCAAAGCTGTTTAACGGACAAGTGTTCTGCAATATGAACAATGACGCCGAAAACATCGACTGGTTCAACACCGAACTGAAGAACGCCGGCGTGGACGACGAGTGGATTTTTGTGGGACAGCCCAGCATCAATACGGAAAAAGGCTACACCTACGATAACATCATGGGCGGCGTGGGCGACCACTGCATCGTGATCTTCAACACGGAAAATGCCGGCCGCGCGCTGCAGTGGGTGGATTACATCATGCAGGATAAGGCCCAGCGGGAAGTGATCCTGGGCGTGGAGGGCGTTTCCTGGGAATTCAACGAGAATGGCATCCCCATGATGTTTGAAGAGATCCGCGCGCTCAGCGACGACCAGCAGAAGGAAGAATACGGCGCGGGCCTGTACTACTTCCTGCGCCAGGGCCTGTACAACAACATCGTGAACAAGTACAGCTGCTCTGCGGAACAGACGGCGGCCATGACCTTTATGAACCAGTATTATGAGGATAAGTCGTTCCTGGCCGGCAGCAATCCGGAAAACTTCTCCTCCGACAGCGAGGAGATCAAGATTCTGACCAACATCCGCGAATATTATGAAGTACAAATCCTTCAGATGATTATGTGCAAGCCTGAGGAGCTGGAGGGAATGTACGAGGCAACCATGGCCAAGCTGTATGAGCTGGGCCAGGAGAAACTGGATGTCGCCATTGATACGTTCTATAAGGAGAAGGCGGAGAATGCGCTGAAGTTTGGCGCCGACCTGGATCTATCCTATATGGGCCTGTAAACGCCCGGCGTTTCAAGGCGCGCAAGGTATACCGGGCGTGGAACGGGCTGCCACCTGTAAGGTGCAGGCGTTCCACGCCTGACTTTTACCTTCCGCCCGGACGCGACGCCCAAAAGGAGAGCACATGAAGAACAGAATCAAGGAAATGCTGCATGTCCGTCATCGTTCCCTGCGGACCTTCCCGGGCATGCTGCTGCTGGGCCCCACCGGCGCGCGCTTGTGGGCGGATGCCCTGGAACCCGCGCCGGGTTTCTGGGGAAACCTGGATTTTATCCACAAAATGAACCTGCCGCTGCTCTTTACCGTGACGGCGGAAGGCATGCCGTGCAAGCTGGAACCCATGGAGGCGGATTGGTACCCGGATGAACTGGTACAGCGTTTTGAAAACACGGACGTCCGCTTTTACGAGCGCAAGCTGATTACCTGGGAGGATGTGGCCGTATCCTATCAGCGCTGGGAAAACACTGGCGCGGACGCCTTGCGCTTGACGCTTCGCGTGCCAGAAGGCATGCGGACCGGTAGGGCCTATACCTTTCCGGAGGACGCGCACGGCGTTCGGCCCGTGGCGCTGCTGGATTCCACCATCCGCTGGGAAGACGGCGGGCTGTGCCTGGCGCCCGGCGCATGCGTGGAATTTTTGCTGGCGGCGGCTGTGGGAACGGCGGAGGAGGATGGCCTGGAAGCCCGTCTGGCTCGGGTGCTGCATGGGGACAAGGCTCCGGAGGAAGTCATGGATGCTTTGTGCGAAGCCTATCTGCGCTGGTTCGATCATGTTCCGGCATTCTCCTGCGACGATCCGCTGACGGAGCGTTGCTGGTGGTATCGGTATTACATTCTGCGCAACAGCCTGGCGCGTCCTGCCCTGGGCAATTTGCAAGGATACGTATTTTATGAAGGCCGCTCCCACCGTATGAAAAAAGCGCCGGCCAAGCCCGGCGGATGGGAGTTTTCAAGGCTGATACCGCTGTCCACGCCGTTGACCATGGCGGACGCGCAGTGGCTGCACGGCATGGGTGACGTGCTGGGGGACGGCTTCCGTTCCTTGGTAGCCAGTATCAACGAAGACGGCGTATTCTCCGTTACTTCGGTGGACAGCCGCTCCAAGGAGTATGCGACCTACGCGCCTTGGGCGCTTTACCGGTATTATCTAGTGAGCGGCGACCTGGCGTTGGTACGGGAGGTGCTCCCGGGTTTCAAAACGCATGTGCGCAATGTACGCCGGCTGCATAACAGCGGTCTGGATAGCCTGCAGGTTTGTCAGGTGCATGCGCTGACCGGCAAGGAATATCAACCGGGTTACTGGTATTTTGCCCCCAACGGCTATCCGCGAAAGGTGCGCCCCGCGGAGGAAGGGTATACGCCGCTGCGGCGGGTGGACTGTTCCGTCTACCTGTACCTGAACGCCCTGGGCATGGGGGAGCTGTGCCATGCGGCGGGGGACGCGGACGGCGCGGAGTTCCAGGCGCTGGCCCGGGAAATTCGCAAGGATGTGCTGGCGAAAATGTGGGACGGCCGGAGCGGATATTTTTATGATTTGCATGCCGCCAAGGAACAGATGGCGCTGGTGAAAAGCGTTGTCGGCATCTATCCGCTATGGGCGGGCATGACCGGAGAAGAACATTTGCGGGCGCTGGACCTTTTGATAGACCCGGCCTACTTCGCGCGGGGGTCCGCTTTTGCGTCCACGGGCGCGGACTGCACGGTGTACTCTCCCTCCGGCGGATGGATGGGCGACTATATCAAGGGGCGGGACGGTTGTATGTGGAACGGACCCTCCTGGCCGTATACCACGGCGATTGCCCTGGATACGCTGGGCGAGCAGAGCAAAACCCACGGGCATTCCTACGATGGGGCTTTCCGGCGCTTCCTGCATGAATATACCCTGGAGCATTTTCATCAAGGGGATATGGAAGAGCCTTATCTGGTGGAGTTTTATAACAGCGAAACGGGGGAACCGCTCAGCGATGAGCCGGACTATAATCACTCCTTTTATGCGGATCTGATTGTGCGGCATGTCGCGGGGGTGGACGTTACCAAACAGGGGATTTCCTTCTGCCCTTTGGATACGGGGATGAAATATTTTTCCCTGGAAGGGTTGTATATCCGCGGCCACAGGCTGGACGTGTTCTATCAAAGCCGGGAGAAACTGCGCTATCCGGAAAAACCGGCGGGTTACACCCTGGAAATCGACGGAAAACCCGCGTATTCCGGCATTGCGCGTCCCGACCAGCCGGTGGAGATTGCGCTGTAAATCCAAGGAACTGATGAGGGAGGGTTGTTTTGATGCTTCCGATACCTGAAAAACCGGTCCGGATGGCCTTGATTGGCGCAGGCCATAGGTCGCATACGATTTATCAGCCTATTTTTGAAGACCTGAAGCCATGGATTGACCTCAAGGCGGTTTGCGATCCCATCCGGGAACACGCGAATGACCTGGCGGCTTCTCTGGGCGCAAAGGCGTATTATGATGTCCACGCCCTGGTGGCTTCTGAGGAAATTGAGGCGGCGATAGTGGTTGTGCCCATTCCGCTGCATTATGCGTATTCCGTCTACCTTTCTCGGCACGGTATCCACAACCTGATTGAGACCACCTGGTGCAACACCCTGGAGCAGGCGCGGAGCATGGTGCGCGAGGCGGAGGCGCATCAGGTTGTGACCGGCGTAGCCGAGAACTTCTACCGCTATCCCATTGACCGCTTTGCGCAAACGCTGCAGCGCGACGGCTACATCGGCGATATCAAGCGGATTCTTTCCTACAATGACCATACGGGTTATCACAGCAATTCGCGGTGGCTTGTCTTTGCGGGCGAACATCCCGCGTGGATCAGCGCCATGGAGCATACCATGCCCGTGCATCCGCATTATGAGTCCAAGGAACGCTTCTGGGACCATGAAACATTCCGCTCCCGGCACATTTTCTTCCCCTCGGGGCTCATGGTCATCGACGAAGCCGCCAATATCAAGGGGATGACGGGACGGCAGGTGCGTCCGGGTTTCACGGAATGGCATGGCGCCCGGGGAACCCTGGCGCAACAAGGGAGCCGGTATGGCGCGCCGCATTACCGCGTGCTGGATAACAACGGGCGGGTGGAAAACGGTACGGGCGTCCACAGCGACTGGCTGGCGGAAATACGTTGCTGCGACTACGAGGATTCCCTGGCGTTTACCGAGGATATCCGTCCCGCCCATCCCAATGTAATCAGCAAGGTGGAGCGCTACTATAACGAAAACGGCGCATATGCGGGCGTGCATGCCCATATTCCCGGCAGGGTGATCGACTACGCCAATCCCCTGGTCATGCGCAACAGCGGCGCCCATTATTTCAAAGAATACGGCGTGTGCGTGGGCGGGCATCTGGTGGATTTCGCCTTGAAGATTCGCGGCTTGAAGGAAATGGAGTTTGACGCGCAGGACGCGCTGATGTCCATGATGATGGAGGTTGCCGCCCGGGAGTCCGTATTGCGGGAGGGAGCCAGGGTAGCGCTTCCCCTTGCGGAGACGGTGGATTCCGACCGCCGGATGCTGGAGGAATTGCGTAAGGAACTGGGCGTGGACCCCATGGACGTGGAGACCATGCTGAGCTTCCAGCATGGAAAGCCGTGAGCGTATGAACAAATGCAATCAATGCTTTCCTTTGGAAAGCCGGGAATGGCTGGATGACGTCACAGGGAGGCGCATCCGGCAGGTAACAAGCGCTCCCGCTATCCACCATCACCCTTTTTTCCTTGCGCCTGCATATGACGGGCAACAGCGCTGGCTGTGCTTTTGCTCGCATCGAACGGGTAGGCCCGAGATTTTTCTGGAGGATTTCCGGCAGGGTTGCCTGCGCCAGATAACGCAGGCGGAGGCGCTGGACGAATGGTCCCTGTACCCCAAAGGCGACTGGGTCTATTACCTGGCGCAGGGCTGCGTATGGCGGGTAAACGCCCTGGATGGCGTTTCGGAAAAGTTGCTGGACGGCGACGGCCTGCGGCGGGCGGCGGGGGAGCGCGCAACGCCCTCCGGCGCGCTGACCGTCAGCCCCAGCGGCCGGTTTGCCACTTTTGCCGCCAGGATGGAGCATGGCGTTGCCATGCTGCTGTGGGATGCGGAAACTCGGCGCTGTGAAAAGGTTTATACGGGTACGGTGATTTCCCATGCGCAGTTCTGTCCGGTGGACGAAAGCCTGCTGTTTTTTGCGGGACCGCTGACGGACCGCCCCTGGGTGCTGCACTGGCCCTCCGGACAGGCAAAGCTGGTATACCGTAGGGATGCGGAGCACGGACAGTGGATTACCCATGAATCATGGATCGGCGGCAGCCGAGAGCTTTCCCTGGTGGACTGGCCGCATGGACTGCTTGCGCTGGATACCCGGACGGGGACGGCGCGCCGTTTGACGGATTGGAATGCATGGCATGCCATTACCAACGACCAGGGTACCCGGATGGTTTTTGATACCAATTTTCCGGATCGCGGCGTGTTTACGCTGGAGCTGCATGCGCCCGGCGCGACGCCGCAGCTGCTATGCCAGCCGCACGCCTCCTGCATGGGGGCGCATTGGAATGGGCCGTTCCCGTATGACCATGGGCCCATCCGCGTCCATGCGCCGCAGCATACGCATCCGCATCCGCGCTTTTCGCCGGATGGCGCCAGGGTGGTCTACACTTCGGACGCCAGCGGCTTTGCCCAGGTGTACGAAATTATGCTTTCATAATTCCACAAGCAACGCAAGGAGGCGACGAGTGTGGAAACGCTGCAATATATCGGACGGGAGCAACCGGATACGCGCCTTCATGACGGCGGCCTGCGGCCGGTGATGGGGGCGTGGCACCGGCAGGCGATGCGGGCCAACCGCGAGCATCCCCAGTGGTCGCAAGGCACCGGCTTCACCTATAATCATGCCCCCATGCTGTGCCGGTGGCGCGGGGCTTTTTACCTGATGTATCTTTCCAGCCCGGTTCACGAGCACGACGGCTTTGCCAACGCTTTGCTCATGCGAAGCACGGACGGTTTCTCCTGGTCGCAGCCGCAGGTGATTTTCCCGAGTATACCGGTACCGCCCGGCGTCTATGCCGGGAAAAAGGCGGATCAGCTGCCTCGGGATGCGCGTACGGTGGTGCATCACCGCATGGGGTTTTATATCGCGCCCAATGGCGTGCTGCTGGTGATGACGCATCATGGAGTAACGCCGGACGTCCATGTGATTCCCAACAGCGGCTATGGCATGGGCCGGGTGGTTCGCCGGGTGCGTCCCGACGGGACGCTGGACGGCATTTTCGTGCTGCGGGTCAATTGCCAGGCAGGCTGGAAAAAGGAGCACTTTCCCTATCCCTGGTTTGAGGAAAGCAGCGATGCCGATTTTGTTGCGGCCTGCCGCGCATTATGGAAAGACCCGTTGGCCAATGGCGCCTGGTGGGAAGAGGAACGCCTGGATACGTCCTTTTTCCCGTTGCAGGGCATACGCGCGCCGAGCTTCTGCCATTTGCCGGACGGGCGCGTAGCCGCCATTGGCAAATCCGGCTTGTGCGCCGTCAGCGCGGATGAGGGGATGACCTGGTCTCCGGTACAAAAAGCGCCGGGCATCATTTCTGCGGGCGGAAAGTGCTGGATGACCCGGACGGGAGATGGCGGGTATGCGATTGTCTACAATCCGTCCCCGGACGGACAGCATCGCTGGCCGTTGGCAATAATCACCTCGCGGGACGGCGTCTGTTACGACCATATGTACTGTGCCGGCGGCGAGGTTGCGCCCATGCGCTACGGCGGACTTCTCAAAGATTTCGGCCTGAATTATATCCGTGGCATGATGGAAGGCAATGACGATGCCCCGGACGGTTGCGCCTGGCTGGCATACTCCATGAATAAGGAGGATATCTGGACGTTGCGGTTGCCACCGGTCATAGAGGCGGAGGAGCGGGGGGATGTCCGGGATTGCTTTGCCTCCATGGACAGCGCGCTGCTGGAGCGCTGGTATCTGTACAGCCCCTTATGGGCGGAAGTGTCCCTGCGGGACGGCTGCCTGGAGCTCCACGACAGCGACCCCTGGGATGCGGCGAAAGCGGTTCGTCCCTTCCGGCCCGGAAAATGCAAACGGATGACCGTTTGCCTTTCGGCGCATCATCCGGAAAACGGGCTGCTGCAACTGGACGTTACCGATGCCCGCGGTATGGTGGCGGCCCGCGTGGAATTGGAGCGGGACGGACAGGTGTATGTCCGCGGCGGAAATGGTCGTTGGCCGGTGGGCGCCTACGCTGCGGAGCGCATGCTGGAGCTTTCGCTTTGCCTGGACGCCGGGGATCAGAGCTTCATCTTGCGGATCGACGGTATGGACTGCCCCAGGCAGCCGTTCATGTGCCCCGTTCCCGCGCCGGAACGCATGGTCCTGCGTACGGGCAAACCCTGGATGACGCCCACGCCGGAGGACAACCTGAAGGATGTTTGCCTGCCGGATCTTCCTGACGCGGGGGAACGCCTTCCGGAGGTTTGTTATCGCATTGCCAGCGTAACGATTCTGGATGAGGCGGAGGAACCGGCGTAAGCGTACTGTCCGTTTGTGCGGAAGCGCGCAAAAGCCCGGCGCGCTCCGGAAGAAAACATGCTTCCGGAACGCGCCGGGCGTTTTGGCGTTTTTGAAGCGCTGGGCTTATCCCTGGAAGGTGCGCACGCGGATTACGCCGTCCAGCGCGGCGATGGCGTTTACCGCCGCCTCGGAAGGCAGCTCCGCCATTTCCATAACCGTGACGGCCAGCGCCTTCCGGCTCTTGTTAATCATGGTGTCGATGTTGATGCCCTCGTGGCTGACGCACGCGGAAATGGTCGAGAGCATATTGGGGATGTTTTCGTGGATGACCAACACCCGCGCGGCGGAAGGCGCGCTCAAGGGAAGCTCGGGCAAGTTGACGCTGTTATGGATGCTGCCCCATTCCAGATAGTCCCGAAGCTGGGCCGCTGCCATACGGGCGCAGTTTTCCTCGCTCTCGGGGGTGGAAGCGCCCAGATGCGGAATGCAAATCGCGTGCGGCACGCCCAGCATATCCTCCGTGGGGAAGTCGGTGACGTAGCGGGCAAGCTGCCCGGCAGCCAGCGCCTGGCGCACGTCGGCAAGGTTGGCGATTTCGGCGCGGCTGAAGTTCAACAGATGGGCGCCGGGCTTGAGCTTGGCCAGGAATTCCGCGTTGATGAATCCGCGGGTCTGGTCGTTCAGGGGTACGTGCACGGTCAGATAGTCCGCCTGCGCCAGCACCTCGTCCTGATTGGCGGCGCGATGCACCTGGGAAGAAAGGCTCCAGGCGCTGTCCACGGAGATGAAAGGATCGAAACCGATGACTTTCATGCCCAATCCCCGCGCGGCGGCGTTTGCCACGATGGCGCCGATGGCGCCCAGGCCGATTACGCCCAGCGTTTTCCCGCGCAGTTCAGGGCCTACGAACTGGCTCTTGCCTTTTTCCACTTGCTTGGTAACGTCCGGTCCCTGAAGTCCCTGCGCCCAGGCGATGCCGCCGATGATATCCCGGCTGGCCAGGAGCATGCCGGCCATGACGAGCTCGGCCACGGCGTTGGCGTTGGCTCCCGGGGTGTTGAATACCACGATGCCCGCCTTGGAACAGGCGTCAATGGGAATATTGTTCACGCCTGCGCCTGCCCGGGCGATGGCCAGGAGATTTTCCCCCAGGGGCATTTCGTGCATGTTGGCGCTGCGTACCAGAATGCCGTCCGGAATGGGTTCTTCCTTGGCGACGGTGTACAGGTCGGCGGACAATTCGCTGTGGATCACTTCGGAAATGGCGTTCAGGGTTTGAATTTTGAACATGTGCTGCTGCCTCCTTGCCTTCAGGCGTTTTCCGCTTCAAATTGCTTCATGAAGGCCACCAGCTTTTCCACGCCTGCCTTGGGCATGGCGTTGTAAATGCTGGCCCGCATGCCGCCCACGGTGCGGTGGCCCTTCAGGTTCACCAGACCGGCCTGGCCGGCCGCTTTCACGAAAGCCGCGTCCTTGTCGGGGTCGCCGGTGACGAAGGTGACGTTCATGCGGCTGCGGAATTTCTTCTGGGCGGTGGGCTTGAACAGGCGGCTGTTGTCCAGGAAATCGTACAGCAGGGCGGCTTTTTCAATGTTGCGCTGCTCCATGGCGGCTACGCCGCCCTGGGCCTTTACCCATTGGAAGGTGAGCCCGGCCAGGTAAATGCCCCAGGTGTTGGGGGTGTTATACATGCTTCCGGCCTTGGCCTGCACTTCCCAGTTCAGCAGCTTGGGGCAGATAGGCTGCGCCTTGCCCAGCAGATCCTTGCGGACGATAACCACGCAAAGGCCGCTGGGCCCGATGTTCTTCTGCGCGCCGGCATAGATGACGCCGAAACGCTTGACATCCATGACCTCGGAGAGAATCATGCTGCTGGCGTCCGTTACCAGGGGCGGCGTAACCTGGGGAAGCTCCACGTAGCGGGTGCCGTAAATGGTGTTGTTGCTGGTGATGTGGACGTAGTCCGCATCGGGATCAAAAGGAGCGTTGGTCAGGTCGGGCACGTAGGTATACGTATCCTCCCGGGACGAAGCCACCACGTTGATCTGTCCGTAGCGCTTACCTTCCTCCGCGGCCAGGTGCGCGAAGTTGCCGCTGTCCACATAGTCCGCCTTGCCCTTGACCATCAGATTCAGCGGCACGGCGGAGAATTGCTGGGTGGCGCCTCCCTGCAGGAAAAGCACCTCGTATTCATCGGGAATCGCCATCAGCTCCCGAAGGTCGGCTACGGCGCGGTCATAGATGTCCGTGTACATCTTGCTGCGGTGGCTCATTTCCATCACGGACATGCCGGAGGTTCCATAGCAGAGCATTTCCTTCTGCGCCTGTTCCAGCACGGGTTCGGCCAACATGGAAGGTCCCGGAGAAAAATTGTATACGCGTTCCATAATGTAAAATCCCTCCCGATTTGATTTTTACGCATGCGGGACAAATTTCGCCCGCCGGGCGATATTTGAACCATTGGAGATATTATGCACCGGAAAAAGAAAAAATGCAAGCCGCATACACGATAAAAACAATCCAGATAAAAATTTAACGAAAACTTTCACAAAAAGCGGTGAAGGGTATAGGACAAAGCTGTCCAATATGCTATAATAAGCGAAATCACGGAAGCAAACGCAGATACTTGAACGAATACTGCATAAGGAGGTTCCGTTGTATGGAAAAAGAAAAACTGCCCCGCTGGGATCGCGTGCGTTTGCAGGATGGTATGCTGGCCGAGATCCAGAAAAACGTGGGGAAAAAGATGCTGCCGTTTCAGTGGCGGGCGCTCAACGATGAAATTCCGGAAATTGAGAAGAGCCACTGTGTGGAAAATTTCCGTATTGCCGCCGGCGAATGCCAGGGACAGTATTACGGCATGGTGTTTCAGGACAGCGACCTGGCCAAGTGGCTGGAAGCGGTGGCTTATCAGCTGGCTTTGGGCGGCGGCGAGGAACTGCGCGCCAAGGCGGAGGAGGTCATTGACCTGGTTGTGCGGGCGCAGATGCCCGACGGCTATCTGAACACGTATTTTCAGTGCAAGGCCCCGGAGAAGCGGTGGACAAACCTGCGGGATTGTCACGAGCTTTACTGTGCCGGACATATGATGGAGGCGGCCGTGGCCTGGTACCAGGCCACGGGGGAGCGCAAGCTGCTGGACGCCATGCTGCGCTTCGCCCGCCATATTGCCGAGCATATCGGCAAAGGGGAGGGGAAGATTCCCGGCGTGCCGGGCCATGAGGAAATCGAGCTGGCGCTGTGCCGGATGTATGATGCGACAGGGGAGAAGTACCTGCTGGACCTGGCCAGCTATTTTGTGGACGAACGGGGCCAGGAACCGGATTATCTGGTGACGGAGCATCTGGATCATAGCAACGATTTTTGGCCAAGCCTGACGGAAATGGGGCCGCAATACGCCCAGCATCATGCGCCGGTACGGCAGCAGGACAAGCTGGAAGGCCACGCGGTACGCGCGCTGTATCTGGTAACGGGCATGGCGGACGTGGCCCAGCGCACGCAGGACCAGGGTCTGTTGGACGCGGCTCGCCGGTTGTTTTTCAACGCGGTGGAGAAGCGCATGTACATCACCGGCGGCGTAGGTTCCACCTGCATTGGCGAGGCTTTCACCTACGACTATGATCTGCCCAACGATACCGCGTACGCGGAAACTTGCGCCTCCATCGCCCTGATTTTCGCCGCGCGGGCGTTGCTGCAGACGGAGCGTAACGGCGCGTACGGCGACGTAATGGAGCGGGCGTTGTACAATACCTGCTTGGCGGGCATGAACGTGACTCAGGATGCCTTCTTCTATGTGAATCCCCTGTCCGTACTGCCCGAGGCAAGCAAAAAGGACCCCACCAAAAAGCATGTGCTGCCCACGCGGCCCGGCTGGTTTGGCTGCTCCTGCTGCCCGCCCAACCTGGCGCGCCTGCTGAGCTCCCTGGGACAGTATGCCTACGGCATAGCCGGTCAGGAGGTACGGGTCCACCTGTATCTGGACAGCGACGCGGAGCTGGAGACGGAAAAGGGAACGGTGCGGATTGTCACGCATACCGCCTATCCTGCGTCCGGGGAAATTCGCATGGAGATTTCGGGAGATTGCGATTTGTCCCTGCGCTTGCCGGCATGGTGTCAGGGCAGCTTTGATTTGACGCTGAACGGCCAGGAAACCTTCCCGACGCTGGAAAACGGTTATCTGCTTTTGCGCGGGCTTCGGGGGGAAAGCCAGCTGGCCCTGACGCTGCCCATGCAGCCCCGGCGCGTATACGCTCACGCTGCAGTGCGCGCGGATCTGGGGCGCGTGGCCGTGATGCGCGGTCCGGTGGTCTATTGCGCGGAGAGCGCGGACAACGGCCCTGCGCCGTATTTGCTGGCGCTTCCGCGGAATGCGACGTTGATTCAGGCCTGGGACGAGAATCTATTCGGCGGCGCTTGGCGCATCAAAGCCATGGGCCTGAAGCGGAGCATGGACGACGCATCCGCGCCCCTGTATACGGAAACGCCGCCCAAGCTGTATCCGTCGCAGATCAACTGGATTCCCTATTACCTGTGGGCGAACCGCGGCGAAGGAGAGATGGAGGTATGGCTGCGGGAGATCGTCCTGGGCGTATGACCGCGGCGGGGGTCAGGGTCATGCTGCTTGGGCCGGCGGGAAAGGACGCCTGCCCTCTGGTCTGGCTGCATGCGCCGGAGGATCTGGGACGTTCGGTCTGGGAGCGCCTGCGGGTCTGCTGCGCGCTGGCGTGCGTAGAGGGCGCGGATTGGAATAGGGACTTTTCCCCCTGGCCCGCGGAGCGGGCGTTTGCGCGGGGCGCCGGCTTTGATGGCGGCGCCCCCGCTTATTTGCAGGCTTTCCAGGGATTGACATCGGAGGTGGAGCGGGGCCTTGATTTCCCGGTTACGGGAAGATACCTGGCCGGGTATTCGCTGGCCGGGTTGTTTGCCGTGTATGCCTGGCTGCAGGGCTTTCCTTTGAAGGGCGTGGGCAGTTTTTCCGGGTCCCTGTGGTATGATGGCTTTGCGGACTGGGCCATGGCGCGCCGCGCAGCCCCGGCGCGCCTGGCGCTGAGCGTGGGGGACCGGGAAAAGCGGGCGGGCAACCCGCGGATGCGGCAGGTGGAGGCATGCACCCGGCGTTTGGCGGAGCATTGGGCAAAAGAAATGCCCGTCCGCTTCTGGTTGGAGAAGGGCGGGCATTTTGACGGCGTTGCCGGGCGGATTGCCCGGGGCATAGACGCTTTGCTGGAGGGAGACGCCGCGGCGCGCTCGCAGCCGTAAAGGGGTTATTCTTCTGACTGGGCGGGGAACCACATGCTTTCCGAGAGGCGGAAGGGCGTATCGGCCTGTATCTTCTCCCAAATGCGCGTCCAATCCTCGCCTTCCGCCAGAATGGGGCAGAAATTATTTACGGCAAGGTCGCCGGAGGAAGACGTAAGCACGGGCAGCAGCTCCACCACCACGCCCTGATAGCGTCCCAGAATGTCAAAGCGCAGGCGAAGCCGCGCCAGGGTGCCGTCGAAAGTCGTCATGTCATGGGTGCCCCCAAACATCAGGTTCCCCAGGCTGTACAGGATGACCGTGCCTTCCTGGGCGTCTACGCCCTGCACCACATGGGGGTGGGTACCGATGACAATATCCACGCCCGCCGAGATGGCGGCCTGCGCCATTTCTTCCTGCAAATCGTTGTGCAGGGGGTCATATTCCGTGCCCCAGTGGCAGGAATAGAGGATGACCTCGCATTTGGCTGCCTTGAGCTGTTCCACATCCCGCTGAATGACGCCGGGATCCTGCTTGAAGGTGGTTTCCCGGCAGCCGCCAAAGCCGATTTTGTGCCCGTTGATGTCCCACACGTACACATCGCCATAGCCGCTGTATGCTACGCCGACGGCGTCCAGCGCCTCCCGGGTGGTGGTCTGTCCCACGGATTGATAGTCGATGATGTGGTTATTGGCCAGGTTGACTTGCTCGATGCTGGCGTCTACCAGGGCCTGGGCATAGGCGGTAGCGCCGCGGAAAATATATTGTTTGTCCTTGGTCATGTTGGCGGCGTCGTCCTTGAGCACGCACTCCAGGTTGACAAAGGTCATATCGTCGGCTTCAAAGAGCTCCGTAAGGTTGGCGAAAGGGTAGCCGAGACCATAGGTTTCCAGATAGGCAGGCAGTCCGTCGGGGCTGTCCTGCCATTTTTCGCGTGTGCCAAGCACCACGTCGCCGCCCAGGGTGATAACCAGTTCCATGTCTTCGGCGGTCAGGACGGGCGGCGAGGATACCTCGGGCAGGTCCGAAGCGCTGTCGCCGGAGGTTTCCTGGGTGGAGACTGCGGCGCCGGAGACTGCCGCGGCCTCTGCGGTCCGCGCTTCGGGGTCGTCCAGCACCAGGACCTTGGTATGATAGGGCAGATGCGTCCACAGCCAGTAGGCGTTGACGCCGTTCTGCGCGGGCGAGTTCTGAATGCGGACGCAGCCGTGGGAAGCCTTGCTTCCCAGCAGCGGCGCCTGCGCGGAGAAGTCCTTCCAGTCCTTGGTCATGCGGTAGGCGCACTGATGCAGCAGATTGCCGCCGTCATAGCGGATGACGTAGTCGTAATTGTTGCCGCTCAGGGAAAAGTCGCTCATGTGCTCCAGGGTGAAGAAGGCGCCGGCGGCGGTTTCCTGGTAGAGCTTGTTCTTTTCCACCAGCCCGGTGCTCACTTTCAGCTCCGCAATGCGGTCGCCCTGATAGAACACGGCCATGGTCTGGGTGCGCTTGTCCAGCAGCAGGCCGTAATCGCTGTCCGTGGGCAGGGTCATCAAACGCTCCTGCTGCACGTAGCCCTCCGTCCAGGAACCGTCCTCATGGTTGTACGCGCCCACTTTGACCCAGCCGTCCTCCGGCGCTTGCAGGATTTGTACGCCCTGGGACTGCCCATGCACCGTGCCCAGGGATTTGCTCTTGGTGGACGGCTCCGCGTACAGCTTTTGATGGGAGGTGCTCTTCAGGTCCACAACGGTCAGGGGACGCTGCATCCAGGCCCACAGCTCCGCGTCGGTAGCGCCGTCGGGCGGCAGATAATCCGCCGCCGCGGCCAGCTCCGGGGAAGTATATGCGCCCTCCACCAACGTAAGGAGGATGTCCACGGCATATTCCGGGTTTTCTTCCGCCCAGAAGCGCAGCACGTACTCCCCGGCGGGCTGCCGCTGGCCATTGATGACGCCGTCCCAGTCATAATTGAAGCTCTTGTAGGTGGAGATGGCCTTGCGCTTGGTGACGATGGGGTTTTCCATGTCCTCCGCATGGTAAAAGGCTACGCAGAGCATGCCCGTGCGCACCATTTTGATTTCCGCAAACCAATCCAGGCCGCCGTCCAAGTACAGGGTTTTGCCGCTGGGCAGCGCGTAGACCAGGGACTGCTTACTACGGCCCACCTTGACCGGCTGGCTGACCGCGTGGATGCCTTCCGGCGTAACGAAGGTGGCGGTAAGGGTATAGGTCAGCTGCTGCAGGGGTTCCTCGTTCACGCCCAACCCGTCCCAGACAAAGGTGTTTTCTCCCGCCTGTATGGGCAGGTCCTCCGCCAGGCGGAGGCACTCCTGTCCCAGGCCGTCGGTGAGCACCAGGGTAACCGTGCCCGCCTGGGGCGACGTGAGCAGCAATTCCTGCTGGGAGTATCCGGCAATCTGACTGGGCACGCCCAAGGCGAAATCCGCTTCTTCGGCCCGCGCGCAGCTGAAAACCAGCAGCAGCGCCATTAGCAAGGTCCGGCAAAACGTGCGCAAAAAAATCCCCCCGTGCCCTTGACATTTTCTTCATCTTACGAGAAAACGCAGAAAATGTCAATTCACGGGGGAAAGGTTTTACATTCCGCACGGGGCGGCGGGATTACAGGACGGGCGTCAGGCTGTGGCTGGCATAAATCGTCTCATCCTGCCAGAGCGTCACGCTTCCGCAGGCCAGGGTCTTCGGCAGGTCAATGAGCCGCTGATTGCTGCTGCCGCGGAAGCGCAGGGTGATATCGTGGAGTTCCTGCACGAATTCCCCGTCCACCAGGACGTCCAGGAGGGAAAGCATTTCGTCCGTCTCCTTGCAGCGGCACCGGGCGGGTTCGCGGCCCAACAGCTGCTCCAGCGTATAGCCGGAGAAACACCAGATGGTTTTGCCAGGGCAGCGCTGGCGAAAGTTGCGCAGAAAGGGGAGCAGGGCTTCCTGATTTTCCGGTTCCATGGGTTCGCCGCCCAGGAGGGTAAGTCCCGTGATATACGCGGGGGCGCAGCTGCGAATCAGTTCCTCCTGGGTGTCCGCGGTGAAGGGCTGGCCGTATTGGAAATCCCAGGCCACGGCGTTGAAGCAATGCTCGCACCGGTGGGTGCAGCCGGAAACAAACAGGCTGGTGCGGACGCCAGGCCCGTTGGCGATGTCATAGTACTTGATGTTGGCGTAATACATACCCTGGCGCACCTCCCTTACAGATGGAGCACCCGCTCCTTGATTTCCTGCGTGCGTCCCTGGTTCCAGAATTGGGTGCCGATATAACCGCAGGTGCGGCGCGCGACGTTCAGGGTGTTCTGGTCCCGGTTGCCGCAGCGGGGGCACTGCCACAGGAGCTTGCCGTCTTCTTCCACAATGCTGATTTCCCCGTCATAGCCGCACTGCTGGCAGTAGTCGGACTTGGTATTCAGCTCTGCGTACATGATGTTGTCATAGATAAACTGAATGACGCTGATGACGGCTTCCAGGTTATCCTGCATGTTGGGCACTTCCACATAGCTTACCGCGCCGCCGGTGGACAGAGCCTGGAACTGCGCCTCAAAACGCAGCTTGGAAAAGGCGTCGATTTCCTCGGTAACGTTCACATGGTAGCTGTTGGTGATATAGCCCTTGTCCGTAACGCCCTCGATGATACCGAAGCGGCGCTGCAGGCACTTGGCAAACTTGTAGGTGGTGCTTTCAATGGGGGAACCATAAATGCTGAAGAAAATGTCCGTCTCCTTGGTCCAGCGGGCGCAGGCTTCGTTCATGTGCCGCATAACCTCCAGGGCGAAGCCCGTGGCGCTGGGATCCGTGTGCGACTTGCCGGTCATGTAGCGGACGCATTCGCACAGCCCCGCATAGCCCAGGGAAATGGTGGAATAGCCGCCGTAGAGCAGCTTGTCGATGGGCTCGCCCTTCTTGAGCCGGGCGATGGCGCCGTATTGCCACAGAATAGGCGCGGCATCGCTCAGGGTGCCCTTGAGCCGGTTGTGGCGGCACATAAGCGCCCGGTAGCATAGCGCCAGCCGCTCATCGAAAATCTGCCAGAACTTGTCCATATCCCGGTTGGAGCTCAGGGCCACGTCCACCAGGTTGATGGTTACCACGCCCTGATTGAAACGGCCGTAGAACTTGTAGTTGCCGTTCTCGTCCTTCCAGGGGTTCAGGGCGCTGCGGCAGCCCATCACCGGGAAGCAGTTGCCTTCCTTGAGCTCCTTCATCTTCTTTTCGGAGATATAGTCGGGCACCATGCGCTTGGCGGTACACTTGGCGGCCAGTTGGGTGAGGTAGAAATATTCCGTTCCCTCGCGGATGTTGTCCTCCTCCAGGACGTAGATCAGCTTGGGGAAGGCGGGGGTGATCCATACCCCTGCCTCGTTTTTCACGCCCTGATAGCGTTGGCGCAGGGTTTCCTCGATAATCAGCGCCAGGTCCTTTTTCTCCTGGGGATTGCGGGCCTCGTTCAGATACATGAATACGGTGAGGAACGGGGCCTGGCCGTTGGTGGTCATCAGGGTAATGACCTGATACTGGATGGTTTGCACGCCCTTTTGAATTTCCCGGCGCAGGCGCATTTCCACAATGCGGTCGATGATTTCCTCTGCGGGATGGCTGCCCATGGCCTCGATTTCCCCCAGCACCTCCTGGCGGATCTTCTCCCGGGAAATCTGCACAAAGGGGGCGAGGTGGGTGAGGCTGATGCTCTGCCCGCCGTATTGGTTGGAGGCTACCTGCGCGATGATCTGAGTGGCGATGTTGCATGCGGTGGAGAAGCTGTGGGGCTTCTCAATCAGGGTCTCGCTGATGACGGTGCCGTTTTGCAGCATGTCGTCCAGGTTCACCAGGTCGCAATTGTGCATGTGCTGGGCATAATAGTCGGAGTCATGGAAATGGATGATGCCTTCCTGATCCGCTTCCACCACTTCCTTGGGCAGGAGCAGCCGGCGGGTCAGGTCGCGGCTTACTTCGCCGGCCATGTAGTCCCGCTGAACGCTGTTGACCACCGGGTCCTTGTTGGCGTTTTCCTGCTTGACCTCTTCATTGTTGCACTCGATCAGGGACAGGATGCGGTCGTCGGTGGTGTTGGCCTTGCGGATCAGGGAGCGGTTGTAGCGGTAGCGCACATACCCCTTGGCTACCTCGAAGGCGCCGCTGGCCATGATCTGGTTTTCCACCATGTCCTGGATTTCTTCCACGGAGACCGCGCGGTTCATTTTTTCGCACTTATAAGCGATATACTCCGCCGCTTCCCGGATCTGCTCTTCGGTCATTTCCCGATGCAGGCTGGCGTCGTTGGCCTTGCTGATGGCCACAATAATCTTGGAGGAGTCAAAGTCCACCTCGGAACCGTTCCGCTTGATTACTTTCATTCCCGATCTCTCCTCTGCTGTTGATACAAAACGCGTTCCCTATTGTACGAATCCTGTCGAAAAAAATCTGTTGCAATAATCGCAGTTTTCAATATAATATACAGCATAAGCCGTAAGGTGTGGATGGGAGGCACAAAATATGGTGGGTCGGGGAGCTGCGGAAATCCTGGAGCAGCTGGGCCTTGCGGATGAAAGGCATGCGGTGGCATGCGGGAAAGGCGAGCGCATTTTTCCCAAGCACGCCGGGCGGAATACCATGGCGGTGGTGCGGGAGGGGCTGGTATACCTGTGCGCTGAAAACGAGCGATATGCCCGGAGCATTGTGGGCTTTTTCGTTCCCGGGGAGATGATGGATGCGGCCATGCTGCTGCCATTGCGCCACGGCGTGAGCTATTTTATGGCGAAGTATCCTGCCCGGCTGACCGTTTTTTCCAGAGAGGAACTGATGCAGGCGGTGTCGGCAAGGCCCCAGGCGGCGGCGCTGCTGGGAGAGCGGCTGGCGGCCATGGCGCAGGGCTGGATGTGGCACGATTATATGCTTCAGCAGCGCGGCATACGGCAGCGTTTGCTGGCATTTTTCCGTCGGGAGGCGGAGCGGCAGGGATCGCGTTCGCTGCACCTCCCTTTGCCCCAGGCGGATCTGGCGGAATATCTGGGCGTGGATCGGGCCGCCATGGCCCGGGAGCTTACGCGCATGAAACAGGAGGGCATGATTTCCGGCGCGCGGCGGGAATGGACGCTGCAGGAGCCGTAACATGCTGAAGCCAACCCTTACCCGGCAAAGCCGGCGGATACGAAGGGAAGCGGTGGGGGCCGCGGCCCTCGTCGCACCTTCCCGAGTCTTCCGCCCGCGCACGCCGGTTGTACGCGCCGTGTTTTTTTACAAAAACAGGGTTGACAGACAGGACGCGAAGCTGTTATACTCACTTCAACGTCCAGAGGAAAGGAGCGGCTTCGCATGACGTATACAGCATGGAACACGATGAACGCCATGATGATGTGCGAGGGTATGTGCATGTGCATGTACTCTGCTTTGTTATGCGTTCGCCGCCATGTATAGTTTTAGGTAAATGGTGCAGGGAGGGCGTCCGCATATGGACGCCCTCCCTTTTCTTTTCCTCCGCAACGGCAAATACAGGAAGGAATGAAGCGTTGCCATGATCAAGCTGGAACACTTGAGCAAGACCTTCGCCGGTAAGGACAACGTCCACGCCCTGCGGGATGTGTCCTTGACCGTGCGCAAGGGGGAAATCTACGGCGTGATCGGCTACTCCGGCGCGGGCAAGTCCACGCTGATCCGGTGCATCAACTTATTGGAGCGGCCGGATGAAGGGAAGGTATGGGTGGACGGCAGGGAGCTGACGTCCCTGCGCGCTGCCGCGCTGAACCGGGAGCGTCGGAAAATCGGCATGATTTTCCAGCAGTTCAACCTGTTTGCAACCCGCACGGTGCTGGATAACGTGGCCTATCCCCTGCGCTTCAGCGGTATGAGCCGCAAAGCTATTCGGGAAAAGGCGGAGGCGCTGCTGCAATATGTGGAACTCAGCGACAAGCGGGACGCATACCCTTCGCAGCTCTCCGGCGGGCAGAAGCAGCGGGTGGCCATCGCCCGGGCGCTGGCCTGCGATCCCAAGGTGCTGCTGTGCGACGAGGCGACCAGCGCCCTGGACCCGCAGACCACCGCGTCCATCCTCCAGCTCATCCGGCGGCTGAACCGGGAGATGGGCATCACCGTGGTGATGATTACCCATCAGATGCAGGTGGTCAAGGAAGCTTGCCACCGTGTAGCGGTCATGGAAAACGGCCGGGTGGTGGAGGAAGGCGACGTATTCTCCATCTTCGCCCATCCCCGGCAGGAGATTACCCGCACCTTCGTGGACAGCACGACCAATTTGAACAAGGTGGAGGGACTGCTTGAGGAAGGCGCGGAAATCACCCGGCTGAAGCCCGGAGAAAAGCTGGTGCGGCTCAGCTACCAGCGGGGGAGCGCGGCGGAAGCCATTGTTTCCACGGTATCCCGGAACTTTGGGGTGGATGTGAACATCCTGCTGGGCAGCCTGGAGCTCATCGAAGGCGCGCTGCTGGGCGGGCTGGTGGTGGTGTTTTCCGGCCAGCGGCAGGGTATCGAGAACGCGCTGGACTATTTCCGTAAAAAGAACGTGGGCGTGGAGGTGATTGCGGATGCAGACCCTGCTTGAACAACTGTTTCCCAATGTAATGGCTTCTCCTGAAAAGTTCTGGGAAAGCGTATGGGCTACGGTGGTCATGACCGCCTGGGCCGGGGCGCTGATGTTTGTGATCGGGCTTTGCCTGGGACTGCTGATGGTGGTGCTCAAGCCCGGCGGTATTCTGGCGTGCCCCGTTGCTTATCAAATCCTGGACAAGGTGGTAAATCTGATCCGCTCCATCCCCTTCGTGATTCTGATCGCGCTTTTGATGTATGTGACCAAAGCCATTATGGGGACGCGCATCGGGATTCGCGGGGTGATTGTTCCGTTGGTGGTGGGTTCGGCGCCGTTCTTTTCCCGGCAGGTGGAAGCGGCGCTCAGCGATATTCCCGCGGGGCTGGTGGAAGCGGCCAAGGCCATGGGCAGCGGCCCCCTGGGCATCATCTTCCGGGTTTACCTGAAGGAAGGCGCCGCGGCCATTGCCCGGGGCACCACCATTACCCTCATCAGCCTCATCGGCCTTACCGCCATGGCGGGGTACGTAGGCGCGGGCGGCCTGGGGGATTACTCCATTACCTACGGTTACAATTATAACCGTATGGATATCGTCTGGGCCTCGGTGATCGCCATTGTGGCGCTGGTCTGCCTAATCCAGATGATCGGTACCCTGGTGGCAAAGAAGAACACCCATTGAACTGCTGGTAAACGACAATGCAGAAGGAGGAACATCATCATGAAAAAGGTATGGTCCGTGATCCTGACCCTGGTTGTGCTCCTGACCCCCGTGCTGTCCCTGGCCGAAACGGTAACCATCGGCGTGACCGGCGCATTCTATGACGACTTGTGGAAGCCTGCCATCGAAGCCCTGGCGGCGGAAGGCATTGAAGTGGAGCTGGTGCAGTTCTCCGATTTCGCCCTGCCCAACAACGCCCTGAACGGCGGCGATATCAGCATGAACGCTTTCCAGCATCATGCGTATTTTGACAACGATGTGGCGGTGAACGGTTACGATCTGGCCGTATTGGCCGATACCTTTGTCATTACCATGAACTTGTACTCCCAGAAGTATGAGAGCGCCGAGGCCCTGGCCGCCGCGGCAGCGGAAGGCGCGAAGCTCGCCGTGGCCGTGCCCAACGACGCTACCAACTATGGCCGGGCGCTGCTGCTGCTGGAGGACGCGGGGCTGCTGACCCTGGGCGAATACGAAGGCACGCCCAATGAGGAAAATATCGCCTCCAGTCAGGTGGAGCTTGTGCTGGTGAACGCGGCCATGACCTACCAGTATCTGGCGGATGTGGACGCGGCGGTTATCAACGGCAACTATGCCGCCAGCTACGGCGTGGACCCTGCCAGTGCCATCTATTACGAAACCATCGACCTGAGCGACGACCAGTTCACCTGCCTGATTGCCGTACGTTCCGCTGACGCGGAGAACCCCACCTATCAGCGCATTGCCGAGGTCTTCTGCTCGGAAATCACGCAGGAAGTTATGGATACCACCTTCAAGGGCTTCTTCCAGTCCGCGTGGACGGAAGCGGCGGAGGCGGAGTGAGGCGGCAGGTATGCGAGAAGACTTACTTCGGCTGATCGGCGACCCGGAGCGGGTCATTACGGAACAGATTGAGGACAAGTATCTTTCCGATACCCTGGGCAGGCGGCGGGGAACCGCGGCGGCGCTGGTGTTCCCTTTGTCCACGGCGGAGGTTTCGGCGGTGATGCGTTACGCCTACGAGCGGGGCATCCCCGTCACCCCCCGGGGCGCGGGAACCAACCTGGTGGGTTCCACCGTCCCCCGGGGACATGGGATTATCCTGGACTTTTCCCGCATGAACCGCATCCTGGAGGTGGATGAAGCCACCTTCACGGCCACGGTGGAGCCGGGCGTGCTGCTCCAGGATTTTCAGGCTCACGTGGAAGCCATGGGGCTGTTTTATCCGCCCGATCCCGGCGAGAAGGAGTCCACCCTGGCGGGAAATATTTCCACCAACGCGGGCGGCATGCGCGCCGTGAAATACGGCGTTACCCGGGACTATGTCCGCGGGCTGGAGATTGTGTTGGCGGACGGCCAGGTCATGACCGTGGGTTCTAAGAACGTCAAGGATGCCAGCGGGTTGCCCCTCAAGCAGCTGTTTATCGGCGCGGAGGGCACCCTGGGCGTCATTACCAAATGCGTGCTGCGCCTGGTGCCCAAGCCTGAGAAATCCCTGTCGGTGCTGGTGCCCTATGGCGAACTGAAAACGGGTATTGCCAGCGTCCACGCGGTGCTCATGGCGGACGCCAACCCTACGGCGGTGGAATTCATTGAGCGCAGCGTGGTGGAGCTGGGGGAGCGGTACACCGGCGTGCGCTTCCCGTGCCCCCAGGCCCAGGCCTATCTGCTGCTGACCTTTGACGGACACGGAGAAACCGTTGAAAAGAATGCCCAACGGGTGCGGAAGGTGGTGCGGGACAGCGGCGCGCTGGACTACATCGAGCTGACGGACCCCGCCATGGCGGCGGATATCTGGCGGGTGCGCGGCTGCTTTGTGAAGGCGGTGGAGGCCGTTTCCGAGCAGGAGCCGGTGGATCTGGTGGTGCCTATCAATCGAACGGCGGAGTTCATCTCCTACGTGCATGAAGTGGAGGCGGAGAGCGGCATGCAGATGGTTTCTTTCGGCCACGCGGGGGACGGCAACGTGCATCTGTGCATTGTGCGCGGCCAACGGGACGAGGAAACCTGGAACCGGGAGCTGCACCGGAACATGGAGCGGCTTTACCGCAAGGCGTACGATCTGGGCGGGCTGACCTCCGGGGAGCATGGCGTGGGCCTGGCCAAGCAACCTTATTTCCTGGCAAACACCCCGGAAATCAATTTGACGGTGATGCGCAGCGTCAAAGACGCCCTGGACAGCCGTCATATCCTGAACGATCATATTTCATATTTGAAGTGAGGCAATGCCCATGCGAAAGCTATCCAGCCGCACCGCCGGCTTTACCGATTCCGTCATCCGCCGCATGACCCGGGTGTCTCTGCAATACGGGGCGGTGAATCTCTCCCAGGGTTTCCCGGATTTTGATCCGCCCCGGGAGCTCACAGACCGCCTGGCGCAGGTTGCCCAGGAAGGACCTCACCAGTACGCCATTACCTGGGGCGCGGCCAATTTCCGCCAGGCCCTGGCGGAAAAGCAGTCCCGGCTCATGGGAATGGCCATTGACCCGGAAACGCAGATTGTGGTTACCTGCGGCAGCACCGAAGCCATGATGGCCGCCATGATGACCGTGACGGACCCGGGCGATAAGGTGGCGGTCTTTTCGCCCTTCTATGAGAATTATGGCGCGGACGCGGTGCTCTGCGGCGCGGAACCGATCTATGTGCCCCTGCGGCCCCCGGCCTTTGACTTTGATCCGGAGGTGCTGGAGGACGCTTTCCGTCAGGGAGCGAAGGCGCTGATTCTCTGCAACCCCTCCAATCCCTGCGGCAAAGTGTTCACCCGGGAGGAGCTCCTGGTGATTGCCGGCCTGGTGGAGAAGTACGACGCCTACGTGATTACCGACGAGGTGTATGAGCATATTGTGTATGCCCCTTATGCGCACGTGTATTTTGCCTCCCTGCCGGGTATGGCCCAGCGAACCCTGAGCTGTTCTTCCCTGTCCAAGACATATTCCATCACCGGCTGGCGGCTGGGTTATATCATCGCCTCCCCGGAAATCATTGACACGGCGCGAAAGGTGCACGATTTCCTCACCGTGGGAGCGGCGGCGCCTTTGCAGGAGGCTGCCGTGGCGGGGCTGACGCTTCCGCAGAGCTATTATACCTGGCTTACGGAGAAGTACACCCATATGCGCGGCCTGTTTTGCGACGGCCTGGAACGCCTGGGCCTGCAGTTTATCCGTCCCCAGGGCGCGTACTATGTGCTGGTGGATATTGGCGCCTTTGGCTGGGAGGATGACGTGGCTTTTTGCGAAGCGTTGGCCCGGGAGGTGGGCGTAGGCGCGGTGCCAGGGTCCAGCTTTTTCCGCGAGGACGTGCGAAATCTGATTCGCCTGCATTTCGCCAAGCGGGACGAGACGCTGCTGGAAGCCTTGAACCGCCTGGAAAACATCGAAAAACTAAAGCGATGACGCAACAACGAGCGCCCGCCGGAGATAGCTGCTCCGGCGGGCGTTCCATTGCGCGGGGGAAAATTCCGCGCTGCTGCGCTGCCTTCGCTGGCGATTACCAGCGCAGCTCGCATGTGCCAGAAGCGTGCTGAAATTCCCAGCGCAGATAATATTTGCTTTTTGCGTCCAACGCCACGGTCCGGGAGGGCGATTGCCGGTCGAGCCTGCATAATGGCTGCTTCCTTTGATCCAGAAGCCACACTTCCGCATTTCCCTTTGATAGCCGGGCATCCAATACAAAGGCATATGTTTTGCTTTCGGAAAATCTTCCCCTATGCCGGACCCATCCGGTACAGGAAGCCAGCGTCGCCCGATCCCCGTTTTTTCCGGTCCGAAACATGAAGAAAACAGCGCGTATGCTTTTTGTTACCGCAACGCCCAGAATGCATGACAATCTCTTCACATCCGGTCCCTCCACAGTTTGAAGGCTAGTTTCCGGCTTGCTGATGGCATGCCGCCGCTACCACGGTCCAGCCAAGAACGCGGCATATCCATGCCGGCGCTTTGCGCGTAGGACCAGCGGAACAGGTTTCCTACGCTCTCCAGATTGACGGCGCGGCAAGGCGGCCGGCGCAAGGAACGGGTTATTCCACCTGCACCATGCAGACGGCCTGGGCGCTGATGCCCTCCTGCGCGCCTTCAAAGCCCAGCTGTTCGGTGGTGGTCGCCTTCACATTGACGCAGTCCGTCTCCAGCCCCAGGACGCGGGCAACGTTTTCCCGCATTTGGGGGATGTGGGGCAGGAGCTTGGGTTTCTGGGCGACAATGGTAATGTCGCAGTTGGCGACCCTGGCGTGATGCGCTTCCAGCAATGCAACCACCTGGGCCAGCAATGCCATGCTGTCCGCGCCCGCGTAGGCGTCGTCCGTATCGGGAAAATGTTTGCCGATATCGCCCAGGGCCATGGCGCCCAACATGGCGTCCATCAAGGCATGCAGCGCTACATCTGCGTCGCTGTGCCCCAACAATCCCAGCGTATGGGGGATCTGCACCCCGCAGAGTATCAAACGCCGCCCTTCCACCAGGCGGTGTACATCGTAGCCCTGGCCTACCCGCAGGGTTGGCGCGCGCCGTTCCCGCTTGCGCTCCAGCAGCGTTTCCGCCCAGAAAAGGTCCCGGGGGGTTGTGAGCTTGAAGTTGTCTTCGCTGCCTTCGGTGAGCTGCACGGCTACGCCAAGGCGCTCCACCAGGGAGGCGTCGTCCGTACCGCGGTAGCCGTCGATCTGCGCCTGCAAATGCGCCTTGCGCAGCAATGCGGTGGTGAACCCCTGGGGGGTCTGCACGGCGCGCAGCTGGGCGCGCTCCGGGGTGTCGATGACCTTTTCGCCGCGGTCCACCCGTTTGATGGTATCCACCACCTTCACGGATGCCACGCCCGTGCCGCACAGCTCCACGCTGTCCATGACCCGGCGGATCACCTCCGGGGTAACCATGGCACGGGCCGCGTCGTGTACCAGCACCTTGTCGCAGTGATCCGGAAGCGCCTCCAGGCCGTTGCGCACGGACGCCTGCCGGTCCATACCGCCAGGCGCATAGGCGCGTATCAGCCCTGCCAGCCCCCACCTGGACATCAGGGACCGGCAGGCGGACATATCTTCGGCGCGGGCCACCAGCACAATGCCTTCCACCAGGCCGCGGAAAGCTTCCACCGACCGGCACAGGATCGGTTCGCCATCCAGGGGAAGAAGCACCTTGTTGCATTCCGCGCCCATGCGGCTACCGCTGCCGCCGGCTAACACGATGGCATACCAGGCCATGGCCGTACCTCCTCAGTTTCGCTCCTGCGCTACGCCCGCGTCCTCGGAAAGCACGCGGTACATTTCCGTAGCGCCCTCTTTGCGGACGTGCTCCGCAACGGACAGTATCTCATACCGGCCGTAGCGGTCCCCGAAACGGATGACCATTTCATCCCCCGGCTTAACTTCCGCGCCTGGCTTGGCCACCTTGCCGTTCAGGGTCACGCGGCCGCCTGCGCAGGCTTCGTTGGCCACGGTGCGGCGCTTGATAATCCGGGATACCTTCAAATATTTGTCCAGTCGCATGGCGATCTCCTCCCATATGCCGGAACAATCGCATGGGTTAGAAAAACGCCCGCAGGAGCTTGTCCCACGGGCGCGCTTTCCCATAGCGTTTACTTGTTCACGCTGTCCTTAAGCGCCTTGCCAGCTTTGAAGACGGGAGCCTTGGAGGCTTCGATCTTGATTTCCTCGCCGGTGCGGGGATTGCGGGCGGTGCGGGCGGGCCGGGCCTTTACTTCAAAAGAGCCGAAGCCGACGATCTGAATCTTGTCGCCGTTGGCCAGGGACTCGGTTACAACGTCCACAAAAGCGTTGATGGCCTTCTCGGCATCCTTCTTGTTGGAGCCGGTTTTTTCCGCCAGGGCGGCGATCAGTTCAGTCTTGTTCATGGGAAACTCCTCCTTGCTGTGTTCCGTGCCTTAACGGCTTGATTTAGGCTTACCCGACTGAAAACCCCTTCCAAGGAGTACGCCGCCGGGATTCGCGACGCCCGGATGCGGGCTTCAGGGTCAGGCGCGTCCGGATGACGCTTTGACCTTCTCCCAGTATACATCCATTTCGCGTAAAGTCAAGCCCTCCAATGATTTTCCGTCTGCCTTGATAAGATTTTCCATGGCTTCAAACCGCGCGATAAATTTTTCTGTTGCGCTTTTGAGCAGGAGCTCCGGCTGCTTGCCGCACAGGCGCGCGGTGTTTACGCAGGAAAACAGCAAGTCGCCCAGTTCTTCGCCGGGATCGCGCTGCTTTGCCAGCTCCTGGCGAACCTCGTCCGCTTCCTCGTGAATCTTTTCCAGCGCTTCCGCCGCGTTGTCCCAGTCGAAGCCCACTTGCCGGGCCTTGCTCTGCACCTTGGCTGCGCGCATAAGCGCTGGGAGGGAGGAGGGCACGTCTTTCATGGCGGCCGCGACGGTTTCCAGGCGTTTCTCGCGCTTTTTGAGCTGTTCCCAGTTGACGGCGACTTCGGCGGCGTTCCGGCAGGCGGCGTCTCCGAAGACGTGCGGGTGGCGGTAGAGCATTTTGCGGCAAATGGCCGTGGTAATATCCATGTCGGTAAACGTTCCGTGCGCTTGTCCGATCAGGCCGTGGAACACTACCTGCAGCAGCACGTCGCCCAGTTCGTCGGCGATACGTGCGTCGTCGCCGCTGTCGATGGCGTCCAGGGTTTCATAGGCTTCTTCCACCAGGTAGGGACGGAGGGAGGCGTGGGTTTGCTCCCGGTCCCAGGGGCATCCCTCCGGTCCGCGGAGGACCGTCATAATTTCCTCCAGATCCGAAAAGAGAAAGCGCTCCCGCTCCGTGCGGGGAGCGGCGGGGATATAGACGCAGCAGGTGTGGTCATACCGCTTTTGCCGGTCCAGCTCGTAAAGGGGGAGCAGCGCCGCGGTTCGCGGATGCTTTTCCGAGGGCGGGAAGAACGCGACGGTCATATCCTCGCGGTACAGCTCCATGAGCCACAGTTTCACGTCCCCGGCCAGGGCCGGATGATCGACCTCCGTGATGAGCATGGGCGTGCGGGGATCATAGGCGGCGCCGTTCAGGGCCAGGGCGGGGAGGGTGCGCAGGCCTTCCCGCGGATGCGGCATCTGCGGCGGCAGCGCGGCAACGCAAGCCTGCGCCGCGTTTACGCCCGGTAGCACCGTAACGCCGACCTGGCCCGCCTGCCGCAGCAGGCAGGCGACGCTGGCGTCGCAGGAAGCGTCCATCACCGCGTAAATGACGGGCGTTTCCTCCGCCGCGCGCAGCAGGCGCGTGACAATGGCCTGATTCAGCTGGTCAAAATCCTCGTATTGGTCGTAGAGCTCGTCCAGGGCGGTAAATTCGCGCCCGATCTCCCGCAGGTAGGGGACGCAGCCATGGCGCTCCGTGCGCAGGATGAGCCGGCCTGGCCCCCGCAGGCAGCGATCCGTTCCCAGCGTCATCAGCTCGGGCGCGCCGGGCCCCAGGGAAACAACGGTAACAGAATGCGGCATGGGAATCCCTCCTTGCAATCGGTCAGCGCTTCGCTTTGCCGCCGCGCCGGAAAGCGCGGAAATCTTCCGGCGTAATGGCCTTGACCAGCAGCGCTACGCCAAAGTAAATGGCCATGCCCACCAGCACTTCCACCAGCGTCCACAGACGGGTCATGGGTAGCAGTTCCCGCAGAATGAACACCACCAGCCCCATGGCGGCGGTGGCGACGCCGGGACGTACAATCCATCCCATCCAGTTGAATTTCAGCTGACCATGCTTGAGAACATAGTAAAGGTTCGGCACCATGGAGACGGAATAGCACACAATGGAAGAAATGGGCGCGCCGTGGATGTTGATGCTGGGGATGCCCACCAATACATAATTCAGCACGATCTTGCAGGCTACGCCCGCCAGCAGGGTATACATGGGAATGCGCTGCTTGTGCAAGCCCTGCAAAATACTGCTGGTAGCCTGTACAACGGTAAACAGCACCACCGTCAGGCTAGAGACGCTGAGCAGCTCGCTGGCAATGCGCAGGTGCTCAGCCGTAAGGGTCTCGGCATAGAAGAAAGCCATAATGGGTCCCGCCAGGAGGCTCATGCCAATGGAGCAGGGGAACCCAATCAGGAAGGCGAAGCGCAAGCCCAGGTCGCTCTGACGGACGATGGCTTTCCGGTCGTGAACGGCCATGGCGGCGGAGATAGCGGGCACAAGGCTCATGGCCACCGCCAGCGCTAGCCCCGTGGGAATATTGATGAGCCGGATGACCAGCCCGGAAAACAAGCCGTAAAGCGGAAGCGCCACATCGGGGCTGAGTCCGGCCACTATCATGCGGTTCAGCAGCATGGCGGAGTCCACGAACTGTGCCAGAGGCACAATACAGGCGCTGATGGTAATGGGGATGGAGATGCGTATCAGGCGGCTGCTTAAAACCCGTCCGGAGAGGATTTCCGCATCGGGCGCCTGGGGAAGCCGGCGGAAAGCGTCACGGCGGCGGAAATAGAGCAGCACCATATAAAGCAGGGCCACTCCTTCCACCAGCGTAATGCCCAGCAGCGCCCCCGCCGCTCCGTACGCAAGGCTGTGCTGATACCCCAGATATGCGAGGGGGAGGGAAATGAACACCTTGCCTACCTGCTCAATGAGCTGCGAGGTCGCGGTGGGAACCATGTTCTGCTGCCCCTGCATGAAGCCCCGAAAAGCGGACATGGCGCAGACCAGGATAAGGCATGGCGCAATGGCCACATATCCCGGCGCGGCCAAAGGCTCGCCTACGCGCTCGGCCAGAAAGTTGCTGCCTGCCAGCATCAGCAGCGTGCAAATGCACCCCAGCGCGGTGAGCATCCATAGGGCGATGCGGAAGACGCGGCGCGCGTTGCGGGGATCTTCGCGGGCCAGGCAGTGGGATACCATCCGCGAGATGGCCACGGGCAGCCCCGCGGAAGAAACGGTCAACAGCAGATTGTAGGTGGGAAACACCAGCTGAAACAGCGCCACGCCTTCCGCGCCGATAAGCCAGGTCAGCGGGATGCTGAAAAGCACGCCTACCAGTTTGCATACAATCCCCGTAATGCCCAGTACGGTCATTCCGCCGACGATGGATTTCTGCGTTTTGGTCAACTGCATAACTTCCTTTACTTGGTAATGATAACCGCTCTATTATACGCCCAATTGTTCCAGAAAACAAGCGCTCCGCAACGCTTGTGCTCCGTGCCGCACGCGACGCCAAAAAAAAACAGAACAACGGGAGTTTTCCCTACTTGACAAATGCCATGCGTCGCATATAATAACAAATGAGCACTTGTTCAAATGTTTGACACATTGGAGCGGTATGGCGAGGGAGGGAACAACCATGAAAAAGACCTATTCCCTGGAGCATCTTGACTGTGCGGTTTGCGCGGCGAAAATGGAGGCGGAGGCGTCACGGGTGCCCGGCGTGGAGAAGCTGCGGGTGGACTTTGTTCGGAAGACCATGATCCTGGCGGCGCCGGACGACCGCTTCCATGATGTGTTTCAGGAAGTTGCCGCGGCGTGCCGGCGAGTGGAGCCGTCGTGTGAGGTACGAGAAATTTCCGGTGTAACGGAGGGGGAAAACCAAGAAAGCGCCGCGGGCCATGGGCACAGCCACGGCGGGCATGGAGACAACGCCGCAAGCGAGGGGGAGGCGGGCGAAGGGACGCGCCCGCTGCTGACCATCGGCGTGGGCGCTGCGCTGTTTGTGGCCGGAATTTTGCTTCCTGCCGGAGCCTGGCGCTGGGCCACGCTGATTGCGGCATACCTTGTGGCGGGCGGCGAAGTGCTCTGGCGCGCCGTTAAAAACATACTGCGCGGGCAGGTGTTTGATGAGAATTTCCTCATGGCGGTGGCCTCCCTGGGGGCGATGCTTATGGGCGACGCCACGGAGGCGGTGGCGGTCATGCTCTTTTATCAGATTGGGGAGTGGTTTCAGGACCGGGCGGTGGACAAGAGCCGGGCGTCCATCGCGCACCTGCTGGACATTCGCCCGGATCACGCCAATCATGTGCTGGCGGACGGCAGGGTGGAGGTCGTTTCGCCCCAAACGCTGCAGGCTGGAGACATCCTGCTGGTGAAGCCGGGAGAGCGCGTTCCGTTGGACGGCGTGATTGTGGAAGGACATTCCACGCTGAATACCTCGGCGCTGACGGGCGAATCCCTGCCCAGGGACGTGGGCGAAGGGGATACGGTGCTCAGCGGCTGTGTGAATCAGACGGGGGTTATTCGCCTGCGGGCTACCGGCGGGTATGAGGATTCCACCGTGGCGCGCATCCTGCGTCTGGTGGAGGACTCGGGGGAACGCAAGGCGCGCACGGAACGGTTCATTACCCGCTTTGCCCGTTGGTATACGCCGGCGGTTTGCATTGCCGCTGCCCTGCTGGCGGTGATTCCTCCGCTGTTTGTGGGAGACTGGATGGAATGGGTGCGGCGGGCGCTGACGTTCCTGGTGATTTCCTGCCCCTGCGCATTGGTGATTTCCGTGCCGTTGACCTTTTTCGGCGGCGTGGGTTGCGCTTCCAGGCGCGGGGTGCTGATCAAGGGGGCCAACTACCTGGAACTGCTGGCGAAGACCGGCGTGGCTGTTTTTGACAAGACGGGCACGCTGACCCGGGGCACTTTTCAGGTGACGGCCGTTCATCCCAACCAGGTGACCGAGGAAGAATTGCTGGAGTTGGCGGCGCTGGCGGAGAGCTATTCGGATCATCCCATTTCCGCGTCTTTGCGCGCGGCCTGGAACCGCGCTCTGGATCAAGAGCGGGTGACGGATGTGCGGGAGATTGCCGGACGCGGTATCCATGCCCGGGTGGACGGCCGGATGGTTTATGCGGGGAACGAGCGGTTGATGGCGGATGTGGGCGTTCCAAGCAGGCGCTGCCACCATGCGGGCACCATTGTTCATGTGGCTGCCGACGGCGCGTATATGGGGCATATCGTCATTGCCGACCAGGTCAAGCAAGGCGCGGCGCAGGCGGTGGCCGAGTTGAAGGCGCTGGGGGTGCAGCGCACGGTCATGCTGACGGGGGACCAGGAGTCGGTAGCGCAGAGCGTAGGGAAGACCTTGGGCGTGGATGAAATCCACGCGGAGCTGCTGCCGGCGGACAAGGTAGCGCAGGTGGAACGGCTTACGGAGCAAAAACCGGCGGGTACGACGCTGGCCTTTGTGGGGGACGGTATCAACGATGCGCCTGTGCTGCGGCGGGCGGACCTGGGGATTGCCATGGGCGGCGTAGGTTCCGATGCGGCCATTGAAGCGGCGGATATTGTCATCATGGACGATGACCCCGCTAAGCTGCCCTACGCCATCCGCATTGCGCGGCGAACCATGGGAATTGCCAAGCAGAACATTGTTTTTGCGCTGGGGATCAAAGGGGTAATTCTGGCGCTGGGCGCCTGCGGTCTGGCCAACATGTGGCTTGCGGTATTTGCAGACGTTGGCGTATCCTTCCTGGCCATTCTCAATGCCATGCGCGCCATGCGGGTGAAGTAAAAGCACATTATAATATATGGAGAGGCGGGGGCGGCTTTCCTGATGGGAAAGCCGCCCCCAGCGTGTCGAGAAAGTGGCTTTCGCCGCTTTCTCGAGGAAGCGACTTCGGCCAACGCCCCCATTAGCGCGCTATGCATGCATCGGTTGTTGCGGGGGTACGCCCACCTATAAGGAATAGATTCGTTGGAGTCCAGGGAGCGACCGGAAAAAGTCCCCTGGCCGCCTCTGCAGAGGCGGAAATCTTCTGTGAGGCGGGGAAAGAAAGGGAGGCCCTTTTCCAGCCTTCCACAAGAAATCTATTTCTTGTGAGAGGTTTCGCTTGCCCTGCGGGGCGAGCGAGGTACTTTCCATCACTGGAAAGTACCCAAAGGGT
>CAZINY010000024.1:0-38732 GCA_964540735.1 uncultured Oscillospiraceae bacterium
ATGCGCAAAAAGCCGGCCGCAGAAGAAGCCAAAACACTTCTTTTGCGGCCGGTTTTGGTTGTTGGCTGCTGCTTTTTTGTGCAGGTTGCTATTGCGTTCCCATTTTGCAACAGCTCCTATTTCAACCATGGGCAAATTGTTTGCATGCGCCGGCAGCGTCTCCTGCATGCGCCTGCAAGCGCGGGGAACTTGTCCGGCCGGAGCGCGTTGCGAGCGTTCCGCGCCGTTCTTACACGACATAGGAAAGGACCAGGAAAATCAGAAAGCAGATCAGATTGGCAAGCAGGGAACAGAAATCCTTTTCATCATCTTCCAACTCGTCAAAGCTGACAATTTCCTCGTCGGTAAAATCCATCATGTCTCCATAGGTGCGGACGGGGTCCTGCTTGCGGCGCAGACGGAAGCGGAAACGCGGGATGCGCACGCCGTCCATGCGCATATGTACCAGCCATGCGCAGAGGAGAAAGTACGCGCTAAGAAAAAAGAAGGCGTACAGCCTGGAAGCAATCAGCGGGTCGACGGGCGCGAAGTTATTCCACAACAGGGCGACGGTCAACGCAAGGACAAAACGGGTAAAGGTTTTATAAATCAGCGGTCGCGTCAGGTAGGGCTTCCAATGCTTTTTCAGCCAGTTTTTCATTACGTTTCACGGCGCTCCTTTCTAGGGGGGAAGAACGTAAAGGTATTATACACCGCGCTCAATGTATATGCAATCCCAAGCGTCGCTCCCTGGGGAAAATGCAGGATAGGCGGTAAAAAAATGCAGATTTGACGATAATTCTCGGCGAAAGAACCGGGAATTCTCATTTTTTTGTTCTGCTGTTGCATTTTGGTTGACAAGGGTATGCGCATAAAGTATAATGTTTATCAATTGAAAGCGCGTTGTTTGGCCAAAGGGCCTGAAAGTTTGTCGCTTTCGAATACTACACATCAAGTAGGAGGGAACCACATGAAAAAAATATTGGCACTGGTCCTGACATTGGCAATGCTGTTGAGCCTGGCGTTTGTGTCCACGGCCTCCGCGGCGGAGATCACCGACCTGCGGACCTATGAGACCACCGCCCGCGAGATGGAGACCTGGAACATCCATTCCTCTCAGCTGGCCAACGACCTGAACGTCCTGTGCAACCTGATCGACGGTCTGCTGACCAACGACGCCCACGGCGCGCTGGTGGGCAACGCGGCCAAGGAATGGTACACCGAGGACGGCGGCAAGACCTGGACCTTCGTGCTCAACGATGGCATGAAGTGGGTTGACAAGGACGGCAACGAGAAAGCCGACGTGGTAGCCGAGGACTGGGTGACCGGTCTGGAGTGGGTGCTGAACTTCTCCAAGAACGGCGCTTCCAACACCTCCATGCCCATGGAAATGATCGTTGGCGCCGCCGATTACTATGAGTACACCAAGTATCTGGCGGAGACCTATCAGCGTATCGTGGACGACGGCGTTACCGTGCCCGACGAGCTGCGCAAGTACATTGATCCTTCCTGCTTCGATACCACCGTGTTCAAGGAAATGGTCGGCATCGCTACCCCTGATGAGAAGACCATCGTCTACACCTGCACGGACGAGCTGAGCTACTTCCCCTCCGTGGCCACCTACAACTGCCTGTATCCGCTGTCCGCCAAGCTGATCGAGGAAGTGGGCGTGGAAGGCTACCAGGGCATCACCTGGGAGAACCTGTGGTACTCCGGCCCCTATACCGTAACCTCCTATGTGCATCAGAACGAAAAGATTCTGACCGCGAACCCCAACTACTGGAACGCGGACAACATCAAGCGCTTCAACACCGTGACCATCAAGATGGTCGAGTCCCTGGACGTGGCCTACAACCTGTTCCAGACCGGCGAGCTGGATCACGTGCAGCTGACACAGTCCACGCTGTCCACCATCTATGGCAGCGAGTCCCACGAGTTCCATAACAACCTGTCCGAAGCCCGTCCCACCAAGTACTCCTACCAGATTCACCTGGTGTATGACAAGAACAACGAGGACGGCACCAAGGACACCAACTGGAACACCGCCATTGCCAACGAGGCTTTCCGTCTGAGCTGGTACTACGGTCTGGATCTGACTCCCTACCTGGCCCGGACCAACGCCATCAACCCGCTGGCCTGCCAGAACTTCGTCTACACTGGTAATGCCGTGGCAGTGAACAGTGAAGGCGTGGACTACACCCAGATGGTCCGCGATGAGCTGGGCCTGCAGTACTCCAACGACACCTACGCTCGCGTGGACGCCGAAAAGGCTGCCGCTTACAAGGCGCAGGCCATGGAAGAACTGTCCGCCAAGGGCGTGACCTTCCCCGTGGAGATCGACTACTACATCCAGGGCAACAGCCAGACCGCCAAGGACAGCGCTGACACGCTGGCGCAGGTGTTCTCCGATTGCCTGGGCGATGACTACGTGAAGCTGAACATCCTGACCTACGTCTCCTCCCCCACCAACGAAGTGCGCCTGCCGCAGCTGGCTTCCATTTACATCAATGGCTGGGGCGCCGACTTCGCCGATCCCATCAACTTCCTGGGCCAGGAGACCTACGGCGAGGATAACGCCTACTACTCCATGGACTACTCCATGATCAACAACGCCACCGACGAGGATCTGATCGCCACCTACACCGAGTTCACCCAGATGGTGAACGACGCCAAGGCCATCACCGACGATCAGGATGCCCGCTATGCCGCCTTCGCCAAGGCCGAAGCGTACTTCCTCAACCACGCGCTGGCGATCCCCTGCAACTACGAGGTAGCCTGGGAACTGACCTGCATCAATCCCTACTCCAAGGTGTACAGCGCCTATGGCATCCAGGCTTACCGCTATGTGAACTGGGAGACCAACGACGCGATTTACACCACCGACGAAGTTGCCGCGCTGGCGGAAGCCTACAACAGCGCCGAGTAATTTCAAGTTCCAGAGGTAAGGAACAAGATTCTGGGGCGGTCTCTTTATCGGGACCGCTCCAGATTCTTGCTTAATTTCACGAAGGTCTGGGGGATGTGAAGCATGTTCCTATATGTCCTCAAGCGGTTGCTGCAGTCTGTCGTCACGATTTTATTGGTCGTTACCATCGTTTTTCTGCTGCTGCGCCTTTTGCCGACGGATTATTATTTCACTGAAGACGAATTGATGAAGCTGACCGAGCAGCAGAAACATGATCGACTGCAAGCGGCCGGGTTCCTGGACCCTCCCCTGACGCAGCTGGTTCGCTTTTTCAAGCAGTTGTTTACGGAGTTTGACTTGGGTACAAGCCGGCGGATCCAGGCTAATCAACCCGTAATTTCGGTGATTGGCAGTAAATTTGAGGTTTCCATGCGCCTGGGCTTGATATCGCTGGGTATATCGCTGGTATTAGGCGTTTGTTTCGGCGTGCTGCAGGCGCGGTATAAGGACGGTATTTTTGATCATTTGGGCACGGCGTACACGGTATTTGTCAACGCGGTGCCAAGCTTGGTGACGTATTCCCTGGTGCTGGCCTTTGGCGCGCGCGTCCTGGGATTACCATCCATGTATAGCATGCGAAAACCCGAGCTGTCCTCCATTCTGCCGGTGGTATGCCTTTCCATCGGCTCCATTGCCGGTTACATGCTGTGGACCCGGCGGTATATGGTGGACGAGCTGAACAAGGATTATATCCGCCTGGCGAAACTAAAGGGCATGAGCACCCGTTCCGTGATGTACCGGCATGTGCTCAAAAACGCCTTTGTTCCGCTGGCACAATATTTGCCGTATTCTATTTTGCTCACCGTGGGCGGCTCCTTGCTGGTGGAACGGTTCTTCTCCGTACCCGGCATGGGTCCGTTGCTTACGGATGCGATCGCCCGCTATGACACGACGGTGGTGCAGGGTGTGGTAATGCTTTACGCTACCCTGGGCATTCTGGGCGTGTTCCTGGGCGATGTGCTGATGACCCTGATTGATCCTCGTATTCATCTTGGCAAGAAAGGAGGCACACGGTAAATGGAAAAGACGGTATCGGAACTGGAACAGCCCATTGTGGATTTGGAAGTGGATCGCTCCGCCGTGGACAAAAACACCACCACCAAGTACGGCCGCGGCCGTGTGCATGTGCATGCCAGGGCGCAAATGCCGGAAAAGCAGCTTTTCTCCTTTGCTGAATATGAGGCCAAAGCGGCTGAGTACACCGGTTCTTCGGAGTACTCCTACTGGAAGAGCGTATGGCGCAGCTTCCTGAAAAAGCGCGCGGCCGTAGGGATGTTCATTATCTTCCTGCTGCTGTTCATATTCACCTTTGTGGCGGCAGCCATCGGCAAGTATGATGTTTACAACCTGCGCATTGATAATTCCCTGATGTTTACCGCGCCCAACAGCGAGTTCTGGTTCGGCACGGATAACATGGGCCGCGATTATTGGAGCCAGGTATGGCATGCCACCCGTACCTCCATCATTCTGGCGGTAAGCGTGTCCTTCGGGCAGATTTTTGTGGGCGTGGTAATCGGCCTGGTATGGGGCTATGTGCGGAAGCTGGACCGTTTCTTCACAGAGCTTTACAACCTGATTGACAACATCCCCGTCATTATTTACATGACGCTGATCGCCCTGATGATCGGTAAGACCACCCTTGTCATGGGCGCGGCCATGATTGGTTTCGGCTGGCTGGGCACGGCGCGGAACATCCGCAATCTGGTGTTCATGTATCGTGACCGGGAGTACAATTTGGCATCCCGCTGCCTGGGTACCAGCCTGTGGCGGATTTTGTACCGCAACATCCTGCCGTATATGGTGAGCGTAATCATTCTGCGCCTGGCGCTGGCGATTCCCGGTACCATTGCGTATGAAACGACCCTGACCTACCTGGGCCTGATGGATATTTCCACCCCGTCCCTGGGCATTCTGTTGCGGAATGCGCGCAGCTATTTCCTGGATTATCCCTATCTGCTGATTTTCCCGGCGGTCATTGTGTCCATCATCACCATTACCTTCTATCTGGTGGGCAACGCGTTCTCCGACGCCTGCGACCCGCGCAATCATGTTTGATGGGAGGGTATGACGATGAGTGAAGCAATGAAAAACGACATCCCGGAAATTGACTTTGAAAAGCGGGCCGAGCAGATACTGTCCAACGAACCTATTCTTGCGGCCAAGGATGTTGAAGTGCAGTTTACTTTGCGTGGGCAGAAGCTGACCGCCATCCGCAAGTGTTCCCTGGAGCTGTATGACGGCGAAACATTGGCCATCGTGGGCGAATCGGGTTCCGGCAAGAGCGTGTTTACCAAGTGCTTCGTGGGCATGCTGGATAAGAACGGCGCCATTACGCACGGCTCGATTATGTACCAGGGGCAGGATTTGACCAAGTTTACCACGGAAAAGGAATGGCGTACCATCCGCGGCAAAAAGATCGCCATGGTGACCCAGGACCCCATGACCAGCCTGAACCCGTTGAAGCGCATTGGCCATCAGATTCAGGAGGCCATCGAGCTGCATCAGAGGCTGAAGGGCGCCGCGGCCAAGAAGGAAGCCATGCACATGCTGGAGCTGGTAGGCATTCCGAACCCGGAGCGCCGCTATTACCAGTATCCTCACGAATTTTCCGGCGGCATGCGCCAGCGTGTGGTTATTGCCATTGCGGTGGCGTGCCGTCCGCAGATTCTGATTTGCGACGAACCCACCACGGCCCTGGACGTGACCATTCAGGCCCAGATACTGGACCTGATCCGCAAGCTGCAAAAAGAGCAGGGCATGACCATCATCTACATCACCCATGACCTGGGCGTGGTTGCCAACGTGGCGGACCGGGTTGCGGTAATGTATGCCGGGCAGATTGTGGAAATCGGCATGGTCAACGAGATTTTCTTTGATTCCTGGCATCCGTACAGCTGGGCGCTGCTTAGCGCGCTTCCCCAGCTGGGGGTGAAGGGCGAGAAGCTCCCGGCCATCGACGGTACGCCGCCAAACCTGTTCAACAAGATCGAAGGCGACGCCTTTGCGCCCCGGAACCGCAACGCCCTGACCATTGATTTCCTGGAGGAGCCGCCGCTGTTTGACGTCACGCCCACCCACCAGGCAAAGACCTGGATGATGGACCCTCGTGCGCCCGCGGTGGAGCAGCCGGATACCATTCGCAAGCTGAGCCGTCAGCACCTGGATGGTCAAGTCGTGGTGGATATTCCGCACCCGCATCTGGACCCCAACCGTGAAGCGCTGGTAGAAGTCAAGAATCTGCAGGTGGCTTTCGGAACAGGGCGGAAGAAGTTTATCGCGGTGAACGATGTGAACTTTACCATTTACCGCGGCGAAACCTTCGCGCTGGTGGGAGAATCCGGCTCCGGAAAAACCACCATTGGCCGGGCGATCGTGCGCATCAATCCCGTTTCAAAGGGTGAAATCCTGTATAAGGGCCGCCGTATTTCCGGCAAGATTTCAAAGGCGCTGGATGAAGAAGTCATCCGCAGCTGCCAGATGATCTTCCAGGACCCCATGGCCTCCCTGAACGAGCGGGCCAAGGTGGACTACATTGTTTCGGAGGGCTTGCTGAACTTCCATCTGTACAAGAACGAGGAAGACCGCCGGGCAAAGGTACAGAGCGCCCTGGATGAAGTGGGTCTGCTGCCGGAGTTCTCCTCCCGCTTCCCGCACGAATTCTCCGGCGGACAGCGCCAGCGGATTGGTATTGCCCGCAGCCTGATCATGAAGCCGGAGTTCATCGTGGCCGATGAACCGATTTCCGCGTTGGACGTGTCCATCCGCGCCCAGGTGTTGAACCTGCTGAATGATCTGAAGCAGAAGCGCGGCTTGACCTATCTGTTCATTGCCCATGATCTGTCGGTGGTGCGCTTTATTTCGGACCGTATTGCGGTCATCCATAAGGGGCAGATTGTGGAGCTGGCGGAATCCGAGGAACTGTTCCGTCATCCCATGCATCCTTATACCCGTGCGCTGCTCTCTGCGGTGCCCAATCCCAATCCCTACCTGGAGCACAGAAAGAAGCTGCTGGTATACGATCCCTCCGTGCATGATTACAGCGTGGATAAGCCCGTCTGGACCGAATTGCTGCCGGATCACTTTGTCTACGGCAATGAACGGGAGCTGGACGCTTACCGGAAGGAATACCAGGTATAAGCCTTTCCCGGGCCAATGAAAACGAGCTCCCTCTGCGAGAAACAGCGGATGAAAACGCTGCGAATCGTGGAGGGAGCTCTTTGCGATGGCTTCTGGGAAAGCGGCTGATGGCGTAAACGGATGCCTGAACATCCCGCGCCAGCGCGGTAGATCGGAGCGCATAAACCCGCGCCTTTGCCCAAGGACGGCCAGGTAGGCCGGCGGAACGGCGGCAGATGCGTGATCAGGCGATACGCGGCGCAGGGGAGGCGCGCAGTGGACGGCGGTTATTCGTTCATCCGGCCAAGAATGCGGATGATGCTGCTCAGGGCTTTGTCCAGTTCCTTGAGCTCGGCGTGGGAATACCGGTCCGACCAGTCGTTGACCTGCTGTACAAGATTTTCACGGATGGCCAGCAGCTTCTCCGCGCCTTCCGGAAGAATATGGATGTTGACAACGCGACGGTCGGAAGGGTCGCGCTGGCGTTCCGCAAGGCCGTCCGCGATCAGACGGTCCGCCAGGGGCGTGATATTGGGTTTGGCAATGCCCAGCCGCTGGGAAATCTCGCTTACGGACATGGAACCGTGGTCCTGCAATAAGGCCAGCACCTGCACATGCGACAGGGGAATATGGCAGTCCCGTTGAATGGCGTCCAGATGCAGTACCCGCTTGCGGAAAATAGGCAGCGCATTAAACAAATTTTGCGCAATACTTTGCAACAAGGCTTTATTTTCAGCGGATTTTTTCGGCATGCTAATTCTCTCCGTTCATCGGCATAAGCGCATAATAAGATATATTTATTATAATCGTTAACGCTCTTGGCTGCAAGCCGTTCATGGGGTAAATCAGGCCGTCTATCGCGTTCTTTTCGGAAAAAACACGGCGAAAATGGTAAAATAAGTTTTCTTTTTCTATATGCGATTTTCAGTATCAAAAGCCGGCCGAGGCTGCCGCAATCTCGCATGAATTTACATCTTCCGCGATTTACAATTCGGGAAAAATCCTGTACAATACATGTGATAACCATCCTGTGCGAAGGAGGGGTTCCCTCATGTTTGATTTTTTGGGCCAGCTATCGTCGTTTCTGCCCAATATCATGGATTTTCTCGTCTATGCGGCGGAAGCGATCGTAACGCTGACCGGTTTATGCAAGTGCCTGATCCCGCTGTGGAACAACCGGCGGGCCCTGCAGCGGGCGATTCGCCGCCTCCAGAACAGCGTGGGGACCAAACGGGAGACCCCCATCTGGCAGGAGACCCGCTTTATGGGACGCCGCCTGAAAGGGTCCTGGCAGCGTTTTTTGCAAAATGCCGAACAACTGGACCGGCGCGGCCTGCCCTGCAGCGTGGAAGAGTATATCAACGACGAGACGGTGATTAACGGCCCTGGCAACGCGCAGCTGGCGGAACTGATTCCCACCCTGCTGACCTCCCTGGGTATTCTGGGTACCTTTATCGGCCTGACGCGTGGTATGAGCGCGCTGGATCTGTCCGACTCCCAGGGACTGATTGAAGGAATCCCGAAGCTGGTGGAAGGCATGCGGTATGCCTTCGACACCTCCGTGGTGGGTACGGCCTGCAGCCTGGCTTTCAACATGCTCAACCGGGTGGCGGTGGGTTCGTGCTACCGCGCCATTGATGATTTTACCGAGAGTTTCACGACCCTGGCCATGCAGCGGCCGCTGGATAACGACGTGCAGCTTATCTGCCAGAACCAGGATCGCAACGCGCTGATCAGCGCGGCGGCGGATACGCTTACCACGCAAATGGCGGGCAGCATCGAGCTGGCCGTAACCCGCGCGCTGCACCCGGTGGCGCAATCCATGGACAACTTCCTGGTGGGAGCGACCCGGGCGCAGGTGGAAGGCGTGGGACGGATTGTCAACGCCTTTGTGGAGGACATGAACGCGTCGCTGAACCATCAGTTCCTGGAGCTGGGGGAAACCATGACCCAGATCAATCAGCATCAGCAGATGACCTTTGCCCGGGTGGAAGAGTCCCTGCAGAGCGCGCAGACCATCGTGGCGGACGTGGGGCGGCTGCATCAGGTGTCCGGAGAGGTCATGGAGCATTTCGAGCGCTATGTGAAGGAGCTGGGAGAGGCGCGCCATCGGGACGAGCAGTTCGAGCAGAAAACCGGCGATTTGCTCCAGAAGATGCATGCCTCCTGCGAAGCGCAGGAGCAGTATATGGGCCGCCTGCGGGAGTGGCAGGGCGAGCTGGAAACGGGCCTGGCCCGCTTTACCCAGGCCGGCAAGGATCAACTGAACAGCATGCGCAGCGGCAACGACCAGCTTACGCGTCAGCTGGGCGAAGCCTCGGAAAGCGTGGCCAAGAACGCCCAACAGCTGTCCGGCAGCTATACCAGCTTTGTGCAGCATGTGGTGGAGGGATTGAGCCGTTCCCTCGGCATGTTTGACCAGAACATGCACAGCCTGATCGAAGCCTTTGGAGAGAAGGTCGAGCGCATGAACAAGGACGGCACCAGCGGGGAAACGGCCAGGCAGCTGGGACAGATGCAGCAGACCATGACCGCTATGACCCAGGCCATGGAGCGGGCTACCGCCAGCCTGGAGCGGGTGGCAAAGGGGGCCTGAGCCATGGCAAAGATTGTCCGCCGCCGGGCCGGACGTGGAAACAACGGCAGCCACTGGATCGGCTATTCGGATATGATGGCCTCCCTGCTGCTGGTGTTTGTGCTGACCCTGTGCTATAGCATGTACCTCTATTTCAGCACCCTGGAAACCAAAACCGCGGAGTTGGACGAGCAGAAGGCGTTGGTATCCGCGCAGCAAGCCACGCTGGACGAGCAAACGGCGCGGTTGGAAGCGCAGACGGCGCAGCTAACGCAGCAGCAGGCGGACCTTGAAACGGCGCAGGCCAGCCTGGCGGAGCAGCAGGCCGCCCTGGACGCGGCCAACGCCACCCTGGCTTCCCGGGAGGAGGAGCTGGCCTCGTTGCAATCCCAGCTGGCGCAGCAGCAGATTACCCTGGACGCCCAGGCGGAGGTTCTGGCCAGCCAGCAGGAGGCGCTGGAATCCCAAACCGCAAAGATTGACGACCTGGTTGGCGTGCGCACGCAGATTGTATCCGAGCTGAGCAGTGCGTTGAACGCTTCCGGTCTGAAGGCTACCGTGGACCCCAACAGCGGCGATATTACCCTGGATAGCGCCGTATTCTTTGAAACCGCGTCCTATACCATCAAAGCGGACGGACAGGCCATGCTGGATCAGTTCATTCCCGTGTATCTGAGCGTACTTTTGCAGAACAAATATTCGGATTATCTGGGTCAGATCATCATTGAGGGACATACGGATACGGTGGGCGAGTACTTCATGAACTTGGAACTGAGCCAGAACCGCGCCCTGAGCGTGGCAAAATACTGTTTGCAGATGCGCTCCCTTACGGAAGAACAACGGGAAATGCTCCGCTCCATTCTCACCGCCCAGGGGCGCAGCTATGCCGATCCCATTTACAATGCGGACGGGACCGTGAACATGGAGCAGTCCCGCCGCGTGGAATTCAAATTCAGCCTGCGGGATGCGGAAATGATTGACGAAATGAACCGGTTGCTGCAAGGGCAGTAACGCCATGTCCTTGGCTTTCATGCACAAAGGAGGAGAACGGTGAAAATCATTGCCATTTTGATGGTAATTGTCCTGGTGGCGGCCATCGGCGGCGTGGGCTATTTGTACATGACGGCCAACGTCGCGGTCACCGCCGTCGGCATGACGGCCACGGAGGCTTCCGTGCAGCAGGCGACCTTTGACAAGCTGAAAACCGATGTGGAACAGAACAGCCTGGTAGGCACCCTGTTCCAATCCGGCGTCCAGCTGGGACAGGCGGAGGAATACCAGTTTTATACCTATACGGTGCGCCTGCGCAACGGTTGCATGCTTCCCTGCGATATGGTAGAGCTGCAGGTGACGCCCCGGGAGGGGGATGTGCTGCAAATGGGCAGCGAACAGGCCAAAGCCCTGGGCGCCGGCGCTACGGGGGATATCAGCGCCACGGTGCTCACTTCGGTGAATAGCACGTCTGTGCGGGAACTGATCATTACCTACTACGTTTGGGGGATTCCCTTTACCGTTAAAACCACCTATGGCTGAGAGACCTGCCCATCGGCGCGGTCACAGCATTTATCGCCAGGAAATCCGAAAAAAAGCACGTCCGAAGAAGGAACTTCACACGGTCATGTCGAAAACAATTTCTTTGGTATGATAAAAAACTAACAATTTACATACTTGGAGGGTGCAACGTGCGCAAATTTGACACAAACGTGCAAGAGCTGAAGTACAAGGTTCTACGCGAGGTAGCCCGTCTTGCAAAGGACGATAGGCTGGCGGAGGGCATTCCGGGCATTCCGGAAACCATCGTTCCCGGTCCCGTGGCTACCATGCGCTGCTGCATTTACAAGGAACGCGCCATTGTGAACGAACGCATCAAAATGGCGTTGGGCGGGCATGAGGAAATTCCCGGGGAAGTAGAGGTCCTTCCCATTGCCTGCGACGAGTGCCCGGTGAGCGAAATCACCGTTAGCGACGCATGCCGGGGATGTATTGCGCACCGCTGCGCCAACGCCTGCCCCAAGGGAGCGATTTCCTTTGTGAACCGTGGCTCGCATACGCAGGCGCATATTGATCACAGCAAATGCATCACCTGCGGCAAATGCGTGGCGGCGTGCCCGTACAGCGCCATCACGAAAAACGTGCGTCCCTGCGAACGGGCGTGCAAACCTGGCGCCATCAAGATGGACGAGGATCGCAAGGCGCATATTAACTACGAAAAGTGCGTGAGCTGCGGCGCGTGCGTGTATCAATGCCCCTTCGGCGCCATTGTGGACAAGAGCTATATCACCCAGGTCATCCGGCTCCTGAAGGCGGCCAAGCAGGAGGGCGGCGCGCCGGTGTACGCCGTGGTGGCGCCTTCCATTTACGGGCAATTTTCCGATGTTACCACGGGGCAGGTTGTTTCCGGGCTGAAGGCGCTGGGCTTCTCCACGGTGATTGAAGCGGCGCTTGGCGCGGATCTGGTCGCCTATTTTGAGGCCAAGGAGCTGGTGGAGAAAGGGTTCCTCACCACCTCCTGCTGTCCGGCTTTTGTAAGTTACATCCAGAAGAATTTCCCCAACCTGGTGCAGCATATTTCCCATAATCTTTCGCCCATGGCCATGATGGCTAAGGTCATCAAACGGGCGCATCCGGAATGCAAAATCGTATTTATCGGGCCGTGCGTGGCCAAAAAGGGCGAGCAGAAGCAGGAGCGGGTACGGGATCTGGTGGATGTGGTCATCACTTTTGAAGAGTTGCAGGCGCTGATAGACGCCTACGATATCGACATGTCCGCCCTGGAGGACGACGTGCTCAACAACGCTTCCTATTATGGACGGGTTTTCGCCCGGAGCGGCGGCGTGCGGGATGCTGTGGAAGAAGTGCTGCGGGAGCTGGAGATCAAGCCCGAGCAGTTTGAGCTTAAGCCCATAGCCTGTTCAGGCCTGGAGGAGTGCAAGCTGGCGCTGTTGAAGGCCAATAAGGGCATGCTGGAGGAGAATTTCATCGAAGGCATGGCCTGTGAGCAGGGATGCATCGGCGGACCGGGATGCCTGACCCACGGCCCCAAGGAAAAGGCGCTGGTGGATAAGTACGGACGGCTGGCGCTGGAAAAGAAGGTCAAGGACGCCGTCGTTATCTTCGACGTGCTGGGCGGCGCGGAGAAATGAGGACGGTGAAACGCAGACGGCCCGCCATTTCGAGGGCTGCGCGTTGAAAAGAGATTGATGCCCAACGATAGGACGATGCCATAGCATCAAGGAGGAAACAACATGGTGAAGGTCAGCATTTGCGTAGGCTCCGCCTGCCATATGAAGGGAGCTTACGCTACGACGCAAATGTTTCAGGAAGCGCTGGAGAAGGCCGGTATTGCGGACAAGGTAGATCTGAGCGCCAGCTTCTGCATGGGCGAATGCAAGGACGGCCCCTGCGTCCGGGTGGATGGGGTCAAGTTCCATCATGTGGATCAAAGCCGCGTGGAAAGCCTTGTGGCGGAGGAGATTCTGCCCCGTACCCAGGCGTAATATAAGGAGGCGGCGGAGATGAGCATCATTCAACTCAAGGAAGCCAACTGCAAAAACTGCTATAAATGCATCCGCAACTGCGATGTGAAGTCGATTTCCTTCCAGAACGATCAGGCGCAGATTATCGACGATGATTGCGTGCTTTGCGGCAAATGCACCCTGATCTGCCCACAGAACGCCAAGCAGATTCAGAGCGACATGCAAAAGGTGCAGAGCATGATCGACCGGGGCGAGAAGGTTTATGCAAGCCTTGCGCCTTCCTTTGTGGCGGGTTTTCCCGGGCAGAGCTTTGCCGGCGTGGTAAAGGCGCTGCGCCGGTTGGGTTTCGCAGGCGTGGAGGAAACGGCCATCGCCGCCACCAAAGTCTCCGAGCGTTACGCGGAAATCCTCTCCCGTGGCGAAACGCCCAATCTCATTACGACCTGCTGCCCCACCATCAATATGCTGGTGGAGAAGTACTTTCCCGAGCTGATTGATCAACTGGCGGCCGTGCCTTCTCCGGCGGTGGCGCATTGCCGTATGCTGCGGGAGGCCTACGGTCCCGATTGCAAGATTGTGTTTATTGGGCCGTGCATTTCCAAAAAGCAGGAGGCCGAGGTAAGCGGCGCCATGGACGCGGTGCTGCTCTTTGACGAGGTGCGGGACTGGCTGCGCCGGGAAAGCGTTCCCATGGACGGAAGCGAGGACGAGAGCGCCCGCGAGATGCACCATACCCTCAGCCGCGTATATCCGGTGCCGGGGGGCATCCTGAAAACCATCCCCCTGGAGAAACGCAAGGGCTATACGGCCGTAGCCGTTGACGGCCTGAATCGCTGCATCCAAACCCTGCGCGATATCCGTGACAACAAAATTACGGGCTTTGTGCTGGAAATGAGTTCCTGCGTGGATTCCTGCGTGGGCGGCCCCGGTTTGCACGAGCACGGCACGCCCTTCCTGCTCAGCAGGAGCGCGGTGTACGATTTCTCCCGCAGGCAGCCGGTGACGCCGCCGCCGCAGACCGAAGAAGTGCAGGTGGACATGCGCCATGTCTATCAAAAGGATGTGACGCCGCACCTCATTCCCACTGAGGAGGAAATCTGGACCATCCTGCGCTCCATCGGGAAGCGCACCCAGGCGGATTTGCTGAACTGCGGCGCTTGCGGCTACAATACCTGCCGGGAAAAGGCCGTCGCTGTGTTCCAGGGCAAGGCCAACCTGCGCATGTGCCTGCCTTACATGCGGGAGCGGGCGGAGTCCATGTCCAATATTATTCTGGACAACACGCCCAACGGCTTGATTCTCACCAACGAACAGTTTGAAATCATGCAGTTCAATCAGGCGGCCGCCAAGCTGCTGAATTTGGACAACGCCTGTCTGGGCATGCCCATCGACGCGTTCCTGAATCTGGAGGAATTGGGACGTATCCGTGAAACGGGAAAGGCGGTCATGGGGCAGCGCTGCAAGACGGCAATCTACGACGTGCTGGTGGAGCAGAGCGTGGTGCCGGTGCCGGAGCATGATTATCTTTTCCTGCTGAAGGACATTTCCGCGGAAGAAGAAAGCATGAAGGCCATGGCCAAGATGCGCAAGGAAACCATGGACACAGCGCAGCAGGTAATCGACAAGCAGATGCGCGTGGCGCAGGAAATTGCCAGCCTGCTGGGCGAAACAACCGGTGAAACCAAGGCTGCTTTGCTGAAGCTGAAGGCTTCCGTAGCCCAGGGGGATGAGCCATGAGCGTCTTTATCGAAACAAGCTGGGGCAGCATGTTCAAATGGGGCGAGGAGCTGTGCGGGGATAAGGTAGAGCTGGTCAAGAAAGCCGAAGGGGTTTTGCTGGTGCTTTCCGACGGGCTCGGTTCCGGCGTAAAGGCCAACATCCTGGCCGGACTTACCAGCAAGATCATTGCTTCCATGGTGTCTGCCGGCGCGCAAATGAAGGACGTGGTAGAAACCATCGCGTCCACCCTGCCCGTGTGCAAGGTGCGGCAGGTCGCTTATTCCACCTTTACCATGATGCAGGTGGACCGGGAAGGCAACGCGTATCTGGTGGAGTTTGATAATCCTACGTTGATTCTGCTGCGGGAAGGAAAGCGCGTATTCATTCCTTGGGTGGAGCAAAATATTTCCGGCAAGCAGGTGCGGGAAGCGCATGTCAAACTGCGTCTGGGGGACATTGCCATAACTTTTTCCGACGGCGTGATTCACGCGGGGGTCGGACAGCTGCTTAACCTTGGCTGGCAGCATGAAAACGTGGTGCAGTTTCTCGAACAAACCTGGCAGCCCGATGATACGGCCTACGACGTGCAGCACCGCCTGCTCAGCGAATGCAACGCGCTGTATGAGGGCCGTCCGGGAGACGATACTACCGTGGCCGCTTTGCGCATCTGCGTACCGAACCCGTGCTGCGTCATGGTGGGGCCGCCCGTGCATCCCGAGGACGACGAGGAAGTGGTCAACGAACTGCTGAGCTGCCCGGGGATAAAGGTCATCTGCGGCGGTACCACCAGCCAAATTGTCAGCAAGCGGCTGGGACATGAGTTGAAGATTCTGCTGCAATACATTTCCCCGGAGGTTCCGCCCATCGCTACCATGGAAGGCATCGACCTGGTGACGGAAGGCGTGGTAACCCTGGGCAAAACCCTGGAGATCCTGGAGAAATACGAGGAAGAGAAGGACGCGGGGCTGCTCACCGCCAAGCGTGACGGCGCGCATCTGCTGGCCGAAACCCTGGTGGAGAAGTGTACCTCGGTGAAATTTATTGTGGGCCGGGCGTTGAATCCTGCCCACCAGAACCCGGATATGCCCATCTCCCTCTCCATTAAGCTGCGGTTGGTCAAGGACATCTCGGAATGCTTGAAGCGCCTGGGCAAGCCCACGGAGCTGAAGTATTGTTAAGAGCGCGGCAGGTCGGGCGCCGCAAGCGGGAAGCGCTTTGCCTTTGGAAAGGCGAAGCGTTTCTCTTTTGTGGCGGGACAGGCGGCTCTCCAGCAAAAGGAACTTGTTTCAAAAGCATAAGCGTGCTATAATCTTGTCGAATGACACGAGGGGGAAAGCGCATGGTGACGGTTCTGGATACAACCCTGCGGGATGGCGCTCAAGCCGAAGGCGTCGGCTTTTCCCTGGACGATAAACGCAAGATTACCCACGCGCTGGACGATCTGGGTATTGCGCTGATCGAAGCGGGAAATCCGGCGGCCAATCCCAAGGACGCCGCCTTTTTCAATCAGCGCCGGGAACTGGGCGAGATGAAGAACGCGGCGCTGGTAGCCTTTGGCGCGACCATGCGCCCCGGAGAGCGTCCGGAGCGCAACGGCGGTTTGCAGGCGCTGCTCTCCTCCGGTGCGGAGTATTTGTCGCTTTTCGGCAAATGCTCGCTCCTGCACGTGCGGGAGGTGCTTCGCTGCCCGGAGGAGGAAAACCTTCGGATGATCCGGGAAAGCGTGGCTTTCCTGTCCCGGCGGGGACGGAAGGTGCTGTTTGACGCGGAGCATTTTTTTGACGGCTATGCGCTGGATGCGGTCTACGCCATGCGGTGCCTGGAGGCGGCGCTGGAGGGCGGCGCGGCGTGGCTGGTGCTCTGCGATACCAACGGCGGGTCCTTGCCATGGCAGGTGGCCCGGGGTGTGGAGCAGGTGTGCTTGCGTTTTCCTGACGCACATATCGGCATCCATTGCCATAACGACTGCGGGCTTGCGGTGGCATGCTCCCTGGCGGCGGTGGAAAGCGGCGCGGAAATGGTTCAGGGCACCATGGGCGGGATTGGCGAACGGTGCGGAAACGCGGACCTGTGTACGCTGCTGCCGCTGCTGGAATTGAAGCTGGGGAAACCCTGCTTGCCGGAAAAGCGGCTTCCCATGTTGACGCACATCGCCCGTTACGTCACCGAAGTGATGAACCTTTCTCCCAATGATCGCGCGCCCTTTGTGGGGCACGCGGCTTTCGCCCATAAAGGCGGCATGCATATCGACGGCGTCATGAAGGAGCCGAGCACCTTTGAACAGGTGCCTCCGGAAAGCGTGGGTAACCAGCGCCGGTTTCTGGTGAGCGACCAGAGCGGCCGCGCCGGGATCTATGCCCGGCTGTCCAAGGTGCTGCCCGATGTCAAGCGCGACAGCCCCGAGATGGCGAGGGTGCTGGCGCGGCTCAAGCAGAAGGAATTCAAAGGGTACACCTATGAAAACGCCGAGGGAAGCTTTGCCCTGATGGCGCTGGACACATTGGGACGCCGGCCGAGATTTTTTGAGGTGCGGGATTTCCATGTGCTGTGCAATCGCCCGCAGAACGCGGAGAACCTGGAAAAAAGCGCGCAGGCCTATATCAAGGTACAGGTGGACGGACGGGAAGGAATCAACGCCGCCGAGGGGGACGGTCCTGTCAATGCGCTGGACCTGGCCCTGCGCAAGACGCTGGCCGACTTCTATCCCTGCATCCATGAAATGCGCTTGAAAGACTTCAAGGTGCGCGTTCTGGACAGCGGCGGCACGGCATCCACGGTGCGGGTCACCATCGAGAGCACAGACGGCGACCACATCTGGAGCACGGTGGGCGTTTCCAGCAATATTATCCAGGCATGCTTTAAGGCGCTGGTGGACTCTGTGGACTATATGCTCACGTATTACGGGCATGTAGCGGCTGCAGAAAATGCGTAATCAAATTTTTTGAAAAAATAAATCGTTTTGTTACAAAACGGATGGAATGAAAAGGGAAGGAATTACGTTTGAATGGATGAGCAGAGCAAAACGGCGTCTCAAGGGGAGAATCACGCCGGCGACATGGCATATTTTGAAGAGATGTACGAAAAATATGCTACGGACGTACTGCGCGTGAGCTACTTCTACCTGGGCGACCGACAAAAGGCGGAGGACGTTTGCCAGGACGTATTTGTCCGGCTGATTACCAATGCGCCGGTACTTCAGGAAGGCCGGGAAAAGGCGTGGCTGCTCAAGGTTGCGCTGAACCGCTGCAGAGATCTGTGGCGGGGCGCATGGGTGAAGCGTGTGATCCTGGGCAGCCCGGCTTTCGAGCTGATACCTGCGCCTGACGAAATCGGCAAATTTGCGGACCAAGAGGAAATCATGGGCGCGATTCATCAGTTGCCGGCAAGTTTCCGGGAGGTCATACTGCTGCACTACTACCAAGGGTATGGGATAACGGAGATAGCGGAGATGATGGACTTGCCAGAGGGCACAATTTCTAGCCGGCTTTCTCGGGGAAGAAAGAAACTGGAGTCTATTTTGAAAGGAGGGGATGCGCTATGAAGGATTTGCGACAGTTACCGGAAATTGCCAATCAAATCCTGGCAGGATTGACTGCGGGACCGGAATTGAAGTACCGTATTCTGCGCGCGGCCAAGGAGCCTTCGCCGAAACGGCGTGCCCGCGTGCCTGCATGGGTGCCGGCCTTGTGCTGCGCGTTGGTGCTTGCGGTGGGCGTGTGGGCCGCCTTGCCCGGCATGCTGGACACGAATCGAACGCCCGATGAGGACGGGCTGGTGATTCACAGCCAGCGGGCAGGCGACGCCACGGATGCGCCGCGCATGCGCGCGGATCTCCCGGAGGGTTCCGTGCAGCTGACGGGAACGGGCAGCGTCCCCGCTTATCGCTCCATCTGGGCCAGCGCGGAAGGCGGCAGCTTCCCGCTCGTTGGCGTCAACGGACGGTATTACCGTATGCTGAGCACGCCTTCCGCCGTGGATGCCAGCGCTCTGGGTTCCAGCCTGGGCGCCGTTGCGGAGTTTACCACGGAACCGGCGCTTTCGGGTACAGATCTGATTCTGAGCAATTGCGTCAACCAGGGAGAAACGGTCTATGCTATTTCGGGCATGGACGGTACGCTGGTAGCGGCGCAGGTGGACGGGGTCTACCGGATCTTCCAGCGCGTCAGTTTCAATGGCAATTCCGTGAAAGGCAGCGAGGGGTTAGCGGATACGCTGCAGGTGTCGGGAAAGGTAATGGCTCTGGAGCTGAGCGACGTAGGCGCCATTACGGATAGCGAAACGGCGGAGCGCCTGGTTTCCACGCTGCTGTCCGACGCTGTGTTTGAAAGCAGCGGAACGGTCAGCGGAAGCCAATCGCTGTTGATTGAGCTGAGCAACGGTTTCACGGTGCAAATGGCTGTCAAGGACGACAAGCTGGGCGCTTGCGGCACCTGGAGCTGCCCGGAGTTCTTCGAGGCGTTCCAGACGGCGTTGGGCGGTTGAACCGCGCTGCACCGCAAATGATGATGCGGGAGAGAGCCCAGGAAAATGTTGCTTCTGCGGGGGGACGGCACGACTCCGCGCCCTGCCGCGGAACGATGGTTTGATCCGGAGCGGTTGAACGACAAGCAAAAGCGCCTGCTTTTCCTCAAAAAGAGAGGGAGCAGGCGCTTTTTATATGCGGGTAGGAAAAAGTTATTCCACTTTGTACTCGTCAGGGTTCTCGTCTTCCTCTTCCGGCAAAGGGGCGGCCGCAGGTTCCGGGGATTCTGGCTCGCTTTCCGCGGGCGCAGATTCCGGCGCGGCTTCCTTGTCAGGCTGCGGAACCGGCTCGCTGGCCGCCGCTTGATCCGCTTCCGTCTGTGGCGGAGCGTCCGTTTCCTCCGCAGAAGGAGCGGGCTGTTCGGGAGCGCTGGCTGCCCCTGCGCCGTTGACAGGCGTGTTTTTTCTGCCCGCCAGGGTGTCGGTAACGCTGCTGATGGCGTCGCCTAGGAAACTGCCCACGCTCTTGAGGGTATTGCCGATGGTGTCCAGGGCTTGGTTTGCCATATCGGCCAATTGGGATTTATTGTCCGTAATTTCCGGCGTAGCCTGCGCAGCCGGGGCTTCCTCCCCGGCGGGTTGCTTCGCAGCGGGTTGCTCCGCAGCGGGCTGACCGGCGGCTTCGTCTGCCTCGGGGACGTTTTCCGCCTCTGGGGCCGCACCGCTTCCTTCCGGATTCTCCACGCCTGCCAGACGTTCCATGCGCAGAGCGTTCAGCTGCGTGTCCACCTGGCTGAGCTCCTCCAGCTGCTTGGCCAGTTCTTCCGGGAAAACCTCGCCTTTTTGCCACAGATCGTAAGCCCTTGCGCCAAAATCGGAAAGGATTTCCCGGCGGCGGTTCAGCAAGGTCATCTCGTTCACCTTGTAGCGGGTGTTATTGGCAATGTTGCTGGCCGTGTTGCCAATGGCTTCCATGCTCTTCAGCCATGCCTTTTTCATTTTATCGCTCAAGTCTGCCATACGATGCATCATCCTTTCGTTGCAAAATCTCTATGGAAGGCATGGGCACAGCCAGTACGGCTGCGCGCCATGGCGCGGGAGATAAGGGGAAAAGTAGCAAGGGTTACGAATTGCAGTTCTTGCCCAAGGCCGCCAATTCCTGCTCTTTTTAGAAAAGATTCATCATCCGTTCATCATTTACCAATATAACATGAGCTTTCCCGGCAGAATGGAGAATACGGCGCGGTCCATGGAGAAAATTTCGCCGTCCACGTTGAGGCGCATGCCGGGAGACTCCAGCGTCAGCGCTTTGCAAAGCCGGTGGTGGGCTGCGGGTATTTGCAGGATACGTCCAAGCAGCAGCGCCGGGAGGTAGCGCGGTATGCGCCAGCGGGGCACATGATCCACCGTCACCAGGTCCAGCCAACCGTCTCCCGGGTCCGCTACGGGGCAAATGGGAATACCTCCGCCAATGAAGCGGCCGTTGGCAATGGAGCATACCAGCACATCCTGACGCAACGCTTCGCCATCCGCCAGTATGCGCACCGGCACCGGACGGTAGTGGAAGATGGCGCGGACCAATCCGACTAGGTAGGGGAGCAGGCCGCGGACATAACGCTTTGCGCTCTGCGCGTAGTCCAGCACGGTCACGTCAAAGCCGGTGCCGCATACGTTCAGGAAAAGGCGTTCGTTCAGTCGCCCCACATCCACGGGACGCGGCGTCCCGTTCAGGATAAATTCCAGGGTAGCCAGCGGATTGGCCGGGGTGCGGATGGTCTTGATAAAATCATTGCCTGTTCCGGCCGGGACTATACCCAATGGTTTTCCCGTATCCAGCAAACCGCAGGCAACTTCATAGGCGGTACCGTCCCCGCCCACGGCAAGCACCGCGGTGCATCCGGCCTGCGCGGCTGACGCGCGCGCCAGCTCTGTGGCGTGGCCGGGATACTGGGTATAAAGCGTTTCATGGACAATGGCGCGCTTGTCCAGCTCAGCCTGGAGCTGGGGCGCTACCTTGCGCGCGTAACCGCTCCCGGCGGCCGGATTGACAATCAACGTCATCACGCCGCTCACCTCACGTACAGTGAAAATTTATGTATAAGCATAGTATGCGGCACCAACCGGGAATTTGTCAATGGATTTTGCATAGAAATTCTGAAATGGACGTATAAAATCAAAAAAGTATTGCATAAAAATCCATTATCTATTGACAGGGAAAGGGAAAAAGAGTATAATCCAATGCATTCCAAGAAGGAAGGATATTGAAGGAGGATATGAAAATGAAGAAGTTTGTCGCGCTGGTACTTGCTATGATGCTGGCGGCGTGCGCCATTCCCGCGCTGGCGGAGACGCTGATTGTGGCCACCAATCCCGAATTCCCGCCCTTTGAGTATGTGGAAGGCGAAGAAGTGGTGGGCCTGGACATTGATATTGCCCGGGAAATCGCCAAGGATTTGGGTTGGGATTTTGAGGTGCAGTCCATGGCTTTTGACGCCATTGTTCCGTCCGTGGCTTCCGGAAAGGCGACCATCGCCATTGCCGGTATGACCATCAACGACGAGCGGAAGATGAGCGTTGATTTCAGCGATCCGTACTACAACGCCAAGCAGGCGTGCATCGTGCTCAAGGATGGCGCGGTGACCGACGGCGAAACCCTGAAGGATAAGACCATCGGCGTACAGCAGGGCACCACCGGCGACTTCGCTGCCAGCGATTATACCGCGGAAGATAAGGTCATGCGCTACAACAAGGCCCTGGATGCGGTGATGGAGCTGGCCGGCGGCAAGCTGGACGCGGTGATTATCGACGCGCCCGTGGCTGCGAATCTGGTTGCTTCCATGAACAACGAAAACCTGATCATTCTCGATAACATTGAGTTCGGCGACGAATTCTACGGCATCGCGGTGCAGAAGGGCAATGCCGACCTGGTAGCTTCCATCAACGCTACCATCGAGCGCATCAACAGCGACGGCACCATGGACGCGCTGCTGCTGAAGTATTTCCCCGTGGAGGAAGCCGCCGAGGAAGAAACGGCTGCCGAGTAAGGTCAATGGGGCATGGCGGACGAGGAAAGGCTTCGTCCGCCATTTTGCGCCGCAGGCGGGCCGGAAAAGCGCTGTTCACAGGCACAGCGCATGGATCAAAGCATGTATGTAGAAGCAAGGAAGACGTACCTTCCTACTGCCGAACTTGCAAGGATTTCCCTGATGGGGCTGAAGGAATCCGGGGCGCGGTGGGAAAACCCTGGCCGCGCCCGCAGACGCAAAATTTCCTGCGCTTGCAAGCATGCAGGGGGACAACCTGCAAGAATTAGGCAACATGCTTTGCCGGTAGCCTGGAGCCGGGAGCGCCGCTCCCGGCTTATCATGTAGGATGCACCTTGGTTGCGCCGTCCAAAGCAGGATAGAACGAGAGAAAAGAGGGGAATGCCTTGCTGATTGCCGCTGCGCTTGCGGAAACCGCCACAGAGAGCGTTTCCGTCCTGGAGCAATGGTGGAACGCCGTATCTCCGAAACTCATGGATGGAACCGCAAATTTCTGGGAATCCATTTACGGTGAGTTGTACCGTAACGTTATTTTGGAAGACCGGTGGATGAATTATCTCAAGGGACTTGGCGTCACGCTGGAGGTTTCTTTCCTGGCGGCGCTGGTGGGCGTCGTGCTGGGCGTGGTGCTTGCGCTGATGAAGCTCTCCAAAACTTCCTGGCTGTCCAAGCCTGCCAGCGCCTATATCCACCTGATCCGCTCCACGCCCCTGCTGCTGCAGGTGCTGATTATCAACTTTGGCATCTTTGCCTCGGTCAACGTGGACAAGATCATCATCGGCGTTATTGCCTGCGGATTGAACAGCGCCGCCTATGTGGCGGAATTGATCCGCGGGGGTATCGAGGCCGTGGACAAGGGGCAAATGGAAGCGGGACGGTCGCTGGGCCTGAACGGCGGGCAGACCATGCGGCTCATCGTGCTGCCGCAGGCTGTTAAAACGGCGTTGCCTTCCCTGTGCAACGAGTTCATTGTCCTCATCAAGGAAACCTCCGTGCTGGCGTATATCGCTCTGACGGACCTGACCAAGGCGGCGGACTACATCCGCAGCCGTACCTATTCGCCTTTTACATCCTACATCGTGTCCGCTTTGCTGTACCTGGCGGTGATCTCTATCTTCACGAAGCTGGTGGGTATGCTGGAAAGGAGGCTGCGCAGAAGTGATAACCGTTGAAAAGCTGGAAAAGCATTTTGATAAGCTGCAAGTGCTGCGCGGCGTAGACCAGCACATTGATCAGGGAGAAAAGGTGGTTGTGATAGGGCCATCCGGCAGCGGGAAAACGACGTTCCTGCGTTGTCTGAATCTGCTGGAACGCCCTACCGACGGGCGGATCTTTTTTGAGGGCGTGGATATTACGGACCCGAAATGCGATATCAACGCAATCCGCCGGAAGATGGGCATGGTATTCCAACAGTTTAACCTGTTTCCGCATCTAAATATTCTCAAGAACATCACCCTGGCGCCGGTGCAGCTGAAACTGATGAGCAAGCAGGAGGCGGAGGAGAACGCCATGCGACTGCTCAAGCGCGTGGGCCTGGCGGAGAAGGCGCATGTGTATCCCCGGCAGCTTTCGGGCGGACAGCAGCAGCGCATTGCCATCGTTCGCGCGCTGGCCATGAACCCTGATGTGATGCTGTTTGACGAGCCTACCAGCGCGCTGGACCCTGAAATGGTGGGCGAGGTGCTGGACGTTATGAAACAGCTGGCCGACGACGGGATGACCATGGTGGTGGTTACCCACGAGATGGGTTTTGCCCGTGAAGTGGGGGACCGGGTGCTGTTCATGGACGAAGGCCTGGTGGTTGAGGAAGGCACGCCGGAGCAAATCTTCGAAGCGCCTCAGCAGCAGCGCACCAGAGACTTCCTGCAGAAGGTGTTGAAATGAGCGCATTGCAGCCGGGAGTCTACCGGCATTTCAAGGGCGGCCTGTACCTGCTGCTGGGGCAGGCGTGCCATTCGGAAACCCAGGAGCCTATGGTGGTGTATCAGGCGCTGTACGGCGAGCGCGGCTGGTGGGTGCGTCCCGCCTCCATGTGGACGGAGACGGTGGAACGGGACGGCAAGGTCATGCAGCGTTTCACCTATATCGCTCCGGATGAAGCCTCCGCCCGGGCCGCCCTGGATGCCAGGGCATAACGGCGGAGCGCGAAAAACGGCATTTGCCAGAGCGACATTTTCATTTTTGCGCTGTAGGTCGCGGTACCCTCATCGGTGTGCAAAGAGGACGCCGCTGTTGCAGAAGACGTCAAACGGTGAAAGAAACAGAAAAAGTGTCGGAGGGGCAGACGCCTCTCCGACCTTTATTTCTATTCGCATCCATTCGGTGAAACGCCGGCTGGATTCTTTGGTTTTCTCGAAAAGTAGTTTTTGTGCCAGCGGTTCGCCATTGCTGACGGACCTTTGGGGAAGGCAAGGTTTACGTGGATTGCGTATGCCTGCGAAGGAGGACGCGCCAGGGGATGAGCGCGCTGACCATCCATGCCGCGCCCATGTACCAGTAAATTTGCGTAAGCCGGTTGGAGGTTCCATAGATTTCCAGAGCGCCTTGTACCATGCTGCCAACGGTCCATGCGGCGATTCCTGCGTGGTAGCGCCGCGCAGCCGCCGCGGAGGGAATGCGCCGCCCTCCGTAGGCCAGGACAAAGCAGGGGAGAGCGCCGGCGCATAGGGGAAAGGCAAAGGCATAGCGCATGAAATAGGAATAGACGCCGTGGCTGAAAGATTCATACGCAGCCCCGAACAGGGTGCAGAAAATGGTAGTTCCCAGGTAAACCAGCCCAGCCCGCGCCATGCGGCGTCGCTCAATAACCGATGTAGACAATGTCGCTTACGCTCCTTTCGCGAATGGTCCGGCCGTTGGTGGTGGGCTGGTTGACCACTTCGCCCAGGAATACCATGGTGGATGAGCCGCCGCCATCCAGATTGTAGGCGGTAACCGCGCCCAAGGACGCCATCCATTCTCCTAACTGCGCCAAGGTCAGCCCTGCGCTTTCATCCGTGCGCCCGTCAGAAACCACAAAAAGGTAATGGCAGGGAGCAATGATGCCGATTGCCGTCCGGGGGTTGCTGGTTTGCGCTTTCCCTACTTCCGCGTCCGCCGTTACGGCTACCCTGCCGTCCACCACCAGCGCCGGGCCAAAGGCGTACGATTGCATGACGCCTGCCTTCAGCAGCTCGGAGGCGGAGATTTCACTCTCCTGAATCAAGCCAAAGGACCCGTCCTGATAGATGACCAGGTCCGTCTTCCCTTGCAAGGCGGTATCGCGGTAGAGCACGCCGTTGCGAATCACATACCCTGCTTCCCGGACGCCATAGAAATCTCCGTTGATGGCCAGAATGGCCTGAACCTCCTGCGCTATTTCCGACGTTGGGGCCGTTACATTGCGGCCATAGGCGTGCTGCGCAAACGCGGACTTGAGATAATCGGGCGAAGCGAGCGTTACATCCGCTACGTAAACCGACGTATCGTATACGCGGTATTCGTGGAGGGCAATGGCTATGGAATCGTCCGTGTAAGCGTTTTCGCTCACGGTGGAGGGAGGAGCCTGGGTTGCAACCGGCGTCTCATCCTGCGTCAGCGGCGTCAGGACGTATACGCGTAGAATCACAAAGGTATCCAACAGGACATAGGCGGTAAACGCGGCCAGGAATACGCCGTAGTAAAAAGGCCAAATGCGGCGAGGCTTTTTTGTCGCGCGCCCCATTAGCGCCTACCGCCGCCGCGGTCGCCACCGCGATCGCCGCCGCCGTCCCAGCCGCCGCCATCCCAGCCGCCGCGTCCGCCGCCCATGCCGCCGGAGCCATATACCAGGGTATCCATGAAAATCTGCGTTGAAGTTCCGCCGGCGGTGAGGGTGTACGTTTCTCCCTGCACAATTCCGGGACAGCTGATAACCACCGACGAATAGGGTTTGGATGCTTCCCAGGAGAGCAATACAGTGCCCTGGCTGTCGCTCAGCGTAATCAGGCCGCCGGTGGAACCGTTGCCTGCGTTAACCATGATGACGCCTTGGGTGGAATTGCTGCCAAAACTTTGCGCCATGCCCGAAGCGCCAACCGCGACCACGGCGCCGCCCGTAATCACGGCTTCGCCGGAATAATCTAGCGCGCCATTGCCGCTGTTGGTAGGCCCGCAGACATAGACCTCGCCCCCGCTGACCGTGAGATCGCCATTGGAGTCGATACCGTCCCCGGACGCGTCGATTTGGATGACTCCGCCGGCAATATGGATATACGCGCCTTCCGTGGAGCCAAACATATCTCCGCCAAAGCGCCCAAAGCCGCTGCTGTCGTTCCCTCCGGCCGCATTCAGGCCGTCGTCGCTGGATACAAGCGTAATTTCTCCGTCCGTAATGTCAATGGTCAATCCTTCAATGCCCTCGTAGCTTTGCGTGATCGTCATCGTACCGCCGCTGATGGTTACCGCGTTATCGGCATGCACGCCGTCGTCGCCGGTGGCGATGGTATACGCGCCTCCTGCGATAGCCAGGTCGCCATTGCTATGCAGCGCGTCATCGGCGGAATCAATAACGAAGGTTCCGCAATGGATGGACAGATTGCTTGTCGCTTTTATACCCTTGGCGCTGGCGGCGTCATCCTGCGCGGCGCTGCTTTCCTGGCTGCGGAAATCAAAGCACTGATAGCTTTGCGCGTCCTGCGGGGCATTGGCGCTGCCGCCTCCTGCCAGTATGGTAAAATTGCCGTCCTCCACCGTCAGATAGGCCCCGGCGCTTAACCCGTCGCCCTCCGCAACGATGTTGAAATTGCCGCCGGCAATGTACAGGAAGCCCAGGCTGCTGTCGTCAGTATTCTCGGCATGAATGCCATCCTTGCCGGCGGTAATGGCGTAGGTCCCGCTGGCAATACGGACGCTGTCCTTGCCGGACAGGCCATGGCTGGCAGCGGCGATCTGATAGGTTCCGCTGGCGCATACCAGGTCGTCCTTGGAAACGATGCCGTGGCCTGCCGCCGCCTGGATGATAAGCGTGCCGGCGCCGTTCAGCGTGAGGTCGGATTTGGAGAAAATCACCGCGTCCACATTGCTTTCATCCACGGCAACGTATTCTCCGCCGTTGGACAGCGTATTGGACGTATCCGCCGCCGTGGTGATGAAAACCTTATCCGCATTGCGGACATAGATGGCGGCGGAGGTGGCGCTGGTGATGTTTACGCCCGCAAGCACCAGCTGCACCTTGGCGGTATCTTCCGTATCCACCATGACCATACCGTTATTCAGAGAACCGGAGAGGATATACACGCCCTCTTCCCGGATGGTTACGGTGCTGCCGCTGATTTCCACGGAAGCGGAAGTGGTGGAGATACTTTGGTCGGACAGGGTGATGTAGGCGCTGGTTTCCTCGTCATAGCCGATTTCCAGATCCCGGTCCGTAAACATTTCCGTTTCGCTGGCGGCGGCGGAACCAAGGCACAGAAAGCTGCCCAGGGTCAGGCAAAGAAACGCCCCAAGCAATCGGGATATTCGTTTTGCTTTTCGCATCAAAAGGCTCCTTTCTTCGGAATGTCGAAAAACGTCTGGGAGGTGTGGGAGGGGGCGCAGCCCCGCCCATTTTTTCGACACGCTGCTTATAGTTCCTGGCTTTCCGTTTCCTGCTTGGAAAGGGAAATTTCCAGATTGCCGTTACGGCAGCGCAGTTCATCAATCATCGGCTTCTCCTGGTCGGGCGACCGCAGGGTCAGATTGTAGGTCAGACGGAACAGACTGCCCATGTGCGTTGTCTTGACACAGGTAAGCTCATAGTCGGAGGCATAACGACTCAAAATGTCGTCAAATACCCCGGTATAATCCAGATCCTCGGGAATGGTAATGTGCATGATCTTCCGCAGGGCGGACTTGCGCTGACAGCCAAAGTCTAGATGGGTATAGAGCATGCTGGCGCCGCCCAGCACCAACGCGCAGAGAATTGCGTACCCCAGGTATCCCATACCAACGATTAGCCCCGTGCCCATGGCAAGGAAAAGCGCGCCGATTTCTTTGGCGGTTCCCGGGACGGAACGGAAACGCACCAGGCTGAACGCGCCCGCTACCGCTACCCCTGCGCCCACGTTGCCGTTGACCATCATAATCACCACGCATACCACGGCGGGAAGCAGCGCCAGGGTTGCGACAAAGCTTCTGGTATAACGCGCGCGGTACATGTAACACCCGGCCAGCAAGAAGCCAATCAGCAACGCGCACCCGATGCACAGCAGAAAATCGCCCACTTCGATGACCCGGGTCATGGTGGTATCAAAAAGACCGGCAAAGATGGAATCAAGCATCTCGAAGCCCTCCCTGCGCCTGCGAAGCGATCATGTCCTGATAGGCCGCGCCATATTTGGAAAACGAATGCTGATAGACGCTCCATTCCGCGAGGGAACGGCTCATCCACAGCGGAATGCCTCCCGACGTTTTCAGCTCCATCAGCGTAAATCCCTCAGGCAGCAGCGATATACCGTACACATTGCTTCCCAGGGATAAATCTTCCTGGCGGTACAATATGTTTTCGTCCAGCGTAAGACGGAAATCCCCGCCGTCCGTGGGGAAATACGCCTCCCGTTCATAGCTAAGGAATACCACGGGGTGGAGCGTAGCGTAATATTCGCGGAAATATTCGATTTCATCGGCAAGCTGGGAATGGACCGGCAGGGGAACGCCCGCGTCAAAGCTGTGCATGGCGGCGGCCTCCGGAAGCGCCAGACGGCGTTTGTACACCACCGAACGGTACTTCTTTTTCAATTCCACAAAAACGGGGTCCTCCTGGCGAGCCGGCCGGTAGCTGCGCAAACGCAGCTTCTCCTTGTAGACCGGCTTTTCCAACGACCGGCGGATAAGCCGGTAATTGTCCGTGTCAAAATATAGATTGCGGATGGTGGTGCGCCCATAGCTGTCCAGGCGCATATGCTCGTTAATCTGCTGCAACAGATGTTCTTTTTGAGCTGCGTTAAGCAGGTATTTCATTTCATATCTTTGGAAGACGGTTTGATACGCCATGCCGGATGCCTCCTTCGCTATACGACGGTTTTTGTCCGCGGGGAAGAAATAAGCGTTTCCCTCAGGACGCGTTCAGTATAAGGAGCCTGCCTTAAAGGAAGTTAAAATTCTGTCTGAACGGAAATGGAAAATTGAAAGTTCAAAAGCCCAGACTGCCGAAAAAACGCTAAGGAGGTGTCGGAGAGGCCGCGGTCCCTCCGACTTCCATGCGTATCCGCACAACTTCGGACGGCCTCTGGTTGGCCGAAGCTGCCTTCACGAAAAAGTGGTGAAAATCACTTCAGACTACTGAAAAAAGCCTATTTTTTCACACCAGCATAAAAAAATGAAACTTACGACTCCATAACCTGAAAAAGTTTCAACACGTATGGCCCGAAGGTTTCCAAAGGGCGATCGGAAAGCCCTTTGGTCGCCTCCGTAGAGGCGAAATCCTCTGTGCCTGCAAGCATGCATTCTATAACTTGCAAGCATTGTGAGATCAAATCCTTTGTTAACGGTCAGAAACGGTGAAAACTGCTTCTGACTGTCAAAAAACCCCGGGGAGGCGTCGGAGGGGCCGCAGCCCCTTCGACTCCCATTCGTATCCGCCGGCTTTGCCGGCTGAAGGTTGGCTTTTCGAAAGAAAAGCCAAGTCGCTTTGCGACCGCTGTTTTTCCTCAAGGAAAAACAGCGCCTTGCTGGGTTGTTGATTTTGCTTGCAAAATCAATTCCTTACAACTTCGGACGACCTCTGGTTGGCCGAAGTTGCTTTCTCGAAAAAGTGGCGGAAGCCACTTTTTCGACACGCTGGAAGTGGCGAAGCCACTTTTTCAACGCGCTGAAGTCATACGGCGGGGTGGCCTTCATCAGGCTGCGCCGGCGGATACAAAAAACAGACCGGAAGGACTTGCGGTCCCTCCAGCCCGGCATGCGCGGCAGCGCCTGATGCGGCTGCCTTCGCTTTTATACGGGAAAGGAAACGGTAATCAACAGGGATTTCTCATCCTTGGTGCTGGCGGTTATTTTCCCCTTATGCGCGGCGACAATGGCCGAAGCAATGGAGAGGCCCAGGCCGTAACCGCCGGTTCGGGCGTTCCGGGACTGGTCCGTACGGTAAAAACGGTCGAACAAATGGGGGAGATCCTCTCGGGAAATGTGCTCGGTGGTGTTCATTACGCTGAGCAGGATGGCGTTGCGCTGCTTTTCAAGACGGAGGGTAATGACGCCGTGAGGATCCGCGTATTTTACGGCGTTGTCCAACAGAATGCCGGTTAGGCGGCGTATGGCGTTTTCGTCTCCACGCATGGCGATCATGGGGGTAATGGACATGTTCAATGTTTTTTCGCGGGTTTTGGCAAGGGATTGGAAGGCGTCGGCGGTTTCTTCCACGACATCGGACAGCGGAAATTCGATCATGTTGAGCTGGGGCTGTTCCTCATCCATGCGCGCCAGCAGAATCAGGGTATTGGTTAGGTCGGCCAGGCGTTTGGTCTGTGTCCGGATATCGCCAAGCCATTCATTGCTTCCCAGGTCCATTTCCAGAATTTCTGCGTCGGCGTCGATGATGGTAAGGGGGGTTTTCAACTCATGGCCGGCGTCTGTAATGAAACGCTTTTGTTTTTCATAATTTCGGATAAATGGCTTGACAATCCGGCCGGACAGGAAAATCATCAGCAGCAGTACGGCGAACAACCCGGCCAGGGACACGGAAATACCCGTGACAATGAAGGCGCGCAGGGTTTCCAGATTGCGGTTGCAATCCAGGAAAATCATGTGCGTTTCCGTGCCGGAAGCATAGACGATGTACCGGTAATTGCCGATGAAACCGCTGCTTTTGCCATTCTCCAGGACTTCCTGGGCGTATTCGATGGCCGCGGAAGTATCCACCGCCTTAACCTTTCCCGTATTGACGGAGATTACGTGATGCCCTTCGTCAAAAAAAACGGAAAAATACCGAGACTCATACGGAAGCTCCGGGGAAAACAAGGCGTCCCGCTTGCGGGGATCGCCGCCTGGGGAGCGCTGCTCTCCGGAAACGGGCACGTCGGGGAAAGCGCCGTCGTTTTCGGCAAGCAGCGCCAGGATCTCGTCGGCATTCCCGGTAACGGACCGGTAGTTCAGCACACTGATCGTTCCCATGATGACCAGCAGGACAATGAACAGGGACAGCATGGAGGCAAAAATCAGTTTGACGCGCAGCTTCCGTATCATGGACAATCCTCCAGGGAATACCCGGCGTTTCGAGTGGCTTTGATTTGAATATTGGCATGGAGGGCGGACAGCTTTTTTCTCAGGTAGGAAATATACACCCACACCACGTTGAGCTCCGCATCGCTGTCATAGCCCCAAATCTTTTCCAGAAAGCGTTCGGTGGGAATCAGGTTGCGGGGATTGCTCAGAAGCAGTTCCAGCATCTGAAATTCCTTGTTGGCCAGGCGGAAGCTGCCCGTGGGCGTGGATAGCTCAAAGGTAGCCCGATCCAGGGTAACGTTCCCCATTTGCAGGCGGGAATTGGTTGGGGCGGATTGCGGGCGGGTCATGGCGCGGATGCGCGCCAGGAGTTCCCGGGTGCTGAAGGGCTTGGTGAGGTAATCGTTGGCGCCAGCGTCCAGACCCTGCACTTTGTCGTCGATTTCCGCCTTGGCGGTCAACAGCAGAATGGGCAGGGAATTGCCTTTGGCGCGCAGTTCTGTCAGCACGGAAATGCCGTCCAATCCCGGGAGCATAATATCCAGAATCATTCCGTCATAGTTGCCTGCGTCCGCGTAGGCCAATGCGCTGCGGCCGTCATATACCGCGTCCACAGAATAGTTGTTACGTTCCAGGATGGCTACCAACGCTTTGGAAAGGGCTAATTCATCCTCCGCCAGCAGTAATCTCATGGCATGCGACGCTCCTTGGCTGTTTTGAACGATTGCGCTACCTGCGCAAGGGTTATCCTGATCCTAGACCCGCAACTTAAAACAGAGCTTAAATTTCCGCCGGCGTATCTCCAGACAGCGCCGCCGAAAGACGCGCCCCCTGGCGTGCGGCTGCGGGCAGACGCCAAGGGGCGGAGGACGTTATTTTTCCATGATTTCCCGGAGCTCGTCGGTGAGCGGCCCGCCATATTCGTTCCATTCAAAGGCTTCGGCATATTTGGTTCCCGGCGGTAGCCTGTCCTGGCAGGATTGCGCGACCCGGGCGAAGCGCTCCTCCTGCAGGCGGCGTATGGCCACGGTTTTTTCCTCGAAGGTGGAGGCGGCCTGCACTTCCGGCCAACGGTTGCACCAGGGCAGCCATTCGTAGAACTGCGACACGTGGGACAGCATCCCCGCCAGCTTTTGTTCCATGACGTCGTCGATGGGCACAGCCACGTCTGCACGGAAAGGCGTAGGCTGTGTGAAAGCGTCCCACATGGACAGAATGACCGGCACCTCGGCGGGAACAGGAGCGTCCGGACAATACAGGGGAACGCTAACCAGGTAGGAGCAATCCGTGACCAGCTGTCCGCAGGCGCGGTGATCCGGGTGATAGTCGCAGGGGCGATGCGTAATGATCACGTCCGGCGCATAGGCGCGAATCTCGCGCATGAGCATTTCCCGATATTCCAGGGAAGGGGTCAAATAGGCGTCCGGCGCGGAAAGAATCTTGTATTCAACGCCATAGATTGCTCCCGCGGCAGCGGCTTCTCCTGCTCGCCGCTTTACCAGCGCCTCCCGTGTCATGGTCTGATGCCCGGACCCCCCGTCGGTCAGCGAAACGAAACGTACCTGCTGCCCTTTTTGCCGCAACCGGATGGCAAGGCCGCCGCAACGGATATCCGCGTCGTCAGGATGCGCGCCCACAACCATAAATCGATAGCTTTTCATACGGTTCCCTCCTCTTGATTCCTTTGTAGTGTACGCCAGAGGGAGCGCCGCGGGGCGCTCAACAGCCGCCGGCGTTTCGGTATTGTGATATCATCACCATAATACGGCGACCAGGCGTTGTCAAGGATCAATCTCCGGCAGACGGTCAAAAACCCCTGGGGGGAGGCGTCGGAGGGAGCGTAGCCCCTCCGGCTTCTATTCGTATCCGCCGGTTTTGCCGGTTAAAGCTTGGCTTTTCAACGGAAAAGCCAAGCCGCTTCGCGACCGCTGTTTTTCATTGATGAAAAACAGCGCCTTGCCGGGGCGTTGAGTTGCCCGCACAATCAATTCCTTGCATATTTGGGCGCCCTTTGGTTGGCTGAATTCGCCTTCTCGAAAAAGTGTCGGAAGCCACTTTTTCGACACGCTGAACTATGATATAGTATAAATAGAAAAACGCCAGCATAAAAGTTGAGCGCCATGGAATCACTGGAAGTCTTGATGGACAGGCAAGGGGGGAATGACACAAAAAGCGATAACGGAAACAGCGGCAAACCTGCCGAACTGTGAGGAAATATGGCTAGGCTTGATAGCGGGGGTGCTGCAATACAGAAGGTGGTCGCCCATGCGATTCCTCTGCAGCAACGAACGGGTAGGCGACAGGCGTCAAGGCAAACCTATCTTCAATGGAAGCGAATGCATCGGGAGTTACAAACATGAAAAAGAAGTATGTTATATGGTTCATTGTTGTCATTATTTTGAGCTGCTATTCTCTGCATATAGGCAACGCCTCTGCTGAGGCGAATTTTGCTCCAGGTGAAACGCACGCTTCCACCTGGAATTTCCGGCAGTATTTTGAGACCATGTCCGCTACTCAGGGCGCGTGTACCATGAGCATACGCCAGGATATATACCAGGAAGATCAGGCGCAGAAGCTGTTGGCAACCGTCCAGTCCGATTTGCATGCGTTATCCAGTCTGGTGGGATGGGAGGCCAAGCAGTTCGAGCCATTTACCATCTTCGTGGTTCAGGAAACCTTCCTTGGCGTGGAGCGGTATGACGACCGGCTGTACTGTACCGCTGGAGACATCGAAAGCGGCGCATACCGTCAAGCATTGATCGGCGTGGCCCTGGGGATCGAGGAATACTGGAAAACCTTGGGTCTGCAAAACTGCCTGCTGGACACTTCGGTAGACATCGCACAGCTGAAGGCTGCCTATGAACAGGCTTGCGATCTGGATGGCCTGAGTATGTTTATCAGTTATTTTACAGAGCCATTTGCCAACGCTGAAGAAATTGTCCTGGCGCGGCAGACGGCCACGGCGATTACACGCTATATTCTGGAGCACTATGGCATCGACGCCCTGGTCGGGGAGGATGACATCGCCTATAAGCAGGAGTGGCTGCAATCCATTGGCGTTGACCGGATCTATTCGGACCCTTACGCGCAGGTGTTGCAGGATTACCGCTTCACCCAAGCCAATGGGTATGCGCTGGTAGCCACCACAAGCCTGAATCACAGGTTTTACCTCCAACCTGTGGAAGACATGCAGACGGCCAGGGACGTACGGATCTTTCTCTATGAGGCAGCCGTCTATTCCCAAGCGCTTCTCGACTTGTTCCGGGAGGAGGCACCGGACTATTATAAAGTCGTGAAAAGCCGCTGGGAGGGGCAGCTCAATATCTTTTGCAATACGGGCGGCGGCTCTTATGTGCAACCGGGCGCTGGAAGGGTCAAACTTCAGTTGAGCTATGCATACATGCATGAGTTGACGCATATGCTGCATCCCACGCCGGAAGATATTCCTTATGCTACGGAAGTTTGGCCCTACGAAGGCTTGTGCGAGTATGTTTCCTCGCTTTTTCCCTTCTACAGCAATACGCGCATGTGCTATGAGGATGTTCTTTGCAAGTATCAGCATACCGGAGATGCGGCAGGCGAGGGGAAAAGTTCCAATGCCGATAACCGGAAATACTGGGCGCGGGTGACGGAAATTTATCTGGCAAACGCCGAAATGCCTGCCAGTATCGAGGAAATGAATATGGCATTATTCATCCATGCGCAGGTGCTTGCCCCCATGCGCTACGCGGAGGAACTGAAAAATTCTGTATGGAGTTACCCGCTGGACCGGCTTGATTCCAGCGGATTTACATCCTTTCAGGCGGGGAATTTTACCGGTTACCTGATTCAGCAATCTTCTCTGAACACCTACCTTGACTTCTGCGCAGGCGTCAAGACCTTTGAGCATGCCTTTGGCCTGAGTTTTGAAGAAGCCAAAGAAAACTGGAAACAGTATGTAGAAAAGGACATGATGTAGCTCAAGCAAGTAAAACGTCGCGGAGCCGTCATGCTGAAATCAGTATGCGCTGGAAAAAATGCAGGCGGCCTTCATCAGCATTGGAGAAACGGTTCACGAAATGGATGCATTGCCAGCGGAATCGTTAAGCGCGTTCGCAAGGAGGTATTCAGCCGAGCGCGTTGCGCCTTTGAATGGGGATTCATTCCCTGGGGCATCCTGGAGAGAATTTGTTGCCGGAAATGCGCCCATCCCTTGACAGCGTGCGGACAATATGATATGCTATTCATGGTATTGAACGTCGTTCATATATATGAACGGAGGTGAGCGCGTGGCGGAAGCTGTGAACCGTTCTCTGCAAAGGGGATTGCAGCTGTTGGAGCTGATGTCGGAGCATCCGGAAGGGTTGGAGCTGCACGAGGTGTGCAAAGCCCTGGAGCTGCCGAAGTCCAGCGGGTACAACCTGCTGCAGCAGCTGGTACAAAGCCGCTACGCGTGGGTTTCCACCCATGGCAAATATCGCCTGACGCTGAAAACCTTTGAGGTGGGCGCTTCGGCGGTGCATGCCACGGAGATCAGCCAGGTGCTGCGCCAGTATATGCAGGAGGTGTTCGCCGCCTGCAATGAAACCATGCACTGCGGTGTGCTGAGCGGTCGCGAGGTGCTCTATATCGACAAGATTGAAAGCACCCAATCCATTCGCATGGCCAGCCATGTGGGCATCCGCATGCCCCTGTACGCTACGGCCATGGGCAAAGCGTTCCTGGCCGCCATGCCGGAGGAGCAGGTGCGCGAGCTGTTCCAGGACGTACCGTTTACGCCCCTGACAGAGCGGACCATCACCGGACTGGAGCAGCTGCTGGAGCAGCTGCGCGAGATCCGTAAGACGGGGATTGCCGTGGAAGACCAGGAGAACGCCGTCAACGTAAGCTGTATCGGCGTCGCCATCTGCGACCGGGAAGGGAAGCCCGCCTATGCGCTGAGTATTTCCGCTCCCAGCTTTCGAGTGAACGGGGCGGAGATCGACGCCTGGGGCAAGCTGCTGCTGCGCGCGAAAAAGCGCGTGGAGCGCGTGCTGAAGGCGCTATAAACAAATTACACTTGCTAGACCAAAGAAAGGGGATTACCACAATGGACATGATCAAGCAGCTGTCTTTGGCGGGCCTGGTACCCGTAATTGCGGTGAATGACGCACAGGACGCTGTGCCGCTTTGCAAGGCGCTGAGCGACGGCGGATTGCCTGTGGCGGAAATCACTTTCCGTACTGCCGCGGCTGAGGAAGCCATCCGGCTGGTGCATGAGCAGCTCCCGGACGTCATTCTGGGCGCCGGCACGGTGCTTACCTGCGAGCAGGTGGATCGCGCCGTTGCCGCTGGCGCCACCTACATCGTGTCCCCCGGCCTGAATCCCGATGTGGTGAAGCACTGCATTGAAAAGGGCATTCCCGTAGTGCCCGGCTGCGGCAACCCCTCCGATATCGAAGTGGCGCTGTCCCTGGGGCTGAAGACGGTGAAGTTCTTCCCCGCGGAAGCGCTGGGCGGCCTGAAGCTCATCAAAGCCATCGCCGCGCCCTATGTGGACGTGACCTTTATGCCCACCGGCGGCATTAACGAGAAGAACCTGGTGGAATACCTCTCCTTCAAGAAGATCGTCGCCTGCGGCGGCAGCTGGATGGTGCCTGCCGATGCGGTGGCCGCCAAGGATTGGAACCGGATTACCGAATTGACCCGCTCCGCCGTTAACCTGATGCTGGGCCTGGAGCTGCGTCACGTGGGCGTGAACAGCGGTTCTCCCGAGGCCGCCATGCGGGATGCGCAGATGTTCTGCAATCTCCTGGGCTGGCAGTTGAAGGATGGCAATTCTTCCGTGTTCGCGGGCAACGCCTTTGAAATGATGAAGAAGCCCTTCCGCGGCACCAATGGCCATATCGCCATTGCCTGCAACGACATTGCCCGGGCCAAGTGGCACCTGGAGCGCCGCGGCTTCGCGTTCGAGGATGAAAGCACCGCATCCATGAAGGACGGCAAGATGGTTGCCATTTACCTCAAGGATGAAATCGGCGGCTTCGCCATCCATCTGTTGCAGAAATAAGACAAAACATAGCACGAGGAGGAGAGTACCATGAACAAGCATGTGCGCGTCGTGACCTTTGGTGAGATCATGCTTCGGCTCAAGTCTCCCGGATTTGAGCGTTTCTTCCAGTCCCCGTCCCTGGAGGCGACCTTCGGCGGCGGCGAAGCCAACGTGAGCGTATCCCTGGCCAACTATGGCATGGATACCGCCTATGTGACCGTGCTGCCCAATAACGACATCGGCAACGCCTGCGTGCGCGAGCTTCGCGGCTTTGGCGTGGATGTGAGCAACATCGTGCGCAAGGAAGGCCGCATGGGCATCTATTATCTGGAAAGCGGCGCGGTGCAGCGTCCTTCCAAGGTTATTTATGACCGTGCCGGGTCCGCTATTGCCGAGGCCAAGCCCGGGGATATCGACTGGGCCAAGGCGTTCGAGGGCGCTACCTGGTTCCACATCACCGGCATCACGCCCGCCATTTCCGCGGGTGCGGCGGAGCTGTCCCTGGAAGCTGTGAAGCAGGCCAAGGCCATGGGCCTCCATGTCTCCTGCGACCTGAACTACCGCAAGAACCTGTGGAAGTATGGCAAGACGGCCGATCAGGTCATGACCGAGCTGGTGAAGTATGTGGATACCGTGATTGCCAACGAGGAGGATTTCCAGAAGGCCCTTTGCCTGAAGGCGGAATCCTCTGCGGCGGTGGAGAGCGGCGAGCTGAACGTGGAGCAGTACAAGGCTATTGCCAAGCTGGCCATGGACACCTATCCCAACATCAAGCGCGTGGCCATTACCCTGCGCGAAAGCAAGAGCGCCAGTCACAATGACTGGAGCGCCTGCCTGTACAATGGCAAGGATTTCTTCCTCTCCCGCAAGTACAGCATCACCGACATCGTGGACCGCGTCGGCGGCGGCGACAGCTTTGGCGGCGGCCTGATTTACGGCCTGAATACCTATGAGGACGAAAAGCAGGCGCTGGAATTTGCCGTGGCGGCTTCCTGCCTCAAGCATACCATCAGCGGCGACTACAACCGCATGAGCGTGGCCGAGGTGGAAAGCCTGATGAAGGGCTCCGGCAGCGGACGCGTGCAGCGCTAACACACGTACAAGGGACATTCCCACACATATCAAGCGGCCCGGCGGAAGCAATTCCGCCGGGCCTCAGTCTGTCGAAAAACCCCTGGGAGGTGTCGGAGGGGCCGCAGCCCCTCCGACTTCTATTCGTATCCGCCGG
>CAZINY010000025.1:0-11872 GCA_964540735.1 uncultured Oscillospiraceae bacterium
CGTTTCAGTTCCGCCAGTATATCCGGCGGGATACGGTCAACCAGCCGCTGTAAATTGTCCAGTTCGCTTTTCAGCTTTGCCCGTTCCATCGTATCTTTCATCTTTCCTTTTTCGCTGGCCTTTGCCCTTGCTTCCAACTTCTCATTCTCCGCCAACAGGTCATTGATTGTGACCTTGTACTTTTTCAACTGCCCGGAGAAGTTCTCCATCTGCGGGAACCACTTTTTCAGCATGGAGAGGGCTTCCTCTTTTTTCTTTCCGGCGTTCAGCGGGTTAATGCCGTCAAGGGCGGCTTCAATGGCTCTGGCCTGTTTGGAGAGGGAAACCGCCTGTTTGAAAAGCCGGGTGGGGATATGCTTCCGGCCTATCCTGCTGGCACTCTCCCCACGCTCCAAGTCGGGATATTTCACCACCATATAGGCGTGAAAATCGTCCTGCCACTTCGTCAGGTTTGCCCGGTTGCCGATAATCTCTTTAGCGCACAGGCGGTTGTCCTTTGTCAGCGGAACAAAGGTCAAATGCAGGTGGGGCGTTTTCTCGTCCAAGTGTACCACCGCCGACACGATATTTTCCCGTCCTACCCGGCCAATGAGGAAGTCCGACGCCCTTTGGAAGAACGCCTGTATCTCCTTTGGGGATTTCCCCTTAAAAAACTCCGGGCTGGCGGTTATCAGCGTATCGACAAACCGTGTGCTGTCCTTGCGGGTTCGGCACCCGGCCTGCTCAATCCGGCTCTGAATGAAGTGGTAATAGCGTCCCGACCGCTTGACGATATGGAAGTTGTATTTGCTCCGGCTTGTGTCAATGTCGGGATTGCTGGCATACTGTTCTTTCTGTCTTTCGTGATGGGCTTCCAGCGGCCTTGCCGGGTTGCCCTTGTGCTTCTCAAACCGTAAAATTGCGTGTTGTGCCATTCTGCTCCTTTCCCCATTCCTTTCCTATCCGGGGTTTTCCACAGGGAAAATCCCGCAGAAAATAGCTCGGATAGGATTGGAATGGATAGAATATAAATCAATCTTTTTATCTTTGTATTTCTATATACCGTCCGGTTTTCGTACGTCTCAGGAGTGATTTCCGTACTTCATGGGTACGGTTTTCAGTCCTCCGGCGTACCAGAACGGGATTTCTTGAAGTCGGTGTTTGGAACCGCTTCATAGGATTTTGGGAAAATGCGGTTGGGTTTTCCACAGCCCTGCTTCTGGATTTCCACCAGTCCGGCGTATTGTAGTTCCCGCAGGGTGTTCACCGCTTTCTGCCGCCCACAATGGAGCAGGTCAACCACTTCGCAGATAGGGTAATACAGGAAAATCCGTCCGCAGTCATCCGCCCACCCATTCTTGCGGGACAACTCTGTCCGGCGCAGGATAAAGGCGTACAGAACCTTTGCCTCGTTGGACAGGGGCCTGAATGTGGGGGCTTCAAAGAGGAAATTCGGGAGCCGGGTGAAGCTGAACGCCTTTTCCGGCTGATGGATATAGATGGTATTTGTCATAGTGCGTTTTGTGGACGGTTAGAAGCCCTTTTTCCGGGGCGGGCGATACTTTATACCACCTGCCCCGGTTTGGGGCTTGCGAAGCCTGATAAATCAAGGCTTTTTCCGCTCCTAACTGTCCACAGCAGACCTCCTTTTCCGTTCACTTTCTGTTTTCTGCCGCCTGTGAACTCTGGCGGCAGAGCCGGGGCAGTATTTTGCCCGGTTGGATTTAGGGACAAATACACCGCCGCAGACCGCACAGCGTTTCAAGTCCTTATCCCGGAAAATCTCCGCTTCCAGCGTCCCGTCCAGCGGCAAGACCGCCCAGCGGAACCACTTACAGCAGACCGAGAAAGAAATCGTCTGCGGGCAGGTGCAGGTGTCCCCATTATCAAGGACAATGCAGTTGCCGTCCTCAAAGCAACAGCACTCCCGGCGTATCAGGCTGGCCGCCTGTTTCTTCTGCGCCGGTGTCATGCGGTAAAGGGAACCGTCCGGCTTGCGTTCCAGCGGCGGCAAGTCTTTATAGGGGTTATCTCTCATGCGTTCCCTCCATTTTGCTTTCCGTTGCCGTTCCCCCGAAAAGGTTTCCTGCCCCATTCCTACGGCGTGTTCCGGCGTTGGCACGCTCCCCATACTTCGGGACAATTTGTCCCGAAGTCCGGCTCCTTGCGGTGCTTCCTCAGCCGGGGTATCCCTTTTCGGACGGTCATTCTGTTTTCAAGGTGCTGTCCATCGATGAACTACCCTAAGTCTACACCTAAATGACCGCCCGTTCCGTATATCCGAAAGGTGGGAAATCGGCTTAAGAAACAGGCTATTTCCACGCTCTCGGAATTGTGGTAAAATAATAAGTACAGAGTGACAAATTGGAATTTTGCGGAGGTAACAATGGTTAGAGAGGTATACGAAACTGAACTAAACGAACTTCTTGAACTATACTTATATTTGCATGAAGACACAATTCCGGAAGTGACCGAATATCTGAACAGCACATGGAAAACCATAATTCAAGATGAAAACCATCATATTATTGTAAAAATAGCAGACCACAAGATAGTTTCATCTTGCGTATGTGTTATCATACCAAATTTAACAAGAAATATCAGACCATATGCTTTTATTGAGAATGTTGTTACTCATGCTGATTATCGTGGAAAAGGCTTTGCCACAGAATGTCTTAACTATGCAAAAGAAATCGCAGAAAAGGAAGGATGTTATAAAATGATGTTGCTTACAGGCTCAAAGGAAGATTCAACACTTCGGTTTTATGAAAATGCAGGCTACAACTGTACAGATAAAACAGCATTTATTCAATGGATTGATTAATTGAACAAATCCTAATTTATCGGGCAGACAAGGAGGGAGAGCATGGAGTTATCCATACAGGAACGGCTAAAAGACCTGCGTGTAGAGCGTGGCTTGACGCTGGAACAACTTGCGGAGCAGACCCATCTCTCCAAGTCTGCGCTGGGCAGCTATGAAGCGGAGGACTTCAAGGACATCAGCCACTATGCCATTATCAAGCTGGCAAAGTTTTACGGCGTGACCGCCGATTATCTGCTGGGGCTGTCCGAAACCAAAAATCACCCAAACACCGATCTTGCAGACTTGCGTTTGAGTGACGATATGATTGAATTGCTGAAAAGCGGGCGGGTGGACAATTCTCTCTTGTGTGAACTGGCGGCACACCCGGATTTTCCCCGGCTTATGGCTGACCTTGAAATCTATGTGAACGGCGTGGCGGTGAAGCAGGTGCAGACTGCAAACGCCATAGTGGACACCATGAGCGCAACCATTATGAAGCAGTACAATCCCGGCTTGACCGACCCGCAGTTAAAACAGCTTGTCGCCGCCCATATTGACGATGACAGCTTTTGCCGCTATGTGATACAGCAGGACATAAACAAGATAGCCTTTGACCTGCGGGAAGCGCATAAGAACGATTTTTTCAGCGTTCCGGAGGACAACCCGCTGGAAGATTTCTTGCAGACCGCCGAGGAAACCGCCAGAGAGGACAGCGACCCGGAGCAGGCGGCTTTGGCGTTTATCTGTAAGCGGCTTAAACTGAATTACAAGAAGCTGTCTGAGGAAGAAAAGAAGTGGCTGAAAAAGATTGCACAGAAGTCGGACTTGCTGAAAAATCCAAACCCACAGCGGGGGAGAAAATAAGTGGGCGACAAAAACAAATTTTACAAAACGGAGGATACCATGAAGAAAGACGATAGAGAAAGATGTTCGTGGGCAACCACAGAACTCTATAAAGAATACCATGATGAGGAATGGGGAAAGCCCGTTCATGATGATAGAAAATTATTTGAAATGTTGGTTCTTGAAGGTATGCAAGCCGGATTATTATGGCTGACGATATTAAATAAAAGAGCTGCATTTAAGGAAGCCTTCAACGAGTTTGATTATCAAAAAATTGCTCTCTATGACGAAACTAAAATTGATGAGTTAATGCAAAATCCCAATATTGTTCGCAATAGATTAAAAATTAAGTCGACAATCACAAACGCACAGCAATTTATCAAAATCCAAGAAGAATACGGAAGTTTTGATAAGTTTATTTGGTCTTATGTTAAGAATAGACCGATTCATAATCATTTCAAATCGGAAGCGGACATTCCTGCAACAACGCCACTTTCAGATAGAATCAGTAAAGACTTAAAAAAACGAGGCTTTAAGTTTGTAGGCAGCACGATTATATATGCGTATATGCAGGCAATCGGAATTGTAAATGACCATGTGAAAGGTTGCTATTTGTATGTACCAGAATAATTCAATATTTCGGTACAATTTATCGAGAGATAGCAAAGCCAGCCGAGCCAGTCAACGGTCAAGATGAACGGCGCATTTCATGCGCTGCCGTTGACAGTCCCGCCCGTCTTTGCTGATGGGCAATCAAGGCGGGAAAGCCCTAAAATGGCTTCCCGCCCATTTCACTTTTTAGAGAAAATGCTCCAAAATCAGAAAGAGAGCGGCCAAGCACTTTGAGGGATTGGCCGCCTTGTCCACCCATCCAGCGGGGCGGCGGGCGGCGGTCAAGGCCGGGTGTAACCCCGTTCATTTCAGCCTTGACGGTTGCCCGCTGTCCTGCTACTTTTCCGGGAGTGTGGCCACAACTTCGGGACACTTTGTCCACAAGTCGGAGCGTAGGACGAGGGACGGGGGCTTTCATATACGCCCAGTCTGCTGTTGAAACCAGACCTGTGCTTACGGCTCCACGCCACACAAGCACAGCCCTGTTTTCCTGCCGCTTCAAATGCCCTTGCCCTCCCCGGCGGCAACGGCATTTTCACGGCAACGCCGACAGAGCGTATAACACACTACACTTTGCTTCGCAAAGTCGTGTGCCAAATGGGGGCGTTGCCCCCTTTGGAAACCCCCACAAGAAAAGGCGGTACGCTACCCCTCCACGGGGCGCATACCGCCTTTTCTTGTTATCCAGCCCTCCGGCTGTATCGGTTGAGCAAAAGTCAGCGTGGGATTGATGTGGTATCTTTATCTAAGTGAATCCCCGGTTTCCCATTTGGAAACGGTTTTATCGCTGACATTCAGCCGTTGCGCCAAATCCCGCTGCGTCAATCGGCGCTTCTCACGCAGGTTGCGAATGATTTCCCCGGTTACATAACTTTCCATAGGATACCTCCTTGCGGATACAGTCTACCAGGCGCTGGTCAAAGAATCAACCTACGCATCGTAGACAAAGTAACGCGGTATGGCCGGGGATCGTCTCATAGATGCGTCACACCGGCAGAGCGCCTGCGGTCGGTGGAGGGTCGGAACAGGATAAGAAAAATATTTTTCGGAGGCAGAGCGGATATCGAAGAAAAGTGTCCACCGAAACAGGCGGTGGCGAGCCGCGACGCTCCAGGGCGCGAAACAATTGGAAGGCTCCTTGGCCGCGCCAATGCGCTCGATTCAATTTGCTGGAAGCGAAAAGCGTGCAAACGCGCGGTACCTCGCGTATGCAAGAGCGCAAGGAACGACCTGAAAAAGAATCGGGCAAGTTACTTTGTCAACGCTCCGAGCCTTGGTGGGTTGTTGCTTGCTCGGGGACGGCGGGATGGAACACAAGCTCGGGCACAGCCTCCAGCAGCAGCGAGTCCGCCGGTATATGGCAATCCAGCCATGCGGCGGCCTTTTCACGGGAAAAAATCACCGGCATGCGGTCATGGATGAATTGGATGTCCGGGGTGGGAGCGCATGTGAGAATCGAGAATTCGCCTTGTCCGTCCACAATGCGGTAGATGCCCGCCATGTACATCAGCCCGCTCTGTCGGGGGCGTATGGCGTATTTTACCTTGGCGCTGTTCCGGCGCTCCCATTCAAAGTAGTTGCTTGCCGGGACCAGGCAGCGGCGCTGGCGCATGCCGTCCCGGAAAAGCGACCGCTCTCCGGCCGTTTCGCTTCGGGCATTGATAACGCGTTTGCCGTTGGAAAGCGCATATCCCCAACGCATGGCAAAAGGCGCGGGACGCAGGCTCCGGCTGTTGGCAATGACGGGGGCCCAATCGGAAGGAAAGATTTCGCCTGTTTTCACCGGCGTGTTCCGGCGCTGCAGGATGGCCAGTATTTCCTCCCAGTCTTCTTCCTGCGCTTCGGGCTCGATGAAATATCTGCTGCACATTTTATCGCTGTTCCTCGTTTTCGTTGTATCCTTTGCGTCGCCATAAGGCGTTCTGCCGCCGGCGTTTCGCCTGCGCCGAATACTTGGCGCATGGTCCTATATAATTCTGCATTGAAAAAAGGAATCCTTTGCCATGAAATATCAAAAACGGATGCGCTTCGGTGCTGCGAGGAATTTCCTACGGAAACAGGATAGCGTCCATCGGCTCCTGAGAAGATAAAGGTTGGGGATTTTTCTCGAAACATTCTGCCCAGGAAGCGTTTCCCGGATTTTCCAGCCACTCTTTCCGCATAGTCCCTCCTCAAAATCCCATACTAGCCAATGCAAAGACAATCAGCAGAACAAGGAGGCAGGCATTGTGCGAGCAACGGGCATCGTGCGTAGAATTGACGAACTGGGTCGGGTGGTAATCCCCAAGGAAATCCGCAGAACGCTTCGTATTCGGGAGGGCGACCCGCTGGAGATCTATACGGACCGGGACGGAGAGGTTATTTTGAAGAAATACTCGCCCATCGGGGAGATGTCCTCCTTTGCCAAGGATTACACGGAGTCCCTGTTCCGTTCCCTGGGCCATATTGCGTGCATCGTGGACAGGGACCAGGTGATAGCGGCCAGCGGCGTGAGCAAGAAGGAACTGTGGGACAAGCCCATCAGCCACGACCTGGAAGCGGCTATCGCCAACCGGCAGACGGTGGCGCTCAACCGGCAGAACGGCAGCCGCACCGTAGCGGTTACCAGTGAGGAAGACCCTTCGGGCTATACGGCGCAGGTGCTATCGCCCATTATTGCCGACGGGGAAGCCATCGGCGCGGTGCTGCTGCTCAGCCGTGAGCAGGGAGCGCGTATGGGGGACACGGAGCTGAAGGTTGCGGAAACTGCCGCCGGCATTGTGGGACGGCAGATGGAGCAATGAACCCGCTGCTGCTGGGCTTGCTGCTGACAGCGATGCTGGCCACGCCCATGGAATTGCAGCTGGCGCTGAACGCAGGAGAAGGCGTTTCCGGGCAAGCGCGCCTGTGCCTATGGGGCGTGCCGCTGCGCTGGGTATTCCGCACGCAGCGGGAGAAGCGGCATGTACGCCTGCTGGTGCGCGGCGGCCGCGTGCATACCGGCGAGCATCAGGCCGCCGCGCCGTCACCGCAGCGTGCCAAGGTATGGGCAGGGATGCTTCTGCGCACGGACAAAGCCCGGCGGCTGTTTTTCGGGGGAATCCGTTTGACGCGGTGCGACGCATGGTTGCGGCTTGCCTGGAAGGACGCCGCAAAAACGGCGTTGCTGGCCGGCGCGCTGGCTTCCCTGGGAGCGTGCCTTCCCGAGGTTGCCAGGCTGCGGGTTACTCCGGATTTCTGGGGGGAGCACAGCGCGTTTTCCTTGCGCCTGGGACTGTTCCTGCGCCTGGGAACGCTGGCCGCTACCGCGCTGCTTTTGCTGGCTGCATGGGCGGGAGAACGCAAGGAACATCCAAAACATAGGGAGGGAACATGATGGAGCATCCCATTGGGGAGATGATGCAAAGCACCATGGCCAGCATTAAGGACATGGTGGATGTAAATACCGTGGTGGGGGAACCCGTGGTGGCTGCCAGCGGCGCGACCATTATCCCGGTAAGCAAGGTCAGCTTTGGGTACGTGACCGGCGGCGGCGACTTGCCCTGCGAAGAAAAGAACAAACTGCATCCGCCGCTGGAAAGTTCGGCTTTTCCCTTCGCGGGGGGAAGCGGCGCAGGGGTCTCCGTGCAGCCGGTGGGGTTCCTGGTGGTTTCCGGGGAGGAGGTACGCATGCTTCCGGCGCAACCCTTAACGGTGGCCGACCGCATGGTGGAATTGCTGCCCGGCGTGGTGGAGGATATGAAACATATTTTCTCCAGGGATGGGCGCAAACACGGCGGCGCGCCCACCTACGGGGAGGGATGAGCATGCGGGAGAAAAGCAAGCGGGAGGGGCGCTTCCAGTCGGAGGGCTCCTCCCGAGCTTTTTCATGGCGCAAGCTCCGCTGGGGAATCGTCTTCATGGCGGCGGTCTGGGCCCTGCTGGGACAGTCGGGAGAAGCGCAGGCGCAGGAGGTGGAGAGTTCCGCCGCGTCGGCGATTGTCATTGAGGCGCAGAACGGCACGGTGCTGCTTTCGCACCAGGCGGAGGTGGAACGTCCCATGGCGTCCACTACGAAGGTGATGACTGCGCTGCTGGCGCTGGAGGAATGCGACCTGACGGAACTTGTCACTGCGGGCCGGAACGCCTTCGGCGTTCCAGGAACAAGCATCTATCTCAGCGAAGGTGAGACCTTGACCATGGAGGACATGCTGTATGGTTTGATGCTTGCCAGCGGCAATGACGCGGCAGTAGCCATTGCGGAGCATATTGACGGTTCCGTTGCAGCGTTCTGCCAGCGTATGACGGCGCGCGCCCGGGAATTAGGGTGCGAACATACCGTATTCCTGACGCCCCATGGGCTCCCGCAGGACGGGCATTATACCACTGCCCATGATCTGGCGCTTATTGCCCGGGAAGCCATGAAAAACGAAACCTTCCGTCAAATTGTTTCCACCACCCGGGCCACCATCCCCTGGGAAGGCCGGGAATACGACCGCATTCTGAACAATAAAAACAAGCTGCTGACAAGCTATGCCGGGGCCACGGGAATCAAAACGGGGTATACCCGGGCGGCGGGCAGGTGCCTGGTCTCCAGCGCGCAGCGCGACGGTATGGAGATAATCTGCGTGGTGTTGAACTGCGCGGACTGGTTTGACGAGTCGGCGCGGTTGCTGGATGCAGCGTTTGCGCAGTACGGGTGGTTTACTATGCTGGAGGCTGGGGAAACGGTGCGGGAGATGCCGGTGGAGGCCAGCGGCGGCGCAGCCTTGCGGATTGTGGCGCAGAGCGCCCTGGGAGGCGCGGCGCCCAAAGACAGTTTGCCGGACCTGGAGCTGGAGCTTCCGCAGCGGCTGGAAGCGCCCATTGCCCGGGGAGAGGTTGTGGGAACGGCCCGCATGGTGGCGCGGGGCGAAACGGTGGCGCAGGTTCCGCTGGTAGCGGGGGAGGCGGTGCAGCGGGATGACTTTCCCAACCGCATCCGCTACTATTTCTCCCTCTGGCTCAGTTTCTGAGCCACAAAAACCCTTTTCAGGGCTTGATCTTCTTCGGGCGCTCTTGTGTTTTTCCGCGTTTTTTGGTATGCTTACATGGATGTGGCAAAGGCTGCGCAGGCGGCTTTTGTAAACCGGAAGGGCGGAGAGGCAAGTGCTCAGGATTCGCAAACTGACGCGGGAGGAGCTGAAACGGCTGCCTCCCCTTTCCGATGCCTGCCTCTGCGGGGATGAAACGGTGCTGCGCATGGGCCGAAGCGGTTTTTCGCTGGGTTATGTGCCCATGGAAAAGGCGGAGTGGCGCACGTTTCCACCGGCGCTGCCGCTGCCGCTGGATGAAATGGCGTTTTTGCTGTCAGCGTCGGTTTATGGTGCATATCTGGAGGAACGATTCTGCGGCATAGCAGTGATTCGCCGGGATGAGCAGGGCTGGGGAGAAATACTTGACCTGCGGGTGGATGCCTCCTGCCGCCGGCAGGGCGTTGCCACCGCGCTGCTGGCCTCCTGCGAGGGCTTTGCGAAGCGGCGCGCGTTGGAAGGATTGCGCATCACCGCCAGCGATCAGAATCCGGTACTGTGTCAGTTTTTGGAAGCGAGCGGCTTTCAGGTGCAGGGCGTGGACCGTCGCCTGTACAGCCGCCTGCCGGAGGAGCGTCAGAAACCCTTGGCGCTGCGGGCTTGCGCGCTTTTTTGCTATAAGATGATGGAAAGAGGTTGAATCCATGCGCTTGCAAAAGTATCTGGCTCAAAGCGGCGTGGCCTCCCGGCGCGCGGCGGAGAAGCTGATTGCGGAAGGACATGTGTCGGTCAACGGGGAGAAAGTCACGCAAATGGGCGTCCAGGTGGCGGAGAACGACCGGGTGGCAGTGGATGGAAAACTGGTTCACCTGGAGGAAGAAAAGCATTATTTGCTGTATTACAAGCCCATTGGCGAGGTGACCACCGTGCAGGACCCGGAAGGGCGTCCCACAGTGCTGGACAAGTTCCGGGATTATCCTGTTCGCCTGGTACCGGCAGGACGGCTGGACTTTGACAGCGAAGGCTTGCTGCTGCTTACCAACGACGGAGACGTTATTCAGCGGGTACTGCATCCCAGCCATGAAGTGGAGAAAAGCTACCTGACCAAGGTCAGCAACCATTTGACGCAGGAGGAGTTGCATCGGCTGAAATCCGGCGTGATGCTGGATGGCCGCATGACTTCGCCCGCGCGTTTGCGGGTTATCAAAGAAGAGACCTTTTCCACCACCGTGCTGGTCAGCATCCATGAGGGGCGGAACCGGCAGGTGCGCCGCATGTTTGAAGCGGTGGGACATCAGGTGGTGGCGCTGAAGCGCGTCCGCTTTGGCCCGCTGCAGTTGGGGGATCTCCGGCGGGGATGCTGGCGCTATCTTACGGATGAAGAAGTACAACGGCTGAAGGAGCTGTAAGCATGGGCTTTCTTTTGCGTAGCGCACGTTATCTGGCGCAGGATGCCCTGCGGCAGGCGCTGGAACCCGGCGCCCGGGTGGTGGATGCTACCATGGGCAATGGCCATGATACCTGCTTTCTGGCGGAATTGGTGGGGGAGACCGGGCAGGTGATTGCCTTTGACCTGCAGGCCGACGCGGTGGAGCGCACCCGTCAGCTGCTGGCAAGCCGGGGCCTGCTGGAGCGCTGCACGCTCCATTGCCTGGGGCATGAGCATATGCGGGACGTCGTGCGGGAACCGCTGGATGCGGTGATGTTCAACCTGGGCTGGCTGCCTGGGGGAAACAAAGCCATCACCACACAATGGGAGACGACGCGGCAGGCGGTGGATGCCGCGTTGGGCCTGCTCCGTTCCGGGGGGCTGCTGACCCTGTGCGCTTATCCCGGACATCCTGCCGGGGACGAGGAACGGGAGCGCTTAACGGAACATTTTTCCGCCTTGCGGCCACAGGAATTTAATGTGCTGCATCAAAAATTCCTGAATGCCGGACCTGGCGCGCCGGAGTGTTTTCTGGTGCAGAAACAGGGGGAAAATTAAGCTTATCAAAAGCCCGCGGCATGCATATTGCCGCGGGCTATTGATGCAAGAAATCAAAAAAGGAAGGCACCGCAGGGATGCCTTCATTTTATAAACCCGTTGCCAGGATTACACCAGCTCCAGGATCACCATTTCCGCAGCGTCGCCGCGACGGGGTCCCAGCTTGTAGATGCGGGTGTAGCCGCCGGAGCAATTCTTTTCCGCGTTGCGGGCCTTGTACTTGGGGCCGATTTCGCGGAAGAGCTTCTCCACCACAGGATGCTTGTTGTCCTTGGTGCGCTCCTTGTAATCCTTCTTGTTTTCGTCGGGCTTCTTCTGCTCCTTCAGGTCGTACAGGTACGCCATCATCAGACGGCGGGCATGCAGCTTGGAGGGAGCGTCGTTCACCACTTCGAGGGTCATCAGCTGGCCCTTGTCGTTGTGGGTTTCCTTGGTGGTCTGCACGTTGTTGTCGCATTCCTTGATCGCCAGGGTAATCATGCGATCGGCAATGCGGCGCACTTCCTTGGCCTTCGCCTCGGTGGTCTCAATGCGGCCGTACCAGATGAGGTTGGTCACCTGATTACGCAGCAGCGCCTTGCGCTGATCGGCCGTGCGACCCAGCTTGCGTTGATGTGCCATGGGGATGTTCCTCCTTTACGGTCGGGGGAGGGGAATACCCGGCCCCGCTTCCGCTCC
>CAZINY010000025.1:11882-36430 GCA_964540735.1 uncultured Oscillospiraceae bacterium
GCAGGCCGAGACCCAGCGCTTCCAGCTTCTGCTCGACCTCTTCCAGGCTCTTGCGGCCCAGGTTGCGGACCTTCATCATGTCTTCCTGGTTGCGCTGCACCAGCTCGGCCACGCTGTTGATGCCGGCCCGCTTCAGGCAGTTGTACGCGCGCACCGACAGGTCCAGCTCTTCGATGGTCATCTCGAGAACCTTTTCCTTCTTGTCGTCCTCGGGCTGCACCATGCTCACGGGCATCACCTGATCGGTCAGGCTCACAAACAGGGACAGATGCTCGCTGAGAATCTTCGCCGCGCCGCTGATGGCCTCGTCGGGCATCAGCGTGCCGTTGGTCCAGATTTCCAGCGTCAGTTTATCATAGTCCGTAATTTGCCCTACGCGGGTATCTTCCACGGTGTAGTTCACCTTCCGGATGGGGGTGAAAATACTGTCCATGGGAATCACGCCGATGGGCATATTGGGATTCTTGTTCTTATCCGCGCTTACATAACCGCGGCCCTTTTCCAGGATCAGCTGCATTTGCAGATGCGCGTCCTCATTCAGGGTGGTGATATGCAGCTCGGGATTGATAATTTCCACCTCGTCATCCACATGGATATCCGCGGCGGTAACCTCGCAGGGCCCCTGCGCGTCGATGGTAACCTGCTTGGGAGTGTCGCAGTACATCTTTACGGCCAGGCACTTGAGGTTCAGAATCAGCTCGGTGACGTCCTCTTTCACGCCCGGTACAGTAGAGAACTCATGCTGCACACCCTCGATGTGCACAGAAGAGACCGCCACGCCAGGGAGGGAGGACAGCAGCACCCGGCGCAGGGAGTTGCCCAGGGTGTGGCCAAAGCCGCGCTCCAGGGGTTCCACAACAAACTTGCCGTAGCAGTTGTTCTGGCCAACTTCCACGCACTCGATGCGTGCCTTTTCGATTTCGACGATCATTTCGTTTACCCTCCTCTAATGGTTCAAGCCTGAAGGGTAGCGCCTCCGGGAGAGCAGCCATAGGACTGCTGCTCCCAGGACACCCCTCATTACCGGGAGTAGAACTCGACGATCATGTTCTCCTGCAGCTGCAGGTCGATATCCTCGCGTGCGGGCAGAGCGTTCACGGTGCCGGTCAGGTTCGGCGCGTCAAAGGTCAGCCACTTGGGGGTCAGCACGGAAGTGCCTTCACGCAGGGCCTTGAACATTTCCTTCTCGGCGGAGGTGGGGCGCAGGGTAATCACGTCGCCAACCTTCACGGAATAGGAGGGGATGTCCACCTTCTTGCCGTTGACGCGGATGTGGCCGTGGCCTACCACCTGACGCGCCATGCGGCGGGTCTTGGCCAGGCCCAGACGGTACACCACGTTGTCCAGGCGCAGCTCCAGCAGCTGGAGCATGTTGTCGCCGGTGATGCCCTTCATGTTGGCGGCCTTCAGGTAGTAGCGGTGGAACTGCTTCTCCAGAATGCCGTAAACAAACTTAACCTTCTGCTTTTCCTTCAGCTGCGCCCCGTACTCGGAAACCTTCTTGCGACGGGTGCCGCCGGGATTACGGGTAGACTTTTTGTTGCTGTAGCCCATCACCGCCGGGGAAATATCGAAGCTCCGGCACTTGCGGGCGATCGGTTGCTTATTGACAGCCATTGTATGTTGTCCTCCTTCAATACCTTACACGCGGCGGCGCTTGGGCGGACGGCAGCCATCGTGAGGAATGGGCGTCACGTCCTTGATCATGTTCACTTCCAGACCCGCGGCCTGCAGGGAGCGGATCGCGGCTTCACGTCCGGAGCCGGGACCCTTCACGTACACTTCCACGGTCTTCAGGCCGAACTCCATGGCCGCCTTGGCAGCGGTCTCGGCAGCCATCTGCGCCGCGAAGGGCGTGGACTTCTTGCTGCCGCGGAATCCCAACCCGCCGGAAGAGGCCCAGGACAGGGCGTTGCCATTGGTGTCGGTGATGGTCACGATGGTGTTATTGAAAGAAGAACGGATATGGGCGGCGCCGCGCTCCACGAGCTTCTTCTCACGGCGCTTGCGCGTTACCTTCTTGAGCTTTTGCTTGGTGGGTGCCATTTTTATCCCTCCGTGCCCTCTTGGGGCGTATCATTGCGTCAGGCCGAAATTACTTGGTGGCCTTCTTCTTGCCGGCAATGGTCTTCTTGGGACCCTTGCGGGTACGGGCATTCTGCTTGGTGTTCTGACCGCGCACCGGCAGTCCCCGGCGGTGACGTACGCCGCGATAGCAGCCGATTTCCATCAGCCGCTTCACATTCAGGGAAACTTCCCGGCGCAGATCGCCTTCCACCTTCAGGTGATGCTCGATGTAGTCACGCAGCTTGCTGATTTCAGTCTCGGAGAGATCCTTGATCCGGGTGTCGGGATTGATGCCGATCTCCGCAATCATCTTCTGAGAGGTCGTCAGGCCGATGCCGTAGATGTAGGTCAGGCCGACTTCCACGCGTTTTTCTCTGGGCAGGTCGACGCCCGCAATGCGTGCCATGTGTGTAATACACCTCCAAATTGTGCTTGCGGCCCATGCCGCGATGAAAGAAGCGGAGCTATCCGCGCCTCTCCAGGCAACCCTACCAGGAAGAAGGCGCATTCGTCCGCAGCTTCGTGTCCCGCGAGGTGAATGCAGGCGGGACGGCACCACGCATCGCCGGAAGGCGCTGAGCGCAATGCCTGCCAAAAAATTGAGAAGACTTATGGTCAACCGGTGGAACACATCCTTGAGGAAGGACATGCAGCCGCCCACCAGTCGAACCTACTCGGCAACCATTACATTCTAGCACGGAAGCTAGAAATTGTAAATATTTTTTTGCCCCTTTTACAACTTTTTTTCGGGCTTGCACGGCGTTTTTTCGGGGCTTTTTCCAAAGGATACAGGGGAAAGTTACGCCATGGCGCCCAGTGATACAACCTTGCCTGTCTTTCGCGCCTGTTCAGCACGGAAAACGGCCAGGTGCCCGTTGATGGAGTCCGCGATGGAGGTGCAGGAAATGGAGGGCGTTTCCCCCCGCAACACATGCACGAAATCCTCCACCAGGCGCAGGTCGCCGCCGCCATGGGTGCCCTGGGCGCCGCTCTTGTCCCCGCCGATGCCCAGGTCGACGGTTTCCTCCCGCCAGCCTGCCTCGCTGGCTGTATCAATGGCGCGCACCACGTAGCGGGAATCGTCGAACACGCCCTTGATTTCGCCCCGAGTGCCGATGATATGCAGGTTGCGCTCCGGCTTGGCCGCTCCGCCGATCATGTTCAGGGTGCCCGTGGCCCCGTCGGCAAATTGCAGCATGACGGATTGATGATCCACCACCGTGTGGTCGCATTTCCACACGCAGCGGCCGTAATCGCTGCTGCCTTGGAGCGACGCGATTTTGTCGTCAAGGGTGGGATGCTCCAGCCCTTCCAGGCAGTCCCACACATAGAAAGCCCAGCGGTCCGGATGGTCGATGTAGTGCTTTCGGGCCGAGTACAGGCAATCCTTCTCCAGGGGGCAATCCACCAGGCAACGCGTTCCTGCCTGGGGAGGCGTTTTTTCCGGCGCGAACTGAAAATCTCCGCCAAAGCTGGAGACCAGCGTGGGGGGAATGCCGCTTTTCAGCCAGATCATCAAATCCAGGTCGTGGCAGCATTTGGCCAGCAGCATGGAGGCGCCGCACTTTTCCTCGTTGCCCCATTTGCCGCGAATATAGGAAACGGCCAGATGATGATAGCTGACATGCTCGGTGCACTGCACGCTGATGATATCGCCGATTTCTCCCCGCAGCAGCCGCTCCTTGATTTGCGCATAAAAAGGCGCGTAGCGGAGCACATGGCAGATCATGACGTGGCGGCCGGTTTCCCGGGCCGTGCGCGCAAGCGCCTGCATTTCCGCCTCGTTTACGGCGAAAGGCTTTTCCAACAGCATGTGGTATCCGGCACGGAGCAGAGGAATGGACGTGGGAACGTGCTGCGTGTCCATGGTCCCGTTGATGACGGCGTCGGCCAGGCGGGGACGCGCGGCCAGCGCTTCAGCGCTTTCAAAGCACATGTCCGGGGCAATCCGGAACTGTTCCGCCGCTTTCCTGCGGCGGATGGGGTCGGGGTCCGCTACGCCGACGATGTTCAGCGCTTCCGGGTGGAGCAGCGCATAGGAAGCGTAAAGCATGGCGCGATGTCCCGCACCCGCAAGAATGGCGGAAACCGGCATGGATTCTTTCCTCCCTTGTTCAGCCCATGCGCATGCCCTGGGGAGCAATTCCGCGGGAACGCGCATGATGCAATGGTTTCTTTCATTATGTGGAAAAAGGAAAATCGTGTCAAGCCCGTTCCTTGCTTCCGGCAGCCGGCCTCTTTTCCCGAACGCCGGTTTCTGCTATAATATCCCCGGGATACGCCGCCGGCAAGGGCGCGGAAAGGAGAGCCTCCATGGGAAAGTGGAATGAGGAACTGGAGCTGAAAATTCAGAAGCTGCCCGAAAGTCCGGGCTGCTATCTCATGAAGGATGCCGAAGGAACCATTATTTATGTGGGCAAGGCGGTGAACCTCAAAAACCGCGTGCGCTCCTATTTTCGCGAAACCAACCATACGCCCAAGGTGGCGGCCATGATCAGCCATATCCAGGATTTCGATATTCTGCTGTGCGACAGCAACCTGGAAGCCCTGTGCCTGGAGTGCAACCTGATCAAGCGTCACCGGCCCTACTATAATATTTTGTTGAAGGACGACAAGCACTACCCGTATCTGCGGGTGAATCTGCGGGAGAACTATCCCCGGTTGACCCTGGCGCGGCGTATGGAAAAGGACGGCGCGAAGTATTTTGGCCCCTACATCGGGGCGACGGCGGTGAAACAAGTGATCGACGCGGTGCGGGACGTGTTCCCCCTGCGCACCTGCAAACTGGCGTTACCCCTGAAAACGCCCCGCCGGCCCTGCGTCAACTATGAGATTGGCCGGTGCCTTGCGCCGTGTGCGGGAAAGTGTACCGAGGCCGAATACTGGGACATGCTGGACGGCGTGCTTTCCTTTCTGGGCGGAGACTACAAGCAGGTGGTGGACCGGCTGAAAAAGGATATGGAAGCCGCGGCGGCGGCCATGCAGTATGAAAAGGCGGCCGTCTACCGGGACAAGATTCGGGACGTGCAGGGATTGATGGAGCGTCAAATTGCGATCCAGACCGAGCGTGCCGAGCAGGATATTCTGGCGCTGGCGCAGGACGGGCTGGACGCCATGGTGCAGGTGGTGTATGTGCGCGGGGGCCGCATGGTAGGCGGCGACCATTTCCCCCTGCCCCGGGAGGGCAGCGAGGAACCGGGAGAAGTGTTGGCGGCGTTCCTGACGCAATACTATGAGGACGGGAACCTGATTCCCCGGCATGTGCTGGTGCAAGCGCTGCCGGAGGATAGTCTGCCGCAGTTGGAGGCATGGCTGCGGGAGCAGAAAGGCGGAGCGGTCACGCTGGCTACCCCCAAGCGCGGGGAAAAGCATGAGCTGGTTCGCCTGGCGGCGAAGAATGCCGCTGACGCCCTGGAAAAGCGCAACGCCCGGGCCGCCATACGGCAGGAGCGCACCGTGGGCGCCTGCGAGGGGTTGGCCCGGGCCTTGGGATTGCCGCAAACCCCGCGCCGCATTGAAGGCTATGATATTTCCAACACCCAGGGCGTGCTTTCCGTGGCGTCCATGGTGGTTTTCATCGACGGGGTGGCGGCCAAGAAGGAGTACCGGCATTTCCGTATCAAGACCGTTGTGGGGGCCAATGACTTCGCCTCCATGAACGAGGTGCTTGGGCGGCGGTTCGCCCATGGCCTTGCGGAAAAAAAAGAGCGGGAAGCTGCCGGGCTGCCGGCCGTGGGCGGGAAATTTTCCGATCTTCCGGACCTGATTCTGATCGACGGCGGCCCGCAGCAGTTGCGGTTTGCCAGGGAAGCCCTGCTGGACCTGGGCGCGGAGGTCCCCATGTTCGGCTTGGCCAAAAAGGAGGAAGAAATCTATCTTCCGGACCGCGAGGACCCGATTTGCCTGGATCATCACACCCCGGAGCTGCATTTGATACAGCGCATCCGGGACGAGGCGCACCGCTTCGGTATCACCCATCACCGGGCTTTGCGGGGCAAGGCCAGCATTCACAGCCAATTGGAGGATATCCCCGGGGTCGGCCCCAAACGGCGAAAAGCGCTGTTGAACCGCTTTGGCTCTTTGAAAGCCATTCGGGCGGCTTCCCTGGAGGAGCTGGCCGCGGCGCCGGGGATGAACAGGGCGGCCGCCGAGGCGGTCTGGGCCTGGGCGCAGGACGGGCAGGGATAACCCTTGCCCGCCTCAGTTTGTCAAAAAAGTGGCGGCGCCACTTTTTTGAGAAGGCAACTTCGGCCAACCAAAGGTCGTCCGAAGCTGTAAGGAATTGATTTTGCAAGCAAAATCAATGACCCGCGAAGCCGGCGGAGCCGGCTTACACGAATGGAAGTCGGAGAGGCAGCGGCCCCTCCGACGCCTCCCTGGGGTTTTCGACAGTCTGGGACGGGCAGGGATAACCCTTGCCCGCCCTTTGTTTTTTTGCTATAATGACGCTGATTTTCTCAGAGCATTTCCTGCCAGAGTACAGGGGAAGGGGCGCGACCATGGAACGGGCGAAACCACGCAAGCAAACGATTCGGGAATGGCTGCTGATTACTTTGGGCATTGTCTGCCTGACGGTGGGCGTATATTTCTTCAAGTTTCCCAACAATTTCTCTACCGGCGGCGTGAGCGGCCTGGCGGTGATACTGGCGCACTATATTCCGGAGATGACCCCCGGCACCTTCGTAACGGTGATTAACGTGGCGTTGCTGTTGCTGGGCTTTGCGGTGTTCGGGCGCAGTTTTGGCGTGCGCACCACCTATGCCAGCCTGCTGTTCAGCGGACTGACCTGGTTGCTGGAGCGGGTCATTCCCATGCAGGGTCCCATGACCACGCAGCCGCTCATGGAGCTGATCTTCGCCGTGGCGCTTCCGGCGGTGGGCTCGGCGATTCTGTTCAACCTGGACGCGTCCAGCGGCGGGACGGATATTGTGGCCATGGTGCTGAAAAAGTACACCCGCCTGAACATCGGCCGTGCGCTCATGTGCTCGGATTGCATCATTACGGTGATGGCGTGCGTGGCCTTCGGCATGGAGACGGGTCTGTTTTCCATACTGGGCCTTTTGATGAAGTCCCTGATGGTGGACATGGTGCTGGAGAATATCAACACGCATAAATGCTTCCATATTATTACGGCGAATCCGGAGAAAATTCAGGACTTCATTGTGGAGCATCTGCATCGTGGCGCGACTGCCCTGCAGGGCGAGGGCGTCTTTACCCATGAAGGCCGCACGGTCCTGCTGACGGTGGTGAACCGTCACGAGGCCATTCTGCTTCGCAAGTATATCAAAGCGGTTGACCCTACGTGTTTCCTGCTGATTACCAATACCGGCGAGATTATTGGCAAGGGTTTCCGGGGCGTCAATTAAGGAGGAAAGCGTATGTACGGAGCGCTTGGCGGCGTATACGGCGCGCTGCTTTCCATCATGAACCTGATGAACGCGCAACTATCCGGGGTGTACGGAAACTGGGCGGCTACGGTGATGATTCATCTGGTGGGCCTGGCGGTGCTGTTCCCTTTTTCCTTCAGCTGGGGGCGCGCCAAGGGCCGCGCGCCCTGGTACCTGTATGGCGGCGGATTGATTGGCATTGTAACGGTGGCCTGCTGCAATGTTGGGATTGACGGCATCGGCGTCACGGCAAACCTGGTGCTGATGCTGTTGGGCCAGTTGATTTGCTCCACCATCATCGACCAGTTCGGGCTTTTTGGTTCGCGGAAGGTCAAGCTCAGCCTGGGACGGGCGGCAAGCCTGGCGGTGATTGCGGCGGGGGACTTCATCATGCTGCTTTGGTCTTCCGGCGCAGCGGCGGGCGGCGGCACGCCCGTGTGGTTGGCGGTAGCCGTATCCATACTTTCGGGCTTCTCCATGGTGCTTGCGCGCATCAGCAACGCGCGGCTGGCGCAGCAGGCGGGGCTGGGATACAGCACGGTTATGAACTACGTTACGGGACTGAGCGGCAGCCTGCTGATTTTTCTGTGCTTTACCTCCCGGCAGATCCCGCCCGTTCCGGCGGAAGGGCAAAGCTTCCTGATTTATCTGGGCGGCGCGCTGGGGGCGGTGGCGGTGTTCCTGTGCAGCCTGGTAACGCCGAAACTATCGGCGTTGCAGTTTACGGTGATTCTGTTCGTGGGTCAAATTTTTTCCAGCATGCTGCTGGACGCGCTGCTGCTGGGCGTGTTCTCCATGGGAACGCTGGCGGGGGGCGCGGTGGTGGCGCTGGGCATGGCGCTGAATATCTGGCAGGAGCGAAAGGGGGCGCGCGTCGTTGGAGACGTTGTCCAGCCTTAAGAATCCCCGGGTACAGCGCTGGCGCAGCCTGAAGGACCGCAAAGCACGCAGGGAAACGGGGCTGTTTCTGGTGGAAGGGCGCAAAATGGTTGCCGAGGCGCTGGCTTCCGATTTCCCGGTGGAAACCGTGCTGTGCGATGTGGAGCAGGCTACGCAGTATGCCGCCCTGCTGGAGCGGCAGGATGCCGTGCTGCTCCCTGCTCACGTGCTGGCGGCGGTGTGCGATACCAAAACGCCCCAGGGAATCGCGGCGGTGGTGCGCATGGGCGCCGTGCCGCGGACGGGACGGCGCTTGGTGGCCCTGGACGGCGTGCAGGATCCCGGCAATGTAGGAACCATCCTGCGTACCGCGGATTGCGCGGGCATGGAAGGGCTGATTCTTAGCGAACAATGCGCCGATGTGTTCAGCCCCAAGGTGCTTCGGGCTACCATGGGCAGCGTGTTTCGCATGCCTGTGGAAATAACCGGCGATTTGCCGGGCCGGTTGCGCGCATTACGGGAAAATGGATACAGCGTTCTTTCCTCGCAGCTGGACGGCGCGCCCTTTTACCAGCGGCAGGGCGTGGGGCAGCGCTTTGTGCTGGTGATTGGCAATGAAGGCAACGGGGTTTCACCCCAGGTGCAGCAGGAGGCCACCCACCGGCTACGCCTGCCCATGCGCGGCGGCGCGGAATCCCTGAACGCGGCGGTGGCGGCCGGTATCATGATGTATGAATTGAACCGGGACCTGGGCGAATAAACCGGCGGGCAACGGGGGTTCACCGGCTTGTACGGCGATTTTCACGCAGGCTTCAATTCCTTTCCTTTGGACTTTCATAGGGCGGCGGTAAGATAAAGCCAGTTCAAAGGAAAGGAGGCGGCAAGGATGGGCATCCGGGATTATCAAGTGCTGCACGGTTGAGACCGTGCCTGATAACAGGCGATAACGCGGCGCAACGCCGTTGTATTACATGAAAAAACGAGCGGCCAATTTTATGGTCCGCTCGTTTTCATTTGCACTTGTAACGATTGTATCCATTTCGTTGACAGAGGCTGCGGGCAAATGCTACCATAAATAGGAAGCGATGATGAGAGCCGATCAGGATAAGGGAAATTACCGGGATGAGGAGGATCGTTCATGCGAAAGACGGGCGTGCTGGTTTGTTTGCTTTTGTTCTGCTTGGCGGGCGCTGCCCGGGCGGAAAGCTATTATACCAAAGGGTATATCCAATCGGAGCAGCAAGCGGGTGTGGTACTGTACGCTGAGGATAGCGGGGACAGCGAAATGCTCGCGTGCTTTCTTCCGGGAGCGCCGGTTACGGTAATCGCGCATCAGGGCTCGTGGTATTGGGTGCATCTGGGGCACGAAGAAGAAGACGATATGCTGACAGGCTATGTGCTGGCAAGCCAGGTTTCCTCGCAAGCGCCAGCGGAGGCGCTGCCAAAGACGGAAATTGCCGGCGAGGAACAGGTGGCGCTGAACACGCAGGGAAGATGCGTCTGGTTGGGCGCGCTGGAACCGGGCCAGGAGGTGGAGGTGCTGGGGCGCGGAATGCAGTGTTGGTTTGTGCGCGCCGGCGAGCAGGTGGGCGCGGTTGACGCCGCCTTTATAAACGCTGGCGAGAATCTGGTGGACCGGCTGGAGAAGGATTTTTACGCGTATTTGATACAGACGGAGGCGAACTGGCGGGCATTGAACGACTTCCAGGAGGAAGCCAGCGTGCAGTACGGCGCGGATCAGCGCGTTTGGCCGCTGGAGGCGCGTTACCAGTACAATCTCCTGGAGGAAAAATGCGGTATGGCCGATCCCTGGGTGGATGAGTTGCCCAGCGCCAACGAACTGGAGCAGTCGGAGGCGCTGGCGCTGGCCAAGGACTATTTCCGCGAACTATGGGGTATCGACGCCGATCAAGAAGAATGGCGGATTTTCATTGCCTTTGGCTATAACCGCATGGAACCCAAGGTGCGGCTGTGGCAGTTTACCTTTCAGAAAGGGAATACGGAAGGAAACGATTTTCGCATGCAGCTAGCGGCGGAAACCGGCGAGATGTACCGTACCTCCAATGCCACGGACTTTTTGCAATCCTTGCGCACGGATGAATATACCATTGAAGACGCTTTCCATGACGCGCAAAAGGAGTGGGAGGAACGGCTGGGCCGGGAAATGATGGAATGGACCATCGAGGAGCGGTATGCTTTTGCCAACCTGCCGGTTTCCAAGGTCATGGGGTTTGATTCCCAGGCTACGGTTCCCCTGGAATGGGAAATCTCCGAGGAGGAAGCCCTCTCCACGGCCAAGCTGGGGTTGATGTACCGCTATGGGCTGGAGGAAGCGCAGCTGGATAGCTGGCGTATGGAAACCATGGCGATGGAAATCCCGCCGTCCAGGATGTATCAGTTTTCCTGGTACCGCTGGAAGGAAGCGGAAAACCTGTGGGAGTGCCTGTATACGGCGCATGTGGATATGCGCACCGGGGAAATCCTGATATTGCTTGGGCCCGGCGAGGGCAACGGATGAGTCATTCGGGCGGCTTCCGGCGGAACGGTGCTGCGCTGGCGCCCCAAATGGCGTAAGTCGCTTTTATTCGTTGGCGAACGTTTTACAGGCGCTTTGGCAGCATGACCGTCTGCTGTACATACCGTCCGCGCTGCGCTACGCACAGGCATAGGCTTTTTTTCCCGGGAGCGGAAGCGCGGCAGCGGGCGGTTGCGCTGTCCAGCGCGCCATCATAAAGCGCGGACAGCAAAAGGCCGCCATTTCGAGGACAGAGCAGGAAGTGGACGCATCCTTGCGACGCTGCCGCCGATTCGATTGCGGCGTCGAGCATCCAGTCCAGCGCTTGACGTATGTCGTTTGAAAACGGCGCAGGCCCGGTAAAGCTGCCCTGAACGGTTACATAACATGGGATGTCACGATCATTGGCCCATTGGATTTTTTCCAGCAGCAGTTTCTCCAGCTGCGGCTGATTCAGGCGGCGAAGGGCGGCGTCGTTTTCATGGTTGATCAGGGCGCATTTGTGCGCCAGGTGGCGGTAATAGTCGGCGGCAGCCTCCGGCGATTCGTTCAGCAGCGCGCCCTCAAAGCCGTAGATCAGGTTCAGCGCGTTATGGCGGAATTGCCGCGTGCCGGTTAGCAGCGTGTCCGTAATCTGCTTTTGCCGGGCCAGGGTGTCGTTGTTCCGCCGCATTTGCAGGTAGCGGAAATCCTGCAGGAGATAGGACAGGCAGACCAATACCAGCAGCATGATGGAGGCCATCAGGGCGCTGATGCTACGTAACCGGGAAACATCGACGGCGGTCGCAAACTGATTCAGCAGCATGAATCCGCAGACGAACGTTGCTCCCAGGAGAAGAAAAGCCCTGGAAAGATAGAGATAGTCGGACAGGCGGGAAAATCCACGCTTGCGGATCAATATGCGCAGGCCATATAGCAGGGCGATATAAGGGATTCCCAGGAGCATGTTCAGCATGCTTTGCAACAGCCGGTCCCAATCAAAGCTGAGGACGATATGATTGGCCAGTTCATCGCCAAAGACCCAAAGGCTTGCAGGCGCAACGACTACGACGAAGCCGAACTGCGCCAGCAGGGAAAGCCCGAAGGCCATGGCCAGCGACCAGCCGCGCTTGCGGAAAGCAAAGCGGGCCTGCAGCAGCGTGAGAATAAAGCAAAATAGATAAGTGATGCCGGAATAATCGGTGGAGAAGAAAAACACATAGCCTTGCTCCACCAGCAAGGTAAGGGCGATGAATACCGCGCAATCCCTCCAGGAGGGCCTTGCGCCGATGGCCGTGCAGCAGATAGCATACAGGCCTGCGCCGTCCCACAGGGTGGTCAATAGGGCGACAAGGTTGGCGACCAGGACCGAATCCATAGCAACAGCTCCTTTTACAGGATGATCAGGTCGCAGAGAATAAAACGCCCCTGGGCGGCGAACTCAACGCTTACGTTGGGATGCTGCCGGCAGAGGGCGGCAACGCTGCGCAGGCCATCTCCTGTGTGCCCCGATTTGGTGGAAACCGCGCTTCCGCTGAGGAGGCGTTCCACATCCAGGCTGGCGGGATAGGTGTTCATGGTGGTGATACGGATGCCCTTTTCCTGCTGGGACAGGCGGATGACCACCCGCGGATAAACGGAGTCCGCGGCGGCCTCCAGGGCATTGTCCACCAATACGCCCATGATCTGGCACAGGGCGGGGGAGAGGGCGCGGCTGAAATACGGCTGGCCGGACAGGTGCAGGTAAATGGGTAGGCCCAGCTCGCGGCAACGGGCCAGTTTACGCAGCAAAAGTCCCGCCAGGGCGGGATCGCCCAGACGCTGCAATACCAGCATGTTTTCGTTGTTGATTTGCGCGCACTGCCGGGCAATTTCCTCATACCGGAGGCGTTTTTCTTCCGGCGTTCCTTCGCTGAGCATGCCGCCAAGCGCATCCACCATTTGGATGACCTGGCCGCGGAACTGACGCAGGTCTTCAGCCAGGGCGTCGTTTATGAGCTTTTGACGCTCCAGGGTTGCGCTGCGCTTCCGCATGCGCAGGAAGCGCAAATCCTGCGCCAGGTAAGAGATGCAAATTCCCAGGATGACGGCGGTGATGCCAAAAAGCAGGATGATCCGGTGCAGCCGGGAGGGGAGCGCTATGGTGGGCAGCTGATTGAGCAGCATGGAAACGCAGACGATGGTGGCCGTCAGCAACAGCAGCGCCCGCAACAGGTAGAGGGAATCCGGCAGCACAATGGTGCGGCGGGATAGCCACCGCTGGCACTGGTACGCCGGCAAAAGCAGCAAAGCCAGGGGCAAATGCGTTGCGGAAAGCACAAGCCGCTTCCATGTCCATTGCAGCATCAGGGCGTTGACCCGTTCCGGCCCCAGAAACAGGATGGATAATCCGCCGGCCAACAGCGAAAGAATGAAGTGAAGGCTTAACAGTACCAGCGCCCGCAGCAGCAGGCGCCGTTTTCTGTATAGAAAGGCGAAGCGGGTCACGAAAAAGATATTTGCCACGGAAAGCAGCAATGTCCACCCGGTGTATGCGCCGTGAAAGCAGAGCGTGGAGACGGCGTCAACGGCCAGCGTAGCGGCCATGTAAACCCACCAGCTCCTGCGGCAGGGCGGTTGCCCCATGGCGACGCAGGAAAACAGATAGAGCAGCGTGCCGTCTGCCAGCAGCGAAAGCAGCCAGGACAGTACTGATTCTACAGTATTCATTAGGTCACCAGATCCGTAAAAATTTTTTTGAGCTGCGAAACCCTGCGCCGGGAAATTTTTAGTTTTTCTCCATTGCTGAGCAGACAGGTATTATCGCCGGAATCAATTTCCCGTACAAAACGGATGGCCACGAAACAATTCCGGCTCAACTGTGTGAACAGGTGCTCGTCCAGCAGCGGCGCGACCTGTTGCAGCCGTCCATACCATTTGCAGGTTTCGCCGTTCTTGAGCACAGCGGTAAGGTAATTGCCCCGCACCTGTATGTAGAGAATATCCTCCTGGTTCATTAGATGCGTCCGCTCGCCGCTGTGAATCATAATGCGCCGGGAAAAGGCGGAAGGGTCGGTCTGATGCTTCAGCACGCCCTGCAAACAGGCGCGGATTGCTTCATCCGTCAGGGGCTTGAGCAGATAGTCAAAGACGTGGGTATGCATGGCATCCCAGATGTAGTGTTCATAGGCGGAAACAACAATGATATGGCCACGGGGGTCCATGCTGTGAAGCTGCCGCGCTACCGTGAGCCCGTTGACGGCGTCCGCTAGATCAATATCCAGAAAGTACAGATTGCCGTTGGGGTGCGCCTGCGCGTAATCCAGGACCTGCTGCGCTGTGGTAGCGCACAGCGCGATGGAAAAGGGAATGCCGGCGGCGTCAGCCACGCGCTTGAAACGCAAGGTGAACAGGCGCGCATAGTCCGCGTCGTCATCCAGAATTACCACGGGAAGCATGCGATCAATCCTCCACGAAAAGCCTTCAAATCGTTAAGATTATACCAATAATTGTTTTTCTTTTCAAGCCATGCAGCGAACGGTTCTTTCCGTAGGATGAACGGTTTGACAATGCGGTTTGCCGGCTGTACAATCAATGCACATCACATATCGCATATCGCACATCGACCGGAATACATACGAGGATAAAGGAGGCGCAAATGGGGATGAAACGCAGGTGGTGCCAAGTTGTGCTTTTCACGCTGGTCTTGCTCCTTGCTGCGGCAGCCGGCTGCGCGCAAGCCGCAGAAACACTTTCGGTAGCGGTAAGCGGCGCGTCTTCCGTACATGTAAGTTGGGCCGGGAACCGGGCCGAACGGACGGTGATTGCTTATCCGCAAGGAAGCGATCAGCCGGCCGTGGTAGTTTCAGGCTACTATCTGGACGGCATCCAGAGCTGGAAATACGTTTCAGAAACCACCTCCGGAAACAGCTGTACGCTTACGGGACTAGCGCCAGGCACGGGCTATCGCATTGAACTGCAAGACGTGGAAGGCAACGTGCTGGGCTCGGCCGACGTCCAAATGCCGCAGTTGACGCAGGAAGCTGCTTATATTCGGGTGGAAGATACCTACCTTATGGCGGTGGAGGGACGGCGCGTAGGGCAAAACGCTCACGACCTGACAAATGTGGGCACGGCGATCGGCTCGGTGAACAAAGCGACCATAGATGCTGAGGTGGCTTCCTGGAAGTGGAACAGCAGCATGTATGGCCGGGAGTACTTTATCCGTACGATTGCGCGCACAACAACGGCGCTGCGCAGCGGACATACCTTCAATTGGATTATCACCATGCGCGCGCCCAACGGCGAGGTTTATGTGAACCAATATCTTCGCACATACAATCAGAGCTTTGCATACAACACTTCCTATCGGCATTTTGTCAGTCTTACGGGGCTGCTTAGCGCGTACTACGACATTCATCATGGAATGGATACGGGCATTTATCGTTTTCAGGTGTACAGGGATAATGGATATATCAGTTTCGAGGTTTGCCTAAGCGTTACATGAGCATGGTGTGTCCGCGGAAAAACTCGGACAATACCGCGACAATGTTTTGCACGGTATTGCCCGAGGGATTTTTTCCCTGCCGCGGGCGCTTTTTTCTGAAAAAGTCTTGCAATTTGTGCGGGGACATGGTACAATGCCAGTTGCTGGTTTATGATTGCCTAAGGAGGTGAAACAGGTTGCCGAACATTCAGTCCGCTAAGAAGCGCGTAAAGGTTACTGCGAAGAAAACCCTGCGGAACCGCATGGTGAAGAGCAGCGTCCGTACTTCCATTAAGAAGCTCAACGCCGCGATTGCATCTGATCCCAAGAACGCGGCTGTGCAGTTGAGTGAGACCACCTCCGCCCTGGATAAGGCTGTGGCGAAGGGGATCATCCATAAGAATGCCGCCAATCGCAAAAAGGCTCGCCTTGCCACGAAGCTGGCCAAGGCCGCGATGTAAGCCTATACGGATGTGCGAGAAAGCCTCTTCCTGCCATGGGAAGGGGATTTTTCGCATTTTGGCGGATAAGGGAGGCGAGGGGCTTCATGCTACCTTTTACGGCGGTGCATCATGTGGCGATTATTGCGTCCAGCCTGGAAAGCACGCGGGCCTTCTACGTGGACGCGCTGGGATTTGAGGTGCTGCGCGAGACGGCCCGGCCAGGAAAGGGCGATTGCAAGCTGGACCTGCGGCTGGGGACCATGGAGCTGGAAATCTTCATCAAGCCCGGTGCGCCGGCCCGTCCCAGCTATCCGGAAGCCCTGGGGCTGCGCCATCTGGCGTTTCGGGTGGCGGACGCGGCGGCGGCGGCGCGGGCGCTGTCGGAGCGTGGAATTGTGTGCGAACCCTTGCGCGTGGACGAAGTAACCGGCGGCCGGATGACCTTTTTTCATGACCCGGACGGATTGCCTTTGGAAATACATGAATAAGGCGGGAGGGAAATACAATGGCGGATGTTATGCAGAGCGCGAGGCAAGCGTGGGAACGCTGGATTTCTGCGGAGACGGTGGACGAGGATACCCGGAAGCAGCTCCGCGCCATGAAGGATACGGAGATATTGGACAGTTTCTACAAGGATCTGGCTTTCGGCACGGGAGGCCTCCGCGGGGAGCTGGGGCCGGGAACCAACCGCATGAACCTGTTTACGGTGGGCCAGGCAACCCAGGGGCTGGCCAATTACCTGAACCAGACCCTGCTCCCCAAGTGCGTGGCCATTGCGTATGATAGCCGCATGGGAAGCGAGGATTTTGCGCGCCGGGCGGCGTCGGTCCTGGCGGCCAACGGCATTGTGGCCTGGCTCTATCCTCGCCTGGAACCTACGCCTGCGCTGTCCTTTGCGGTGCGCGACCTGCGCTGCGGCGCGGGCATCTGCGTCACAGCCAGCCACAATCCCGCCAAGTACAATGGGTACAAGGTTTACGGCGAGGACGGATGCCAGATTACCCTGGAAATGGCGGAAGCCATTGGCGAGGAAATCGCGCCCATTGATCCCCTCTATGGTGTGAACGCCGTGGATTTTGAGCAGGGATTGAACGCGGGGCTGATTCGGTATATCGGCGAGGATACCCTGGATCGTTTTGTGGCGGCGGTCAAGGCACAGGCCATGCCCGTGGCGGCGGATACGCCCCTGCGGGTGGTGTATACGCCGCTGAATGGCACGGGCCTGGAATGCGTACAGCGGATACTGACGGAAATCGGCGTGACGGACGTGCATGTGGTGGAGGAACAGCGCTTGCCGGACGGGCATTTCCCCACCTGTCCCTATCCGAATCCTGAGATCCGCGAAGCGCTGACCTTGGGGCTGCGGGATTGCGGCGTGTATCATCCCGACCTGCTGCTGGCCACGGACCCGGACTGTGACCGGGTGGGAATCGCCGTCCCCGAAGGCGACGGATACGTGCTGATGACGGGGAACGAGGTGGGCGTGCTGCTGCTGGACTTCATCTGCCGGGTCCGCCTGGAGGCCGGCACGCTGCCGGAGCGTCCTGTGGCGGTGAGCACCATCGTATCCACCGCCATGGCGGACGGCGTGGCGGCGCACTACGGCGTGGAGCTCCGGCGCACGCTGACGGGATTCAAGTTCATTGGCGAACAGATTGGCCTGCTGGAAAAGGATGGGGAAGCGGGACGCTATATTTTCGGCTTTGAGGAGAGCTATGGATACCTCTCCGGCGGTCATGTGCGGGATAAGGACGCGGTGAACGCGTCCATGCTCATCTGCCAGATGGCCAGGTGGTACAAGCATCGTGGCTGCACCCTGTACCAGGCCATGCAGGCGCTGTATCAGAAGTACGGCCACTACCTCAATACGCTGTACAGCTTTACCTTTGAGGGGGCGGCAGGCATGGAGGCCATGCAGCGCATCATGGCGCGCCTGCGCGAAAACCCGCCCCGGGAGCTGGGCGGTATCTCCGTGGAGGGCACGGAGGATTACCTGACAGGCTTCCAGGGGCTGCCCGCGGCGGACGTGCTTGCTTTCCGCCTTCAGGGCGGCTGCAAGGTGATGATTCGCCCCAGCGGCACAGAACCGAAACTCAAGGCGTATCTGTTCAGCCGGGGCGAAAGCGCGGCGGAGGCGCAGGAGACGGAAAAACGCCTGCACGAAGGCATTGCCAGGCTGCTTCAGGCATGAGCGGAGCAGCTTGGCCCATGGGTTGTATGAACCTGTTGCAAAATAACCTGGGCAATGAATAAGCATCGGCTCCTGAAAGAAGCGGAAACGCCTTCTTTCAGGAGCCGATGGATTTTATGGCCCTGATGCCTGGCTGAAAGCGGAGGAGGATTGCTTTCTCGCGGCAGGCGGGCGTTCCAGGCCCGGCGCGGCGCGCGCAACGGGCTGTGGACGCTATTGGATGCAAAGCAATCCCTGGAGCGCGCGCAGGGTGGTATCCTGCGATACGGAAAGCCGGATGCCGCGCGCCTGACAGGCGGCGGATAAGGGCGAGATGAACCACGCGGCGCTGCGGGTAATCTGCCCGCCCAGGCAGACCCATGCGGGGGCAAAGCCTTCAAGAAACGGGAGCAGGCCGTCACGCAAGCGCGCTCCAAAGGCGGCATAGCATGCCTGCGCGCCTGCGTCCCCGGCTGCGGCGCGTTCCGCCAGGGCCTTGCCATCCAGCGCTTCGCCCAGCATTTCCTGGGAGAGGGAAAGAATCCCGCGGCGGGAAAGATAATCGTCCAGGCAGCCTGCCAGCATGGGCGTCGCGTAAATATATCCCTGTGGGGGTATGCCGGGCGTCCCTTCGGACGCCAGGGAATCCCCCAGCGCGAAGGCGCTGCCGCAACCGGTGCCGACGCACACGAAAAGGCTTTTCGCCGCGCCGCGTCCCTGGCCGAAGCGCAGCTCGCCCAGGGCGAAAGCCGCCACATCATTCAAAAAGCGGACGGAGGCAGGCGGCAGGGCGAAACGTTCCGCCAAGGCGTCCCGGAGATTCATGCCATACCACGCGTCATATTTGCCCAAGCCTTGCAGCAGGCAGACGCCGTTCTCGTAGTCGAAGGGGCCTGGAAAAGCCAGGCAAATAGCTGCAAGCGTACGATGCGGTTGCAGGAAACTGCCGATGAACGTAGCAAAATGCTCCAGCAAGCGGCCGGCGCTTTCCTGGGCCAGGGCGGGCGCCTTGCGTATGGGCGTCAAAAGCGAGCCATTGGGGGAAAGCGCGGCGGCTTTGATTTCTGTTCCGCCTACATCCAGGCAGATGCAATAGGTTTCCATGGCAGATCGTTCCTTTCAGGGTTATGGATGCATTTCAATGAGAAAGCTGCTTCTGCTGGCAGGGTAATAGCTCACGCAATATTCCACCGGGACCATGGCCTGGGTATACCCGGACGAGGTAATGCAGATCACGGGTTCATAGATGGAGATACCCAGCTGCTTGGCAATCTCTTCTGCCGGCGGCGTGACTTCCAGCCGCCGGGAGGCGTGGCAAACTTTGAGGTTCCGGGCCGCCAGGGCATCGTAGAAGGAGACGCCGGTAAAATCAAGCTGCGCCATCCCGGGGAAAAGGGCGGTGGGAACATAGACGGTGGTGTGTACCACCGGGGCGTTGCCATAAAGGTTTTCCAAGTGCCGCAGGCGTGTCAGGCGGGTTACACGCTCCCCCGGACGGAGGCCTAATGCCTGCGCAACCGTTTCCGTGGCCCGTTCCACGCCCAGGTGCAGCACACGGGTATGAAGCGTCCGGTGGTTCTTTTCGCTTTCTTCCCGATAACCGGTGAGAAACGTTGTGGATTGATGCACGACTTTGGGATGCGCGGCGAAGGTGCCGCTCCCTTTTATGCGCAGCAAATAGCCCTCGCGGGACAGGGCGGACAGCGCCTGGCGTACCGTGGGACGGCTGACGCGAAGCAATCTGGCAAGCTCATTCTCCGTGGGAATGCGGCTGCCTTCCGCATACTCGCCGGAGTCAATGCGTTCGCGCACGTAGCACGCCACCTGCGCATAAAGCGGTTGCGACATCTGTGAAACCCTCCTTTTCTCAAGGCGAGTATAGCACGCGGCGTTCAAGATGTAAATACATCTAAGAAAGCATATCCATAAATGCGCTATTGGTATTGACATATTGTACGGCAACAGGTAAGGTCATAAGGGAGAAACGCATGGAGGGAAAAGCAATGGTTGCCAAGGATGGGAAAGAGCCGGGCTATGATCGCTTTCCGCGGGTTCAGGTGGCGGAACAGGGGGAAGCGGTGGCGCTGGGATGGCGGGAGATTCGTAAACGGCTTTCCGAATGTTTACGCCAACAGTGCGTCGTGACGGTGGAGTGTTATCCAGGCGTAACCCAGCGCATTCTCCGGGAGGAGCTTGCGCCGCTGGGATGGGACGCGGTGGTGTGCAGCGATAGGTGCGCCATGGACCCCGAAGAACTGGATGCGCTGCTTCAGGAGGAATTGACGGATGACCGCGTATTCGGCCGCATGACAACGCGCAGGCTGGAGGATGTGTTTGACCCCCGACGCCTGGCCGAGGCGGGACGCGTGTGCCAGCGTGGGCGCGTGCTCGTATACGGCGTGGGCGCGTCCCTGGTGCATCCGGGGGATGTGTGTATCGTGGCGGACATTACCCGCTGGGAGATTCAGCTGCGTTACCGGCGCGGCATGAACAACTGGCACACGGCCCAGCGGGACGTGCCGCGGCTGGCAAAATACAAACGGGGATATTTCGCCGAATGGCGCTGGGCGGACGCCGTGAAGGCCAGGCTGCTTCCAACCATGGATTTTTACCTGGATATGACGGATGACGGCGCTCCGGCCATGGTGGAGGGGAACGCCTATGGCAAAGCGCTGGCGCAGGTGGTCCGGCGGCCTTTCCGGCTCACGCCTTACTTTGACCCTGGCGTGTGGGGCGGGGATTGGATGAAGCGGCATTTTCACCTTCCCGATAACGGAAGCAATTACGCCTGGAGCTTTGACGGGGTACCGGAGGAAAACAGCCTGACCCTGGCCTTTGGGGAGCGATTGGTGCAAACGCCGGCGATGAACCTGGTGCTTACGCATCCCAGGGAACTGCTGGGGGAGCGGGTCTACCGGCGCTTTGGCTGCGAATTTCCCATCCGTTTCGATTTGCTGGATACCGTCAACGGACAAAACCTCTCCCTGCAGGTGCATCCCCTCCAGCCGTATATCCGGGAGCGCTTCGGCATGGCGTATACCCAGGACGAAAGCTACTATATCCTGGACACGCAGGGAGACGCGCCCTGCGTGTACCTGGGCCTTCGCACCGGCGTGCGCGCGGAGGAAATGGCCGCGGACCTGGCGGCTGCGCAGCAGGGCCAGAACTTTCCGGCGGAGCGGTACGTGAACCGCCTGCCGGTGAAAAAGCACGACCATCTGCTGATTCCCGCCGGAACGGTTCACGGGTCAGGCGCGAATACCATGGTGCTGGAAATCAGCGCAACGCCGTACATCTTTACCTTTAAGCTGTGGGATTGGGGAAGGCTGGATCTGGATGGCAAACCGCGGCCCATTCATCTGGCGCATGGCTTGGCCAATATACAGTGGGAGCGGGATACGGAATGGGTGCGGGAACATCTGGTGAACCACGTGAAGCTGCTTTACGCAGGCGAGGAAGGGCAGATAGAACAGACGGGATTGCATGCCCTGGAATTTATTGATACCTATCGAATCACCACCTCAAGCGCCATGCCGGTTCCCAGGAACGGCAGCGTACATATGCTCAACCTGGTGGAGGGCGAACGGGCGCTTTTGGAAAGTCCTGCGGGGCTTTTTGAACCCATGACGCTTCACTATGCGGAAACCTGCGTGGTTCCGGAGGAAGCGGGGACGTATGTCCTGCGCGCGGTGGACGGGGAAGCCGTCAAAGCGATTGTCGCCTGTATCAGGCGGGAAGAAAGGGAGGAGCCGGTATGAGGTCCGACGCAATCAAAACGCTGTATGTAACGCATCATTCCCACACGGACATCGGTTATACCGATTTGCAGGAACGGGTGATCGACACCCAGACGGATTATATCCGGACGGTGCTGCGCCTGATGGAGCGGCCGGAAAACGAGGATTTTCGTTGGAACTGCGAGACGCTGTTCTGCGTGGAAAAGTTCCTGGAGCGTTGCGCGCCGGAGGAGCGGGCCGCGTTTTTCGCTCTTGCGCGGGAAGGAAAAATCGGCCTGTCTGCCAGCTATTTGAATTTCTGCGACCTGGTTCCCTGCGATGTGTTCGACCGCCGGCTGGGTTGCCTGCAGGAGCTTTTTTCCCGGGAAGGCGCGCCGCTGCGCACGGCCATGATCGCGGACATCAACGGTATTTCCATGGGCTACCGGGATGTTTTGCTGCGCCATGGGGTGGAATTCCTTCTGGCAAACATCCATTGCCATCATGGCATGTACCCGCTCTACCAGAACCAGACGGCGTTCTGGTGGGAAAACGCTGCCGGGCAGCGCCTGCTGGTGTGGAATGGCGAGCATTACAACCTTGGCAACGTCTTGGGGTTAAAACCCAACCGTGCGGCGAATTTCATGATGGAGAACCATCTGGGAAAAGGCGCGCAACCGGAAGACCCTGTGGAAGCGCTGCGCCAGAACCTGGAAAACTACGCGGCGCTGTGCCTGGACAACGGATATCCCTACGATTTCCTGTTGGCGTCCGTTTCCGGGGTGTTCAGTGACAATGCGCCGCCGGAGACGGAAATTCTTCGGGTTATCCAGGAATACAACCGGCGATATGGGCAGGGGTTGGCCATCCGCATGGTTTCCCTGCAGGAGCTGTATGCGGAGATCGCGCCGAAGTTGGCGGATGCCCCGGTCTATGGCGGCGATTTGACGGACTGGTGGGCAAACGGCGCGGGAAGTACGCCCTATGCGGTAAAGCATTACAAGGACGCCCTGTGGCGGTACCGGTTGTGCAAACGCCTGGAGCCTGCGATGGAGGAGCGCTATCCCGACCTGTGCAAAGCCGCAGAGGATCATTTGCTGCTTTATGCCGAGCATACCTGGGGACATTCCTCCACGGTGGAAAATCCTTATGATACCATGGTGCTTCATCTGGACATGCGCAAGAACGGCTACGCTTCCCGGGCGCACGAAGCGGCGTCCACGCTGCTCAACCGCATCGCCATGGCCCGCGGGGATGTCATGCGCTATTATGCGACCCATGGAACCGTCCGGGTGTGCGATGCAGGAGGACGCGGCGGAGCCCAGGCGGTTTCCTTCTATATTGAAAGCCCCATCATGGCGCGGGCGGAAATCCGGGATGCAGACGGGCGGCAGATTCCCTGTCAAGTCTCGCCCCATCCCCGGGGAAGGATGATTACCTTTGTGGACCGCTTCAACCCCGGGGAGGAAAAGACCTATGCCTACCGGGAGTTGCCTGCGGAACCGGGCGCGCTGAACAGCCGGCGATGCTATGTGGGTGCGGAACGGGTTCGCGACATTGTCAATGATTATGACCCGGTCAGCTACGGGTTGCCCTACGGCTTTGAAAATGCGTTCTTCCGCCTGCGTTACCGGACCGGCGAAGGCGTGACCGAGCTGACGGACAAGCGCACGGGCTGCAACCTGCTGGGAAAAGGAATCGCGCCCTTCTTTACGCCGGTGTATGAGGTCACGCCGGTGAGGGCCTGGGAACATCCATCGCCCTGCCAGGAAGAACGCAGGCGCCTGGGCAGGAACATTCGCGGCCCCCACGCGGCGCTGACTGTGGGACGCCTGGAGGAAGCCGTCTGTCAAGAGCAAGGCGCGGTATTCACCCAGCTGTGCCTGCGCTTTTCGCTCCCCGGGACGGTGCGTGCGGACGTAATCCTGAAACTGTACGCCTCCCTGCCGCGGATTGATTTTACCCTGCAACTGGGGAAGACGCTTTCCACGGATATTGAAAGCGTATTTCTGCCGCTCAGCCTGAACTATCCGGAGGGGATGTGCTATCTCCGCAAGGGTGTGGAAGCCTTCCGTCCCGGGGTGGACCAGGTGCCGGGAACCTGCATGGAATACAGCATGAGCGACGAGGGCGTAGCGCAGCTTTCACCGGTGGGAGGCGCGTTGATCGCCTGCCGGGATGTGCCGCTGGTATATATGGGGGAGATGCGCCATCATCCCATACGGCTGTGCGACGGCGCCCTGGAGAATAACAACCGGCCGCTTTATTCCTGGATTATGAACAATACCTGGGAGACCAACTTCAAAATGGATTTGTCCGGCTTTGGCGAATACCGGTATACCCTTTGGCTTACGGAAGCGACAGCGCCGGAAGAAGCCATGGATGTGCTGCGGGACAGCTGCTTTGACCCTTTTGTTATTATGGAAGGATAAAGGAAAAAGAAAGGGAAAAAGGCGCGCAGCCGTTATTTGGGCGGACGCTCCAGGCTCTCCCAATAGGCTTTCATCATGCTGGAAAAGTCATGTTTTTTACAGGGAGGATATGCAGCGTGGCGAAAAAGCGGCGAAAGCCGCTTCAGGCTGATGATAAAGCATCGCTTTCATGGGAACGCTGCGAGAATGAAATTTCAGACTTCCTAACCCGCAAAAGTTTCAACAAGGATGGGGCCGAAGGAGCCCAGGGGGCGACCGGAAAGCCCCCTGGTCGCGCCCGCAGGCGCGAAATCACCTGCGCTTGCAAGAAAACAAGGGAAAACTTGCAAAAAAATGAAGCAAAAAGCCTTTGCCAACGGTCTGAAACGGCTTTCGCCGCTTCAGACCGTTGCAATAGGCATATTTTTATATGTATATAAGGAATGAAATTTCAGACTTTCTAACCCGCAAAAGGTTCAACAAGGATGGGGCCGAAGGAGTCCAGGGGGCGACCGG
>CAZINY010000026.1:0-36191 GCA_964540735.1 uncultured Oscillospiraceae bacterium
TTGGTCGTGCCAAGGCTTTCGATTCCATCCATTTGGATGGAATCGAAAGGTCGCTACGCGACTTCGCTTTTTAGAGAAAGGTCAACCTTGCATGCGCGAAACCTTCTGTGCTTGCAAGAATACCATATAAGACTTGCAAAAATGATGAAGCGAACTACTTTGTTAACGTTCTGTGGCGCGATTGCTGGAAAGCGGTCGCGCCCTTTTGACGCCCGCACGCCAGCGGTTTCCTTCGCATAAGCTGGTAGCGCCCCCGAAGACGCAAACGCGACGGGGAAAGTGGGAGGAATCGCGCATGATGATGCGAACGATCAACGCCCGCCAGCCGGCATTGACCCGGCAGGAAGCGGCGCTTTTGACGGCTCTGCCCCGGACGTCCGGCCGGGCGGGAAGCCGGGGAATGAATTTACTTAAACCGGGCGCGGGCGAAGGTTTCATACCGGTGGCGCAGACGGCTTCCATGGCCGAGTGGCCGGCGACGGGCGCCGCGACGCAATACGCCGGCGGACAGCGCCGGGGCAGCGTGGCGGGCCGCGCCGTACTGACGGCGGCCGGTATCTCCATGCCCGGGGTAACGGGCATGCGCCGGGGATGCCGCCGCGCCCAGGACAGGCAGATTGCCATGTACTGCTGCGAAATCAGCCAGGAGTATGAGCTGCTGTAACTGTTTTGGAAGAAACGCCATCAGGCCCGCCGCATTTGCAAAGGGGCGGGCCTGATTCGGCGTGGAAGCGAAAGACCGGATGCTTTAACGCACGAACAGCTGGGTAACATAGACAAAGCCGTTGGCGTCATAGCAAACGCCGATGCCCACCTTGGTCCAGGCGGAAGACATCATGTTCTGCCGGTGGCCGCTGCTGGACAGGAAGGCGGCCTGCGCCTTTTCCACGGTGGCGTGATGGGCGATGTTTTCGCCCACGGAGGTAAAAGCATACCCGAAGGCGGTCAGCATGTCCGCAGGCTTGCCGTAGGTGGGGGAGGTATGGGAGAAGTATCCCTGATCCCGCATATCCTCCGACTTTGCGCGGGCAATGGCGCTGAGCGCGGGGTCCAGGGGCAGGGCGGAAAGCCCGTTGGCGGCGCGGTCAGCGTTCAGCAAATTCCATGCATTTTGCTCTTGCATGGATAGCCCATCAGTAGTATAATCTTCATCCATGGAAGGCGCTTCGGTGGGCGCCGCGGTGGGAGCAGGAGCCTGAGTGGGAGCCGCGGTGGGCTGCGTGGTGGCTTCTGGCGGTAAAGTGGCGTCCGTATCCTCGCAATTGTCATTTTCCCCCGGCAAAGTGGTTGGAACTGGCGCTGCTGTGGCGTCAACATCCGGGAAAGTGGTGGATGTGGGTTCTGCGGTGGGAAGCGTGCAATTGCTTTCGTTCCGATAGGGCCATCCATGAGAACCAAATTGCGAGACAGGCGCTTCGGCGAGAGCCGCCCCTTCGGTTACCAGCATTGCCGCAAGGACAAGCAGAGCAGTGCGCTTTTGTAGCATAAAACGTACCTCCGAAATATATTACAGTTTTGTGACAAACTGTAATAGAATCTTAACACGCCTCTACGCCACCGTCAACGAAGTTGGCAGGCCGCTGCCAAGGGAAAGCCTTCCAGAAAGCGAAGGTCAAGAAAAAAACGGGAGAGAAGCCCGGTAAAAATAGAGGAGGATCCCCATGAAACTGATGAAATGCCCGCGCTGTGAGCTCAACTACATCACAGAAAATGAAAAGTACTGCAAGGTATGCTTGCGGGAAATGAAGGGCGAGTCGCCCAAGGACGAAGTGGAGCTGTGCAGCGTGTGCAACGAGGCCCCTGCGCTACCCGGACGGGACGTGTGCCTGTTCTGCCTGAAGGAGATGAACGGCGGCAACGCAAACCGGGACGAGAATGAACCGGAAGAAGCCGTGGAACCTTCTTCGTTGGTGTCCATTGATCCGGTGAGCACCATGGACGAGATCATCCCGGAAATTGACGAAGATATTCCTTCCCAGGAGTTTGGCGAGATCGAGAGCGAGCTGAGCCTGGAAAGCGTGCGCGAGGACGAGGAAAACGAGGACGACGACGAGGAGGACGACGAGGTCTGACCGGCGTGCGCCCGCTGCCATACGGAAAGAAGAGGTGAAGCATGGGGCTGTATGCCATCGGCGACCTGCATCTCCCCGGCGGCCAGGAGAAGCCCATGGACATTTTCGGGGATCACTGGGAGGATCACTTTGCCCGTATCAGCCAGGACTGGCGGCGGCGGGTAAAGGAGACGGATACCGTCCTGATTCCCGGGGATATATCCTGGGCCATGCAGCTGAAGGACGCCAGGCCGGACCTGGAAGCCATTGGCGCGCTGCCGGGCCGGAAGATTATGCTTCGGGGAAACCATGACTACTGGTGGTCGGGTATCACCCAGGTGCGCGAAGCGTTACCCCGGGGAATGTACGCGTTGCAGAACGACGCCATGGAGCTTGAGGATTGCGTGGTGTGCGGCAGCAGGGGATGGGTCTTTCCTACGCCGGATGCGCCCCTGTCCCCGGAGGATGAAAAAATCTATCGCCGGGAGCTATTGCGCCTGGAAATGTCCTTGAACTGCGGGCAGAAGCTGCGGAAAGGGCGGCCGCTGGTGCTGATGCTGCATTTTCCCCCGCTGACGTTGCAGGCCATGGATACGGGATTCACACAGTTGGCGGAGCGGTTTGCGGTGACCCTTACCGTATACGGGCATCTCCACGGCCCTGGAATTCGCTGGGGATTTCAAGGGGAGCATAAGGGCGTGCGCTACCGGCTGACGTCCTGCGACGCGCTGGGGTTCCAGTTGACGGAGCTTTCCCTGGCATCCGTTGGACCGGGCGCGGTTTGAGTTGTGGCGCGGAAGGAAGTTCGGAACAGGCGCATCTTTCCGCAGCGGGTGGAAAAAAGCGGCTTTCGCCACTTTTTTGAGGAGGCAACTTCGGTCAACCGAAGTCCGTCCGAAGCTGCAGGAAAGTACGGCTGTTGCGAAATCAAATGCTGCGCCTAAAACGGAAATGACGGGATAAACGGCTTTTGCATGAAGCGCCTTTGGCTTCATGCAAAAGCCGTTTTTTTTTGCGCTGCCTTTGGTCAAGGCAATTTTGCATTACCTCTACTGCTGCGGGCTTTTTATCAGCCTGCGGCGCAACCATGCCCCGCCGCAGGCTGCTGAGGAAGGCATGCCTTTTCCCGGAAACGCGGCGACGATGAAACCTCAGGCTCCGGAGTTGGCAAAAGTATCATCAAGCATGGGAGCCGAAGGCGTCCGGGGGGCGAGCGGAAAGCCCCCGTTCGCGCCCGCAGGCGCGAAATCATCTGGGTTTGCAAGAGCGCAAGGAACAACTTGCAGAAAATTGAGCAACATTTTTTACACCAGCATTATAAGGGTGAAGCTATCAACTCCCTAGCGTGCAAAAGTTTCATCAGGTATGGGGCCGAAGGTTTCCAAAGGGCGATCGGAAAGCCCTTTGGTCGCGCCCGCGGGCGCGAAATCCTCTGCGCTTCCAAGAATGCTATGCTTAACTTGCAATAAGGATACAAAATGCTTTTTCGACAGTCTGAATCGGCGAAGCCGTTTCAGACTGTCGAAAAACCCCAAGGAGGCGTCGGAGGGGCCGCAGCCCCTCCGACTTCCATTCGTATCCGCCGGCTCTGCCGGCGGGGCGGGTTGCTGATTGTGCTTGCAAAATCAATTCCCTACAAATTCGGGCGACTTCTGGTTGACCGAGTTTGCCTCCTGGAGAAGCGGCGGAAGCCATTTTTTCGACACGCGGCGGCGCGGCATGGCCTCGCCGCTTTTCTGATGGAAATTTTATATCTTTATTAAGCCATGATGCCGCGGTTGACGGAAAAACGCGAAAAAGGGGAAAGATTGTTTCTTACCTTTGTGGTTAAAAAAATGCCTGACACAACATCTTGTATGCGGTGGCGAACATTATATGAATAAACTGTGAATATATGAAGATATGATTACAAAAAGAAGAAAAAACTGAGACAAAAAGCAGGCGCCCGCGCCGGAAAAGACCCGGGTGAAAGACTTGCATTTCCTAAAAAAGTGGGATAAAATGGTGGCATGAGTTCAAAAAGTGGGGTTAAGGGGAGAAAGGTGGTGGCATAAATGGCGGATGAGAAGCTCCCCCTGGCAGGAAAGGAAGAAGCGGTTCCGGCCGCATCCCTTTCGCAGGAATCGGATGAGCTGCTCAAACGCTATGCCAATACCTTTATTAGCTCCTACCAGCACAGTTTAGATGCCAAAGGCCGCATTATTGTCCCCGTTTGCTATCGCAAAGCGCTGGGCGATACGTTCTATATCGGCCCTACCTTCGACTTCAAGGCCGTCGCCCTGTATCCCAACCTGGTATGGGCGCAGATCCGGGACGGTTACGCAAAGCTGGGGCGCATGAATCAGGCGCTGAACCTGTATACCGAGCAGTTTGACGCCCTGAGCTACCGGGATCAGGAGTGCGATGGACAGGGGCGCGTGCTGATTCCTACCAAAATTCGTTCGCTGATCCTTAAGGACGAGAAGGATGTGGAAATTGCTGGCGCGCAGGATCATGTGCGCATTGTGGGACGCATGGCTGCGGAGGCCAAGACGCAGGCGTTCCTGGAGAACCTGCCGGATATTCTGGATGTTATCGGCAAGCTGTCCATTCTGTAACACCGGTCGCCTTACGACCGGCGGCGGACGGAATGTTGGGGTACGTAAGCAAAGGCGGTTTCGCCCACGGATTTTTGTTATTTTTAAGGCAAAGTTGCGCCGGCCGGATATGCCGGGGCACAGGAAAGGGGAATGCAGTATGCCAGGCCTCCCACGGGTATTTACAAGGAAAGCTCGCTTCAAGGGAGAATGGGGACGGGTCGCCACCGTAGGCATCGGGCATGAACGCATGAGCGTCGCGCCCAGCGTACGGCTGAACCAGGTGACGGCGGACCGGGACTCCTCCTTGGCGTACAAGGAAATTGATCTCAGGCGGAATCCACGTTCCCGGCGCTACGAACAGCCCACCGAGCCCATTCGCAGCGACCATGTTACGGCCCCCATCCCGGTGATCAGCGCCACCGGCATGCGGCGGAACGCGGGGGTGGCTACGGTGGCGATATTCTGCTTCCTGCTGGGCGTGTTGTTCCTCATCCGCCTGAGCGACATGACGGAAACCTCCAAAGCCGTCAGCAATCTGCAAGCCAGAATTGAGCAGGTATCGCAGAGCAACGACCAGCTGGAGAGCAGCCTGGCGACCCTGACCAGCGAGGTCAACGTGGGCTACGAGGCGGCGAAGCTGGGCATGATCAGCGCCAACGGTGTGGATGTAATCTACGTGATGGCGCCGGAAACCCGTACCAGCGCGGCGCTGCTGCGGGATGAGGTGGAGGTGGAGCCCGCGCACAGCGAGTTCTTCGCCCTGCTGCTGGGATTGTAACGTCCCGGCGGGCATATGATTTTGCGACGTCCCTTATGGGAAAAAAGGAGGAACGGGCATGCACCCGGAGCTTCTCGTTCGCAAAAGAATGATGCTGCTTACCATCGTGCTGCTGGCCCTGTTCGGGCTGGTGCTGCTCCGGGTGGGTCAGCTGACGACCGTACAATCCGAAGAACTGACGCGCCGGGGCGTCAGCCAGTGGACAAAAGCAGGCACCGTTACCGCGCGGCGGGGCAAAATCGTGGATCGGAACGGCAATGTGCTGGTGGTGAGCGCCACTGCGTACAGCGTCTGCGCCGATCCGCGCGCCGTTTCCGACGAGGAGCTTTTCCTGGATACGCTTTCGCCGGTGCTGCCCCTGGACCGGGAAACGGCCCTGAAAAAATTACAGGATAAAACCAAGGGACAAATCATTTTGAAACGGCAGGTATCCCGGGAGACGGTGGACCAGCTCCGCACGCTGAAAAACGAAACGGATGAGGCGGCAGGGCTGGGGGCGCTGATCTTCGAGGAGGATGCCAGCCGTTGGTATCCCTATGGGGAAATGCTCAGCCAGGTGCTGGGGCTGACCAATGTGGACAGCGTGGGACAGTCGGGGCTGGAGTCGCATTATGACGCGGTGCTGGCCGGCGTGCCGGGGTCCTATCTGCATCAGGTGGACGCCCGCAACCGTACCCTGGGGGACAGCGAGAGCTACTATACCGCCTCCAGCCCTGGAGCTACGCTGAAATTGACCATTGACGCAACGCTCCAGCAGATTTGCGAAAAGGTGATGCGGGAATGCATGGAGGTCAATCAGGCGGAGAGCGTGCTTTGCCTCATCAGCGACGTGAAGACCGGGGCCATTCTGGCCATGTGCATGCGTCCTGACTACGACCCCAACGACCCGCCACGCAACGATGTGGAAACGTTGACGGATCTCATGCGCATCACCGCGATTTCCGATGTGTACGAACCAGGCTCCACTTTCAAGATTCTCACGGCCAGCGCGGCGCTGGACAGCGGCGTCACCACGCCGGAGGATACTTTTTACTGCTCGGCGAAGATTACCGTGGACGGGGATACCATCCGCTGCTGGGGGCAGCCCCACGGCGCGGAAACCATGGCGGAGGGGCTGCAAAATTCCTGCAACCCCGTGTTTGTGGAGCTGGCCTTGCGCATGGGCACGGATACCTTTTACCGCTACCTGACGGCCTTTGGGCTGGGAAAGGCCACGGGCATTGATTTGCCGGGGGAAAGCTCGGGAATTCTCATTGGTTCCCGGTATGTGAAAAACGTGGACCTCGCGCGGATTGGGTTTGGACAGAGCGTGGCGGTTACGCCCCTGCAGTTGATGATGGCGGCGAACGCCTGCATCAACGGGGGAAAACTCATGAAACCCTATCTGGTGGCGGAGGTGCAGTCTCCGGAAGGCGAAGTGCTTCAGCGCACCAATCCCACCGTGCGGGGCACGCCCATTAGCGCGGAAACCAGCGCCACCATGCGGGAGCTTCTGGAGCAGGTGGTGACCCAGGGCGGTGGAAAGAACGCCGCGGTCCCCGGCTACCGTATCGGCGGGAAAACCGGTACGGCGCAGGTCTATCAGGACGGGAAAATTGCCAGGGACGTACACATTGGTTCCTTTTACGGCTTTGCGCCGGTGGAGGACCCGCAGATTTCCGTGCTGGTGGTGGTCAAAGAGGCCCATGTGCCCGTGGACTATGGCAGTACGACGGCGGCGCCCTTTGCCGGCGAAATTCTGGCGTCGGCCTTGAGTTACCTGAATGTTCCGCCTTCGGACCCGGATGTGAGCTATGCGGAAGTGACGGTTCCTGACATCACGGGCTTGACGATTTCGGCCGCAAGGCGTACACTAGCGCAGGAAGGGTTGGAAATGGTCTGCGACGGCGTCGCGGATACGGTGCTTTCCCAACTTCCGCCCGCGGGCGCGTCGCTGGTGGTGGGCGGCCATGTGATGGCCTATACCGTGCCGGAGGAGGCGGCAGGCCCGCAGGATCTGGTATGCGTGCCGGATTTTTCCGGCCTGAGCGATGTGGACGCGGCGCGACTGGCGCGCTTACGCGGCCTGGAGCTGAATATGACGGGTACGGGCTTTTGCGTGCGGCAGACGCCCGGCGCGGGCGAATACGTGACCCCGGGCGCTACGGTGGAGGTGACGATGGAATCCCTCGCCGTCCCCGATGAATAAGGAGAATGCCTATGAAGTTACGCGAACTTATCAAAGATATGCCCTATTTGTTGGATACCCGGGGAGATATGGACACGGAGATTGGCGCGGTCAGCTGCAACAGCCGGGAGAAGACCCGGGGCGGGCTTTTCTTCTGCATTGCGGGCACGCGGTTTGACGCCCATGATTTCGCTCCGGAGGCGGTTTCCAACGGCGCGGCTGCGCTGGTGGTGGAACGCTATTTGCCTGCGCTGGACGTGCCGCAGGTGCGGGTGAGCAACGGCCGCGGCGCGGTAAGCCGCATGGCTGCCGCTTTTTACGGATACCCTGCCCGTAGCCTGCGCCTGGCGGGGATTACGGGCACCAAAGGCAAAACCACCACCAGTTACCTGCTCAAGGCCATTTGCGAAACCGCGGGGCACAAGTGCGGCCTCATTGGCACCACGGGGAACATGATTGGCGACCGGCGGCTCAAAAGCGAACTGACCACGCCTGATCCCATCGAAATGCAAAAGACCCTGCGCATGATGGCGGACGAGGGCGTGGAGATCGTCAGCATGGAGGTTTCTGCCCATGCCATCGACATGCTGCGGCTGGACGGGGTGCCCTTTGAGGTGGGCTGCTACACCAACCTGAGCCAGGATCACCTGGACTATTTCCATACCATGGAAAATTACTTTGAAACAAAACGCAAGTTTTTCCATAGCGGCATGGTGCGCAACGCCACCTGCAACGCGGACGAGGAAACGTCCGCCCGGGTGCTGGAGGGGCTGGAAATCCCGGCCATGACCTACGGCATCTGCGCCAACGCGGATTTGTACGCCCGGGATATTGAAATTACCGAGAACGGCGTGAGTTTCAATATGCAGCTGGCGGGGGTGCACACGATTCCCGTGAACCTGCGCCTGACGGGCATGTTTAACGTATACAACGCCATTGCGGCCGCTTCCATGGCCATGATTCTGGATATTCCGGCCGAGGATATCCGCAAGGGCCTGGAGAGTGTGAAATCCGTTCCCGGGCGCATTGAAATGCTGCCCACCGGCACACCCTATAAGGTGATCCTGGACTATTCCCACAGCCCGGATGCGCTGGAGAATATCCTGAAAACGGTGCGGGAGTTCACCCGCGGCCGGGTGATCGCTCTGTTCGGCTGCGGCGGCGACCGGGATCATGGCAAACGCCCCATCATGGGCGAAATCGGCGGCAAGCTGGCGGACCTGTGCATCCTGACCTCGGACAATCCGCGCACGGAGGACCCCATGGCCATTCTGGCTTCCATTGAGGCGGGGATCAAGCCCACGGGCAAGCCGTACGTCATCATCGAAAACCGGCGGGAGGCCATTGCCTACGCGCTGCGCACAGGCCGGGAGGGCGACGTGATCGTGCTGGCGGGCAAGGGACACGAGACCTATCAGGAGATCATGGGCGTCAAGCGTCCCTTCGATGAAAAGGTCGTGGTGCAGGAGCTGCTTCAGGAACTCCGGGGCGCCGGCGAAATTGACTAAATGACCGCGAAACGCGGGTGGAAGGATGAAAATGCATGCAAAGGATGATCTGCGCGCTGCTTCTTTCCTTTGTGGCCATGCTGGTGGTATCGCCCCGGGTGATTCCGCTGCTGCACAGGCTCAAGTTCGGCCAGACCATTTATGATCTGGGACCCCAGAGCCACAAGAGCAAGCAGGGTACGCCCACCATGGGCGGCATCATGATGGCGGGGGTTACGCTGGTGACCTGCCTGGTATTGCATCCCAAGGGATGGTACGGCGGGGAGGATTTCATGCTGGCGCTGCTGGCAGTTTCCCTGCTGTCCATGCTGATCGGCTTTGGGGATGACTTTATCAAGGTGGCCAAGAAGCGCTCCCTGGGCTTGACGCCCTGGCAGAAGATTGCTGGGCAGGTGGTAGTGGCGGTGGGCTTTACGCTGTGGTGCTATTGTCATCCGCAGATCGGGTCCCGCATCCTGGTGCCTTTTCTGAACGTGGAGTGGGATCTGGGCGTGTGGTACATCCCGCTGATGAGCCTGACGGTGATCTTTATGGTCAACAGCGCGAACCTGCAGGATGGCCTGGACGGCTTGCTTTCCAGCGTCGCTTCCATCGGAAGCGCCGCGTGGGGCGTGATGGCGCTGTTCTTCCTCAGCGCGGTCAGCGGGTTGAACAATGCGGAGCTGAACAACAATTACTATGCCGTGGCGATCTTTGCCCTGGCGGTGATGGGCTCATGCCTGGGCTTCCTGCGCTTTAACCACTATCCCGCGCGGATTTTCATGGGGGACACGGGCTCCATGTTTATCGGCGGGGCCACGGTGGGCATGGCCATGGTGCTGCGGCAGCCCCTGATGCTGTTGCTGATCGCTTTCACCATGGTGGGGTCTTCCCTCAGCGTGATGCTGCAGGTAAGCTACTTTAAGCTCACCCACGGCAAACGCATTTTCAAAATGTCGCCCATTCATCACCACTTTGAGCTGTGCGGGTACAGCGAAACGCAGATCGTTTCCATGTACGCGGTGGTAACGGGGATCCTTTCGCTGATTGCGGTGCTGTCCCTGAACGGTTTGAAGCTCTACTAAAATTGATGTTCTACGCCTGGGCCTTGGATATGCCTGGGCGTGTTTTCCAAAGGAGGGGAAACCTGTGCAAGTTGCAAATAAGCGAATCCTGGTGGTGGGCATGGCCCGGAGCGGTATTGCGGCGGCAAAGCTGCTATGCAAGGCGGGGGCTAGGCCCATCCTGAACGATTCCAAGGAGGAGTCGGCCTTCGGGGACGCTTTGGAGGAGTTGCGCGCCCTGCCCTGCCAATGGCGCTTCGGCCGTCCGGCCATGGAGTTGCTGGACGAAGCGGAGGGCGTGGTTATCAGCCCCGGTATACCGGATACGGCGCCCTTTGTGCAGAAAGCTCGGGAAATGGGTCTGGAAGTAATCGGGGAGCTGGAGCTGGCCTATGAGTTGTCCCAGGGCGTTACGGTGGCGGTGACCGGCACCAACGGTAAAACCACCACGGTGAGTCTGCTGGGCGAAATGTTCAAAAACGCCGGGAAGGTGGCCCATGTGGTGGGCAATATCGGTTATCCCTATGCCGCGGCCGGCCTGGAGAGCCAGCGTGAGGATGTGATGGTCACCGAGGTGAGCAGCTTCCAGCTGGAAACCATCGTGGATTTTCACCCCCGGGCGGCGGCGCTGCTGAACATCACCGAAGATCACCTGAACCGCCATGGCACCATGGCGGAATATACCCGCATGAAAATGCGTATTTTTGAAAACCAGACGGAGGAGGATTGCGCCGTGTTCAACGACGACGATCCGCTTTCCGCGCCTTTGGCCGGGCAGGTGAAGAGCCAGGTGATGCGCTTTTCCCGCCAGCATCCCGTAAGCCAGGGGGCCTTTGCCCAGGACGGAAAGGTCTATGTGCGCTTTGGCGGCGAGGAAAAGTACCTGTGCGATGCCGCGGAAATCCGCATTCCCGGGCCGCACAACCTAGAAAACGCGTTGGCGGCGGTGTGCATCGCGGTGTTTATGGGCGTTCCCGCGCCGGTAATCCGCCATACCCTACGAACCTTCGCGGGGGTGGAGCACCGCATTGAGTTTGTGCGGGAGCTGGACGGGGTGCGCTATATCAACGACAGCAAGGGCACCAACGTGGATTCCACCTTGAAGGCCATTCAGACCATGACCGCGCCCACGGTAATGATTCTGGGAGGGTATGACAAGCATTGCGATTTTACCCCTCTGGCGCAGGCCATGCGGCAATCGCCGCAGATGCGCGCGGCGGTGCTCCTGGGCGCAACGGCGGACCAGATTGAAACGGCCTTGCGCAAGGAAGGCTATACGGCCATCCACCGTGCGGAAAGCCTGCAGCAGGCCGTGGAAATGGGACGGTCGCTTTCGGCGGCGGGAGGCAATGTGCTGCTCTCGCCGGCCTGCGCTAGTTTTGACATGTTCTCGGACTATGAGGCCCGGGGAAGGATTTTCAAAGAAATCGTCCGGTCGTTGAGGTAACCGGCATAGCCTTTCCGCTCCCCCTGGAAAGGCGAAAAGCGCGCCTGGCGCCGGATGCATCCGGGCGTCGCTTTTCCGTGGAAAGGATGGGGGAGCACATGTTGGAAACGCAAAACAAACCGGTTCTTGCCGGAAAAACCAAGCGCGGCCCCGTGGACGGCACACTGGCGGTGATCCTGCTGTTGCTGCTGCTTACGGGGCTGCTTGTGCTTTTTTCTGCTACCTACTATACGGCCCAGGATTACGGCGATCCCCTGGGAGAGGTAAAGAAGCAGCTGCTGGGCATCGGCCTGGGCGCGGCGGCCATGTTCGTTACCAGCCGGATACCCTACCGCTTCTGGCGGGATACCTGGGTCATTGTGGGCGGGCTTGGGCTGAGCGCGGTGCTGCTGGTGCTGGTGATTATTCCGGGAGTGGGGGTGTATCTCAACGGTTCGCGCCGGTGGCTCTCCCTGGGGGGAATCAGCTTCCAGCCGTCGGAAATTGCCAAAATGGCGGTGGTGATGTACATGGCCGCCACGCTGACCTACCGGGGCAAAGGGATTCGCTTTCTGTTCCGCGGGATCGTGCCGGTGCTGGTGGTGCCGGGTTTTATGTTCCTGCTGATTCTGGAGCAGCCCAACCTGTCCACCGCAGGCTCCATACTGATTGTGAGCCTGATGATGATTCTCATGGCGGGGGCGCGGTGGAAGCATCTGTCGCTGCTGGGGGTGGCGGGGGCGTGCGTGGGCGCGTTTTATGCCTGGAGCGCGCCGTACCGCCGGGAACGGTTGCTGTCCTTTACCAACCCCTTCGCGAAAATGAGCGACGAGGGGTATCAGCTGGCGCAGTCCTTGATTGCCTTTGGCTCCGGGGGGCTGTTCGGCATGGGGCTGGGACAGGGAAGGCAGAAATACGCGTACCTGCCGTACCCGGAAAGCGACTTTATCTTCGCCATCGTGGGGGAGGACTTCGGGCTGCTGGGGTGCATTGCTGTTGCGGCGCTGTTTGCGGCCTTTACGCTGGCGGGGATGCGCATTGCGATGAATTGCCGGGACAAATTCGGCTGCCTGCTGGCGGCGGGGATTACCTGCAACATCGCGGTGCAGGCGTTCCTGAACATGGGCGTCGTGGTAGGCATTTTGCCCACTACGGGCCTGCCGCTGCCTTTTTTCAGCGCGGGCGGCACATCCATTTCCATTACCATGGCGGCCGTGGGCATTTTAATGAACATTTCCCGGTCCCCGGCGCTGATGACCACTTGAATAGGCAGCGCCGCGGCGGTCCGTCCGATGAAGGTTCCGGGGATGCCGCACGCCTTTCCCGCTTCCGCATAGGATAAAGCAAAAGGATTGCGGAGGTGGCGGAGGATGGAAGCCTTTGTGGTGGAAGGCGGCGTCGCGTTGCGTGGGGAAGCGCGGGTGGACAGCGCGAAAAACGCCGTGCTGCCCATTCTGGCGGCGGCAGTGCTGACCAGGGAGCAGGTGACCCTCCACCATGTGCCCGATATCACGGATGTGGGGCATATGGCGGCGATATTGACCATGCTGGGCTGCCGGGTACAGCGGGACGGAGGGGAAATGACCGTGGACTGCGGCGGCATACATAGCTGGGAAATGCCCGACCAGCTTTCCAAGCAGATCCGGTCCTCCATCTTCCTCCTGGGACCCATTCTTGCCAGGTTCCGCAAGGCCACGGTTACTTTTCCCGGCGGCTGTGAAATCGGCCTGCGGCCCATCGACCTGCATCTTTCCGGCTTGCGGCAGTTGGGGGTGGAAATCGTCGAGGAGGGCGGTTTGATCCACTGCGACGGCGGCAATATGCATGCCGGGGAAGTGCATTTTGACTACCCCAGCGTAGGCGCTACGGAAAACGTGATGATGGCTGCGGTATTGCTGCCGGGCACCACGGTGATTCACAATCCGGCCCGGGAACCGGAAATTGCCGATCTGCAGGCGTTTATCAACGCCATGGGAGGCCGGATTCGCGGCGCGGGCACCCATTATATCGCCGTGGAAGGCGTGGCGTCCCTGCATGGAACCGAATGGACGCCCATGCCGGACCGCATTGTGGCAGGCACCCTGCTGGCTGCCGCCGCCATTACCGGCGGGGAAATTGCATTGACAAACGCGCCGGAAAGCGATATGGTAGCGGTGACGGCCAAGCTGCGGGAAATGGGCTGCAAAATCGCCGAGGCCCCCGGGCGCATCCGCCTTTGCGCGCCGCGGCGGCTGACGGCGTTCGCGCAGCTTCAGACGCAGCCGCATCCCGGCTTTCCCACGGATATGCAGGTGCAGATGCTGGCGCTGCTGTCCACGGCGGAAGGAATCGGGGTCATTACGGAGAATGTTTTCGAGAACCGTTTCACGCACGCGGGCGATCTGAACCGCATGGGGGCGCATATTCTTTGCACGGGGCGCACGGCTGTGGTGCGCGGCGTGCCGGAGCTGTACGGCGCGCGGGTCACGGCCAGGGATCTGCGCGGGGGCGCCGCGCTGGTGCTGGCGGGGCTTCGGGCCCGGGGGCAAACCCGGGTGGACCATGCGGAGCTGATTGATCGGGGATACGACCACCTGGAGCTGCAGCTTTCCAGGCTGGGCGGCAAGGTGCGCCGGTTGCGTCCGGCGGAGACGGAGGAATAGTGGGAGGTGGCGGACATGCAGCCGCGCAGGGATCGAGGACAGGAGCCCTACGGATACGACGGGCATCAGGCGTCCGACGGATTTGACCAGGAGGACGCCTATCAACCCGTCAAGCCCGTAGGCTATGAGGCTCGCCTGGCCTTTGAGCGGGAGGCGCGCAACCGGCAGGGAAGGCCGGAACCGTCCGCACGCCCCGGGAACGGTGTGCCGCCGTACGGCGCGCGGACATACCGCCCTGCGCAGCGGGGGGATGCGCGCATGCCGGTGCAGGGACAGGCTCCCTATACCGGCGGACAGCCGCCCGTGGGCGCGCCGCCTACGGGGGGATACCGTCCGGTACATGCCGGCGGGGAGCAGCCGTATGTTTCCGCGCAGGGCGTGCCGTTCCAGCATACGGGAGGGCAGCCCGTGATGCCTCCGCCTGATTTTCAGGATACCCAGGCGGAAGAGCTGCTCAGGGAACGCAGCCCGGAGCTGATGGAGAAGCGCGGCGACTTCTGGAAGCCGGTGGGCGAGTCTGCCAAGGACAAGCCCAAGGACAAGCCCAGGGAAAAACCCCAGGCCAAGCCTGCGTCCAAGGTGAAGCTGGTGCCCAAACCCCGCAAGAACCATGTGCTTCGCGGCCTGCTGCTTTTTCTGGCGGTGGCCTTCGGCGTGGGCGTGCTGGTGCGCAGCGTGCTGTTTTCGGTTCCGGCGGCGCAGGTTTCCGGCAATGTGAACATGAGCGAGGCGGAAGTGCTGGACGTGGCGGGGATCGCCGTGGGACAGAACATGTTTGAACTGGACGAGGAGGAGGTTTCCCGGCGCATCAACGCCAATCGCTATCTTTCCTTTGAGCGCCTTCGGTTGGACTGGCCCGACGGAGTAACGCTCTTTGTCAATGAGCGCGTGCCCTGCGCCTATACCAAGGCCTATGGCATGCTGTACGTGCTGGCCGAGGACGGCATGGTGCTGGAGGAGTCCAGCGATATCGACCATCCGCCCGAGCTGTTGTCCGCGCAGGGGTTCCAGGAAGGCAAGGTGATGGTGGGGCGGACCATTGCTTCTTCCAGCTCGGAGAAACTGAAGGTTTTTGTCCAGCTCATTTCGGAGCTTCAGCTCCAGGAGTACATGGACCAGATTTCGGAATTAAATATCAGCAATGTGGACAATATCTTTCTTGTAACCGTGGATCGTTACACGGTGCAGCTGGGCGACGCCAGCGACCTCCGCGCCAAGGTGGGCGCCATGCGCGCGGTGGTGGACAAGCTGCGGGAAATGGGAAATGAATCGGGTACCATCAACGTGGCGGACGATCCGGTGCATCCCACTTATATGCCGTAATGTTTCGGCAAAGCGAAAGAATTTGTCGTCATGGGTGAAAAAATGTAAAAAAACCCGGGAACCCCGGACGTTGGCCCTTGCAATCCATGAGAAAAAAAGGTAAAATGAAAAATGTTATGTTAGTGTGCTATGTTCGGGCATGGAATGTGTCCGGAGCGGCGCATACATTTGCAGAAACTTCTTCTCACAAGGGCCGGGCATGTGTTATAATAGCATGTAAGGAAAATTCCGGCGGTTGCCTTGGGGAAACGGGGGTATGATCGACCTATGAAAACCACTGTGGCGGCAATGGACTTTGGGACGAGTAAAATCGTCACCCTGGTGGCCGAAAACAGCGGTAGCCAGCGTTGCGATATTGTAGGCGCGGGGATTGCGTCTTACGACGGCTATCTGGAGGAAGGGTGGAACAACCCCGGCGAGCTGGATAAGGCGATCCGCGCGTCGGTGTCGGAGGCGGAAAAGCAGAGCCACCATCGTATCCGTGAAGTGAACGTGGGCGTGCCCGGCGCTTTCACCAAAGTCTACGCGACGGAGGCCCGCATCGACCTCAAGGGCACCGATCCCCGGGTTACGCCTGGGGACATCAAGGCGGTGTTCAAAAAGGCGGCGGAGGACCTGGGACAGTTCCCGGGCATTGTGGTGCATCGTTCCCCGGCATGGTTCCGGGTGGACGACGGCAAACGCACCCTGGAGCCAGTGGGCCTCAAGGGCCGGGAACTGAGCGCCATGGTGAGCTTTGTGGTGGCGAACCAGTTTTTCCTGGACGAGATCAACAACCGTCTGACGGAGATGGGTATTACCGTCAGCGGGTTCTTCTCCACCCCCACGGGGGAGGCCATGCTCTACCTGCCCGAGGATGACCGGGACCGGATGGCTGTGTTGATGGATATCGGTTATCTGAATACGGAGCTGATGGTGGTGGAGGGCGACGCGGTGATCTTCCATGACACCATTGAGCTGGGCGGCGGAAATATTGCGGCCGAGCTGGCCATGGGCCTGGATATTCCCCTGGACAGCGCGGAAAAGCTCAAGCGTCAGTATGTATACGGCATTGCAAGCACCGGGGATACCTACGACATTCCCGCGACCGAAGGCGGCAAGCCGCTGTCCTTCCCCAAGGAAAAGGTGGCGGAAATCATTGAGCCGCAGGTGGACAAGATTGCCGACGCTATCAAGGCGTCCCTGGAGGAGAGCGGCATCCGCCTGGGCAATTGGAGCAACTTCTATCTGACCGGCGGCGGGCTGAGCTTCAACCGCGGCGGCAAGGATTATCTGTCCTCCCGGTTGGAGCGTCCGGTCCGGGAGACGCCCAAGCGGACCACCAAGCTGAACAGCCATGCCTATTCCAGTACGTTGGGGCTGATGGATCTCATCATTGACACCATCGAGCAGCAGCATCAGCCCTCCGCGGGCGTGGGCGGAGCCATCAAGGATTTCTTCCGCAGCCTGCTGGGCGGCTAATATACGATGCTTGACGGATAAACGATGCATGATAAGTCAGGGGGATGAAACGTGATCGAGTTTCAGAATGAAGATCAGACGACGTTCGCGTCGATCAAGGTTGTGGGCTGTGGCGGCGGCGGCAATAACGCCGTGAACCGCATGGTGGACGCCGGCCTTCGGGGGGTGGAGTTTATCTCCATCAATACCGACAGGCAGGCGCTGGCGTTGTCCAACGCCAATACGAAAATCCAAATCGGCGAGAAGCTGACCAAGGGTCTGGGCGCCGGCGCTGTGCCCGAAGTGGGCCGCCGCGCGGCGGAGGAGAGCCGGGAAGAAATTGCCCAGGCGCTGAAAGGGGCCGATCTGGTTTTTGTGACTGCCGGTATGGGCGGCGGCACGGGAACCGGCGCGGCGCCCATTGTGGCGGAAATCGCCCGGGACCTGGGGGCGCTGACCATCTCCGTGGTGACCAAGCCCTTTGCCTTTGAGGGCAAGCAGCGCATGAAAAACGCTGAAATGGGCATTTCCGACCTGAAGCAGCGGGTGGATACCCTGGTGGTGATTCCCAACGACCGGTTGCTGCAGGTGGTTTCCAAGGGAACGACCATGCTGGAGGCCTTCCGCATTGCCGACGATGTGCTGCGTCAGGGCATTCAGGGCATCAGCGACCTGATTGCCGTGCCCGCGCTCATCAACCTGGACTTTGCCGACGTGAAGACGGTCATGGAATCCGGCGGCATGGCGCACATGGGTATCGGCACCGGCAAGGGCGAGAACCGCATGGTGGAGGCGGCCAAGAACGCTATCTCCAGCCCGCTGCTGGAAACCAATATCGACGGCGCCCGCGCGGTGCTTATCAACATTACCGGCGGCGAGGATATCAGCATTGTGGATATTAACGAGGCGGCGAACCTGGTGATGCAGGCGGCCGATCCCGATGCGAATATCATCTTCGGCGCGGGCATCGACGAAAGCATGGGCGATGAAGTGCGCATTACTGTGATTGCCACCGGCTTTGAGAAAACGCCTTTCCCGCCGCGGGAGCCAGCCAAAAAGCCGCGCGACCTGGAGAAGGAGCGTCTCTTTGGGTCCAGCTATGCCAGCGGCACCACCTTCGGTTCCTTTGCTTCGGGCGGCCGTCCGGCCACCCCCGGCGCAGGCGACTATGAGGACGAAGGCTATGCCGGCTACAACGCGCAAAACGCGGGCGGGGAAAATGAAATCCCCAGCTTTGTGAATACGGGTCGGCCCACGCCCATGGGCGTGCCTTCTCCCGCGGCAGGCGGCTTCCAGACGGGCTTCAACGGCGGCTACAATCCCGGGAATTATAACGGCTACACGCCCGCGCCTCCGCAGCAGGGAAATTTCGGCGGCTTTGGCAACGGCTATGTGCCGCAGCAGACCGCGCAGTACACCCCCGCGTTCCCTTCCAATCAGCAAGGAATGAACCAAGGGTCTCCCATGGGTGGCGCGCCCGCGGTGCCTCCGGCGCAGCCTCCGCAGCCCTCCGCCATGGAGAAGGATGAGCTGGGCGTTCCCGCTTTCCTTCGCCGGAAAAAGTAATGATTATGGATCAAAGGCGGCGTTCAGCCTTTTGCTGAACGCCGCCTTTCGTATGTATGGTATTGCAGCAGTCGCCCGCGCCTGCGGGGATTCGGCAAAATCATGCTTCCGCATGGGCGGCAAGATAGTCGAAAAGCACAGGCGTAATTTGCGGATAGGTCAGATTATCCGGCAGCGCGTCAAAGGTTCGGACCTCCGCCATCTCGCTTTCCGGGAGCGGTGCGAGGCGGCGAATGGTGGCGCGAAATACCATGCCATTGGCCCAGTCGCTGGTGCCTTCCACCCCGGCCCAGTAATCGCAGAGGGGCGCAATATCGAAATCCACTGCGCCGGACTCCTCATAAAGCTCGCGCTTGGCAGCGTCCAGGGGTTGTTCGTGCGCTTCGATATGGCCGCCCTGGGTTTCCCAGGTATTCCTGCGCCTATGGCGGCTGAGAAGAATTTTTCCCTGATAGCTTGACAATACGACAACGTATTTGTAGTTTGTCAGGGAACCAAGGGCATAGGTTTTCGTTTGCAGCATAAAACGTTCTCCTTTGAAAAAACCGCTTCTTTTCGCGTCGCCGCGAAAAGAAGCGGTTTTGTAGGTACCGTGTTCTTACTCCTGGGCAGGAGCGCCAACGGGGCAAGCGGAAGCGCAAGCGCCGCACTCAATGCAGGTGTCGGCATCGATTACGTACTTGCCATCGCCCTCGGAGATGGCGGAAACGGGGCACTCAGCCGCGCAAGCGCCGCAGCAGATGCAATCGTCAGAAATCTTGTATGCCATGGTGGATTCACCTCCTTGACCATTGGATACGCCGGGGATGTATCCGCCGGCATGTGCATATCATACCATGTAAACGCCTGCATTGCAAGGGTAACGGCAATATTTTGCCTAGGAGCGTACCGGATTGTCCATGATGCGCTTGCGTATTTCCTCCATTTTCGCGTCCAGGCATGCGCTGACCTCCGCGCAGTCCCGAAGCTCGCGGGTAAGCTCCTCCGTGTCGGTAACGTCCTTTTTGTATTTGAGCTGATGCTCCAGGCTGGCCCAGAAGTCCATGGCTATGGTGCGCAGCTGCACCTCAACCTTCATCATGCGCTTTTCCTGCGCCAGGAAAATAGGCACCTCCACAATCAGGTGCAGGCTGCGGTAGCCGTTGGGCTTGGGATGCTGGATGTAGTCCTTGCGGACCAGCAGCCGGATATCGTCCTGCTTGAGCAGCGCGTCGGCAAGCATGTAGACATCCTCGGGGAAAGAGCAGATTACCCGCACCCCGGCAATGTCGTTCAGCTTTGCTTCCATGGCGTCCGGGTCGCTGAGGGAGAGGCCCTTCCGCTGCAATTTTTCGATGATGCTGCTAAAGCTTTTCAGGCGCGTTTTGATGGAGCTGATGGGATTGCGGTCGTATTGCAGGGAAAATTCTTCGTTGAGCACGTTAAGCTTGGTCTCCACTTCCATCATGGCGCAGGTGTAGTAAGCCATCAGCTTGCGAAAGGGGAAGGAGGCCTCCCGCATGATTTTGAGGGCGTCGCTGACAAATTGGTCGCGGACGTTCTCCGGCATTAGCTCCAGCGCCTGCTGAAGCATGAGCGCGTTTTTGCTTAGTCCCTTGTTCACTGTCCCTATCCTTTCCGGTGAAAAAGCGCGGATTGCGCCGCGCGTTTACGAGTCGATGAAGTCCAACAGTTCCTTGATCTTCTGCGCCATGCGGCGCAGTTCCCGGTTGGCGAAGCCGCGGCAGCGCGGCAAGGCTTCCCAAAGCCGCCGGGCCAGGTCCGCCAGCTCCTGGTAGGCAGGACTTTCGTGGCTCTCCGGAGCTTTGCCTTTCCTTCGTTGCTTGGGTTCCGCTTCGTAGATCCATTTTTCCAGGCCCAGGTCGTATACGGAGCCGCTGAATGGGGCTTTGGCTTTTACCTGAAAACGGTCTTCCAGGAGCCGGGCAAAGGCTTTGCAGGCGCCGTCGTCCCCATGGTTGACAAATACCTGCGCTGGGCGCTGGGCAAAGCGCGCAAACCAGTCCGCCAACCCCTGCTGGTCCGCGTGGCCGCTGACGCCGGGCAGGGTATGCACCTCCGCGTTGACCGCCACTTCATCCCCAAAGAGTTTTACGGATTTGGCGCCGTCGTAGAGGATGCGTCCCAGCGTGCCCTGGGCCTGGTACCCCACAAAGAGCACCGTGCATTCCGGACGCCACAGGTTGTATTTCAGGTGGTGCCGGATACGGCCGGCGTCGCACATGCCGCTGGCGGAGAGAATGACCTTGGGGGTTTCGTCGTTGTTCAAGGCCTTGGATTCGTCGGCGGAAACCGTGGTTTGCAGGCCGGGAAAGGTGAGAGGATTATCCCCGGCGGCCATGACGGCCCGGGCTTCCTCGTCCAGGCAATCCGTTCCGCATTGGAGAAAAACGGAGGTAGCTTCGTTGGCCAGGGGGCTGTCCACATACACGGGGAAACCGTCATGACCGTGGACCAAACCCTGGGCTTTGATTTCCCGGATGAAGTACAGCATTTCCTGGGTACGTCCCACAGCGAAAGCGGGAATGACGACGTTCCCGCCCCTGTCCAGCGTGCGCTGGATTACATCGGCCAGTACGGCTACGCTGTTGGCATGGGAGCGCTTTTCATGAAGCCGGTCGCCATAGGTGGATTCGATGACCAGATAGTCCGCGGCCTCGATGGCCTGTGGGTCCTTGATGATGGGTTGATTGCGGTTGCCCACATCGCCGGAAAAGACGATCCTTTTTTCCGTATCCCCCTCCTTCAGCCACAGCTCAATGGCGGAGCTGCCCAGAAGATGGCCGATATCGGTAAAGCGCGCGTCCACGCCCTGGGTGATGGGGATGCGGTATCCATACCGGCAGGGATGGAACAGCGGGAGCAGGCCTTCCACGTCCTCCAGACTGTACAGGGGTTCCACCGGCGGCTTTCCGGCGCGCATGGCTTTGCGGGTCTGATATTCGGCTTCGGATTCCTGGATGTGCGCGCTGTCCCGGAGCATGATGTTGCACAGGTTGCAGGTTTCTACCGTGGCGTATACCGCGCCGCGGAAGCCTTGCTTGTACAGCAGTGGCAGCAGGCCTGTGTGGTCGATGTGCGCGTGGGTAAGCAGGACCAGGTCGATTTGAGCGGGCGCAACGGGAAGCGGGGCGGAAACAAAATCATTTTCCCCCTGCTCCATACCATAGTCGATGAGCAGGTGACGGCCGTTGACCTCCAGCAACGTCCGGCTGCCCGTAACGTCGTGATTTGCGCCAAGAAATGTTATTCGCAAGCATATGGCCCCCTTTTTTACGCTGTCAACATCATAATACTATTTTATGTTATGTTTGTATGAATGTCAAATGAGCAAATTGTGAACAGCGTGGGAGGGACCTGCCGTATGGAGGCGCTTAATCCTCCACCTGGCCGCTTTCAAACTGGGCACGGTACATGGCGGCATAGACGCCGTCCTTTTGCAGCAGTTCCCGGTGGCTGCCGCTTTCCACAATGCGACCGGCCTGCATGCAAAGAATCTTGTCCGCGCCCACGATGGTGGAAAGCCGGTGGGCGATGACGAAACAGGTGCGTCCCCGCATCAGCGTCAGCATGGCGTCCGCGATGATTTTCTCCGTCTGGGTGTCTACGTTGGAGGTAGCTTCGTCCAGGATTAGCATGGGGCTTTTTACCAGCATGGCCCGGGCGATGGTGAGCAGCTGCTTCTGCCCCTTGGAGATATTGCTGCCGTCGCCGGTGAGCAGGGTGTCGTAGCCCTGGGGCAGGGAGAGGATGGTTTGATGGATATGCGCGGCCTTGGCGGCGGCGACGACGTCGTCCCGGGTGACATCCTGCGCGCCGTAGGCGATGTTTTCATAAATGGTGCCTTCAAACAGCCAGGTATCCTGGAGCACCATGGTGTACTGCCGGCGCAGGCTCTGCCGCTGATAGGCGCGGATGTCCCGGTTATCCAGCATGGCGGACCCTTGGGTCACGTCGTAGAAGCGCATCAGCAGATTGATGAGCGTGGTTTTGCCGCAGCCTGTGGCGCCCACAATGGCGACCACCTGGCCCGGGGAGACATCCATGCTGATATGGTGCAGGATCTCCTGCTCCGGGTCATAGCCGAAGCAAACATCCCGGAGGGAAACCGCCCCCTGGCAAGCACGCACAGGCAGGGCGTCCGGAGGATCGGCAGGCTCGGGTTCGGCGTCAATGAGAGCCAGCACGCGTTCCGCCGCCGCCAGGGCGGATTGCAGCTCGCTGATCAGGTTGGCAAATTCGTTGATGGGACCGGAGAATTTGCGGGAGTAAAGCACGAAGGAGGAAATGTTGCCCAGGGAAATGCTGCCGCCCATGTACATCAGCGCGCCGAAAAGGCTGACCAGGGCCAGGGAGAGGTTGCTGAGGAAATTGACCGTGGGGCCGGTAACGGAGCCGAAGGCGTCGGCGTTGTAGTTGGCTTCCACGGCGGCGTTGTTCTTTTCTTCAAACTGGGCCTGGAAAATCTCCTCCCGCCCATAAGCCTTGACGGTTTTCAGGCCGCTGATCATTTCCTCCACGTAGCCGTTCATTTCGCCCAGCTTGCGGCTGCGGTTGCGGTACAGAGGGCGCACCTTGCGGGAGCGGTAGCGGGTGAAAATCATGGAAAGGGGAATGGTGACCGCAAACACCAGCACCAGCAGGGGGGAGAGCGTCAGCATCATGTACAGCGAGCCGATCACCGTAATCAGGCTGGAGAGCATCTGGGTCAGGTCATTGGAAAGGGAAGCGTTGACCGTGTCCACGTCATAGGAATAAACAGAGATCACGTCGCCTGTTTGATGGGTGTCGAAAAAGCTCACGGGCATTTCACCCAGGCGCTGGAACAGGTCCTTGCGCATTTGATAGACCACGCTGCGGCTCAAACGGATCATGAACCGGGCCAGCAGGTAGCTCATCAGCGCGGAGGCGGCGGCGCACACGATCATGAGAATCACGTAGCGGAGGACCACCGGAAAATCCACGTTTCCAGGCAGAATCGCGTCAATGGCGGCGCCGGACAGCCGGGGCGAAACCAGGGACAAAATGTTGCCGGCGACCGAAAGAAGGATGGATAATATCAGAAGCCACAGATGCGGCCGGAAATAGAGGAACAGCCGGCGCAGCACCTGGGTGGGACGGCGTTTCGGGCGTTCAAATGCCCCTCCGGGACCACGGTTCATACGGCTTCAACCTCCTCGCCCACCTGCAGGTGGTATAGTTCGCGGTACATGGGGCAGCTGCGCATGAGTTCCTCATGGGAGCCCAGGCCCACCTGGCGGCCCTGATCCAATACAAGGATCTGGTCGCAGTCCCGTACGGCGGTAACGCGCTGGGCGACGATAATGGTGGCGGACAATCCCTTGCGCTGCCGGAGCGCCCGGCGGAGGTCCGCGTCGGTTTTGTAGTCCAGGGCGGAGGAGCAGTCGTCCAGCAGCAGGATTTGCGGGTTGCCCGCCAGCGCCCGGGCAATCAGCAGGCGCTGTTTCTGCCCGCCGCTGAGGTTTGAACCGCGGGCGGTTAGCGGCGTGTCGAACCCTTCCTCTTTTTGCAGGATAAAATCCGCCTGGGCTGTGACGGCTGCCTGACGCACGGCGTCCTCGGGAATTTCCCGTCCGAAGCGGATATTGGCGTCGATGGTGTCCGTCATGAGGAAATCGCTTTGGAGTACGACGCCGATGCGGCTGCGCAGCTCATCGTTCTCCAGACTGCGCAGCGGCGTGCCGGACAGGAGGATCTCCCCTTCGTCCGGATCGTAGAAGCGTTGCAGGAGGCTGAGCACGGTGGTTTTTCCGCTGCCGGTGGGCCCGATGATTCCCAGGGTGCCGCCGGGCTTTACGGAGAAATTGATGGGGCCAAGGTCCGTGTGCACCTTATTGTAGGAGAAGCGCACATCCCGGAAGCGGATGGCGCTGCTGTCCCCGGTGTTGGGGGCGGGAACGGGTTGCAGCTCCACGGGCGCGGTGAGCACTTCCTCCACGCGGCGGGCGCTGGCCGCGCCTTTGGAGTAGAAGGTGAAGATGCGGGAGATCATCAGCAGCGCGTTCAGAATAATGGTAAAATAGCTCAGAAAGGCAATGATTTTTCCAGGCTGGGTCAGGCCGTACTGAACCCGCACGGCGCCCACCCAGATCACGACGGCCAGTCCGGCGCTGAGCAGAAAATTCATTACCGGCCCGGTGAGCGCCATGGTGTTGGCGGCTTTTGCTTCCCGCTGCATGTTGTCCCGGCTGATTTCGTCAAAGCGGCGGCGCTCCCAGTCTGTTTTGGAAAGGGCTTTGATCACCCGGGCGCCGGTCATGTTCTCCTGCACCTTGCGCACCAGGCGATCCAGGCTTTGCTGGGAAGCCTCGTACAGGCGGATGCCGTGACGGGAGGCGTAGATCATGGTAATGCCCAGCAGGGGAAGGGTGGCGACCAGCACCAGGGTGAGTACCGGTTCCAGGGTCAGCGCTACCAGAATGCCGCCCAGCAGGAGCATGGGCGCGCGAACCCCCAGGCGCTGCATGCGGTCGATCATCTGGTGAACGTTGTAAATATCGCTGTTGATACGGGACATCAGGGACGGTACGGTGAAGCGGTCCACCTGCGCGCAGGAAAGATGGGTGGTCTTCTGGTACAGGTCTGAGCGCAGGCGGCGGGTGATATCCCGGGAAGTGGCGCAGGACATGAAGTTGGCAATGGCGTTCCCTGCCAGCGCCAGCAGGGAGCAGAGCACCATCAGCCCGCCCCGCAGCCATGCGCCCTGCAAATCCCCCACGGCGGCGCAGTCGTCCAGGATGGAGGAAAGCAGCCAGGGCAGGTAAAGCTCGATGACCGTGCCCGCCACTTTGATGGCCATGGTCAGGCCAATCCGGGTGAGCTTGGGGCGGATATATTGATACACCGTACGCATCAGTCCTGGCTCCTTTCCGCAGCCCAGGATTCGGCGCGGTCGGCCACGCGGTTCAGCAGGGCGAGCAGGGTTTCAGCTTCCTCCGGCTTGAGGCTTGCGGTGAGATAATCGCTCCATTCCCGAAGCATTTTTCGCAGCTGCGGAAGCGCCGCCTCCGCCTTTTCTGTGGGATAGACCCGCAACGCGCGGCGGTCCTGGGAGCAGGGGGTGCGGGTAATCCAGCCGTTGGCTTCCAGAGCGGCCAGCTTTCGGGCTACGCTGCTTTTGTGTACGTGCAGCCCCTGGGCCAGCTCATCCTGGGTTTGTCCCGGCTGGCGGCAAACGCGCAGAATATAGGGCACCTGGCAGCCTGGCAGGCCGTCCGCCTCCAGTTGGGTATCCCGGTATAGATTGGTACAGCGGTTAATGATATTGATGGTCCGCGTCAATATTTCCATGAACGCTGCTCCTTTGTTATATGGTTGCTCAGTCAACGATTGCGTGCGCAACTATTTTACAAAATGAGCGGCCCCGTGTCAAGCGCCAGCAGGAAGGATTTTACAGTGAAACGCCGCGGCTTTACGGAGGCGGCGCGTGACAAGGGGATGGAGCCGAAGGTAGAATTTCGGCCGGGGAGCAGGATTCGTCCGCATCCGCCACGAAACTATACGCAAATTCTTATGAAATGCGCCGGGGTGCGGCGCGGCAGGGAAGACAGACCACGCCAAGCAGAAAGGAACGTAAGGTCATGCAGGCATACAATCCGTACCTTCCCAGTTGGGAATATGTCCCCGATGGTGAGCCGCATGTGTTCGCGGGCCGGGTTTACGTTTATGGTTCCCACGACCGTTTTCGCGGGCACGCATACTGCCTGAACGATTACGTGTGCTATTCCGCGCCGGTGGACGACCTGAGCGACTGGCGCTATGAAGGCGTGATCTACTACAAGACGGCTGACCCCGCCAATTCGGATGGTTCCATGTGCCTCTACGCGCCGGATGTCACCCAGGGTCCGGATGGGCGGTATTGCCTTTACTATGTGCTGGATCATTTGCGCGTGGTGTCTGTGGCGGTTTGTGACCGGCCTGCGGGGCAGTATGAGTTTCTTGGATATGTTCGCTATGCCGACGGCGCTTTGCTGGGCGCGCGGGAGGGAGACGAACCGCAGTTTGACCCCGGCGTGCTTACCGAGGGCGAGCGGACGTACCTGTATACGGGATTTTGCGGGGCGCGCGACGCCAGCCGCCACGGTCCCATGGTCACCGTGCTGGGGGCCGACATGCTTACCGTCCTGGAGGAACCGCGGACGTTGATTCCCTCCCGCCCCTATGCCGCCGGCTCCGGCTTTGAGGGACATGAGTTTTTTGAGGCTTCCTCCATTCGCAAGTTCGACGGGCTGTATTACTTTGTCTATTCCTCGGTGGTCATGCATGAGCTTTGTTATGCCGTAAGCCCCTATCCCGACCATGGCTTCACGTACGGGGGCGTTCTTGTCAGCAACAGCGATATTGGGATTTCCAGCTATAAACCGGCGGACAAGCCCATGTATTACGGGGCGAACAATCACGGCGGCCTGGTAAGAATCGGGGAGGCGTACTATATTTTCTATCACCGCCACACCGACGGCACCAATTTCAGCCGGCAGGGCATGGCGGAACGGGTGCGGCTGTTGCCCGGAGGCAGGATTCCGCAGGTGGAAATGACTTCCTGCGGCTTGAACGGCGGACCTTTGCCGGGCAGGGGAACCTATCCGGCTTTTATCGCCTGCAACCTGTTTACCAGGGAAGATCATCTGTATACGGGCGGTTCGGGGGAGAACGGTTTCTGGCTGGACGGCCGTTTCCCGCGTATTACCCAGGACGGGCGCGACGGGGACCAGGAACCCGGGTATATCATGAATATGACCGACGGGGCGACCTGCGGCTTTAAGTATTTTGATTGCCGGGGCGTCCGGGAAATTACGCTGCGCGTCCGCGGATATGCCGGGGGATATTTTGGCGTTCAAACCGCGTGGGACGGGCCAGAGCTGGGCCGGGTGCCCCTGCGCTTCACCAACATTTGGACGGATTTCACCGCGCCGGTAGCGCTGCCCGACGGCGTTCAGGCGCTGTACCTGACCTATCACGGCGAAGGCAACGCGGCGCTGCTGTCCTTTACGCTGCAATGAACAAGGCGGCCCGGCGGCCGCGCAAGGAGGAAACAAGCGATGAAAGCCTACGGCACCTATTTTCAGAACGATCCGGAACGCCCGCTGGTCTACGGGGAGGTGGCATTGACCAATACGCCGCGGCAGCGCTTGCGCGGGGAACCGCTCAAGGAAGGCGTGCTGGCGCATCCGGTGCTGGTGGGCTTTTGCGGCACGGATCACGAGCTGATGGAAATGGGCCGCAAGGGTTTGCTGGGGCCGAAATTCCCCGCAGGGCAGAACCGGCTGGTCAACGGCCATGAGGGCGTTGTATGGGTCCCTTCGGAGGAACGCTTCGCCATTGTGCTCATCCGCGGCGGGGACAGCGTGGACCCCACGCGCTATACCGAGGATGAAACCTATTTTGAATATGGCTGCGACCAGGCCGACGGGCTGTTTTGCGACAGCATGTACGTGAACCCCGACATGCTCCTGCCGATTCCCGACGGCTACGTTCATGAGGGCAAATTGGCCCTTTCCTTTGCCAAAAAGATGGTCTTTCCCGATCCCTTTGCCTGTATGCTTTTCCAGCTGGAGCGCATGGAGGACCTGGGCGGCGCGCACTGGTTCCGCCAGACGGCCCGCCGCCATGGATGCAGCCTGGAGAAGGCCCGCCGCATTGCCGCGGACGAGATTTTCCAGCGTACGGTGATCTTTGGCCTGGGAACCACGGGAATGTTCGTGGGCGATGTAATCCGCCGGGCGCATCCGGAGGCGAACATACTCTTTGTGGGGCGCAGCGGCGAGGACAGCCCCAAGGTGCGTTTTGCGCAGGAGCAGGCGCGCGCGGCATACGTGAAAAACGACTTTGACGATCCTGCCGACTGCGCCAAAGCCATAATTGCCGCGCTGGGCGGCAGGGCCACCACCTTCATCGGCGTCAGCGGGAGCAATGTGGAGCATCAAATAGCCTTTGCTCACGGGGTGTTGGGATGCAACGGGTTGTACAATTCCTTCTCCCTGGGGCCGCGGATCGCTTTTGATACCATGCCCTTTGGCTTTGAGAATCATTTGATTTTCGGCTCCATTAACTTCCGCCAGGACCATATGGAGAAGGCCATCGAAATGCTGGCCGGCAGCAGGTATGACGAGATTGTGGGACTGATTGACCGGGAAGAATTTACCGCCGATCCCATAGCCGCCTATGAAAACCGGATTTATTGCAAAGCCGCGCCCATGAAAACCGCGGTGATTTGGAACAAGGACTATATTGATACCGGACGCTGATGTTTGCTAGGAGGGATAGAAACCATGGCTGTTACCGTTTCCTATGACCAGGACTGTAAAATGACCATTTCCGGCGTGGATTGCGCCTGCGGTTGCCAGCACCGCGCCATAGATAAGGACATTTATATCGGCAAGGGCTTGCTGCCGCGGATACCGTCCTACATTGCCAGGCGTGGGCTGGGCACGCACTGTGTGCTGGTGGCGGACGACAATACCTACCGGGTGGCCGGGGCGGAAGTGGAAAAGGCGCTGCTGTGCGCCGGTTTTTCCGTGGTTTCCTGTGTGATTCACCGGGAACACGACATGCTTCCCGACGATCTCTCCTGCGGCGAGGTGCTGCTGTCCATTACCCGGGAGACGGAGTTCCTCATTGCTGTGGGCAGCGGCAGCGTAACCGATACCACCCGCATCAATGCCGAGCGTACGGGGCTGCCCTTTGTATCCGTGGGTACCGCGCCTTCCATGGACGGCTATGCTTCCGTGGTGGCGCCGCTTTTGCACCGGGGCCTCAAGATTCAGCGCCCCGCTGTTTGCCCCGAAATCATCGTATGCGATTTGGACGTGCTGGCTACCGCGCCCCTGCCCATGATCGCCAGCGGCGTGGGAGATGTATTGGGCAAGTATATCGCCAAGGCGGATTGGCAACTGGGGCAGATTATAAACGGCGAACCTTGCTGCCCGGTGTGCGTAGAGATGGTGACCAACGCGGTCAATGCCCTGGTGGAGAATGTGGAGGAGATTGCCCGCAAGACGGAAAAGGGAATGCGCATCCTCATCGAGGCCCTGCTGCTTTCCGGCGTGACCATCATGATTATCGACAATACCCGGGCGGTCGCTTCCATTGAGCACAATATCGCCCAGTACTGGGAGATGATTCTGGTGCAGCAAGGGAAAGAGCCGCCCATGCACGGCGCTTCCGTGGGCGTAAGCACGCTGCTGGTCTGGCCCATGTTCAAGCGCTTTGCCCAGGAGGATCTTGGCGCGCTGGACCTGGAAGACATCCGTGCCAGGCGCATTTCCAGGGAAAAACGGGAGCGCTGGATGCTTCATGCCTATGGCGAGGAGGGCGGCGCGCAGATTATGCGGGAAAATCCCGGGGATTTCCTCACCTGGGAGGAGCAGGAGCGCCGCATTCGCGCTGCGCAGGCCCACGTGGACGACATCCGCGCGGTCATTGCCGCCATGCCGCCCCTGGAGAAAATCAAGGCGGTTATGACTGCGCTGCATGCCGAAATGACGCCGGAGGAGGAGCATATTCCCGATGATTTGCTGCGCCGTTCCATGCGCTGCGGCAAGGATTACCGTACCCGCTACACCCTGTTCAAGCTCATTGACGAATGCGGCTTGACAGACAAGTATCTGGCGGATTATCCCTATCCCTTTGAGTGAGGCGAAGGAGACGGACCATGATTGACGCGCATGTGCATTTATGGGAAAAACAGCATGGCAGGGTCAACGGCCTGCCGGTGTATGACCTGGGCGGTGGACGGAGCCAGTTTGGCGATGAAGTGCGCCAGATGACGCCCGCATATATTACCGATGGGGTGAACAGTGCGGAGCGCCTGCTGGCCAACATGGATTTTGCCCAGGTGGCCGGCGCGGTGGTTACCCAGGAGTATATTGACGGCAATCAGGACGCGTATCTGCAAAGGATCCGGAGGGAAAATCCCCTGCGCTTTCGGGTCAGCGCCCTGTATGAGGAAAAACCTCTGGGGGATATCGCCTGGGCGGACGGTATCAAAATCTGCGCCGGCAGGCTCGCGGACCCGGACCTGACCCACCATGCGGAGGTATTCCGGCGCGCGGCGGAGGAAGACAAGTTCATCGGTCTGGACCTGGCCGGAGGGGATGCGCAGACGGCGTCCCTGCGGGAGATGATTCAGCAGTATCCCGACGTGCGCATGGCCATTGGCCATTTCGGCATGGCTGCCACGCCCCGCTGGCAGGAGCAGATCCGTCTGGCCTGCTATCCCAAGGTGTTTATTGAGAGCGGCGGTATTACCTGGCTTTACAATAGCGAGTTTTACCCTTATCCTTCCGCGGTGCGGGCGATTCTGGAGGCAAGGGATATTTGCGGCATGGAAAAACTCATGTGGGGGTCGGATTATCCCCGAACCATGACGGCGATTACCTACCGCATGAGCTGGGATTTTGTGGATAAATCGCCCCTCCTGACAGCGGCGGAAAAGCGGCTGTTCTTCCACAGCAACAGCGAGGCGTTTTACCGCTTCCATCACCTGCCGGAGATGCCTTATGTGCATCATATGGCGGAATAGGCCCAAAGGCCGGAGACGCCGCGGCGTTTGAGCAGGCATGCTGTGGATGCTGGCAGCAGAAAAGCGGAATTTTCAGCTTCCAGGCTTGCAAAAAATTGCACAAGTATGCGCAGCGAAGGAGCGGGGCGCAGCCGTCACGGGCGGCTGCGCCTCCTTTTGTGCGCCGGTTTTGACTGCGCCTATTTGGGATAGATGACGCGCCGGGGCAATGCTGTAGCCCTGCCGTAGGCGTAGATTAGAATTTGCTTAATGATTCATAGTACATTGACAGATGAGGTATATATGAATATAATGTATGTCGGAGGTGAGCATATGGCCCTGACGGCGGATATTCTTCGCGGGTATACGGATACCATCATTCTCCGCCAGCTTGCCGCAGGCGACAGCTATGGTTATCAGATCAACAAGCGGGTGGCCCAACTGACGGAGGGCGTTTTTGAAATGAAGGAAGCTACGCTTTATACGGCGTTCCGGCGCCTGGAGGGCGCAGGGCTGATCCGCGCCTACTGGGGAGACGAGCAAAGCGGCGCGCGGCGGAGATACTACGCGCTGACGGACAGCGGACGGGACAGGCTGCGCCAGGACTGTCAGGTATGGCAGGAGACGCGGCGGCTGCTGGACCGGTTGCTGGGGGCGGAAACGTATGAAAGCATGGCCATGGGCGAAGGGGAGGAAACGACATGAACGGAACCGTAAAGCGCATTGTGGAAATATTGTTTCAGGATACGGAAATGACTGAAGAGGTGCAGGCCATACGGGATGAACTGATGGACAATTGCCAGCAGCGCTATGAGGATTTGATAGGCCAGGGCCGCAGCGAGGACGAAGCCATTGCCATGGTGATTGAAAGCCTCAAGGGCATGGAGGAGGTCATCGGGGCATATCCCCGGTCGCGTTCAGCAGAGGCGAGGGAGGAGCAAGACGGGGAGCATGACCGGACGATGCTATTTCCGGCGGCGCAGGTCAAGCATGTGGAGGTCAATCTACTCTATCAGGACGTTTCCTTTGTTCCCGGACTGGGGGAGCATGTGATTGTCCATGTGGAAGGAAAAGAAGAAGCACGGGTGGACGTGCGGCTGACAGGCGACACTCTGCGCATCATGCGGGCGGAGGAAAGCCTCGGTAGGGGCGGCCGCTGGTGGGACCGGCTTTTTTGTATCTCCTGGAACGAGTGCGTGCGCGTGGAGGTACCTGTAACCTGCTGGTGCGGCCTGACAGCGCATTGTACCAGCGGTGATCTGAGCGTACAGAATGTGATTTTTCAGCAAGTGCATATGGAGGCCATGAGCGGTGACATTAGCGTCCGGAATGATACAATGGGATTCTCGCAGGAGCTAATCCTCAAGAGCACGTCGGGAGACATTCGGGTGGAATACAACGCGAAGCGGATGGAATTGCAGAGCATGAGCGGCGACGTGACCGTCGACGGGATGATATGCCCGGAGCTATCCGCCCAGTCCATCAGCGGCGATGTACGACTGTGCGGGCATTTTGAGCAGGTGAGGATCAAATCAGTCAGCGGCGATGTGCGCATGGAATCGCTGGGACAGAATCTGCGCCAAGTAGACGCGAAAACCACCAGCGGCGACGTGGACATTCGCCTGCCCCAGGAAACGCCCGGCGTGCATCTTACGGGGAAAAGCAGCATTGGGGATGTCCGGAACGCCTTTCCTGATCTCGGCCCGGAGACAGGCGTGCAGGTCAATGCGCAAACGGCTTCCGGCGATGTGCGCATTCGCAAGGCGTAAGCCGGAGCGTTGCGGGAACCGCAGACCATTAGCAACCTGCACCAAAAAGCAGCAGCCAACAACCAAAGCCGGCCGCAAAAGAAGTGTTTTGGCTTCTTTTGCGGCCGGCTTTTTGTGCATTATTTTTTAGGGTTGGCTATTTTGCAGCTGCCCCGTTTAGAGAGCTTCAGCCCCTCTATGTTGCTAGAATATTAGCAGCTCAGGACGTCCGGCGTTTGTCTTGCCTCCTGTGTTTGCCTGACAAGCCTGCTTTTCCCGGCAGCCTGCGCGTGGAAGCGCTGCCTTGGGGAAGGCGCAGGAAGCGAGGCTTACGCCTTGTAAATGAAGAAGTTGCATTCCAGCCGGCCGTTGTATAACCGGCGTACTTTATCCGCGCGTTTGCCATACCAACGCTCAAAGCCCGGGTGGCTGGAAATGGCGCACAGGGCCCAGCCGGGATGGCGTTCCTTCAGCCGGCGGAGTTCCCCATAGAGTCGTTCGCAGCTTTTGCGGTCGCTGAGGCGTTCCCCATAGGGCGGGTTGGCAATGAACACGCCTTCCGCGCCGGAAAGTTGTAGGGTTTCCAGCGGCTGCCGGGTCAGCTCGATGCGCCCGCCCAGCTGGGCCTGGACCACATGGCGCTTTGCCAGGGTAAGCGGTTCCGGGTCAATGTCCGAACCGCTCAGATCGTGAATGCGCTCCGGGTCGTACACTTCCCGGGCCTGGGCGCGCAACGCGTCGGCCTCTGCCTGGGAGAAAAAGGAAAATTGTTCCATGGCAAAGGGACGGAAAAGGCCTGGAGCGCGGCGCGCCTGTTTGAAGGCGGCTTCAATGAGCAGCGTGCCGGTTCCGCAGCAGGGGTCGTGCAGGGCCAGACCGGGACGCCAGGGGGAAATTTCCAGCAGGGAAGCGGCCAGGGTTTCACGCAAAGGCGCTTCGCCGTTCCAGGTGCGATAGCCTCGGCGGTTCAGCGCGTCCCCGCAGGCGTCCAGGGTAAGGCGCGCCACATCCCCGTGAAGGGCGATGTCCACGGGATAGGCAACCCCGGTTTCCGGCAAGCGCTCCGCATGCCAGGCATGGCGCAAACGTTCCACAATGGCCTTCTTGGTAATTGCCTGGCAATCCCGCACGCTCATAAGCTGGCTTCGGGCGCATTTGCCGGTGACGGGAATGCGGGCGTTTCCGGGAAGAAACGCTTCCCAGGGAACGGACTTGACCAGCTGGAACAGCTCCTCAAAGGTACGAGCTTCCGCCTGGGCAAGGACCAGCAAAACCCGATCGGCGCTGCGCAGCCATAGGCACGCGCGGAAGGCGTCGCTGGGAGAACCGGTGAAAGCGGCGCCGCCGTTCTGCGCCAAAACGTCCCGCAGCCCCAGACGTTTCAGCTCGGCGGCTACAATGCCTTCCAATCCGAAGGCGGCCGTGGCAAACCAGTGCAAATCATTCAGTCGCATGGCGTTTCTCCTTCCGCGCCGGCAAGCATCTCCAGCGCCAGCGCCTTGGGGCGCCGCATGGCGGTGGGGATGGGCAGGGCGTTGATTTCATCGGCGGTGGCGAATTGGTATCCCGCCGGGGCGCTCCCGGCGGCGTCCAGCAGATGGATGCGCATTTCCCAGACCTGATGGGTAAACACATGGCGGGCCTGGCCCAGGAAGCGGACATAAGCGCATCGCAACCCCAGAGAACGCCGCAGGCTGTGCGTCAGCTGAGCGGGGGTCTTTTCCCCCTCCAGCAGGGGAAAGACCCAGAGCCCCTGAAGCAGCGTTTCCGTGCGTTGGCGCAGCAGCGCGCGGCCCTGGCACAGAATCAGCGCAACATCGTAGCGCACGGCGCGCGGGGGCGTGGCGCGGGTTTTGCGGGGAAGTTCCTCCGCGTCCCCGGACGCATAGGCGTCGCAGCGGCAAGCCAGGGGACAGCAGGCGCAGTCCGGCGTACCCGGGCAGCAAAGGGAAGCGCCCAAATCCATTAGCGCCTGGTTGAAATCTCCCGGACGGTCTGCGGGTACCCAGGAAGCGGCAACCGCAGCGATGCGGCGGGCAACGGAGGGAATCGCCACATCCTCGCGGATGCCCGCCACGCGGCTGACCACCCGGATCACATTGCCGTCCACCGCGGGACAGGGGACGCCGAATGCAATGCTGGCAATGGCGCCTGCCGTATACGGCCCGATGCCGGTGATGGCTTGCAGCCGGACAGGATCGCCGGGCAGCTGTCCGTCATATGCTTCCACGACCTGACGGGCTCCCTGGTGCAGGTTTTGCGCCCGGCGGTAATAGCCCAACCCTTCCCATTGTTTGAGCACGTCCTCCAGGGGCGCTTCCGCAAGCGCGCGGAGCGTGGGAAAGCGTTCCATAAATCGGGGGAAATACGCGCGGACGGTTTCCACGCGGGTTTGTTGCAGCATGGTTTCGGAGACCCATACGGCATAAGGGTCCTGTACGCCGCGCCAGGGAAGCTCCCGATGAAAACGTTCGTACCAGGGCAGCAGCAGGCCGCCTATGTCCTCCATCCGGCAATCCTCCTTTTGTTTCAGAGCGTTTCCTATTCTACCATGAAAAGCAGCGCATGGGATATGGCATCATGAAAACCGTAGAAAAACAAAGATAGCATGAAATATAATTCAAAATAAATTGATATTTGCAAAATATCAGGATTTCCAGGAAAAATCATGCCAATTTCAAAAAGTTTCCGCTTGCATGCTTTCCGTAAATGCATTACACTAACAGCGTTCGATGTTAGCACTCACGTCTATTGAGTGCTAACAGACCAAGCGCAAGGATTTAAGGAGGAATTTCACAATGACCGTGAAGCCTTTGGGTGACCGCGTTGTCATCAAGAATGTAGAAGCGGAGGAGACGACCAAGTCCGGCCTGATCCTCACCAGCGGCGCGAAGGAGAAGCCGCAAATGGCGGAAGTGCTGGCTGTGGGTCCCGGCGGCATGGTGGACGGCAAGGAAGTCACCATGCAGGTGAGCGTGGGGCAGAAGGTTATTTACAGCAAGTATGCCGGCACCGAAGTGAAAATCGACGGCGAAGAAATCATTATCGTACGCCAGAGCGACATCCTGGCTGTGGTGGAGTAAACCGATCCACCGGATCCGTATTGCTTAAAGGAGTGTATGAAAAATGGCTAAGCAGATTCAATATGGCGAGCAGGCTCGCCGCAGCCTGGAAAAGGGCGTCAACGCGCTGGCGGATACCGTTAAAATCACCCTGGGACCCAAGGGCCGCAATGTGGTGCTGGACAAGAAGTACGGCGCGCCCCTGATCACCAACGACGGCGTGACCATCGCCAAGGAGATCGAGCTGGAAGATCCCTTTGAGAACATGGGCGCGCAGCTGGTGAAGGAAGTCGCCACCAAGACCAACGACGTGGCCGGCGACGGCACCACCACCGCGA
>CAZINY010000027.1:0-35091 GCA_964540735.1 uncultured Oscillospiraceae bacterium
AGGGGGCGATCGGAAAGCCCCCTGGTCGCGCCCGCAGGCGCGAAATTTTGCAACAGCCCCTTGCCAATCTTATGGAATGTCTGTCAGGCGATTTCCAAGGCAATTTCCATCATTTTGGTAAAGGTATTCTGCCGCTCCTCCGCCGAGAGCTCCTCGCCTGTCTTCGGATTGTCGGAAATGGTGCACAGGCACAGCGCATTTTTCCCGGCGCGGGCAGCGTTCAGGTACAGGGCCGCCGCTTCCATCTCCACCGCCAGCACGCCCAGCTTTTCCAGGGCGCCGGCGTTTCCAGCCTCGTCATAGAAAATGTCCGAAGAATAGATGGGGCCTGGGATAGGCGTTTGTCCCAGGCGCTCCCCCGCCTCCATGGCGGCCTTCAGCAGCGTCCAGGAGCAGCAGGGGCCGACGTTTCCCTGAAAGCCGTACTGTTGTCCGAAATTGGAATTGGTGTAAACGCTCATTCCCGCCACAATATCCCGGAGCTTCAGCTTCTGGGAAATAATGCCCGCGGAACCGATGCGAATGATGTTCTCCACCCCGTAAAAATTGAACAGCTCGTAGGAATAAATGCCAATGGAAGGCATGCCCATTCCGGAAGCCATGACGGAAACACGCTTGCCGTGGTAGTTTCCCGTATACCCCTGCACGCCCCGGACGTTGTTCACCAGGACCGGGTTTTCCAGGAAATGCTCAGCGATAAACTTGGAACGCAAAGGATCTCCGGGCATGAGCACCGTGGGAGCAAAGTCCCCCGCTTTTGCCCCGATATGAGGCGTAGGAATGTTCGCCATCAGGCAGCACCTCCTTATGTGATTCTGTTTGCTGTTACCATTGTACATCAATCCGGCGCCTTTGTACAGTGCCGGGCCGTATGCTCATAGTTCCAGGCATCCTTGGGAAACCATGCGCTCCAGCGCCTTGGCCAGAGCGACCCGTCCGTGAATATAGGTCAGCCCGCCCTGCATGTAAGCGGTATAGGGTTCGCGCATGGGGGCGTCGGCGCTCAGCTCAATGGACGCGCCGGAGACAAAGGTGCCCGCGGCCATAACAACCTGATCCTGATAGCCGGGCATGGCCCAGGGCTCCGGAAGCGCCATGCTGTCAATGGGCGAGGCCATCTGGATCCCCTGGCAGAATGCCACCAGCCGTTCCGGGGTTTTCATCTGAATCGCCTGGATAATGTCCGCGCGCTCCTCCAGGGCGGGCGGCGTTGTGGTCATGCCCAGGGATTCAAAGACCGCCGCGGCCAGGCAGGCGGTTTTGATCGCCTGGCACACCGTATGCGGCGCCATGAACAGCCCCTGATAAAACGGCTGATAGCTGCCCGCGTAGCTTCCAACCTCCAAACCGATTCCAGGCGCCGTAAGCCGATAGGCAATGCGTTCCACGGCGTCCCGCTTGCCCACGATATAGCCGCCCGTAGGCGCCAGACCGCCGCCGGGATTCTTGATGAGGCTGCCTACGCACACGTCCGCCCCGTAATGGCTGGGTTCCTTCTCCCGGACAAACTCTCCGTAACAGTTATCCACCATAAGGCGAATCTGCGGATATTTCCGGTGCAGCAGCTCCGCCAAGGGTCCAAAGGCTTCCGGCATCAAGGAGGGCCGCCAGGCATAGCCGCGGCTGCGCTGGGCGATCACCAGGCGCGTATTGGGCCGGATGGCGGCTTCCACCGCCGCCAGGTCGATCTCGCCGGCGGCGTTCAGCGGCACGTCGCTGTAGCTTACGCCCATTTCCCGCAGGCTTCCCACCGGCGCAGGCCCATCCCCCATGCCGATAATTTCCTCCAGGGTATCATAGGGCTTGCCCGTAGCCGAGAGAATATGATCCCCCGGCAGCGTCAATCCGAACAGGCACAGGGAAATGGCGTGCGTCCCCGACGCAATATGCGGGCGGACGATGGCCGCTTCCGTCCCAAAGAGATCGGCGAATATTTTTTCCAGCGTATCCCGGCCCACGTCGTCATAGCCGTAGCCCGTTGTGGGCGCAAAATGCCGGTAGGCCACCTGATGCTCCTGGAAAGCGGCCAGTACCCGGCGGGTACCCGTTTCCTCCACACGCTCCAAGCGCTTGAAGGCAGGCGCCAGTTTTTCCTCCGCGGCGGCAATCAGCGCCGCAATCTTTTCCTCCATGCTTATCGCTCCCCCTTGTCCCATGCTTCGGTATAGTATGCGAGCAGTTCCCGAAAGGCTTCGGGAGAAAGGGCGTCTACCCACAGCACGTCCGCTTCCCGCCGCAGCCAGGTCAGCTGCCGCTTGGCATAGTGGCGCGTACCCAGCTTGATGCGCTCCACGGCGTCCGCCACAGGCGCGCCCTCCAGGATGCAAGGCAGCAGCTCCTTGTAGCCCAGCCCTTTCATGGCCTGCGCGTCCGGCGGGACGCCTACCTGAAGCAGACCGCGCACCTCGTCCAGCAGCCCCTGGTCCATCATTTGATCCACCCGCCGGTTGACCCGCTCATACAGCCGCTCCCGCTCCATGGTCAAGGCGGCCACCCGATAGTCAAACGGCAGGACCCGCTGGGGCGTTTCCTGCCTGGAAAACGGCCTGCCGGTAAGCCGGTAGACCTCCAGCGCGCGGATAACCCGGCGAACATCGTTGACCGGCAAACGCGCGGCGGTTTCACCGTCCACCTGGGCCAGCATGGCGTGCAGCCTGGCGCGCCCGTCGGGTTGAGCGGCAATGGCTTCCAGCTCCCCGCGAACATCCGCGTCCGATCCCGCGCCTCCCATGGCCATGGGATTGCGCAAAGCGCGCAGATAAAAGCCCGTTCCGCCCACCAGCAGCGGCACGCGTCCCCGGGCAACAATTTCCTCCATGGCACGCTCCGCCTGCTGCTGATACATGGCCACGCTGTATGCCTCCCGAGGGTCCGCCACATCCAGCATGTGATGCGGAACCCCCGCCATTTCCTCCCGGGTAGGTTTGGCGGTGCCAATATCCATGCCCCGGTAAATCTGCATGGAATCCATGCAGACAGTTTCGCAGCCCAACGCCTTGGCCACCTGAATGGACAGGGCCGTCTTCCCGCTGGCCGTGGGCCCGGCCAGCACCAATGCCTGAGGTTTTCCCGCCATGGGGCAATTCCACCGCCTTTATTGAATGCGCTTGAAACGCTTATCCAGCTCCGTATGGCTAATGGCCACCACCAGCGGGCGACCGTGCGGGCAGGTGGGCGTCACCTGCCGGTCGATCATCCGCTCCACCAGATCGCGGATTTCTTCCTCCGTGAGCGGGTCGCCGCCTTTGACAGCCTTTTTGCAGGCGAGCTGCAAAATGGCCGCCCGGCGCTTTTCAATGGTATGCAGCCCGCGCTCGTTCTCCAGCTGATCCAGCAGTTCCAGCACAAAGTCGCGCGCCTGGGGCTGCCCCAGCACCATGGGAATGGAGCGCACGCGCACCTCGCCGTCGCCGAACGGCTCCACCGTAAGCCCCAGCGGTTCCAGCAGCGCTTTGTTTTCCTCCAGCAGCGCCTGTTCCCGCCGGGTGATGGGCAGGATCAGCGGAATCAGCAGCTCCTGCCCCGCCGCGTGCTGGTCGTAAGCCCGGCAAAGCTCGTCAAAGAGCAGGCGCTCATGCACCGCATGCTGGTCGATCAGCAGCAGATTGTCCGCGTATTCCACCAGAATGAACGTTTGGAAAGCCACCCCCAGCAGCTTTAACGGTTTTTTCGTTTCGGGAGGCAGCGCGGAAACCTGCTCCGCCACGGGCGCGGGCGTGGGAGCAGGCGCAGGTTGCGTCACCGTAGGCGGAAGGGAAGGCGCCTGGGTTTCCCAGCGAATCGGACGAGGGGTTTCCCGGAGCATCGGAGACTGCACATATGCAGACCGCGGTATGGATGCCGGAGTATTTACCGAAGGTACCGGCGTCTGAATCGCCGGCGCCGCTTCGATTGTCGCAGACTTTTGCAGGCTATTGTCTAACATTCGGGACTCTGGTTTGTTCGGACCGGATTTTGTAATTTTCACCGGCAGGATTGCGGGTTTTTCGGGGGTTAGCTGCATTTCCACAGGGCGCTCAAAGGCGTCGCGCTCCCGCAGGGCGTCCCGCACCAACTCCGTAACCGCTTCGGCTACGGCGGCCTCCTTCTGGAAGCGGACTTCCAGCTTGTTGGGATGCACGTTTACGTCCACCTGATCGTAAGGCATGGTCAGATGGAGCACGCAAGTGGGATATTTCCCAATCATCACCCGCTCCCGGGTTCCCTCCTCCAGGGCTGAGGACAGCACGGCGCTGCGCATATACCGCCCGTTGATAAAGAACGACTGATGCCCGCGGTTTCCACGGGCGCTTTCCCCGATGCCCACATAGCCATGGATGACCACGCCGTTCATGTTGCCGCTCACCTCGCGCATGGAGCGGAGCATTTCGTTGCCATAGATGCTGAATACCGCGGATTCCAGCTTGCCGTCCCCGGCGGAATGGTACAGGGTCTTCCCCTGGTTCAGGTATCGGAAAGAGACTTCCGGCTTGGACAATATCAGCCGCATCATCAGGTCGGAAACCATGGCGCCTTCCGCCTGGGGCTTTTTCAGGAACTTGAGCCGCACGGGCGTGTTGTAGAACAAATCGCGCACCACAAAGGTTGTACCCTCCGGACAGGCCGCATCCTCAATGGCGCCCATCTGACCGCCTTCGTTTACCGCGCGGATGCCTGCCGTCTGGTCGTGGGTGCGGGTGGTGCAGGTAACCTTGGCCACGGCCGCGATGGAGGCCAGCGCTTCCCCCCGGAACCCCAGTGTGGCAATGCTGTTCAAATCGCTGCTTTTGCGGATTTTGCTGGTAGCATGGCGTTCAAAAGCCATGCGTATATCCTGTGGAGCAATGCCACGGCCATTATCCGTCACCCGGAAGTAGCTGATGCCCCCTTCCCGGATTTCCACGGTAACCGCCGTCGCGCCCGCATCCAGGCTGTTCTCCACCAGCTCCTTGATGGCTGCGGCAGGCCGTTCCACCACCTCGCCAGCGGCGATTTTCCCAATCACCTCATCCGGGAGCAGCTGAATTCTTGACTCCGCCATGGTTGCCTCCTTTGTGGCTCTCGTTACAGCTTGCGCGCCTTTTCCCGCAGCAGGAAGAGCTTGTTCATTGCGTCAATGGGTGTGAGCGCCAATACGTCCAAATTTTGCAGCTCGTTGACTATTTCCGTTTTGCCAACGTCGAACAGGCTCACCTGCTCATTTTCCCGCGTTTCTCCCTCGTCGAGGATATTCTGCCCGATTTTGTTCACATCGCTGACCTCCAGCCGGGCCTGAATCTCATGAGCCCGTACAAGCACCGGATGGGGCACGCCGGCCAGACGGGCCACATGAATGCCGAAGCTCTTGTCCGCTCCGCCGCGAACAATCTTCCGCAGGAAAATGACGTCCTCCCCATGCTCCTTAACGGAAATGCAGTAATTCTGCACGCCTTCCAGGTGCCCCTCCAACTCGGACAGCTCATGGTAATGGGTGGCAAAAAGCGTTTTGGCGCCCACGCGAGCAGGGTCGCACAGGTATTCCACCACCGCCCAGGCGATAGCCAGCCCGTCGAAGGTGCTGGTCCCGCGGCCGATTTCGTCCAGAATAATCAGGGAGCGCGGCGTAGCGTTTCGCAGGATGTAGGCCGTTTCGCTCATTTCCACCATGAAGGTGCTCTGCCCGCTGGCCAGGTCATCCGACGCGCCCACGCGGGTAAATATGCGGTCCACAATGGGAATCTTGGCCGATTTCGCAGGAACAAAGGAACCCAGATGCGCCATGAGCGTAATCAGGGCAACCTGGCGCATATAGGTGCTCTTCCCCGCCATATTGGGTCCGGTGATGATGAGCATACGCGCCTGGTCCTGGTTCATGAAGGTATCGTTGGGAACGAAACCGCCTTCCTGCATGGCCTGTTCCACCACGGGGTGACGTCCCTCGAGGATCTCCATGCTGCCGTCCTCGGTAATTTCGGGACGCACATAGTGATTGCTGACCGCCACCTTCGCCAGGGAAAGCAGCGCGTCCAGGGTTTTCAACCCCTGGGCCGTGTGCTGAATGCGCGCGATTTCGCCGGCGATTTTTTCCCGTATCTCCGTAAAAAGCTGCAGTTCCAGCCGCACGGACTGTTCCTGCGCGCCCACAATCTTCTGCTCAATTTCCCGTAGCTCGGGCGTGATGTACCGTTCGCTGTTGGCCAGGGTCTGGCGGCGCTGGTAATGCATGGGCACCATATCATAGTAGGACTTGGTAACCTCGATATAGTACCCAAACACGCGGTTGTACTGAATGCGCAGGTTCTTGATGCCCGTGGCTTCCCGCTCCTTGGCCTCCAAATCCACAATCCATTGCTTCCCGTTGGTGGCCGCAGCGCGGTATTCGTCCAGAATGGCGGAATATCCGTCCCGGATGATGCCCCCTTCAGAAATGACCGGCGGCGCGTCGGGATGAATCGCCCGCTCCAGCAGCGCCGTGAGGTCCTCCAGCGGGTCCAGCAGCGCGTACACATCTCGAACGCTTTGGCTTTGGGCGGAGGAAAGCAGGTTACGGATTCCCGGCACCTTTTGCAGGGAGGCGCAAAGGGACAGGCAATCCCGGGCGTTCAGGCTCTTGTAGCTGACCTTGCTGAGCAGCCGCTCCACATCGTACACGCCCTGCAGCTCTTCGGAAAGGGTCATGGTCAGCACATGCTGTCCGGCAAACTCCGCTACTGCGTCCAAGCGGCGCTGAATTTCCTCCCGCTCCACCAGTGGCTGCTCAATCCAGCTTCGCAGCAGCCGCCCGCCCATGGCCGTGGAAGTTTTGTCCAGCAACCAGAGCAAAGACCCTTTCTTGCTACGGCTGCGCAGGCTTTCGGTCAGCTCCAGGTTCCGGCGCGTATTGCGGTCCAGCAGCATGGTATGACTGCCCTGATAGATGCGCAGCTCCGTAATATGCTCCAGGGCGTTCTTCTGCGTCTCATCCAGATAGCGCATCAGCGCGCCGGCTGCCTGCGCCGCCAGGCGATACTCGTCCGTCAGTCCCAATGGGGAAAGGTCCTGCAAATGGAAATGCCGGCAGAGGATCTCCGACGCGCGCTGAAACTGGAACGAAGCGCCGGGTTCCTCGCTCATGGACACATCGTCCCGGTTCACATACGTCCGCAGGCGCACCAGATCGCTGGCAATAATTTCCACGGGACCGATACGTCCCACCTCGTCCGCCAGCGTCTGTGCGGCATGCTCCACCTGATGCACGAAAAATTCCCCTGTGGACACGTCCGCAAACGCCAGTCCCGCTTTGTCGCCGCTGAAACATACGGAAAGCAGGAAGTTGTTGCTTCGCTCGTCCAGCATGCCGGACTCGATCACCGTGCCAGGGGTAACCACGCGGATGACGTCCCGCTCCACCAGCCCCTTGGCCAGGGCCGGGTCCTCCATTTGCTCGCAGATGGCCACCTTGTAACCTTTTTCAATCAGCCGGTTCAGGTAGGTCTCCACCGCGTGATACGGCACGCCGCACATGGGCGCCCGTTCGCTGAGGCCGCAGTCCCGCCCCGTCAGCGTCAGCTCCAGCTCCCGGGACGCCGTCAACGCATCCTCAAAGAACATCTCGTAAAAGTCCCCAAGCCGGTAAAAGAGGATGCAGTCCTTGTATTTGGCTTTTACGTCCATATACTGCTGCATCATGGGGGTCAAGCCAGCCATACGCTACCTTCTCTTCCTTTGCAACATATTGACGGGCAAAACCGCGCCCGACGCCAGGCCGGACGCGGTTTTACGCTCAGTGACAGCTTCCGCAGCTGGAACATCCGCCGCAGCTCTCGCAGGAGCCGCCGCAGCCGCCGCTTTCTCCGGTTTCCCCGGTGATGATGAAGCGCAGAATCTGGTTCACGTTGTCCATCATCTGGGTAAACTGCGCCCGGGCATCCTGCATGGCGCGCACCATGGGCTGCTGGTTCACCAGCTTTTCAGCGGCCTCCATGGCCTGGCTGGCTTCGGCCAGCGCAGAATGGTCCATGTTCCCCTCGGCAAGCAGGCTTTCCACCTTGCGGCGCTTTTCAACAAAATCGGCGATGGCTTTGGTGGCCTCCGGGTCCTTCATGGCGTTGTTTTCACACTGGCGCATGTTCAGGTAAACGTCGCTCTCGGCAATGGCCTCCGCCAGCAGGCGGGCCTGCTCCAATACTTTTTCCATGGTGAATTACTCCTTTGCTTGATGGATTCTTTCGCCCCGAAGGGTATTGTTGGCGCATTCGGTAATCTTGACCCGGACAATCTGTCCCACATCCCGCCGATCCCCCGGGAAAGTCACGGAGATGCCGTGCAAGCCCTTGCCGGAAACCGCCTGGGCGCTGCGTTTGCTCAGGGATTCCACCAGCACCTCCTCCTGCGTTCCCAGGAAGCGGCGCTGCGCTTGCAGCTGCGCTTCTTCCTGAACCCGCAGCAGCCGCTCCAGCCGCTCCTGCGCCACTTCCGCAGGCACCTGATCGGGCATGGCCGCCGCCTTTGTTCCCGGGCGCGGTGAGAAGATGAAGGTGAATGCCGAGTCATATCCCACCTGTCGTACCAGGGAAAGGGTATCCTGAAACTGCGCTTCGGTTTCTCCAGGGAAACCGACAATGATGTCCGTGGTCAGTCCAATCCCCGGCACGGCCTTGCGCAGGCGTTCCACCTTGTCCAGGTAGGCGGCGCGGTCATACCGGCGGTTCATGGCCCGGAGGATTTCGTCGCTGCCGGACTGTACCGGCAAATGGAACTGCGGGCACACATGGGCGCATTCCCCCATGGCGTCAATGAGTTCCTGGGACAAGTCCTTGGGGTGGGAGGTCATAAAGCGTATTCTGGGGATGCCAATCCCATCCAGCCGGCGCAACAACCCTGCAAAGCTCACGCCGCCCTCCAGCCCCTTGCCATAGGAGTTGACGTTCTGTCCCAGCAGCATAATCTCCTTGACGCCGCCCGCGTAAAGCTCCTCCGCCTCCCGAACAATCGCCCCGGCTTCCCGGCTGCGTTCCCGGCCGCGGACATAGGGCACGATGCAGTAGCTGCAAAAATTGTCGCACCCGTACATAATGGTAATATAGGCGTGATCCGGCCGGAGGCGCTTGACCGGCAGGCCTTCGGCAATCAGGTTTTCCTGGCCGTCCACCTCCACCACCGGCCGCGCAGACTCCAGCTCCTCGTACAGCAGCTGCGGCAGCCGATGCAGGTTGGACGTGCCAAAGGCTAGATCAATAAAACGGTACTGCCGCAGGATTTTCTCCGCCATGCCAGGCTGCTGGATCATGCAACCGCACACGCCGATAATCAGCTCCGGCTTCTCCTTTTTCAATTCCTTGAGCCAGGTTACATTGCCCAAGGCCCGCCGCTCGGCGTTGTCCCGCACGCAGCAGGTGTTGAACAGCACCAGATCGGCCTCCTCACGGTTGCGCGCTTCTTGCATGCCCATTTCAGAGAGCATGCCGGATAGCTTCTCGCTGTCGTGGGCGTTCATCTGGCAGCCATAGGTCACCACATAATAGCTGGCGGGACGGTGCGGCAAATCACGCACCTTTTCCATATAAACCCGCTGGGCCGCCTGTTCCGCAGGCGACACAACCACGGGCGCGCGCTCACCCATTTTGTTCGCTCCTTTCCACCCGTCCCCGCCCACCGCAAACCGGGCAGGGGGTGGTGATCTGTTCCAGCAGGGGCAGGCCGGTACGCTTGCGCGTCATTTCCATCAGGCCCAGACTGGTAAAGCCGTGCAGGACCGTCTTGATACGGTCTGCGCCCAGGGCCTGGCTCAGCGCTTGCGCAACCTGCCGGCGATGCTCCTCCTGTTCCATGTCCACAAAGTCCACCAGGATAATCCCCGACAGATTCCGCAGGCGGATCTGTATGGCAATTTCCTGACAGGCTTCCAGGTTCAGCTGCAAAACCGTATCCTCCAGCAGGCGCTTACCCGTAAATTTCGCGCTGTTCACGTCGATGACGGTCATGGCTTCGCAGGGATCAATCATCAGATTTCCGCCGCTGGGAAGCCAAACCTTGCGCTTCAAGCCTTCCGCCAGCTGCTTGTGAAGTCCCGGCACTGTCTCCAGCCGGAAATCTTCCACAAACCGTACCGGCAGACGGGAAGCCGCGGCTTCCTGCAGCTGCGGATCGTTGGTTTGCAGCACGGTGTTCCCTTTGGGAAGATAATCGTCCAGGAGCTGCTCCAGGACGCTCCGGGGCCGCTCCAGCAGGGAAGGCGCATGGGCGGTGGGCGCCCGCCGGGCCAGTTCCTCCCAGCGGCCGCGAAGCTCCTCAACCTCCTGAAGCAGCGCCGTTTCCGCAGCTTCCAGGGCGGCATGCCGCATCACAAGCCCGAATCGGTCACCGGCCAGCTGCCGGCCCAGGGCCTGCAGCGCCTGGCGTTCCCTTTCGCCAGTCACCCGCGCGGAAACGCCGACGTACCGGTTCATGGGCATCAGGATGACGTACTGCCCCGCTAAGGTAATGTCCCGGGTGAGATACGCGCCCTTTTGCCCCACGGGATCCTTTTTGACCTGCACCACAAGATCCTGCCCGCTTTGCAAGGCGGGCCAGTCAACGGTTTTGCTATTCTCCTCCAAGGGAAGAAAACCGTTTTTCTCCAATCCCAGCTGTACAAAGGCGGCCCGCATACCGGGCACCACCCGTTCCACGCGGCCCTTGTAGATGGTCTCCGCAAGTCCATGGGTCACGGAAGCATCCGGCAGATATTCGCATAGGCGGCCGTCTTCCATCACCGCAATGGCGGTCTGCGCGCCGCGCTCCACGTAAATTACTCGTTCCGTCATTTACAGCGTCTCCAGGGGCTGCAAATTTCCGCCCGCATCTTTGCCCCACAGGCTTTCACGGCAAACCAAATAGCGCGACACGGGCTGCCCCGCAAAAAGATGCCAGGCCGTCATGAGCATGTCAGGCTTGCAGGAGGTGCTCTCCGTCAGGCAGAGCCTGGCCCGCACCTGGTTGCCGCTTATGGACAGCGCGAGAATCAAGGGCTTGATGTCGCAGTCCTTGACGCCGCTTTTGGTCTTTCGCGGCGTGACAATGCTCTGCTGCCCGAGAAACGCTTCCCTGCATTGGCTTAGCGCAGCGGCAGCGTTTTCATCGGTAAGCGTCAGGGTATACTCGGCAGCCGCCACCATGGCCATGAGCGCGGGATGCTTGTCCTCCATAGCCCGGGCGGAAAGCACCTGGAGATCCGCCGGCAGCGCGCCGTTCATGGCTGCTACAAAGGCTTCCGGCGCAACCGCTTCCTCCAGCGTAACGTCCATGATTTCCCGGTTGCCCCACGCGCCCGTAGACAGCGCGGACGCAAAGGTCAAAAGGATGTGCGGATTGAATCCCTTGCTGTAGCTCACCGGCAGCCCGCTGCGCCGCAAAGCCCGCTGCATGGCGCGCATCAAATCCAAGTGTCCGATATGCCTCAGGCGCTGGCCTTTGCGAAAAACCGCCATCATTCTCATGCCTGGCACACCCCCTCAAAGCGGCGCAGGCCGCACCCCTGACAGCCGTGACGGCAGTCCGGCGTGATTTCGCCCCGCTCCGCCCGCTCCTTTTCGCGCCACAGGAACGCTTTGGTTACGCCTGCGTCAATAAAGTCCCAAGGTAAAATCTCGTCCTTTTCCCGGCGGCGAAAGGCGTACCACTCGGGGTCCAGCCCGCATTCGCGGAAGGCGTCCATCCACAGGTCAAAACGGAACTGTTCGCTCCAGCCGTCCAGCAGGCATCCTTTTTCAACCGCCCGTTCCAGCACCCTGCCCAGACGCCTATCGCCCCGGGAGAAGCACGCCTCCAGGTAGCTTAGCTCAGGTTCATGCCAGTTGAAGTTCACGCCCTTGACGCGCCGTAGCACATCCCGGAGATACGCCTGCTTATCCCTGATCTGCTGCTGGGTATCCTGGGGTTCCCACTGGAAGGGGGTAAAGGGCTTGGGCACAAAGCTGGAAGCGCTGCACGTGACGCGAAGGCCGCGGGCGCGCTTCTCCTTGGGCACGGTAAAATAGGCGCGGTTGACCACCTGCGCCAGGTGGCCGATACCGTCCAGGTCCTCGTAGGTTTCCGTAGGCAAACCGATCATGAAATACAGCTTGACGCTGCTCCAGCCGCCCTGGAAAGCGTCGGTGACCTTCTCCACCAGATCCTGTTCGGTGACGCCTTTGTTAATGACATCCCGAAGGCGCTGGGTGCCGGCCTCAGGGGCAAAGGTCAGGCTGGATTTGCGCACCTGCTGGGTTTCCTCCAGGGAATCCTTGAGCACGCTGTCAATGCGCAGGGACGGGAGGCTTACGGCGACGCGCTTTTCCCGGAATTCCGCCATCAACGACCGGATGAGTTCCGGCAAACAGGTATAATCGCCGCTGGAAAGGGAGGAGAGGCTGATCTCCTCGTAGCCGGTGCTCTTTTCCAGCGCTTTTGCCAGCTCCATCAGCCGCTCCAGGGAGCGCTCCCGCACGGGACGGTAAAGCATGCCCGCCTCGCAGAAGCGGCAGCCGCGGGTGCAGCCGCGCATAATCTCCAGCATAATGCGGTCATGAATAATTTCCGTGTAGGGCACGGGAATCTCCGTGGGATAATACGCCTGATCCATGTCCAGCACCAGGCGCTTGCGCACCGTGGCGGGCGCCTCGGGACGAAGGGGCGTAAACGCGGCGATGGTACCGTCGGCATGGTAATCCACCTGATAAAAGGAGGGCACGTACACCCCGGGAATTTTCGCCAGGCGGCGCAGGCACGCCTCCCGCGGTTCGCCGCTCTGTTTCCATGCGCGTACGGCGGCGCAAAATTCCACGATCATTTCCTCGCCGTCGCCGATCATTACGGCGTCCACAAAATCCGCCAGGGGCTCGGGATTGAACGCGCAGGGCCCGCCCACGCACACAATGGGGTCCCCGTCCCCCCGCTCCGCCGTATGCAGCGGAACGCCTCCCAGCTTCATCATGGCCAGGATATTGGAATAGCTCATCTCGTACTGGAGGGTGAATCCCACCACGTCAAAATGGTTCAAGGGGGTACGGGATTCCAGAGAAAACAGCGGCACGCCCTCTTTTTCCATCAGGGCCTTCATATCCACCCAAGGCATGCAGACGCGCTCGCACAGGGCCCAGGGCTGCTCGTTGATAACCCCGTAGAGAATTTTCATTCCCAGGTGGGACATGGCAACTTCGTACGTGTCCGGGAAGCAAAAGGCGAAATGCACTTCCGCAGCCTCCCAGGGCTTCAAAGCGGTGTTCATCTCACCGCCGGTATATCTGGCAGGCTTTTGCACCTGCTCGATCATTTCCTCAATCCTTTGGTCAAACAACCAGGCGTCCTCCTTTGAGAAAATCGCTCCCTATACTGTACCATGGGCCGCGAAAAAGGTCAACATTTGAGGACTGCCGGGCCGGGAAAAAACTTTTCCGGCCCGCCCTTGCCCCGCGGCGTTGCGGCGACGCGCCCATCCGCTACATTTCCTCCCGGAGAATGCGCACGCCATAACCCTCCATCTCCAGGGAAGCGGACGCAGCTTCGCCGGAAAGCATTTCCCGATAAGGCTTGTCCAGCGCGACGGTCGCCGGGCCCGCCCCATGATTCAGCAGCAGGACATACCGCCTTCCCGCCTTTTCTTTGACAACGGTTTCCACCTGGGCGGGCGCACCCGTAAATTCCGGCGCAACTCCGGCCTGCGCCAGCACTTCCCCCAGGAGCGCGCGCAACGCCTCCGGGTCCAGATCGCACCCAACGTAATACGCGCATCCATGGCCCGAACGGTTCACCGTGACCGCAGGCGCGCCGGCAAAGTAGCTTTCCGCATAGACCGCCAGCGGTTCGGCGCCGGCGCAGGCAAGCACGTCGCACCACACCCTGGCCGTTCCCGCAAAGCCGGCGCCTTGGACCTTGACCGTCCGTCCCCGGGAAAGCGCGTCGTATTCCTCCAACGTTACGCCCGCGAGATCCGCAAAGTAGCCCGGGGCAGGCAGTTCCGTCATGCTGTTGTCCCAGTTCCTGGTGCCGGAACGAAAGGTGACCAGCAGCGTCCCGCCGCCGCGCACGTAACGCTGGCATTTTTCCAGAATGGCAGGCGTCATCAGATTGAAGGCCGGCATCAGAACCAGGCGGTAGCGGGAGAAATCCGCGTCTATACCCGTCACATCCACGGCGGCGCGGTTGGCCCTCAAGGCGGTATAATACGCCTGCAGCAAACCGTTGTAATCAAAGGAGGCGCTGTGGGGCTGTATCCGGTGGCTCCATACATTGTCATAGGATTTGATCAGCGCCACGCGGCTTACGTTCCGGGCGCCCACAAACAGATCCTGCAGCCCCGCCAATTCCTTGCCCAGCGCCGCAATCTCCCGGTAGCGCCGCCTGCCGACGCCGTCGTGATCCAGCAAGCCGTGCCAGTATTGCTCCGTGCCGCGCAGCGCAGAGCGCCAGCGGAAATAAACAATGGCCTCCGCGCCATGGGCCAGGGATTGATAGGTCCACAGGCGCACCTGCCCCGGTTCCGGCGTGCTTCCCATGGTCTGCCAGCCGCAGGGACCGCATTGCTGCTCCATCACCCAGAAATTCCGCTCCTTGATGCCGCGCATCAGGTCGTGCGCCATCGCCATACTCTCCGGGGTGCTTTTACCCCACATATTGTCCGGATAGCAATCCCAGGAAACGAAATCCAGCTCCCTGCCCAAATCAAAATAGTCCAGGTCGCTGAAATGCCCCATGAAATTGTGGGTAACAGGCCGGTCCGTATACCGGCGCAAGGTCTGCATCTGCATGCGCTGAAACGCCACAACCGCCTGGGATTGGTAGCGGCGGTAATCCAGAAGCAATCCGGGGTTGTGCGCGTTGGGCGGTCCGCCCACGCCCTGGCCGCCGTCCACCTGCGCAAAACCGTCCGAGGAGGTATACCTGGGAATCACAATTTCGTCGAAGTCCCCATAGGTCTGGCTCCAGAAAGCGGTGCCCCAGGCCGCGTTCACGGCCTCAATGGCGCCGTACCGCTCCTTGAGCCATTCCCGAAAACCCGCCAGGCATGCGTCGCAGTAGCAGTGCGCGTCGAACTCGTTGTCCACCTGCCATGCCACTACATGAGGATTCTTCCCGTAGCGCGCGCCCATGGCAGAAACGATGCGTTCCGCGTATTGCCGGTAGACGGGACTGCTGGCGCAATAATGCCGTCTGGTTCCGAAGCCCTTCCGAAGGCCGTACAGATCCACGGGATAGATTTCGGGATGAAGATCCATGAGCCATTTGGGCGGCGTAGCGGTGGGCGTACCAAGTACCGTGGAAATGCCGTGCCGTCCCAACAGGCCGATGATCTCGTCCAACCAGGAAAAATCGTATACGCCTTCCCGGGGTTCCAACAGCGACCAGGCAAACTCCCCCATGCGCACCAGATTGATATGCGCCGCCGCCATCATTTCCGCGTCCGTTTCCCACCTTTCCCTGGGCCACTGTTCCGGATAGTAATCCACGCCAAAATACATGACCGTCCCTCCGTTTCCCGTCGTCTCTGCCGCATGCGGCTGTCAGATTTGTGATTTCCTTTGCAAATTCTCCAAAGGGGCGAATGCGCCTTCAGGGTGTCAAGAAAGCGGCGGAAGGCGTTTTCCCCTTGCGGCGGCTCCGGCCCGCCAGAGGCCCCCCGAAGCTGCCAGGAACGCATGGTAAAGGCCAAAGCGGCGTCCCTTCCCGCCGGCAAAGCCTGCGGATACGAACGAAAGTCGGAGGGACCGCGGTCCCTCCGACACCTCCCTGGAGTTTTGACAGCATGCGGGCGGATAGGCCGTTCAGGCGCATCTGCCCGGAAGCCCCGCGTCACTCGTTGTACTCCACGGTTTTCTGATAGGCTTTGTAGGTGGAGGTGCAGAGCAGATTTCTGCTGATCTCCTCGCCGTTTTTGTACCACACCTGGTAGGTATCCACCACGTAGCCCGTACGGGCCTTGACGGTATCCTTGGTCTCGCCAGGCGCCAAAGAAGTATTCAGCACATACTTGGTGCCTTCGGGCGCGGGAATGGTCCGCGTAACCACGCTTTGCAAATCAATGGTCACGCCATCCTGCTGCCACACGCCGTACAGCTCCACCGTTACCTTGCGGTCGCTGTAATACGCCACAATAAACACCGGATAATCCGTATTATTCTTGAACTTGAAGTCCAGATTGGGCCAGTTGACCGTGGCGTCCATGCCCTTTTCCACATAATCGCTGGGCCAGGCGTGGGGAGAGCGGGAGACAATTTCCAGGTTGGCGCGGGCCACGGCGTTAAAGAGCGTGGAGGAAGTCTGGCACACGCCGCCGCCCACCTCCGGCACGCTTTGCCCGCCGGAAATGGCCGCAGCCTCCTTATAGCCCTTCTCGGCGGTGCGCTCCCCGGTGGCTTCGTTAAAGGAGAAGGTATCGCCCGGGTACAGCGTCGTACCGTTGATGGCGTTGGCGGAAAGTTCGATATTGGTGTTGCGGTTGCTGTTGCTGGTGGTTTTGGTCGTGTAGGAAGCCATGAGCTTAAAGGAATTCATCAGCTCCGTTTTGGTGGTAGCCGCCAGCACGATTTCCGGCTCGATGGTCATGGTGGCGAACATATCCCCGCCGTCCAGGGCGGCGATCACCTGCTGGTACAATTCGTCGCCGTCCACATACACCCCGGCCATATCGTCGCTGAAAGTGAATTCCTTGGTATCAAAGTTAAAGGTGGTCACCATGGCGTCGATGGGGTCGCGATTCACATAGGCTACGATGCTGTCCGTCAAGGCGCGAATGGTGTCCTTGTCATAGGTCACGGAGGTATACAGGCTCACAGGTTGGTCCCGCAGGCGCAGCGCGGCGTTCAGCCGCTCCTGGAAGGGCGTCACCCCCGTGCCGCGGATGGAGGCCGTGTTGCTTCGCCCCAGGGCGTACGCCTGCGCCAGCACCTGGTCATAGTTCCGCGTCAGGGGAACGCGGCTGGAATCAATCACCCAGGATTTGTTGCCAATGTTCACCGTTACGCTGAACAGGCCCGCCGTTTCCGTGTGAGCCGCCTCCAGCGCCGCCTTGGCCTGGGCCACGGTCATGCCGCCCAGATGAATGCCGTCGGCGTAAACGCCGGGAAAGATCGTATCCTCCGCCATGTACTGGCGGTAAGCCTTGTAATCGTTATAAGCCTTCAGGTTCAAAGAAATAACCGATCCGTTCATGAAGGCATAGTTGGGCAAACCCGTCCATGTGACCCCCAGCACCTGAGGCGCCACGAAAAATCCCAGCGCGCCCAATGCCAGCGTGCAAAGCAGAATGACCGTCAGATACAGCGCGCGGTGTTTCCGCTTCCGCTTCTTCTTGCCGTTTCTGCGCCGCCCGTCGTTTCCGCCTTCCTCCGGAGGCGTTTGACGGGGAGGCTGCGAAGCCTGCCGGCTACGCCGCGCGGCATAGGCATCTTCCTCCAAGTCCTCCGCACGGCCCAAGGGCTGACGGCCCGGATTCTGCCATGCGCCCGGCTGCTGGGCATAAACAACGCGCGGGCGGCGGAGCTGGCCGCTGCCCTGCGTATCTTTTGTATGCGTTTCCCGGGTGGGGAATTCCTGCATGGGGGTTCCTCCTGCCTAAGTTTCCGATGTAAAGGAAACGCTTCTGCTCAGCATTTCCCTGCGAAATCAAGCATCGTTCATATGCGCCATTTTATAGGAGAGAATCTGCAGGCTGTCGCTGAGATGAACGTTTACCACAATCATCTCATCGGGATGGTGCAGATCCGTAGGGGCGAAATTCCACACAGCTTTTACGCCGCATGCGGCCAAGCGGTTCAAGGTTTTCTGCGCCGCGGAAACGGGCAGGGACAAAACCGCCACGTCCACATGATGGTCGCCCAGATAGTTTTCCAGATCATCCATGGGGAAAATCGGGATATTCCCCAGCCGGGTGCCTACCTTTCCAGGGTCCACATCAAACATGGCCAGCACTTCAAAGCCTTCCCGGGCAAAGGAGGGATACTGCGCCACGGCGCTTCCCATGTTGCCCGCGCCGATAACAATCATACGATGCTGACGGTCCAGGCCCAGAATCTTTCCGATGTGTTCCTTAAGCTCCGTCACCGTATAACCATACCCCTGCCTGCCGAACCCTCCGAAACAGTTGATATCCTGGCGTATCTGCGAAGGCGTGAGCTGCATACGCTCCCCAAGCTGCTGGGATGAAATATGTTTTACATCCTGCGCTTCAAGCTCCCGCAAATGCCGATAATATCCCGGAAGGCGGCGTATGACCGCGTCGGATACATAACCTGCCATGGGCTTTCCCCCTCCGCTCAACCATGAGAGCAAATTCTGCTGATTTATGTATTTTAGCATGTTTACCGGCAATTTGCAACGTTTTGCCCCCGGGTTCAGCGGCGGTGGTTACGCGTCTCGCCGCGGATCAAATCCCCCGCCTCCACAGGAAACGGAAAGCGCATCTCCAAAAGGGTTCCCGCCACGCCGTATGTATCCAACTCCTCGCCGGTGTCCTTGCGGATAAACCGCGGCGCAAGCATATCCCGGGTCGCGCCCGGCTGCAGGACCTCCAGGCGATCTCCTGCGTAAAAGCGGTTTTTCAGCAGAATGGCCGCCGTGCCGGACGCGTCGGAGTCCGTCATGACACGGGCGACGTATTCCGCGCTCTGATGGAAGCCTTCCGCTCCGCCGGGCTGCTCCGGCGGGCCCAGCAAAAAGCCTGTGTCGCTGTCCCGATGGCTGGCACAGTCCAGTTCCCGCATCAGCTCCGGCAGCGCCGCCTGAAACGCCGCCTCTCCCTGGGATAGGGCATCCAGGGCGCGGCGGTACGCCGATACCACAGTGGCCACGTAATATTCTGTTTTCATCCGCCCTTCAATTTTCAGGCTGGAAATGCCCGCTGTCGTCAATCTGGGTAGCAGCGGGAGCAGATTCAGGTCCTTGGCGGAAAACAGATACGTTCCGTTACCGTCCTCGGCAATGGGCCAATATTCTCCCGGCCGCTTTTTTTCCATCACCGCATATTCCCAGCGGCAGGGCTGCGCGCATGCGCCCTGGTTGCCGCTTCGCCCCGTCAGGGCGGCGCTGAGCAGGCAGCGCCCGGACCAGGCCACGCAGGCCGCGCCGTGGACAAAGGTTTCCAGTTCAATCTGCTGGCCAACCGCAGCGCTTAACTGCTCCAGACGCTCCAGGCTCATCTCCCGCGCCAGAATCACCCGGCGGCACCCCAGCGCCTGGTAGTGCCGCACGCAGGGCGCATTGACCGCGCTGGCCTGGGTGCTTACGTGAAGCGTAAGCCCGGGCACTTCTTCCCGCAGGGCGCATAAAGCGCCCAGGTCGCTTACAATCGCCGCGTCCACCCCGATTTCCAGCGCCTGGCGGGCGGCCTCCACAAACCCCGGCATCTGGTCGTCAAAGGGGAAAATGTTCATGGTTACATAGAATTTTTTCCCCTTTGCATGGCACAATGCCACCGCCTGCGCCATCTCCGCCGCGTCAAAATTTCCGGCAAAAGCCCGCAGGCCGTAATGCTTCATTCCTCCATAAACCGCGTCCGCGCCGAAGCGCAGCGCGGCCCGGAGCTGCTCCATCCCGCCCGCGGGAGCCAGCAGCTCCGGCATCTTTCGCGCCTGCGTCACTTACTCAATCCCCCTGGATTCGTCATATGCCTGCCACAGCGGCGCATAGATCGCCACCGCCTGGTCGTGTTCTTCCTGGGTCTTGGAGAAATACAGCTCGCCGCTCTCCGGGTCCTTGGAGCAGAAGAACAGATAATTCTCCGCCAGATAGATTTCATCGGGATACAGCGCCGCGGCGATGGCTTTGGCGGAAGGATTGCAAATGGGGCCAACAGGCAGTCCCGCGTATTTATACGTGTTGTAGGGTGAATCCACTTGAAGATCACTATTCGTCAGGCTCATCTTCCGCACGCCGGTGATATAATGGATGGTGACGTCGCTGCCCAGCTTGATATTTTGCTTCAGGCGGTTATGGAACACGGCGGATACCTTGGCAAAGTCCGCCTCCTTGGCCTCCTTTTCAATCAGGGAAGCAAGGGTCAGCACTTCATCCATGCTCATGCCCAGTTCCGCGGCGCGGTCCTGATATTCCGCCGGGAACACGGCCTCCGTCTGGGAAAGCAGCTTGCGGATAATATCCTCGTCGCTGGCGTCGATGTATACTTCGTAGGTGTTGGGCGCCAGGTACCCCTCCAGGATATATTTACGCTGGCTGGCGTCCGACGCGGCTTTCACATCGGCAATATAATAGTAATCGGTAAAAGCGTCCCCAGTGCGGCATTTCTCCAGGAAGGCCTGTTTATCGGCAATCACGCCGTCCGAGGCCAGCTTTTCCGCAAAATCCTCCACGGTCCAACCGGGAATCATGGTGATGTTGCGGACGATGGGGTTGCCGTCGCCGGTGGTCAACTGGTCGGCAATTTCCGTCATGGACATGCCGCGGGTCAGCTTGTAGGAGCCGGCCTGAATTTTTTGCCCCATGCCCGCAAAGTCGCAGTAATATTTGAATACCGTGCGGTCATGAATCAGGCCGGCGTCCTGCAGATTATTGGAAACCTTGGTCAGGCTGTCGCCGCTGGCCACGGTAAAGCCAACCTCCTCGGTGCTGCCCGGTTCCATGGGCGCCAGGAATCCCTCATAGATCATTTGCCAGCCGGAGTACAATAACCCGATGACAACCACCAGGGAAGCGCATACCACCAGAATCGGCCGAAGGATATTCCACAGCCCGCTGTACCAATAAAACCCATAAGCCCGTTCATCCCGCATGGTACGGTAGGTATAGTTTCGCTTGGTCTTTCTCTGTTTCAATGCCCGCTCGCCTCCCGCCGCTTATTCCGCGCCCGGTATCCCCAGGTCAATATCCGCCGCCTCGGTGAGTATTTTGAAGATATCCGCCATCGTCTGCTGCATGCGCATCTCGCTAAGCAGATAGGCCGATACTTCCGGCTTGCTAAACAGCAACGCGGTAATTCCCGAGAAGCGCTGCATATCCTCCGCATCCCCCTGCCGGCCCGACATGGCCGCCACCTGCAAAGTGACCTGAAGCTTTTTATATTCACGAATGAGCGCGGCGGTGGTCTCGTCGCTCATGACTTCCTCTTTCAGGCGATGGTACTCCTGCCACTCGGCGCTCTGCCGAATTTCCGCCGCCAGGCTATGGGCCTTATCGTACTGCATCCCTTTCATCCTTTCGCTGAAACAAAAATATTGCGCTACCAGTATACCCATTTCCGCCGGGGAACACAAGCGGAAACTGCGTACCCCGTCGCAAAACCTAACGCCTGACAACGCCCTTTTCATGCGCCAACCGGGAAAATTCCCCCAACGCAAGGCGCGCCAGCCGCTTTTCCAAGCCGCTGGCGCGTCGTTACAAACGCATGCGTCTGCTTAAATTTCCACAATGATCGGCAGAATCATGGGATTGCGCTTGATCTTCTCGTAGATGAAGCGATGCAGTTCATCCTTGATACGGTTCTTCAGCGCGGGCCATTCCTCGCCCTCCAGCTTACCGGCGGAGAGGATGATGGAGCGTACCACCTCGCGGGTGTTCTCGATGATGTCCTCGTTCTCGCGCACATAGATGAACCCGCGGCTGATGATATCCGGGCCGCTCACCAGCGTTCCCTGATCCCGGTCGATGGCCATGACCACAATAATCAGGCCGTCCTGGGACAGGTGCTTGCGGTCCCGCAGCACCACGTTGCCCACGTCCCCGATGCCCAGGCCGTCCACCAGCACGCCACCCGTAGGCACCTGCTCGCCCAGGGAAAGGCTCGTGGCGTTCATCTCGATGACCTGGCCGATCTCCGGAATGACAATGTTTTTGCGGTTCATGCCCATGCTCTCCGCCAGTTCCGCGTGCTGCCAAAGCATACGGTATTCCCCGTGTACGGGGATGAAATACTGGGGGCGCACCAGCGCGTGCATCAGCTTCAGCTCTTCCTGGCGGGCATGGCCCGAAGTATGGACTTCTGCCATGGCCTCGTACACCACCGTAGCCCCGCAGCGGTACAGCTGGTTGATGACCCTGCTGATGAATTTCTCGTTGCCCGGGATGGGCGTCGCAGAAATAATGACCATGTCGCTCTGCCGGATTTGCAGCTTCCGGTGCTCGGAGTAAGCCATGCGCGTCAAGCCCGCCATGGGTTCGCCCTGGCTGCCCGTGGTCATGACCAGGATCTCGCTGTCCGGGTACTGATCCAGGTTATCCACGTCCACAATGCATTCCTCGGGAATGTGCAATTCCCCGATCTGCATGGCCACGCGGCTCACGTTGACCATGCTCCGTCCCACAAAGCAAACCCGGCGGCCATAGCGGATAGCGCAATCCACCACCATCTGCATCCGGTGGATATTGCTGGCGAACATGGCCACGATGACCCTGCCCTTGGCCTCCTGGAACTGCGTGTCAAAGGTCTGCCCAATTTTCTTTTCGCTGATGGTATGGCCTGCGCGCTCCACATTGGTGGATTCGCAAAGCAATGCCAGCACGCCGCGTTCGCCCAGCTCCGCAAAAGAAGCCAGATCCGTCACATGGCCGTCGATGGGCGTATAGTCCACCTTGAAGTCGCCGGAAACCACCACCGTACCGGCCGGGCAGGTCAAGGCAATGGCGCACGCGCCGGCAATGGAGTGGCTCACATGGATGAACTTCGCGGTAAAATAACGGCCCAGCCGTACTTCGTCCCGGGGAGACACCACCTGCATGGGAATGCCGGGCACCCGGTATTCCTTGAGCTTCAGATCCACCAGCGCCAGGGTCAGCTTGGTGCCGTACAGCGGCGCGGGCACCTGACGCAGGATGTAGGGCGTGGCCCCGATATGATCCTCATGCCCATGGGTAAACAGATAACCCCGCACATTTTTCTTCTTCGCCACCAGGTAGGACACGTCCGGAATGACCAGGTCGATGCCCAGCATGTCCTCCTTGGGGAAAATGGACCCGCAGTCCACCACCACAATATCGTCCTCATATTCAAAGACGGTCATGTTCTTGCCGATTTCATCCACGCCGCCCAAGGAAACGATACGTAGCTTGCTGACGGGGGCAACATTCTGTCTCACAAGAAACCTCCTTCCTAAATTTGAGAAAATACCATAAATCGCACAAGCGTCGGGATCAACGCCCTCCCGGCGCATAAAGCCAGTCCGTTGCGGATTCCTCCGCCGCATCGCAGATAGCCGCAGGCACAAAAAGCCCCTCTGTCTGCTCCATGGGTCAAAAAATGCAAGCCGCGACGCCAAGCCGGCACAATAAATCAAAGCCGGGCAAGCATTCCTAGCCGACGCGGCATATTGTCATCTACTTGCTGCAAAGCACGCTATACGCGCCCGGACAAACATTGAACAAACCGCGCGAGATTTCCCGCACAGCCGCGATCATGTATTTTTATTGTATTATACCACAAAAAGGCCGGATTGACCAGTGCCTTTCCTGGAAAATATTAGCCCAATGTTCCAATGCATTTTGGTGTATCTTGCACGCAGGGCATGGTTCTTATAGCCCCATAACAAAAAACGCGGCGGAAAACGATCTTCTCGCCTTCCGCCGCATTTGTATCGTCACAGCGCCCGGTCCAACATTTGCTTGAGCACATCCACGGGCTGCGCGCCAATGACCTTATCCACCGGCTGGCCGCCCTTGAAAAGCATCAGCGTGGGAATGCTCATAATCCGGTACTGCGCAGCCAGTTCGCCGCATTCGTCCACGTTGACCTTGTACACGTCCACGCGCCCGGCATATTCCTGGCTCAGTGCCTCCACCACGGGAGTCATCATCCGGCACGGCCCGCACCAGGTGGCCCAGAAGTCCACCAGCACAGGCTTATCCGCCTGCAACACCTTGCTGGCAAAAGTTTCGGTCTTGATTTCCATTGCAGCGCTCATAGGTTCTATGCCTCCTTATTCTTATACAGCCTTACGCATCCTTGGGAGAATCCGCGGGCAGAACGCGAACCAGACGCGGTTGCCAGGACTGGTCCGCACGACGTTTGCGCTCGGTAAAAGCCACGACGGCCAAAGGAATGGCCATGCCCACGACGCCGCCTATAATCGCGGCGGCTTCCTGAGCCGCCGGGAAAAGCCAAGAGCCCAGGAACAATCCGGCCATCAGGCCCAGCAGCGGGAAAAGATAGGCCATTGCCGAAGCCTTCACAATCTTTTGCGTGGGCATTTCCACCACCGCCCGGTCGCCCACACGCGCGCTGCCCTTCACCATCAGCTGGCGCTGTGACGCGCCGCCCATGCAGGCATGGCATTTTTCGCAATCCGTGGGCCGGCAAAACTGCACCACCAGGTTATCTCCCTGTACCGCAATTACTTCGCCTTCGCGTTCCATCTTTCGCTCACCTCGCCGGTATCATACCACATTCTTCTCCAAAAAGGAAGGCGCCGTTATCCGGTGAACTTATTATACCCTGCGGACACGGGTTTGAAACCTGTTTTTTCCTTTTTTATTCTCCCGTGCAAATCACCTTGACGCCCTCGGGCGCGACGCCCGTATGCGCCTGGCACAGCGTCAAAAGCAGCGCGCTCTCCCCTTCAGAGAGGGTCGCCTTCTCCGTGACCACCGTCACCATACCCTCGCTGCGCACGGCCAGGCAGGGCGAAAGACGGCTCTTGGTCAGCGCGCCCTCCAGCGCAAGCTCTTCCTCGTTCCATGTCACCAGCCGCTGCAGCGCCGCCGCCGCGTCCTCCAGCGTCTGCGGGTCCAAATCCTCCCGCGCCAACAGCTTTTCCAGAGAAGCGCGATCCGCGCTGCGCTCCGCCTCCCGCTGCTGACGGAACTGCTCAAAGGCATCCTGGGATTCTTCCGCAGCGGACAGCACCGGAAGCGTCGTGCCCGCGGTGGACTGCGTTTTTCGCGCCGCGTACGCCCCCAGCAGGATGCCCGCGCAAAGCGCCAGGGCCGCCGCCCCCGGCAAAAGCCATCTTTTGTACCGGCTCCAGAAATGCTTCATGGCACACGCTCCTGTTCCATTGCAAATACTTCTACCGCATCCGGCGGCAGGTCCAACAAAGTCATCACCGCCCGGGTGAGGCGCAGGCGAACGCCGATATTCTCCGCTCCCTGCGCCACCACCACCACGCCAAGAGGCGACCGGCTTCCGGACTGCGCCATGGTCGCGGCGGTTTCATCCCACCGAATGACCACCTCCACCTGTCCGACGCCTTCCATGGTGGAAAGCACCGCCGCAAGCCGCGCTTCTTCCTCGCTGGACGCGCCGGATTGCACGCCGGTTTCCCGCGGCAGCAGCAGGCACAAACCGATAGCCAACGCCACCATGACCACCAAGCCGCCGTCCTGGCGCAGGCGTTCCCAACGTTCCATCAGCTTTGCCATGGCGCTCACTCCCGTTGAATGACTTCCGCCGGAAGCGCCAACGCCTCCGCCACCGCTTGCACCGCGCTGTCCCAATCTCCTTCGCTCAGGGAAAGCCGCACGTGCGTAACGCCCGCGCCGGACGCCAGTTCAACCTCAACCTCGCCCTCGCATCCGGCGGCGCGCAGGGCCTGCTCCGCCTGCCAATCCATATGCGCTTCGTAATACGCCCATACATCCTCCCCGCCGCTTGCCGCAGTAGTCTCCAGCAGCGCCTGCGGTTCCTCCCATGCTGGAAGCCGCGCCTCCCCCAGCAGCCCCCGCAATCCACCCAACCACAGAAGCAGCGAAAGCAGGCCGAACACCATGCTTGCCGCCCGGCGGAGCCGCCCCTCCTGAAGGAGCTTTTCCATACCGGCCCAGCAAACGGCCAGGGCCGCAAAGCTGCGCAGCAGATCATGCCATGTCATACGCTTCCTCCCTTATCTGAGCATTATCGTCAGATTGGTTGTGGCCAATATCTGCGCGATCAACAGGATAAACATTGCGGCGGCGCACAGCTGGATAATAAACAGCAGCATCAGCACCTTGGAAAAAGCGTCCATGCACCGCAGGATGCGGCCGTCCGCCACAGGCTGGAGCAAAGCCGCCGCGCCCTTGTACAGCGCCACCGCTCCCAGGGTTTGCATCAGCGGAGTCAGGCACAAGCCCAGGATCAGCAGCAAGCCCGTGGTGCCCAGGGCATTCTGAATCAGCAGGCTGCCGCCTACCAGCGTATCCACCGTATCCGCAAAGAGCCCGCCAACCACCGGCACAAAATTATCCAGCGCATACTTTGCCGTGCGGACGGTCACGCCGTCCACGGCGGCCGCATGCATCCCCTGCGTCAGAATGACGCCGATAAACACCGTGAAGCATATGCCCAGGGTCCAGGTAGCCGCCGTGTGCAGCAGCGCTCCCAGACGCGCGAAGCGCCCTTCTTCCCCAAGATGGTCCACCACCGTCACCAGCGCCGATCCCGTAGCCAGAGGCAGCGTAACCTTGCTGATGAGCGCGGTCATGGAACCTGCCGCCGCCACCACGGCAGGCTGAAACAGCGCGGCGCCCGTGCTGCCCCCCACGGCAGCCAGCATGGTCAACAGCAGCGGAAACAGCCGCTGCATGCCGCCGCTCATCTGTTCCACCGTTTCCGCAGCCAATCCGGCATGGGCGGTCACATCCTGGACCATAAACGCGGCCACCAGCAAAAAGCACAGATACGCGGCCACCTGCCCGGACCGGTTCTCCTTTCCCAGGGTATTGCAGATACCCAGGGCCAGCGCCGGCGCCAGCAAACGGCCGATCCGCCATACGCTCCCCGAAAGCGCCGAGAGAAAGCGCTGAAAAATCAGCTGGAGCAGCGCGTCCAGGGACAGCGTCCACTCGCCGCGGGCAATGTGCAGCAGCGCCTCCCGCAGACTGCCGCTGGAAAAGGGCTCCCCCAGGCCGGCCAACGCCTCCCCCAGCTCCGTCAGCTCCAGCTTGTCCAGCGCCTCGGTCATGCCCTCCGTCAGTCCCTCCCCTTGCGCCTGCAGCGGAAGCAGGCACAGCAAAAGCGCCGCCAGCAGCGCCAGGGACCTCATGGCGCAAGCTCCATCAGGCCTCCCAGCAGAGAGGCCAGCACAGGCGCTGCCACCGCAAGAATCAGCACCCGCCCCACCGTCTCCACATGCTGCGCAAGCCCGCTTTCCTCCACGTCGCGGCATACGCCCGCGGCAAAGTCCGTCAGAAAGCAAATGCCCACGGTTTTGACAAGCGTGCGCGTGTAGACCGGTTCCAGCTGCGCCTGCTCGCACAGCCGCTGCATTGCCCCGGTTACCGACTGAACGGAACCCAGCGCCGCCAACAGCAGCAGCACCCCCGCCGCCAGCGCCAGCCCCATGCCGGCCTCCGGCCGCATGCGGCGTATGGCCGCCGCGGCGAATGCTGCCGTCACGGCAAACCCGGCCACGCGGAACATCTCCATTCTCCTACCTCCGCATCAATAGAGCTGGAATATACTTTTCACCTGCGTCAGCATACCCGCCACCATGTCCACCACCATGAGCAGGACGATCACCAATCCCGCCACGGTGGTCAGCATGGCCATTTCCTCTCGTCCGGTACGGGTCAGCACCGCCGCAATCACAGTCACCAGAATCCCTACGCCGGCAATCTTGAACAGCAGGTCAATCTGCATTCCGGCCCGCTCCTTTCCTTTCAGGCAATTATAAAAGCAGCAAAGCCACGCAGGCCCCCACCGACCATCCCAGCGTCATGGCCAGTTTGCCGTCCTTGCCCTGCTTTTCTTCCGCCCTGCGCAGGTGCAGGGCCAGCCATTCCGCCGTATGCGTCACAGCCTGCTTGCGCATGGCCAACGAACCGTGTCCCAAATCGGACATCATGGCTGTCAGCTGCGCCTTTTCCTCAGCCGTCGCCCAGTCCAGATACCCCGCGCCCGCTTTGAGAAACGCCTGGGAGGGCGATAGCCCGGGCGCCTGGGACAGAAGTCCCGCGGTGGCGGACAGGCTTGCCTGCGCGGAACCTGCGCTCCCCGCCTGACGGAAAGCCGACGGAAGCGTAGAGGCGCTCTCGGCCAGCAACAAGGAAAGCCGCTCCAAAGCCTCCAGCCACCGGCGCAGTTCCCGGGACCGCCGCGCCAGCGCAGCTGAGCGCCGCATGCCGATCACGCCGCAGCCTATGCCCGCCCCCAGCGCCAACCATACCCGCAGCATCAGCCGATCTCCAGAGCGCTGCCTGAGCGGTCATAGAGCGCGGCGATCCGTCCGGTGCCTTCCCCGTCCAGCACCGCGTACAGATCAAACACGCGCCGGGACATCATGGCGGCCAATACCGGACGCTGCGCCAATTCGTGCAGGCCCGCGCCGTGCGCGCTGGCCAGCACGGGCACGCCGGAATAGATGGCCTCCAGCACGGCGGCGGCGTCCGCGGCATCCGCCAATTCGTCGGTAATCAGCGCCTGGGGCGTCATTGCCCGCAGCAGCCACGCCACCGCTTCTGTTTTGGGGCAGCCGTCCAGCACGTCCGTCTGCTCGCCCACATCCAGCTGAGGAACGCCGTCCACGCAGGCCGCCAGCTCGCCCCGCTCGTCAATCAGCCCGACCTGCACCGCCCGCCGCCCGCTTCCCAATTGACGTGCCAGATCCCTCAGAAGCGTAGTTTTGCCGGTCCCGGGCAAGCCAATGACCAACGCGGAACGAACGCGCCCCTGCCGCATGACCCATGGCATCAGCGCATCCGCCGCACCGGGCCACTGTCCCGCAATGCGCAGGCAAAGAAACGCTATATCGCGCAGGGCGCGCACGCGCTTGTCGCCCATGAGCACACGGCCGCAAAGTCCCAGACGGTGTCCGCCCCGTAAGGTCACAAATCCCTGCCGCGCTTCCTCGCCACGGGCATACAGCCCGTGTTCCGTCAGCGCTTCCGCCAGGCGCTCCACCTCGTCCTTCTCCGGCCGCCACGCCAGCGCCGCCGTGCGGGACGCGGTGGTCAGCGTTACCGGTTGACCCGCGCGGATACGTATTTCCCGCAGCTCGCCGGGATAGAGCAGCTCCAGCTCGGCCCGAAATTCCTCCGGAAAGCAAGGGGATAAAAAAGCCTTTGTTTCCGCCCAATCCATACGCTCACCGTCCTTTATTCAAATAAGGTCAGCCCGATGGCCTGATAGAATTGCCAGTCCACTTCGCCGCTATCGGGAAGCCCCAGCGCCTGGCGCGCCTGGCGCACCGCACGCTCCGTTCCCGCACCGTAAATACCATCCGGCCACCCGCCGTAATATCCCAGCGCGCGGAGTTTCTCCTGTACCGCCAGAACATGGCTCCCCCGGTCGCCATTCTTCAGCGGCCGGAGGGAAGTATCCAGCTTGCCGTACGGCCCGCCTTCCAGCACCACGCGGGTCCAGTTGGGCACCATGGCATACAGCTCCTCCGCATCCTTGACATACATGCGGATGCAGCCATGGGACGCGTTGCCGCCGATGCTCTCCGGCCGGTTGGTTCCGTGTATGCCATACTGTCCCCAGGGAACGTTCAACCCCAGGAAGCAGGTGCCGAATCCGCTCATTTCCCCGGAAAAGCGGCTGTTTATCAGAAATACGCCGATGGGCGTCGGGGTATCCCAGGCGCCCGTAGCCACAGGCCAGCGCTTGATCTCCTGCTGTTCCTTGTAGAGAATCAGGGTTTTTTGATGAATATCAATCCAAATCAGATAGGGATTGCTCTGCGCCTCTCCCGTGGGAAGCGGCGGATAAAAAAGGCACGCCACCGACAATAGCAGGCAGGCGCCGCGTTTCCAAGCCATGCCTCCCAGCAAATCCGTCACCTCCCGTTTCCCTGGTACCCTATGCGGAGCCGCGCGCGTTCATGCCGGACATTCAGCCGCACGAAATCCCCGAAAAGCAAAAAAACGCCGCCGTATCCGGGCTCGTTCATAATCTTTTCACAATCCGGCCACTATTTTTTCATTTTTGGCCTTTGCTTTCTAAGATTGTTCTAAGGTTGAAGGCATACAATCAATACCGTAACATCACCAGCGCAAATGGAGGGACGCGGCATTGATCGAAGTTAAGCATCTGACCAAGCGCTATGGGAACCACGTCGCCGTAAACGACCTGAACTTCACCATTGACAAAGGAAAAGTCTACGGCTTCCTGGGGCCCAACGGCGCAGGCAAAAGCACAACCATGAACATCATCACCGGCTGCCTGGGCGCTACGGAAGGCGAAGTGTTCATTGACGGACACAGCATCGCGGAGGAACCCATGGAAGCCAAGCGGCTCATCGGCTACCTGCCGGAGATGCCTCCCGTCTACATGGACATGACGCCTGTGGAATACCTGGATTTCGTGGCGCGCGCCAAAGGTATCCCCGCCAAGGAACGCGCGGAGCAAATGGAAACGGTCATTGAAAAGACCCGCATCCAGGACGTGCGGAACCGGTTGATCCGCAACCTGTCCAAGGGCTACCGCCAGCGGGTGGGCATTGCGCAGGCGCTGCTGGGCAAGCCGGAGGTCATCATCCTGGACGAGCCCACGGTGGGCCTGGACCCGGCGCAGATCATTGAAATCCGGGAGCTCATCCGGGAACTGGGCCATGAGCACACCCTGGTGCTTTCCAGCCATATTCTCAGCGAGGTACAGGCGGTATGCGACGCCATCATGATTATTTCCAAGGGGCGGCTGGTAGCCCGCGACACCCCGGAAAACCTGACGTCCCTCTTCGCCGGTACCGTAACCCTCAACCTGGACGTTCGGGCGACCGAAGCCGAGACGAAGAAAATCCTGGACGGCGTGCAGGGAATTGAAGACATGGCGCTCTCCGCCGGCGATGCGGGCGTAACCCACGCCCAGCTCAAGCCAGAGGAAGAGCAGGATATCCGCGAAGCGCTGTTCTTCGCCTTCGCCAAGGCAGGCAAGCCCATCCTGGGCATGGCGCAGAATCACGCCAGCCTGGAGGACGTGTTCCTGGAGCTGACCCAGGATGACGGCGCAAATAGCGACGGCAACCCATCCCAGGCAAAGGAGGCTGAAACCCCATGACGGCAATCTTTCGACGGGAAGTCGGTTCCTATTTCAAAGGCGTGCTGGGTTATCTGCTTGCGGCGTTTTTGCTGGTGTTTGCCGGCATTTACTGCATGGCGTATAACCTGAGCGGCTATTACGCGAATTTTGAATATGTGCTCAGCGGCATCAGCTTTATCTACCTGATTGCCGTACCCATTATCTCCATGCGTGCGGTAGCGGAGGAAAAGCGTCAGAAAACGGATCAGCTGCTTTACTCGCTGCCCATTCGCCTGAGCAGCGTCGTCATGGGCAAGTACCTGGCCATGCTGACCGTGCTTGCCGTGCCCACGCTGATCCTCTGCCTGTATCCGTTGATTCTGTCCCAATTTGGGGAAATCAACTATGCCACCGCCTATGGGGCCATCGTTGGTTTCTTCCTCATGGGCGGATGCCTGCTGTCCATCGGACTGTTCATTTCCTCCGTCACGGAAAGCCAGGTATCCGCAGCCGTCATCACCCTGGTGACCATGTTGCTGCTGTATTTCATGAGCTCCCTGGCCAGCTTCCTGCCCACGGACGCGTCTTCCTCCCTGTCCGCGCTCATGGTTGCCGCCATTGTGCTCGCCATCATTCTTTACCTGCTAACCAAGAACTCCCTGGTTTCCGTGCTCGTGGGCGCCGTGATGATCGGCGGGTTGTACCTGTGGTACCAGGCCGACAGCACCGCTTTCTCCGGGCTGTTTGCCAAGATCATGGAAGCGCTGAGCGTTTTCGACCGGTTTGAAACTTTCGTGGAAGGTATCTTTGACCTGAATTGCGTGGTCTATTACCTCTCCATCACCGGCGTATGCCTCTTTCTGACGGTGCAATCCATGGAGAAGCGGAGGTGGAGCGAATGAGTCAGCCTAAGAAGACCTTGAAGCAGCGCTTCGCCGCAATGTTTGGCAAGCGTTTCCGGGCGGGCGGCTATTCGGCGGCGGCTTCGGCCATCGTAATCGCCATTGCCGTCCTTCTGAATCTGATGGTAGGCAGCCTGCCCACCACCCTTACCCAGATCGACCTGACGGATCAATCCATATACAGCCTGTCCGACCAGACCAAGCGTATTGCCGCGTCCCTGGATAAGGATGTAACCCTGTACCTGATCTGTAACACCGGCAATGAAGATACGACCGTGCAGCGCCTGCTGCAACGGTACGAGGATCTCAGCGACCATATCCACATGGAAGTGATGGACCCTGCCCTGCATCCCACCTTCTTGGACAGCTACGAGCTGGAAATCAGCCGGCTGTATGAAAACAGCGTGCTGGTGGACTGCGACGGCCGCTACCGCCTGGTAGGGTACGATGAGATTTTTGTAACCTCCTATGATATGGATTACTATTCCTACAGCTACTACACCACCACCAGCTTCAACGGTGAGAGCGTCCTGACCAGCGCCATCCACTACGTGAGCAGCGACGACTTGCCCAAGGTGTACATGCTCACTGGTCACGGGGAGACGGAGCTGGACGACCGCATCACGGAGATGCTTTCCCAGGACAACTTTGAAAGTGAATCGCTGAGCCTGCTCTCCCTGGAGTCCGTACCCGAGGACGCCGCTGCCATCGTCATCAACGCGCCCTCCAGCGATCTGAGCCAGGATGAGGCCGATATGCTGATCGCCTATCTGGAGAACGGCGGCTGCATCGCCATGATGACCTCCTACATGGGCGAGGACGACATGCCGAACCTGAAGCAGGTAGCCGCTTCCATGGGCTTGACCACGGAAACAGGCATCATCATTGAAGGCGACCGGAACATGCGGCTGACCCGGTATCCGCATTACATCCTGCCCACCATCGCCTCCCATGACATTACTTCCGCCCTCGCCGAGGGAGGTTACTACATCCTGACGCCCCTGGCGCAGCCGCTGGTGGAAACGGAGGACAGCGACGCTACCATCACCTGGCTGCTGACCACTTCCGACAGCGCTTACGCGAAGCAGGCCGCCATGGGCATGACCACCACCGAGAAAGAGGACGGCGACACCGACGGACCTTTCCATGTGGCGGCGCTTGCGGAGAGCACCGGCAAGCTGTTCTGGGTTGCCTCCGACGGGCTGCTGGACAGCTACATTGACAGCGCGGTTTCCGGCGCAAACAGCAACCTGTTCATGAACGCCCTGAATTACATGTGCGAGCAGGAAGAAAGTATTTCCATCCGCGCCAAGTCCCTGGATAGCGCAACGCTCACCGTGCCGCAGAGCGAATCCACCCTGTGGAGCGTCGTAATGATCGGCGTCATTCCCGTGGGTCTGGTCATCCTGGGCATGCTGATCTGGATAAGGAGGAAGCGTCGTTGAAACGTTCCGTAAAAACGCTGCTGCTGCTCTGCGTGCTGCTGATTTGCGTAGGCGGTTATTGGGTGCTGCAACAGCAAAGCAACGTAGAAACTGTCAGTGAAACCACCGGCGAATTTGACCTGAACGCCAAAACCCTGGACGACCTCACCGGCCTGGCCTGGGTCAATGAAGATATTACCTATGACTTTGTGAAAGCGGACGACGTTTGGAGCAAAGCGGATGAAGCCGATTTCCCCGTGGATCAGGACGCCCTGAACGCCCTGGCGGAGGATTTCATGGACATGACCGCCACCCGTAAGCTGGAGGACGTCGCCTCCCCCGCCGATTACGGCATGGAAGAACCCGCCTTCACGGTCACCGCCACCTGGAGCGACGGCTCCTCCACCGACTATGTCATGGGCGATGAAACGCCCTTCAGCGACGGCTACTATTTGCAGCTGTCCGATCAGGAAAACGTGCTGTATACCGTTGCCTCCTCCCTGAGCTCCATGTTTGCGGATACGCTCACGGACCTGGCGCAAAAGGAAACCCTGCCCGAGGTTGAAACCGTCACCCGCCTGGTTGTGGGCGACAGCCTGGATGTTACCTGGTCGGAAACCAGCCGGAATATCAACCCGGATCAACACTGGTACGACACGGCCACCGGCGAGCCTCTTTCCGATGAGAATGTGGAAAGCCTTGTGACCGCGGCTCAGGCCATCGACTGGGAAACCCTGGTGGACCCCACCGCGGAGGACGACGCGCTGGCTACTTACGGCCTGACCGATGCGGAAGCCACCCAGCTGGTGCTGTATAACGGCGAAGAAGCCGCGCTTACGCTGCTGCTGGGCGGTGAGGACGAAAACGGCGACCTTTACGCCCGTTTGCCGGACTCTGGCATGGTTTACACCGTTGCCTCCGAAGATGTCAGCGATTTGACAGGCGCTTCCGCCGATACGCTCTGGAGCGATACGCTCCTGGCTCTCCCCTATGACCAGGTGCAGGAAGCCACCCTCACCACCAGCGGCGTAAGCCTGGTGCTCCAACCGCAGGGCGAGGCCACCGCTACCCAGACGGACCTGGCCGCGGAGGATGAAGACGCGGATGCCGAAGCAGCGGATACCGAAGACACGGAAAGCGACGACGAGGATGCCGAAGACCCCAACGAAACCCTGTGGAACAGCGTCATCGCGCTGAAAGCCACGGAGCCCATGACTACCGGCACCCTGGGCAGCACGGTTCTGACGGTTCAGGTGACCGATTTGAACGGGCTTTCCGCAACGCTGGTCATCAGCGAATACGACGTGGATTCCTATGTAGCCACCATGGACGGACGTTCCATGCTGGTCTCCGCCGACGAGGTGGATAAGCTGGTACGTACCGTCAAGCAAAGCGTGTAAAATCCCGGATAACAACAACAGCCCCGCGAAGGGAAGGAAAATCGCCTTCCCCCCGCGGGGCTTTCGCGTGCCGGGAAAGCGGCATACGCAGACCCAGCGCGTCGAAAAAGCGGCTTTTGCCACTTTTTCCCCGCCCCACCGGCAAAACCGGCGGATACGAATAGAAGTCGGAGGGGGCTGCGGTCCCCTCCGACACCTCCCTGGGGTTTTTCGACAGTCTGCGGAGGGGCTACAGCCCCTCCGGCCCCTCCCCAATTTTTCGACAGTCCGAAAGCGCCACTTGCAAAAAAGTCGAGGCAAAGCACCCCGGCATCGGACAGAAACGGCAGGAACCGCTTCCTGCGCGGCATGAACGCATACGCCCTGTTTTGATAACATCTTGTGCCGACAAAAGAAGCACCCCCGCGTGAGAAAAGCCTTGCGGCTTTCCCACGCGGGGGTCAGGCTGCTGAAAAAAGCGGGGTCTTTCATAGGAACGCTGCGAAAATGAATTTTCAATCCCCTAACTTGCAGAAGTTTCACAAGTATGGGGGCCGAAGGGGTCCAGGGGCGATCGGAAAGCCCCCTGGTCGCGCCCGCAGGCGCGAAATCACCTG
>CAZINY010000028.1:0-34549 GCA_964540735.1 uncultured Oscillospiraceae bacterium
CTTCGGCCAGAAGTGCGCGGAGGAGGACTTCACCTCCCAGTTCATCGGCAAGACCCTGCCCGTAACCCTGGGCGAGGATGTGGACGCCGTGGCGGGCGCGACCATCACGTCCACCGCCGTGGTGGACGCGCTGAACAGCCTGGCCGCCGCTCCCGCGGAGGAAGCTGAGGAAGAACCCGTTGCGGACGCGCCCGCCGCGGGTGAGGAAGCCACCGCTTCCATGAAGGGCTTTGCCAGCGACGTGACCGTAACGGTGACCATCGAAGATGGCGCCATCACCGCGCTGACGGTAGACGCCAGCGGGGAGACCGCGGGCTTCGGCCAGAAGTGCGCGGAGGAGGACTTCACCTCCCAGTTCATCGGCAAGACCTTGCCCGTGACCCTGGGCGAGGATGTGGACGCCGTGGCAGGCGCGACCATCACTTCCACCGCCGTGGTGGATGCCCTGAATAGCCTGGTCACCCCCGCTACGGAAGGCCCTGTTGATCCCGATGCTGAAGCTGCCGCGCCCGGCGAAGGACAGAGCGCGACCATGAAGGGCTTTGCCAGCGACGTGGCCGTAACGGCGACCATCGAAGATGGCGCCATCACCGCGCTGACGGTGGACGCCAGCGGGGAGACCGCGGGCTTCGGCCAGAAGTGCGCGGAGGAGGACTTCACCTCCCAGTTCATCGGCAAGACCCTGCCCGTAACCCTGGGCGAGGATGTGGACGCCGTGGCGGGCGCGACCATCACGTCCACCGCCGTGGTGGACGCTTTGAACAGCCTGGTGGCCGCCGCTCCCGCGGAGGAAGCTGAGGAAGCAGCGGAAGAACCCGTTGCGGAAGCGCCCGCCGCGGGCGAGGAAGCCACCGCTTCCATGAAGGGCTTTGCCAGCGACGTAACCGTCACCGCGACCCTTGACAATGGCACCATCACCGCGCTGACGGTGGACGCCAGCGGGGAGACCGCGGGCTTCGGCCAGAAGTGCGCGGAGGAGGACTTTACCTCCCAGTTCATCGGTAAGACCCTGCCCGTGACCCTGGGCGAGGATGTGGACGCCGTGGCGGGCGCGACCATTACCTCCACCGCTGTGGTGGACGCGCTGAACAGCCTGGCCGCCGCTCCCGCGGAGGAAGCAGCGGAAGAACCCGTTGCTGGCGCGTCCACGCCCGAAAACCAGCTGATTGCGACCCATCAGGGTTTTGGCGGGATCGTGACCGTGAAAGCAGTATTGGAAGAGGGAAAAGTGGTTTCCCTGGAAGTGGAAACGCCTGACGAAACCCCCGGTCGTGGTCAGAAGTGTTCCGAGGAGGCGTTCACGTCCCAGTTCATTGGCAAGACGCTGCCCGTGACCTTGGGCGAGGATGTGGATGAGGTCTCCGGCGCCACCATTACTTCCACGGTGGTTGTCAACGCCCTGAACAGCCTGGTAAAGTAAAAGCATTCCCCGGCGGCAAGGCCGGGAGAGAATGGCCCTTCTCCGTCCTGGGGAAGGGCTTTTGCGTGGAAGGAGCGTTTGCGTGAAGGAAACTTTTATTACCAGCCTGGCGGATCAGGCGGGAGCCTTTCTGGGAGCGGTCCGCGCCATTACCCGGGCGGGGGCCAATATTGACCGGGTCAGTTACAACAAGGCAGTGGACACGCATATGCTTTTCCTGGACGTGGAGGGGGAAGAATCCCAGCTCAAGGCGGTGGAGGAAGCCCTGACCCGTCAGGGTTACCTGGCTGACGGCCGCAGCGACGCCCGGGTCATTTTGCTTTCCTTCACGCTGCCGGACCATCCCGGCGCACTGCTGCCAGTGCTGGAGATTATCGAGGATTTCCGCTTCAATATTTCCTATATCAGTTCTCAAGGGGATGGCAGCGGGGTACAGCACTTCAAGATGGGCCTGTTCACCCGGGACATGCGGTCCATGCGCGCCTTCATCGCTCGGGTTTCCGTACTATGTGAGGTGCAGGTGCTGGATTACGATCAATCCGAGAAAGTGATGGACAATACGGTATTCTATTTGTCCTTTGTCAAGGAGTTGGCCCAACGCCACCACATGACCCGGGAGCAGCGCATGAAGCTTATGTCCGACGCGAACCTCATTATGCAGTACCTGGAGGAACGGGATGCCCCGGCGCACAAAACCTTTGAGTATATTGCCCAGTTTTCCGAGCAGATCTGGTCCGCAAGGGGAACGCGTTTTTTGCCGCGGGTGACCAGACGGGAGCTTTCGGGGTGCGTGCTGACGGTGATTGAGCCGCCCACGGGAAGCAACATGACTGTGCTGGATTTTGGCAGCGAGATACTGGTGGTGGACGCCGGCTTTGCCTGCTATGACAAGGAAATGCGCGATGTGGTTACTGGGATTATTCCCGATTTTTTCCTGCGGCCCCGCACCTTGCTGTTGACCCACGCGGACATTGACCATTGCGGCCTGATGGATTGGTTTGACCGGGTGTTGATGACCCGGGATGCCCTGGCGGATTTCCGGCACGAGCAGGAGGGCCTGCCCTGCTGGCGCGAGACCAACATCATTCACGCGCCCTACTGCCGCATCAGCAAGCTGCTATCCGGATACCGCCGGCCGGACCTTGCCCGTTTACAGGCGGTAGGCGCAGGGCGTACCGGTACGGAACCGCTGGAAGAGACGGGCGCGTTCACGGTGGCGGGGTATGCGTTCCGCATCCTGGAAGGGGCCGGCGGCCATGTGCGGGGAGAGGCCTGCTATCTGTGCGATCAACTGGCGCTGGCCTTTCCTGGGGATATTTATGTAAACGCCGCGGGCTTTACCCAGGCTCAATCACGTTTTAATCAGCTGGCCCCTTATTTGATGACCAGCGTGAACATGCATTCCCCCATGGCGTCAGCGGAGCGCAAGGCATTCGTGGCCTTGGTAGGGCGGAAGTACCATATCCTCAGCGGGCACGGCGCGCTCATTTGGGGGGAAGAATGAACGCCGGCAGGGAAAGCCGCAGCGTGGCAAAGGCGTAGAAATCCATTCTGTTTTGTGCGTTGGATTGGCCCCTGGCTATTTCTTATATAACCTGGCCGGGCTTTGAGGATACGAATTTGCATCAGACTGTCGAAAAACCCCAGGGAGGAGTCGGAGGGGCCGCAGCCCCTCCGACTTCCATTCGTATCCGCCTGCTCTGCCGGCTGAAGGTTGGCTTTTCGAAAGAAAAACTAAGTCGCTTTGCGACCGCTGTTTTCCCTCAAGGAAAAACAGCGCCTTGCTGGGGTGTTGATTTTGCTTACAAAATCAATTCCTTACAAATTCGGGCGACCTCTGGTTGACCGAATTTGACGCTGTTTGCATAAAAAAAGTGGCCGCAGCCACTTTTCGTAACGGCGAGGGAGTAGCTTATTTTTTTCTGCTCCCTCTTTGCTTTAGGTAAACAGCGCCGGGTCAATGGGCATGTTCCCGCGGAAATATTGCCGGTCGCGTTGAGTAATGGGACGCAGTACGCGGCAGGGGTTGCCGACAGCGACCACGTTGGGGGGAATGTCGCGGGTTACCACGCTTCCCGCGCCAATGACGCTGTTTTCTCCGACGGTTACTCCGGGCAGCAGGATGGCGCCTGCGCCAATCCAGACGCCGTCGCCCACCCGGACGGGCAGGTTGTACTGTATGAGCTTCTGCCGCAGTTCCGGGGCGATGGGGTGCGCCGCAGTGGCAATGGTGACGTTGGGGGCGATCATCACGTTATCCCCAAAGTATATATCCGCGTCGTCCACCAGGGTCAGATGAAAATTGGCGTAGAAGTTCCGGCCGATATGCACGTTGCAGCCCCAGTTGGCATACAGGGGCGGTTCCACATAGAAATCGCCCTCGGTTTGGGCAAACAGCTCCCGCAAGAGGGCCTTGCGTTTTTCCAGCTCCGAAAACCTGGTGTGATTGAAGTCGTAAAGCAAGTCCTGACAGCGGCTGAGCTTGGCAGAAACGGCTTCGTCGATGCCTTCTGGCGGGCTGGCGTAAAGTTGCCCCGATTTCATCAGTTGGTCAAAATGCATGGGTGTCGCCTTCCCGGTTGCGCGCTTCGTCACTGGTCCAGGGCGAAGGTCAGGAACGCTTCCAGCTGGCCGTCCCAGTACGCCCATTCATGGCCAAAGCCGGGGGTTTCCGTATGGGTCACATCCCAGCCGTGTTGCGCCAGCGCGGGAACGAACTTTTTATGCTGGGCAAACAGGAAGTCGTCGGTACCGCAAGCCACGTAAAGCCGGGGCTTGTGGGGCGCCTGGGCGTTCTGTTCCATCAGGTGGAAAAGATCGTTTTCGCTGCCGTGGAAAGCCTTGGGCGTGCCCAGGGCCCGCCGCATGGTGGGGCGTGGCTCGCGCTTGCGCAGCAGGGCTTCCGCATCCACCGCGCCGGAAAAACTGGCGGCAGCCGCAAACCGCTCGGGATAGGTCAGCGCCAGCTTCATTGCGCCGTAGCCGCCCATGGAAAGCCCCGCTACCAGCGCGCTGCCCGGCTCCTGGGAGAGGCGGAACATGCTTTGCGCCATTTGCGGAAGCTCCTGGCTCACATAGTCCCAGTAACGCTCGCCCTGGAGTTCATTGGCATAGAAACTGTGATTTACTGCGGGCATAAACACGGCCAGGTTGTATTTGGCGCAGTAGCGCTCCACGGAGGTGCGGCGCATCCAGATGGACTGGTCGTCGCTATAACCGTGCAGCAGGTACATGACCCGGGGCGGCTCCTGGGCCTGGTTCCCTTCCAGGCCGATGCCCTGGCTGGGTTCCGGCAGAAGCACGTTGATGGTTACCGCCACTTCCAGCGCCTGGGAAAATACATGGGTTTCCAGAAAGGCCATGGGAATCCCTCCTTCAGGTTCAAAGCGTTTTTGGAAGAGAAGGCAACGCCGCGCGGCAAAACCGGCGCAAAGCAATGCTTACCGGGGCCGTGCGGCGAAAAGGAAATCAATAGTTGTTGGCGCGCAGCATAAAATAGCTCTGGGGATGATGGCATACGGGGCAAACTTCCGGCGCTTTTTTGCCCACCACGATGTGGCCGCAGTTGCCGCATTCCCAAATCATGTCCCCGTCGCGGGAGAAAACAATGCCTTCCTGCACGTTGGATAGGAGCTTGCGGTAACGGTCCTCGTGGGATTTTTCAATGCGTCCCACCATTTCAAACTGTTCGGCAATCTCGTCGAAGCCTTCTTCCCTGGCTTCCTTGGCCATGCGGTCGTACATGTCGGTCCATTCGTAATTTTCGCCCTGGGCTGCGTCCAGCAGGTTTTCCTGGGTGCCGGGGACCGCGCCGCCGTGCAGGTGCTTGAACCACAGCTTGGCGTGTTCTTTTTCGTTATTGGCCGTTTCCTCAAAAATACGGGCAATCTGCTCGTAGCCGTCCTTGCGGGCCTTGGAGGCATAGTAGGTATATTTATTGCGGGCCTGGCTTTCGCCGGCGAAGGCTTCCATCAGATTCTTTTCCGTGCGCGTACCCTTCAATTCATTCATGGGAATCTTCCTCCTTCAACGGTGATATGTTAAAGATTTCGCTCCCGTGTACATGCAATCCTGCCGCCCTATATGAAAAAAGGTGTTTTTTCACTCGGAAAGCTTGTATCTGACGGGAAAATATGCTACAGTAAAAACAACATGCCGCTGTATCAAGGCATCGAGCAAACGCGGGAGGCGATCTCTTGCAAAGGCAAAAAAAACTATTGATAGTGGACGAGCAGGCGGAAAACCGCAAAGTATTGTGCGACGCGCTGCAAGATAAATATATTGTCCTGGAAGCAGAAAACTGCGACCAGGCCTTTACGATGCTCACCGAGGAAGCATGCCCCGACCTGATGGTGATCAAGCTGTTTATACGGCCTGTGGAAGGTTACGGACTGTTGCGTAAAGTACGGAGCACGCCGGCGCTGTCAAACGTGCGCGTATTGGCGTTGGTGGAAGCTAACAGCCAGGGAAGTTTGGAGCAGGCGGAGATCATGGGCGCCGACGAGGCGCTGGAATACATGCCTACGTCCATTGCAATCCAGGGAAGCGTTCGCCGGATTTTTCAGGGCGTTGCCGGAGACGACCGCCAGCATGAGAAGCGGGGAGTGGTATGGGATTGCCTGTGGGATACGCCTGTTTCCGTGGCATGCTTTCAGCGCGTGCAACAGGAAAGCTTGATATGGGCGAACCCGACCTTCTTTGCCTTGCGTGGGGCGGAGGTAGACCTGGCTCCCTCGGCGATGAACAAAATTATGGATTCCACCCTTCATCCGGAGGATGCGCCCCGGGTACGCCGGGAATTGCGGGAGGCCATCCATAACCAACGGCAGGAATGCAGCTGTTGGTACCGGGTACGGCATGGAAGCAGCGAATGGCGCACGGTGGTAGGCAATTTTTCCTGGATATCCGCGGGCGGGGGGTTGCGTTTCACGCTTACAGAGGCGGATTGCACCATGCTGGTGCAGCAGGAGGAACTGTTGCTGGGCATGGCGGAACGGCTGCCCGGCGCAGTAATCGTATTCCGGCGGGATGCGCAGCTGACCACGCTGTATACCAGCGTGGATTTGTGGCGCATGCTGCACTACGACGTATACGATAGGGGCGCCGGGACTACGACGCCCTCTGGAATGGAATTGATGTCCGCAGGCAGCTTCGCTCGTTTGAAGGAAGCGCTGGAGGGGCAGGAAGCCGGCGGAGAGATCCGGCTGGATGTGCGGTTGCGGCGGCGGGACGGTCGGCTCATGGCTTTTCTGATGCGGGGCCGGGTGGTGGCCGGACCTGATGGAGAGCTGCAGGTATATGCCGTCCTCTGGGATGTGCGGGAATCGCGCCGTACCCAGGAGGAACTGGTATCCGCCCTGAATGCCGAGCGGGAGAGCCTGCGGTACCTGCGCACCGCTATGCAGGCGGTGCTGCCTGTAGCGGGCATTAACCTGTGGCGGTATGATCCGGAGCGCCATCAAATTTGGCCCATGAATACCGAGGTGCCTGCGCTGTGGCAGATTGCCCTGCGGGATGCGCCGGAGTCCCTGATCCGCTGCGGGCTGGTATTGGAAGATACCGCCGAGGATTGCCGGGAAATGTTCCGCTTGCTGGGCACCCATACCCGAAACGTTTCCCGTATCCTGCATATGCAGTTGCAGAAAAACCATGCGCCCCAGTGGCTCTCCTTCCATTTTGTGATTGCGGACACGGAGGAGGATGGGACGCCCATGGTGGTGGGCATCAGCCAGGATGTAAGCGACAAGATCGACGCCATCGAGTCCTACCGTCAGGAGCGCCGCTATCGGGAAGCCTTGCTGGAAGACGCCATGCTCTGCTTTGAGGCGGACCTTACCAGCCGTATCCTGCGCCGGGCGGATGCCGATTTCCTGGCCACCCTGCGCCTAGACAACACCGCTGATTACGCGCAGCTGCTGCGCTCCATGGCCAGCCAGGTGGTGGCGGAGGCCAACCGGGAGGAATTTCTCAACCGAATGACTCCGGAAAACCTCATCGAAAGCTTCCGCAAGGGAACAAGGCTGGTGCAGTTTGACGCGCAAATGCAGTTCCACTTTACCAATCAAGCCATCTGGGTGGCCTCCATCGCACATCTGGTGCAGGACGAGCGCACCGGGCATATCCATATGACCTGGCAGCTCAAGGATGCCAACGAAACCAAGCGTCAGGAGCTATGGCTGCGGGACCAGGCCAAGCGGGATTCCCTCACGGGCCTGTATAACCGCGCGAATTTTGAAGATATCGTCACCGAATGCCTCCGCCAAAATGAAGCGGAGGGCGCGGAAGCCGCCGTGTTCATGCTGGATGTGGACGACTTCAAGTGGATCAACGACAATCTGGGGCATGATCAGGGAGATCAGATTCTTCGGCAGATCGGCGCCAGCCTGCGTTCGGTATTCCGGGCTAGCGACGTGGTAGCGCGCGTGGGCGGCGATGAGTTTGCGGTGCTGATTCCCCAGTGCAAAAACCGTCAGCGCATCCGTGAACGCGGCCAACAGGTGTTGGACTGTATGCGGCAGATCAAGCTCCCCGGTTCCCTGTCGGTTTCCCTGGGCCTGGCCTTTACGCCTGAGGGAGGTACGAGTTTTTCTGAGATATATCATAGTGCCGACCAGGCTCTCTACCAAGCCAAGAGCGATGGAAAGGGTAAACTCAGCGTATGGGGAGACTGCCCGAAAGAAGCATAACGTTTTTCCCGATGCTTGCGAGTGGGCATGCCGTTTTGCCAGGGGGAAACAAGGAAGGGGCTGTTGCAAAATGGGAACGCAATAGCAACCTGCACAAAAAAGCAGCAGCCAACAACCCAAACCGGCCGCAAAAGAAGTGTTTTGGCTTCTTCTGCGGCCGGCTTTTTGCGCATTATTTTTAGGTTGTCTTTTTTGCAACAGCCCCGCTGAAAAAAGCATGTTTTTTCACACCGGCATAGTAAAGATGAAACGATCGACTCCCTAGCTTGCAAAAGTTTCATCAAGTATGGGGACCGAAGGGGTCCAGGGGGCGATCGGAAAGCCCCCTGGTCGCGCCCGCAGGCGCGAAATTTTGCAACACTCCCCTGTCTGTCGAAGAAGTGGCGGAAGCCACTTCTTCGACACGTTCGCTTTTTTACTGCAATTTTTCAATCCGAGAAGCGCCGGGCACGCCTGCCGGGACGTGCCCGGCTTTTGCCGCCAGGAGATCAAGGCGTTACTCCGCCAACCCCTGCATATGGTTCAGGGACTGGGCAAAGTCGCGCAGTTGCTGGGTTGTCAGCGTGCGGGAGCCAAAGGAAATCAGGTTGTGCAGGGGCGTATCCCGGAGCATGGCTTCCATCATGGCCTGGCTGGCTGCGCCCAGGTTTTCTTCCTGGGAAGCCTCGTTGACGCCGCTGATGAGCTGGCTCAATTGCTCCCGGCCGCCGGGAATGGCCCAGATATCGCCCAGGGGGGTATCCAGGGTAACGCGCACGGGCAGGGGACGGTTTTCCACGGTTACGGGAGCGCTCAGACGGATGTCCCGGCTGCTGGCCGCGGCCTCCACCTGGTACAGCCCGGGTTCGGCGTACCAGCCGCCGATGCGCTCCTCCCAGTAGCTGAAGGAGCGGGCGTCCAGGACGCAGGCGGCCGTGGCAGTTTCGCCGGGCTGAAGGAAGACTTTATCAAAGCCTTTCAACTCCCGCACCGGGCGGTCCTTGCCGGGATGGTCCGGTCGAACGTAGAACTGCACAATTTCCTTGGCGGCAACGCTGCCGGTATTGGTTACGTCCACCTCCACCTTCAGCGGCTCTCCGCGGAATACGTTCCCGCTCAGACGCAGGTTATCGTAGCGGAAGGTGGTGTATGTCAGGCCGTGCCCGAAGGGGAAAAGCACGGGCAGCTTGCGCTTGTCGTAGTACCGATAGCCCACATACACGCCCTCGGCATAGTTGACGTTGTCCCCGTCGCCCGGGAAGTTCAGGTAAGCGGGGGTGTCCTCCAGCCGCAAGGGGAAGGTTTCCGCCAGCTTGCCGCAGGGGGATACCGCTCCGAAAAGCAGATCAACCACTGCGCCGCCGCCGGCCTGACCCGCCAGATAGGCTTCCAGAATGGCAGGCGCCTGCCCGGCGAAGGGAAGCTCCACGGGCGCGCCATTGTGCAGCACCACCGCCACGTTCTTCTGTACCTGCAAAATCCGTTCCACCAGCGTAAGCTGGCATTTGGGCAGGGACATGTCCTTGCGGTCGAAGCCTTCGCTTTCGATAAACTCCGGCAGGCCCAGGAACAGCACCGCCACATCCGCGGCCTTGGCGGTTTCCACGGCCTGCGCCTGGAGCGCCTCGTCCACGGCATCCTCCTCCAGGGAGAAGGCGGGGGCGTAGGTAACCGGGCAGACGGAGCGGACCGCCTCCAGGGCGGAAAGCTCCTCGCTCACGGTGATATGACTGCTGCCGCCGCCCTGGTACCGGGGCTTTTCCGCAAAGCGTCCAATGAACGCCACCTTTTTATTGCCGCGAATGGGCAGCAAGCCGCCGTCGTTTTTCAGCAGCACCATGGCTTCCCGGGCGATCTTCCGGGCCTGATGGTGCTGCATGCCCCGGTCGAAGGTTTCGCCTTCCCGGCGGTTGTCCAGGGCTTTTTTCACCAGGGTCAGCAGGCGCTCGCAGGCGGTGTCCAGGTCGCTTTCCTTCAGGCGGCCTTCCCGCACTGCGGCGGCCAGCTCCTGGTCATGCAGTGCCCCGCTCTCGGGCATTTCCAGCTCCAACCCTGCCGGTACGCCCTTTACCCGGTCGCTTACCGCGCCCCAGTCGCTCATTACCAGGCCGTCAAAGCCCCATTCCTTGCGCAGCACCTGAGTCAGCAGCCAGGGATTTTCGCTGCAATACACGCCGTTGAGCTTGTTGTAGGCGCACATCACCGTCCAGGGGCGGCCGCCTTTCACCGCGCCCTCAAAGCTGGCCAGATAGATTTCCCGGAGGGTCCGCTGGTCCGCGTTGGCGGAAACGGTCATGCGGCGGGTTTCCTGATTGTTGGCCGCAAAGTGTTTCAGGGATGTGCCCACGCCCTGGGACTGCACGCCGCGGATATGCGCCGCGGCAATCTCGCCGGAAAGGTAAGGGTCCTCGGAAAAATATTCAAAGTTGCGTCCGCACAGGGGGGTACGCTTGATGTTGGCCGCCGGGCCCAGAATGACGCCCACCTTTTCAGCCTGGCAGGTCTGGCCCAGCAGCGCGCCCATTTCCTCCAGCAACGCCCGGTCAAAGGAGCAGGCTGTGCCTGCCGCCGTGGGATAGCATACCGCCTTGATGGCGTCGTTGGCGCCGCTGTTTTCCTTTTCCAGGTCCTGCTTGCGCAGTCCGTGAGGGCCGTCGGACATCATCATTTCCGGCACGCCCAGGCGCTCCACCGCGCGGGTGAACCAGGAGCCGCGCCCCTGGCACAGGGCGGCTTTCTCCTCCAGGGTCATTTCGCTGATTATCTGCCGCACATCCATATGCTTGTATCCTTTCTTTGTCATGCAAAATACGCACAGGCTGCCGTTTACCGGATTTTCCGGCATTCCATGTAATAGCGCTTTTCATGGGCCTCGCCCATGGAGAAGGTTTTGCGGGGCAGCACGCCCACCTGACGCAGCAGAGGGAAGAACTGCGCCTTGTCCATGGCCGGGAGCACAAAGCCCACGCGGTCCGGAGCGTCCCCGCACAGGGCGCGCAGGGTATCCTCTCCGTGAATATAGTCCAGGGCCAGGCCCGGGCGGCGCGTCATGAGATCGTCCAGGTAGCGTTGGAGGGTATCCACCGCCATGCATCCGTCGGGTTTGGAGATAGCGGCGATTGCCTGACTGCCGCCGTAGATCACCGTCAGGGATTGCTCCGCGTCCTCGGGCTGGGTCACTTCGCTCAGGTCCATGCCATGGATTTCGCAGTAATAGGTCCAGTCCTGCATGAGTTCATAGCCGCTGATGCCCGTGAGAAAACGGTGGATGGGCTCGAAGGTTAGCGCGTCGTCGTGGATATTTTCGATTTCCGCCATGGCGTAGCGTGCGGGATGAACGGCGGCCTCCGCGGGGGAGAGCGTTGCCTTGACCGCTTCCCAGTGCGCCTTGGCCGTGGCCAGGGAGTGGTTCCCGTCGCCTACGGCAAAAAGCAGGGGCGCGTCCCCGGCGGCATGGCGGAGCAGCGCCGCCAGCGCCTGACGCACCTGTTCCAGCCGGGAATCGCCCTCCACGGCCCAGCCGCGCAGATGACCGCCGCCCCGCATCAGCGGGAAGTCGTACAAGGGGCGCAGCTCTGCGCGGGCATCATAGAGGGGTTCCACCACCGTTTGCAGGGGGTCGTCCATGAGCAGCAGAATGTGACTGGTTTCCAGGGGTGCGCCTGCGCGGATACGCTGCCGGGGAGGAATACGCTGGGCGATGGTCTCCTCCGTGGGCCGTATCAGGGTTTTGCTGCCGGGAGCGTAGTCGTACTGCTCCAGGTCCACGGCGCATACCAGGCCCACCCGGGCGCCGGAGGCAGTGTACCGCTCCGTCAGGATCATGCCCTCCGTTACCGTCTGGGTCAGTATGCCCTCCTGCAGGTAGGACGCCATGGCCTGATGAATGGCGGGAATGCGCGCGCCGCTTTCATGCAGGTAACACTCCGGGAGAATCATCCGCAGCGTTGAAGGGGCGTCGCCCACTTCCAGCGCGGTTTCCTCCCACCAGGCGGGTTCAGAGGTGTGCTGGTCGCAGGCCAGTACGGCCCAGGTGGTAGGATGCACCCCTTCCCGGGGAAGGAGCAGGTCGGCGGGGACAACGCCCAGCCCTTGAAAATGCACAGCCATGAGCAAGCCCTTCTTTCCTGTGGTTTGCGTTATGCGTTTTCCATGAATCGGGGATGGTTTCTGCCTCCTATTGTACAGCATCCGCGGCGGCTGTCAAGCGGTGTGACCAAAGGGCGGACTGCGGCATAGCTTGAACTGTGCGACTGCATCAACGCGGAAAAAGCGAGGCGATTCCTTGATGAACGTTATTTCCCTGGGCGCGTGCGTAGTATACGCCGGGTTGGCGGGACTTTTTACATGGGGGGTTACGGCCCTGGGGGCGGCGCTGGTATGGTTTACCCGGCGCTTTTCCTCCCGAGGCATGGACTGCATGCTGGGATTTGGCGCAGGGGTCATGCTGGCGTCCTCCTTTTGGTCGCTGCTGCTGCCCGGCCTGGAGCAGGCGGAAGCGCTGGCCCTGAACGGCTGGCTCACCGCGGCCCTGGGCATACTCTGCGGCGCGGCGGCGGTGGATCTGGGCGGGCGGGTGTGCCGCCGCCTGAATCAGGCCCGTCACAACGGCGATTCTGCCCGGCGCTGCCAGCTACTCATCGGCGCCATCACCCTGCATAACATTCCCGAGGGCATGGTCGTGGGCGTGGCCTTCGGCGCCCTGGCGGGCGGCGGCGGCGCGGCGGCCCTGGGGGGCGCGTGCATGCTGGCCCTGGGCATCGGGCTGCAAAACTTTCCCGAAGGCGCGGCGGTTTCCCTTCCCCTGCGCCGGGAAGGCATGAGCCGCGGGCGGGCCTTCTTCTTCGGACAGCTCAGCGGCTTTGTGGAGCCGGTGAGCGCGGTGCTGGGGGCGGTGCTGGCCGCTACGCTGCGCCAGGCGCTGCCTTTCCTGCTCTGTTTTGCCGCCGGGGCCATGCTCTGGGTCATTCTCACGGAAATGGTGCCCGAGAGCCAGTCCTCCTCCGCTCGTGTTCCCGCAGCCTGGTGGACCCTGGGCGGTTTTTGCCTGATGACCGTGCTGGATGTGGCGCTGGGCTAAGGCGTATTCCCCGGAACGTTTCTCTCCGTTCTGGGGAATGTTTGGGTTTTGAGCGGATTTTTGCATGTTTGGAATGGAAAAAACAGGATTTTGGCAAAGACCTGCTGACAATTATTGAAAGTTATGGTACGCTGTCAGCGAAAGTATGGCGGGGCGGGTCCATCGCCCCGGGAAAAAGGAGTCAAGCATGAAACACAAATGGAAAACCCGCGCAGCCATGACGGTGGTAACGCTGGCGGTGGTGGCGCTGCTGGCCGCAGGTGGATTTTACCGGGTAGGGCAGGGCGAAGAAGCGTTGGTGCTCACCTTTGGCGAGGTAACCGACACCAAGGGGCCTGGGCTGTACTGGCGCATTCCGCTGGTGCAGCAGGTCATCGCGGAAAGCGTGACCACCATTCACACCCAAGAGTATGGCTTCCGGACCACCACCGGCGGCACAGCCAACACCGCCGCCAAATACGTGGACGTGCTGGAGGAGAGTGAGATGCTCACGGCGGACAACAGCATCGTCCGTTTGGAAGCCATTTACCAATACACCATTCGGGATGTGAAGGCGTACAGCTTTGACGCCGACGACCCGAAGGGCACCATGCAGCTTGCCTTTGAGGCGGTGATCCGCCGCAATGTGCAAAGCCGTCCCCTGGACGACGCGCTGCTGAACAAGGAGGAGATCGAGCAGCAGGTGCTGCCGGACTTCCAGGCCCTCATCGACAGCTATGAGGTGGGCATCAAAATCAACAACGTGCGCATACAAAACATCACCGTTCCTACGGAGGTTGCCTCCGCCTACGAGGATGTGAACAACGCGAAAAACGAAAAGACCCAGCGCCAGGACGAGGCGGAGCGCTATAAAAACGAAGTGTTGCCCACCGCGCGCTCCAACGCCTACCGCCTGGTCCAGGAGGCCGAGGGGTACAAGGCGGAGACCATTGCCGCCGCCGAGGCTGAGGCGGCCGTATTCACCGCCGTGTATGAGAAATACCGTTCCGCGCCTGAAATCACCCGCACCCGGCTGATGATCGAAACCCTGGAAAAGGTGCTTTCCGGCAGCGGCAAGCTCTACCTCACCGACGGCGCAGGCACCACCAAGCTGCTTACCCTAGAGGACGTGGCCACCACCCAGGAAGCTGCGGCCACCCTGGAATAAAAGGAGAAATGCAATCCATGCAATGGCAAACCAATCATGCGCCCCGCCCCGAAGAGCAGGCGCGCCCCATCAATGAAAAGGAGATCCGCCGCAAGGCGTTCTGGCAAAAGAATGGCCGGCGGCTGATCCTGGCCGGGGTGATTGCCCTGGCGCTGATCGTTCTGGCAAGCGAAAGCTGCTTTGTGCTGGGGGAGAGTGAGCAGGCGGTGGTCAGCCGCTTTGGCGTGATCACCCGCATTATCCTCAATGACCGCAACGATTTCCACCAGCTCTACGCCCAGCAGCTTCAAAACGAGATCACCGCCTCCGGGAACGTGGACATCCAGACGGGCAGCGGGCTGCAGTTCAAGCTCCCCTTTGTGGACAAGGTACAGAAATATTCCGCGCGGCTGTATACCTATATTTCCGACAGCGAAGTGGTCAATACCGCCGAGAAGAAACAGTATTACATTACCACCTACGCCCAGTGGCACATCATGGACCCGGCCCTGTTCAGCCTGAAGCTGGGCAGCATGAGCGCCGCGGAGAATCAGCTGGATAACCTGATTCACCCTGTCATCGTTCAGGCCATCAACCGGATGAACGCCGACGACTTCGTCTCCAACAAGGAGGAGCTGAACGCGGCCCTGGAGCAGGGCCTGGCTACCATCAATGACGACATGTGCCTGCGGGGAATTGAGGTGAAGGACATCCAGGTGCACCGCACTACGCTCCCCGACGCCAACCTGGCAAGCACTTACGCCCGTATGGAGGCCGACCGGACCAAGGTTGCCCAGCAGCTGCGCAGCGAAGGCAACGAGGAGTATGAAAAGGCTGTGGCTGCCGCAGACCTGGAAGCCCGCCAAATTGAGGCCCAAGCGGTAAGCCAGGCGGGCATCATCCGCGGCGAAGGAGACGCCCAGGCCCTGGAGATCTTCGCTCAGGCCTATGCCGCCGACCCGGAATTTTACGCCTACTGGCGGGCCTTGCAAGCGCTGGAGGCCTCCGTGGATGAAAATACAACCCTGGTGCTGGACCCCTCGCACCCGCTGTTCCAGGAGCTGACAAAATACCTGACCGGGGAAAACGACTAAGTTGATCCGCCTGCAAGGCGCAGGCATATTTAGGGAGGTGGAGACATGTTTTTCTGGGAGGATTGGTATACCTATGCAATTGTGGGCGTGGTGGCGCTGATTGTACTGATTGCCTTCTTCCGCAATTATGTGAAGGTACCCCCCAACGTGGCGCTGATTGTCTCCGGACGGCGGCACAAGTACAAGGTGAAGGACGAATCGGGACGGGACGTGGTCAAGGTATTCGGCTACCGCATCGTCCGCGGCGGGGCGACGTTCATCATTCCCTTCTTTGAGCGGGTGGACAAGCTGAACCTGGGCATCATGCAGGTGGACATCAAGACCACCCAACCCGTGCCCAGCCAGGAGTACATCGGCATGATGGTGGACGGCGTGGCCAATATCAAAATCGGCAGCGACGACGTATCCGTGGCCACGGCGGCGGAGCAGTTCCTGGGCTGGAAGCAGGCGGACATCGCCGCGGTGGCCATGCAGGTGCTGGAAGGCAACATGCGTGAGATCATCGGCCGGATGACCATCTCCGACCTGGTGCAGAACCGGGACAAGTTCGCCCAGGAAACCCAGCGTGCCGCCACCGCCGACATGAAGAACATGGGCCTGGAAATCGTGAACCTGACCATCCAAAACTTCTCGGACAACGACGGCGTGCTGGATACCCTGGCGGTGCGCAACATTGCCGAAAAGAAGCGGGACGCGGACATCGCCCGTGCCGAGGCCGAGCGCGATACCCTGATCCGCCAGTCCATCGCCGACCAGGAGGGCAACAAGGCCCGTGCCGAGGCCGATGCCCACATTGCCGAGCAGGACAAGGAGCTGGAGCTGCGCCGGGCCGAGTACCGCGCCGCCCAGGACCGTGCCAAGGCCGAGGCGGACCTGGCCTACAAGGTACAGCAGGAAAGCAGCCGCAAGGCCCTGGAAACCGAGCGCGCCGCCGCGGAGATGATCCGCCTGCAAAAGGAAACCGAGCTGCAAGCGCAGCAGGTGCAGATTGAGCGCGAGCGCCTTTCCGTGGAGGTCCGCGAAAAGGCCGAAGCGGAGCGCGACGCCCGAATCGCCCAGGCCGAGGCGGAGAAGCAGGTTATTCAGGCCCGCGCCGACGCCGAGCTGTACAGGCAGGAGCGGGAAGCCCAGGCGCAGCTGGTCATGACCGAGAAGGAAGCCGAAGCCATCCGCCTGCGCGGTCAGGCTGAAGCCGAAGCCATCCGCCTCAAGGGTGAGGCTGAGGCCGAGGCGCTGCTCAAGCGCGCCGAAGCCATGAAGCAGTACGGACAGGCCGCCATGCTGGATATGCTCATTGAAAAGCTGCCTGAAATGGCCCGCGCCGTCTCCGAACCCCTGAGCAAGACCGAGAAGATCATTCTCTTTGGCGAGGGCGCGGCCTCCTCCATGGCCCGGGACACCGCCGGCACCATGATGCAAACCTTCGAGGCCATGAAGTCCGCCGTGGGGCTGGATATTCCGCAGATGCTCCGGGATGTGACCACCGGCGGCTTGATTGGCAAGGCTGCCGCGGAAGACGCCACCCAGGGCAAGGCGGATACGCCGGATGCGCCGGCGGCCGGAACCAAGGATTAAGCGGCAGGCAGCGGCTCCTTCGGGAGCCGCTGTTTTTTTCCTGTTTCCTCCCTTGACGGGGAGAGAAGCACATGATATAATGCGCTAAACCGATGGAGCGGCGGTTATCCGCCAAACCGGGAAAGAAGAGTGAGTAAGCTCAGCTTCCTTTTCCTTCAGAGAGCCGCGGGGGGTGGAATCGCGGCGGAAAAGCCTGGGCCCAATGGACTTCTCAGGGCAAACAGAAACGGCGCAGCCGGAGTATGGGCGACGGAGCGGGCACTCCGTAATCAAGGGCCGGCATATGCAATGTATGCGCAGAGTGGGCGCGGCCGCAAGGGCGCGTCAAGCCGGGTGGCACCACAGGATGAAAGCATTTTGCTCCTGTCCCAGCAAGCAATCGCAGGCGGGGGCAGGATTTTTTCTATGCCCCGATCCCCAAGACAAGGAAAGGAGCGACCACCATGAAGCATGAAGCCATCCCGTACAAAATCTATCTCCAGGAAGACGAGCTGCCTACGGCCTGGTACAATCTCCGGGCGGATATGCGCAACAAGCCCGCGCCGCTGCTGAATCCCGCCACCCTTCAGCCCATGACCCTGGAGGAGCTTTCCGGTGTGTTCTGTGAGGAGCTGGCCCGGCAGGAGCTGGACGATACCACGCCCTTTATTGAAATTCCCCGGCCCATCCGGGACTTCTACCGCATGTACCGGCCTTCTCCCCTGGTGCGGGCTTACTGCCTGGAGGAGAAGCTGCAAACCCCGGCCAAGATCTATTACAAATTCGAGGGTAACAATACCAGCGGCAGCCACAAGCTAAATTCCGCCATTGCCCAGGCTTACTACGCCAAGGAGCAGGGCCTTGCCGGCGTGACCACCGAAACCGGCGCGGGCCAGTGGGGTACCGCGCTATCCATGGCTTGCGCTTACTTTGGCCTGGATTGCAAGGTGTACATGGTTAAGGTCTCCTATGAACAGAAGCCGTTCCGCCGGGAGGTCATGCGCACCTATGGCGCCTCCGTAACCCCTTCTCCTTCCATGGAGACGGAGGTAGGCCGGAAAATCCTGGCGAAACATCCGGGCACCACGGGCAGCCTGGGCTGCGCCATCTCCGAGGCGGTGGAAGTAGCCACTCATACCCCCGGCTACCGCTACGTGCTGGGCAGCGTACTGAACCAGGTGCTGCTGCATCAGTCCGTCATTGGCCTGGAAACCAAGGCAGCTCTGGACAAGTACGGCATCGTCCCGGATATTATCATTGGCTGTGCCGGCGGCGGCTCCAACCTGGGCGGACTCATCGCGCCGTTTATGGGACAGAAGATCAAGGGGCAGCGAGACTACCGTATCATTGCCGTGGAGCCTGCCTCCTGCCCCAGCTTTACCCGCGGCCGTTTCGCCTACGATTTCTGCGATACGGGTATGGTCTGCCCCCTGGCCAAGATGTATACCCTGGGCAGCGGCTTTATCCCCGCGCCCAACCATGCCGGCGGCCTGCGCTACCATGGCATGAGCTCCACCCTGTCCCAGCTCTATGCCGACGGACTCATGGAAGCCCGCTCCGTGAAGCAGACCGACGTGTTCGAGGCTGCGGAGTACTTCGCCCGGGTGGAGGGGATTCTTCCCGCCCCGGAGAGCGCCCATGCCATCCGCGCAGCCATGGATGAAGCCCTGAAGTGCAAGGAAACCGGCGAATCCAAGACCATCGTCTTTGGGCTTACCGGCACGGGCTATTTCGATATGGTGGCCTATGAAAAGTTCCACGATGGGAAAATGGACAACTACCTCCCCACCGACGCGGAGCTGGAAGCCTCGTTGGCCAAGCTCCCGCGGGTGGAGTAAGTATCTCCGTCATGCGTCCCGGTCCAATCGCCGGAACGGCGCCATAACGGAAGCGAGCGCCCGAACCGCCTCTTAAGCGGCTCGGGCGCTTTTTTTGATTTCGCCGGCAGGATGAGGGCGCTGAAGCATATGCGCTACCGGTTCTCACGGTCTTTTGCGGCGCGGCGCTGGATGCCGCGCCTGCTTTTCTCCCATCAGGCGCAACTACGCATTTTGATGTCCCAGCCGGTTGCGAATCCATTGGCCGGCCTGTTCGGCGGCTTGCTGCGGCGTAAGATGCGTCGTATCCAGCAGCGTCATTCCCGGAAGCGTGCTTTCTCCGTGCATTATCAGCCATCGGTTAAAATCCAGCGAGCTTTTCAGCCACGCTTCATCCTTAATTTTACGCCCGTCCCGCAACCGATGAAGCAGGGCGTCCTCCTGGCACGCGGCGGCCAAATAATGAATCTGCGTAAACAATGCCCGCTCCGGCTGAAATTCAAACTATTCCGGCAAAGCGCATCCGCAAAGAACCACCGGCAGACCAATCTGTGAAATATTGGCGCACATGCGCATCCAGAGCCTGCGGTAGGTACAGTAATTGTCTTGCGGCGTATTATACCGTTCGTCCCACAGCAAATCGCTTTCCAGGACAATATAGTCTTTCTCCCGCTGGAAAAGCTGCTCGCACAATGTGGATTTTCCCACGCCCGAAGCTCCGCTGATAATCAATAACGGCTGTTTGTTGGTGGGTGTCATGGCTTTCGCTCCTTTTCTCGTGCCCGCTGCGCCAAATCAGGACAATCGCCGGTTTTCATAGGCGCTGATTGCTTCCCTGCGCCAGGTTGTCGAAGGTGCGCTTTGCGGCCTGCAGCGATTTCTCGCCAGTCCGGACGGCTTCTGAGCGGCCGATTCGCGCTTTGGAAGACGAGCTGTTTCAACGCTGCGCCGCCCGAAAAGGGGGCGGTCAGAAAAAAAGAAAATCCGAACCCGTTTCCAAAGGGAAAAGGCTCGGATCGTTGCCGTTTCGTGCAGTTGAGCAATCCAAATCCGAACCTGTTTTCTTGTCTGCCAGTGCCGCCTTGAGGTCATCAAAAGTAATGGTGTCCGCCCCGTCCTTATAGTTGAAGGTTATCACCATTTTGTCATCATACAGGAAAATGGCGTTGACAAAAGTGTCAATCAACATCTTCCTGTGGGGCTTCTGCCGCACATCCAGCTTGCGGAAGCGGTGGAGCCAGAAGGTCATAAACTCGGCACTGACCTTGGGTTTCGCCAGTTTTTCGCAGGCAATCTTAGTTTCCAGTTCCTCTTTTGTGGCTTCCAGTTCTTCCAGACGGCGTTTCGTAGACTTGGTCAAGATACCCCGCTGGATGGCGTTTAGTAGGTTTTGAATGGCCGTGTCTGCCTCCCGTAGCTGCTGTTCATAGAGGGGCAGGTTTACATTCTCTCTGTCCTGCAAGTCCATCAGCATGGACACGATGGCCTCAATCGCCTTATCGTCCATCACCATTTTCATGGTTTCGCTGACCACCAAATCCTCGATCCACTCTTTGCGGACAGACTTTTTATGGCACTCGGTGCGCTTCTTTTTCACGGATACGCACTTGTAATAGTGGTGGGCATTCCCCGTGTGGCTGGTGCCGCTCTCGCCGCAGAGGTAGGCCCCGCAATAGCCGCAGAACAGCTTGGTTGTCAGCAGATAATCGTCCTCGGCCTTGTGGCGGGCCGGGGCCTTCTTGTTCTTTGCCAGTTTCTCTTGCACCCGGTCAAAGAGGTCTTGGGGGACAATGGCAGGAATACCGTCCGGCACCACAATGTCCCGGTAGGTATATTCTCCGATATAGCGGCGATTGTTCAAAAGGTGCTGTACACTGTTGTAGGTCATCTTCTGGCCTCGTGTGTTCTTTACGCCCTGCTCATTGAGCCAGTCCCGGATTTGGGTCATGGTGGCCCCCTCGTCATAACGCTGAAATGCCTCCCGGACAAAGGGAGCGGTAAGCGGGTCAAGCTGGAAGCACTGGTCGCTGTCAATCAGATAGCCAATAGGACGGGTGCCTCCGTTATACTTGGATTTCAAGGCGTTCTCCGTCATGCCCCGGACTACCTTTTCGGACAGGTCGGCGGAGTAGTATTCGGCGTACCCCTCCAGCACGCTTTCCAGAATGATACCCTCGGCCCCGTCGGAAATGACCTCGGTAGCGGACACCACCTTGACCCCGTTCTTTTTCAGAGTGGCCTTGTACCGGGCGCTGTCGTAGCGGTTGCGGGCAAACCTGTCCAGCTTCCAGACGATAATCATATCGAACAGACGCTTGCCGCTGTCCTTAATCATGTTCTGAAATTCCGGGCGGTTATCGGTCTTGGCGGAAAAGGCCCGGTCTATGTAGTGGCGCAGGATGGTGATGCCGTTCTTCTCGGCAAAGGCGGTACACTCCCTAATCTGACCTTCGATACTTTCTTCCCGCTGGTTGTCGGAGGAATAACGGGCGTAGATTACAGCTTTCATATCCTCACCTCACCGCTTGTTAAAATCCCCATCATTTGACTTGCCTGCACAATCCGTTCAAAAGATTCTCTTTGCGAGCAAATTAGATTTGCATGCATAGAGGGGTTTCGGTAAGCCATAAAAGCGCCCTCAAAGATGGACTTAATACCTTTACGAAAATTGGCTCCGCTTATTTCTGATGTATCACAAAATTGATAAAAACCGTTATCAGACAACAGCGCGCCAATTAGTCCTGCCGCGTCCTTAGGAAGAGTCGAGTTCGGTTTGCCCGCCTTAAACAGTTCTCGCATTCGGGTTTCAACTTCTTTAATCGCGGCTTCACTGGCTGCGGCAAAATGACCATCGCAAAATAGTCCTTTTGAAACAGCAATGATGCGAGGGTGGATGTCCTGCCAAAATCGATTATCTATCGGTTCCGCAGAAATATGTTTGACAATTATGAAAAGCTCTCCAAACGCAGTTGAATTCAACGACATCGCACCATAGGGAAGCTGTGGAGAAGAAAAAAGTATGTCCTTTATCCTTAATAACTCACGACTATAATATGGATACTCATACTGAATATTTGTCGAAATCGTTTGCAAATCATTTCGGATTTTCCAACAGTCAATCTGCGTGAATGCTGGCAATGCTCCTGTTGAAAGTTGGACATTGGTACGCTGTATCCAGTCCTTTATTGCAGAAACTTCTTTTGCGTATGGAACTTTCATTCTCCGTCCTCCATCATGCGGAACAGGGTTTCTTTCAATTTCTCATTCATAGGGGATTGCGGGTCAAAACACATCTCAATGAAGCGACGCATCTCCTCACGCTCTGGTGCAGCCTTGGGCTTAAACTCGTATGTCACCCCTTGGGGTTTATCCGTCCGGGCAAAGATATAATCCAGCGACACGTCAAAGTAATCTGCATAGCGGCGGAACAACTCCACGGGTGGGGTGGACTGGCCGTTTTCGTAGCGGTTGACGCTGGACTGCGTGGAACCGATGGCTTCGGCCATTTTTGCCTGTGAAACGCCAATGCTCTCACGCAGGGCTTTCAGCCGTTTACCCACTTCTTTCATATTGCAACCTCCTATTCGGGTTGATTTTATTGTAACCCAGATTTGCAAAAAATGCAACCCGCAAATACAATTTCCCTAATGCGTTTTTTCCCTTCCCGGCCCGTAAGCCAAACAAAGAAGCGGCGTAGATCAGCCGGTAGGGATAGGCTGGTCTACGCCGATTCTTTGGGTTTTGAGGGGGGGGACACGGACGCAGGATTGCAGACTGTGGCCACACTCTGACAAAACCGGGGGGGTTCCAAAGGGAGGTTATGCCACCCCTTTGGCACACGACCTTGCTTGCAAGGTGTAGTGTGTTATACCTGCTGGCGCGGCTGACGGGGAAAACGTGGTGCAGTGCGGTTTGCACCACGCTTGCACCGGCAGAAAAACAGGCGAGATTTTTGTGACCGAGAGGGAACAAAAGCCTGTCCGTTTTTAGAGAGCGGCGGCAGGTATATGCGCCATACCCTTGCACAAGGCACAACAGACATGAATTATCGCGGCAGCACTTTTACCAAAGTTTCGAGTCGATCTTTATTCTCTTGACGAGTCCTTTTTCTATATCCCAACTTATCGCAGATATACTCGATTTTTTGAGCAAAAATATCCACGCTTAATTTGGACATACACAGCTCGCCTTCTTCATTCCTCGAACTTGTGTGCCACTGTTGCTCGTCGTCCAAAGGATGCTCTGGTCTAAAATCGTATATATTAAAAATCTTATGTTCAATTTGGGTTATCCATGCTGCTCCCACCTCAATCAATGCACCCCATGACTTTTTTGTGTTGTTACTTGTCACAAAAATCACATATATCTTTTGCGTTGAATAACTATCGACGAAGAAATCTCGAAGATAATCGTAAATCCCGGATTTTCCAACGTCGCCTTCTGGGATGCGCGATACTTCATCATCGCAGTTTGTATATATAATATCCTCTGGCGGGACATTATTAAACACGAGCATATTATATACAACGTCAGCCAAGTCCTTATCAGGGTACGTTTGGCTTATTAAGATTTTTTTCTTCTGAGTGTCAACTATACTCTTAATACCCATATCCGGGCTGTTAGAGTTAATTTCCTCAGAAAGTATTGATTCTACTTCATTTGCCTTGTCAGTAGAAATTCCAAATCGTGTTGATATTCTTTGCGCTGCTTTTTTAGCGGTATTCCTTCGGAAATAGTCAACGGATCGGCGGAGAGATGCTTCATTCTCCCGCTGCTGTTCTAATTTCTTTTCTTCTTTTTTCTTCTTTCCAATACTAACAAAAATATCCCGCTTTTTCAAAATATCAGGAAGTAGCGTGTTCCGAACATAATCCAAAACTGCTTGATACCGTGGGTCGTCAGACTTATATCCTTGTCTATTACTGAGCGCCATATCTGGTAACTCAGTAAGTTCAAAAATGTCTACATGGAGTTGCCCGACCACATATACTTCCGGCAATTTATTTTGACCGACAACCGGGAGAATATTGAACTCCCCCATTTTCTGATTAGCGTATAGTGAAATAAAGTTGTCCGGGAAATCCGTCAATTCCGCTTTTCTTCCGCGTGTTGATGTATATGTGCCTATCCACCCCTTAATTTCTACATTGTAGTCATGTTCGACGTTTTCTTTGTCTTTCATTCTGATAGGCACAGTCGCTAAGGGCCTATTATCTAACAGGTCTGCAATTCTTCCTGGGAAAGGCGTTTTGAAATAAGCATCTAAGTGTTTGAACTCATCTCCTAAAGTTATTAACGTAGACAATTCTGAGATCATTTCCTTATTGAAATCCTCGATAATTTCCGTTTCTGTGCCGCGACATAAATGAATTTTGAAGTCTTGATTAACTAACGGGAATATTTTCAATAGGTTCCTTTTTATAGCATTTAGAGTGCTATGTAATTTATACTGAGGACTTTGCATTACAATTGAAGTCCCGTTACCAGATATTTTTTCAAAGGTTATTTGTTCATCCGTAAGTGGAACAAGCAAATTATTCTCACCTATATGGCGTGAGAGTACAAAACCAGACTTTTCTCCATCACTTATCGTCTTAACAAGTACATTCTCGGATACAGAAAGTGCCGCCAGCTTACCAACTCCTTTCCGCCCCATTTTCTTTCTCTTAAGTGGAGTATAAGAATCCCCTTTGTTGTTTCGTGATACGGCGGCAACGTTAAGGTATTTCTGAACATCCCCCTTGGCATAGGACATCCCTTTTCCATCATCCTCAACCGTAATATCATCCTTATTAGCGATGATATACACATTATGTGCATCAGCGTCATATGCATTTGCAATCAGTTCGGCCAAAACATAGTAAATATTCGTGTACAGACTTGGCCCCAGCAATTCCAGAATACGCGAGTCAATGTTGAGTTTATACTCCTTGTTCACTTTTATTCACCGCCTTCTTTCTCTTTTTTGGCAGGCTGCTAATTATACTTTGTCCGATGACTTCTCCAAGTCTTGGAGGCACGGCATTGCCTATGTGGCGGGCAATCTTCCTGATCTGAATTGGCTCTTCAGGTGGGACAAACTGATAGTCTGGAGGAAATGACTGCAAAATTGCTCCTTCACGAAGAGTAAGTGCTCGATCTTGATCGGGGTGACCAAAACGTCCAGTCCCGTATCCAATAAATTGCGTTGTTATCGTTGGGGATAGATCATCCCACCTCATACGACCATATACTGATGCATATGTTTTACCCTTTTCTGATTTGTGGCACTTTAACTTTAATGCATCGGGCCAATCGCGCCAAGTTCCGCCCGGACGAGAGCTCCTTATTCTTTGCAAATTAATGTTTGACAATGCTGGCGCGATATGCAGAGCGTCATCCTTATCTGCTTCTCCCGCTTTAACTTTTGGCAGGTTCCCGATTGCCTCTCTCACTGTTATATATCGCTCATGCGTCGGTGTTGGTATCTTTATTTCTTTTCTCTTTGACGCCAATAAAATCAGACGTTTACGCCGTTGCGGCACGCCGTAATCCGCCACATTGACCACATCATAATTGACCATGTAGTGTTCCTCTTTGAGGGTATTAACAAAATCTAAAAATACCTTTTCTTTTTGGAGTTCTGGAACGTTTTCCATCGAAACAATATGCGGTTTAACCTCTTTTACCAATCTGGAAAACTGATACAACAATTTCCAATCTTTATGATTAGAGCGGTGCTTTTTATCCTTTTGATGACTTGAAAAAGGTTGACAGGGGGCGCATCCAACTAGCACCTTTACATCTGCCCCGCGAAGCAGCGCACGTAATTCTTTTCCAGTAACCTCATCAATGCTCTTTTTTAAAAACTGAGAATGATTGTTGTGTGTATAGGCATATTCGCATGAACCATCAATGTCTATTCCCGCCACGACAGGGATACCTGCTTTCTGCAACCCGCATGTTAAGCCACCCACGCCGCAAAACAAATCAACTGCTTTGATTGTCATCTACGTTTCCCCCAATATCCATCAGAGTTAACGCATTATCTTATCTAATTGCTCGACCAATGCGCTTTCGTTTTTCTTCTTCAACTCGCACTCCCAAATCCGCAACACCGTCCAGCCGCGCGCCTCGAACATGGCCGTTACCTCTTTGTCGTGCTTCATGTTCCGCTCGCGCTTTTTCTGCCAGTATTCCTGATGATCGGCAGGACGTGTGTTCCGGCAGTCATGCCCATGCCAGAAGCAACCGTCTACAAACACGGCTATTTTCCTCTTTGGAAACACAAAATCGGGATGCCCTTTTACTGGGTAGTTTCTCCGCCAGCCCGTGATCCCGTTTTTCTTAAATATTTCAATTAACCGCCGTTCGGTGGACTTGTTCTTTTTGGATTTGACCTGACGCATAATATCAGAGCGTTTTTCCGCATCGAAAACATCCGCCACGACAGATCACCTGGCTTCAAATTCTATGCGAAGGCTGGGATCAGTTTCCGCCTCCAGCACGATTTTATTGTATCGGTCAATGATACCGGAGAGCGTGGAGTTTCTCTTGGCCTCGTCAAAGAGACTGTGCTCGTAGACGTTAGCGGACAAGAACTGCTGAATGTCCCACACTTCAACGCGCCCGGCCAGGCCGGCGTCCTCGGCAAGATTGAGAGCGGTATGTACGCGCTCGAAAATCGTGATGATGACGGGGTGGCAGCCGGCGCGGAGATTTGCCTTGCATTTTTCAATCAGCAACGCGCCGGGCATAGTTGTACAGTGAATGACCGTATTGCCAATGACAAAATCACCGTTGCGATCTGTGGGGCCGTCGGCCACGGATGCTCCGTGAATTTCAAAAGAACCTTCCGGCAGGATTAGGCAGAGCTTCGCCGCGACAAGATGCTGCAACACTGTGCCGAGATACTGCGTGCCGGGATTTTGCTTTTGACGCTTCTTCGCCTGCTCGAACAGATCGTCCAGGTTTGCGCCGATTGTTTTGGATGTGTCGGCGGTCAGGACGAACGGCTGATTTCTAAAGTATTCGCGCACCTGCTCGGCCCAAAAGTCCTCGACCACAGAAAAATCTACAGATTCCTCCGCATTCCATGCATTCAGAAAGTCCACATATTTAATCATCAGGCCCATGCTGCCCCGGCTGGTTCTTCCGCCTTCGGAGGATAGTTGCTGGGTGATGCCGTGTTCTTTCAAAATCTTTTTCAAGTTGGCCCCGCCAAGCCCAGCGACCTGTCCTTTGCTGCTTGTCTGGAAGTCGTCAGGGTTCAACGGGAAAGCCTTATCTCTCACCATACGGGTAAACTGTACGACCAACGAGAGAGGGCCCTTCGTGGTTATATGGTTTTCAGCCTGAAATGCTTTCAAGCGTTCTTCGGGACTAATCATCGTATACTGCCTCCGCAATTTTAGTTAGGAAACGCTCTCCTATAAACTGCGCGACCGGCGCGGCCACAGCGTCGCCCATTGCTTTATATCCATCGTTATAGCTTCCAGGAAGTTCAAAACTGTCTGGTGCTCCCATCAGTCTGGCCGCTTCACGCACGGTTAAAAGACGGGCGTGAACCTGGCCGTTCTTTTTGACAACCAGATACTGTTTGCTGCTCCCGCCTTCCGGCGTCCGCAAGCAACCGGCGATTCCATCAAAGCGCAACTCCAACTGTTGCTTTCCGTTTCGCGTCCTGCGATAGCCTGTGGCGTACACAGTATCGTGTGCCCGCAATTTTGCCCAATGTCGTTCGGGAACCAGCTTCAAAACGTCGTCTTTATCAAAGGTTGCGTCGTCTTCGACAATATCTTTGAGGGATACGACGCGGCGCGGAGGCTTTTCCGTATACCACCAAATCCATTCCGGCAGTTCACGGCCCAACTGCGTTGCGGCGTTGTTATGCAACCAACACGGCCCGTTACTCACTAATTCCTCTGGAATGGGGCAATCCTTCTGCACAGCGATAATGAACACCCTCGGCCTGGACTGTGGAACGAAATGGGAAGCGTTCAGTAAAACGGCTCCACAGCAATACCCTCGCTCCACGAGCGCCATATGAAGAACCCGGTAATTGTCGCCGCCATTTGTCGAGAGTAGGCCCGCCACGTTCTCCAACAAGAGAATTGTCGGCTTATCGTCCATCTCGTCCAACACGCGCAGCCATTCCCAAACCAAACCGCTACGGGACGCATGGATTCCGCCGATTGAACCAGCCAGAGACAAATCTTGACAGGGAAAACTGGCCCACGAAAGATGAGCGAAAGGCAGGTCGTTTCCCTTGACGTTCTTGATGTCGTCTAAAATAAACCGTTCGCACCCAAAATTAGCTTCGTAAACGGCCGCTTTCTGCTCGCTGATGTCGTTTGCCCAAACCGGCGCGAACATTCCTCTTAGCCCATACGCCACAAGCCCGCTGCCGGCAAAAAACTCATGCATCGTCCAGGGAGCAGAAGATAGATCAATATTCTGTTTTTGATACATGGTGTTTTGAAGGAGCATTTCTTTCCCTACCTTGTCCTCGTTTATCGCTTGTCGGCTTCTCGGCGTTTTCCGGGATAATCCAGATACGGCTCATGCGCGTCGCGCCTGCAACACGGTTTTCTTTGCACAATATCTGGACTTGCCGCGGAGTCACACCCCATTTTTCTGCGGCTTCTTGAACCGTTATATATCCATTCACTTGCGACACCTCATAATCACTATGGATGCGTACACCAAACCAAATATATTATATTCGTTTAAGCGAAATAAGGCAAGCCCCTCCGTAAAAATAAGCTCTTTCTCAAAAATGTCTTTGAAAATCAGGAACAAAAAGTATATACTTATGCCGTAAATAAATAGAGGCTATCACACAATCTCACTCAGAAGGGAGGGTTTCTATCATGTCCACTACTTATCAATTCCCGTATGATAGCCCTGTCCGTTATCTTCCCCTTGCGTATATGTTGCCCGACGAGGTAATCTCCCAATACCCAACGCTCCGCAGACTCCCCAGGAGTATGGGGGCGCTGAACGCCTCTCCTGAATGGGCGGAGGTCATTTTGAGCCAGCAGTTTTTGAATGAGATCATGGACGCCGTGGCTTCGCTGGTGTTTCCACACTTCGGCTTCGGCGGATGGAAGGAGCATTACACGGGCTATTCGCCAGTGTGGCGCTTGTCCTACGCTCTGCCGCTGTGGGCCAAAGGGGTGGAACGTGTGCGGGGTTGGGGTGTGCAGATGCTATTCAGTCTGCCGCCAAACTTCGAGATTCCATTCTTTGACCCTGCCGATGTACAGGCGGTTATGAAGCAGGTGGTGGAACAGACCATCGAAGAACAGGGCTGGGGGCCGATGCTGGAAGTGGTGCGGGAAATGCCCTGCAATGAGGACTTCGAGAAGTGGGACACCAACGTCCGCAAAGACTTCCTTCGCAAGTGGTATCACACCCGCTCCAAAAAGGTCAAAACCGTTTCGTTGGAAGAATGCATCGAGGACGAAAACAGCAATATTCATTCCCTCCCCGCCCCGGATGGAGACTTCACGGTGCAAGTGGAGGGAGAGGACTTCTGCCAGAGGTTCAAAGCTACCTTGTCGGACAAGGATATGGAAATTTTGGAATTGCGGGTAGAGGGGTACACATTCGAGGAGATTGCGAGCAGGCTGGGATATAAGACCCACAGTGCCGTGGTCAAGCGCATGGAGGCCATTAAAAAGCGGTTTATCCAGTACGAGAACGAAACAGGACGGTAAAGCCACGCAAGCCGGACACGGCGGGCGTGGCTTTTCTGTACCCAAAATTGGAAAGAAGGTGTGGATGTTCCAGATCAAAGATTTGCCGCCCGTAGAACGGCGGGCGGACGGTTCCTTGTACCACATGGACGCAGGACAGCGCCGTGAGGCGGTGCGGCTGATTAAAGGGCGGTGTAGTTACTACGACAGTGGCAACTGCCTGTACTTGGACAACGGCGAGGAAGTAACCTGCCCCCAGCGCATTTCCTTTTCCGTCTGCTGTAGGTTCTTCCGCCATGTACTGTTGAAGGACGAGGCGGGCAAGGGCTTGGAGGCGGCGTTGTTTCGACGGGAGGCGCTGAAACGCTGTTTGCGGTGCGGCAGGGCCTTTTCTTCCGCCTCCAACAACGTCAAATACTGCCTTGACTGTCGGGCGGCGGTACAGCGGCGGCAGAAAGCCGACTATGCCCGGAAAAGGCGGTTGGGAATAGAAAAGTAGGGGGCAAAAAAACACGTCAAATCAAGGCTTCTGAGTTTGAAAACTCCATATCCCGGTATGTTAATACTCCCTGCCCAGAAAAACGACTTCAACTTTTCTACAAGGAGGTTCTATGACAGCGTATATTCATCTGCACCAGAAACCCAAGGCGGTCAGCTTTACCCGGCTTCCCAACTTCCTGTTTGAAGCCCCCAGCTTCCAGCCGTTGAGCAATGGGGCGAAAATCCTCAACGCTATGCTCCTGCGCCGCACCAACCTCTCCCGTAAAAACGGGTGGGCGGACGAGTATGGCAGGATTTACCTCTACTACCCCATCAATGAGGTGACGGCCTTACTTCACTGCGGACGCAGAAAGCGGTGGACACCCTGCGGGAACTGCAATATGCCGGACTGGTGGAGATCAGGAAGCAGGGGTGTGGAAAGTCTAACCGTATTTACCCAAAATCCTATGCGGCGGTTCCAAACACCAACTTCAAGAAATCCTGCTGCGGTACGCCGGAGGGCTGAGAAACGCACTTGTGAAGTACGACTTTCGGCCTTGAGAAGTACGGAAATCGGACGGTATATAGAAAGATAAAGATAAAACAAATTGATCTATATTCAATCTATCCAATCCTATCCGAGATATTTTTTGCGGGATTTTCCTGTGGAAAACCCCGGATGGGAAAGGCGGGGGAAAGGAGTTCTATGGCGCAAAAATCCCAACACGCAATCTTACGCTTCGCCAAACACAAGGCAGGGCCGGCCGGAGCGCTGGAGGCCCACCATGAGCGCACCAAGGAGCAGTACGCCAGCAACCCGGACATTGACACCAACCGGAGTAAAGACAACTTCCACATCATCCAGCCGACACAGAAATATAGGCGGGAAATTGACAACCGCATCAAGGCGGCTGGGTGCCGCACTCGGAGGGACAGCACCATGTTTGTGGACACTCTCATCACCGCCAGCCCGGAGTTCTTCACAGGTCGGAGCAAGCGGGAGGTACAAGCCTACTTCACGGAGGCGGTGGCGTTCATGGAGAAGAAGGTAGGACGGAGCAATATCTTCTCCGCCGTGGTACACATGGACGAAAAAACGCCCCATCTCCATCTGTGCTTCACACCCATCACGGAGGATGGGCGGCTGTCGGCCAAGGAGATTTTGGGCAACCGGGCGCAGCTCTCCAAATGGCAGGACGAGTTCCACGCCCACATGAAAAAGGCTTTTCCTGTCCTCAAACGGGGCGAAAGCGCCCTTGTCACTAAACGCAAACACATCCCCACATGGCTGTTTAAGCAATCCGTAGACCTCACCCGCCAACAGCGGGCCATTGAAAAGGCGGTGTCTGAAATTGGGGTGATGAACGCCGGGAAGAAACGAGACGAGATTCTGGAGATGGTGGGGCCGTACTTCTCCCGGCTGGAAAAGCATTTGGGGCAGATGAAGAAGTACCAGGCCACGATCGACTATCTGACGCAGGAGAACGCCGGATTGAAAAAACAGGTGAACGACGAAAAGAGCATCCAGAGGCAGATGGAGGTGCTTACGCTGAAAAAGGAAAACGAGCAGCTTCGGAGGTTTGTTGACGGTCTTCCCCCGGAGTTACGACAGGCGTTGAGAGAACAGCAGCGGGGGCAGCGGCGTCCTAAAAACCGCCAGCGGTAACTGATTCTTTAGAAACACGGAGGTACATTTGGGCAGAAGAAAAAAGCTGATTAACAACACCAACATCCCTCAGTATCAGATTGAGGCGATAGCCCGCTGTATCATGCCGGACATTCTCGCTTTTTATGAGAGTGAGGAGGGGCAGCGGGAATTCGCTGAGTGGAAGAAGCATAGGGAAGCGGAGAGGCAGGAGGCCGAAACGAAGAAGTGATGAAAAGGGCGGGCGCACCGTGCAAACGGCTGTGCCCGCCCTTTTTGCGTTTATAGGGTCTGCTTCTTCTTCCGTGGGCCTCTTGGCTTGGAGGTCGGTTTGCGCTTCACTCCGTTGCGGAAATAGGTGCTTTCGTAACGGTCAAAGAAAACAAATAATCCGAACCCGTCTCCTATTGGAAACAAGTTCGGATTATATTGGTTTGGTGCCGGTGGTGGGACTCGAACCCACACGCCATCGCTGACAACGGATTTTGAGTCCGTCTCGTCTGCCAATTCCAACACACCGGCAAATGAATGGAAATTTCCGTAGGCTTTACCAAACAGAGATATTATAGCATAGCTTCCCCGTGGATGCAAGCAATATTTTCTTCTTGTCCCGCAGGGTATTGTAAGAGTATCAAACATAGGTTACACCCTTGCAAATAGATGAAAAAATTTTTGTCGGAGAATGTTGACAAAAAGAGTCGGATATGCTATGCTTGCGCAGGAAATCCCGAGCGAATGTATCGGGTTTCTCCAAGGAGGACATCATGAAGCTATCCACCAAGGGAAAGTACGGGCTGTACGCCATGTACTACCTGGCGCAGCACACCGGTGATGGTCCGCAGCCCCTCAAGGCGGTAAGCGCCATCGGCGTTTCGGAGGACTATCTGGAGCAGCTGCTGGGCAACCTGCGCCGGGCGGGGCTGGTGACCACCGTACGTGGAGCCCAGGGTGGTTACCTGCTGGGAAAGGAACCCCAGGAGATCACCGTGGGGGACATCATCGACGCCACGGAAGGGCCGCTGAACCTTTCCGAATGCCTGGCGGACGAGAGCTGCTGCCACAAGAGCGGCCAGTGCAAAACCCGCCGGGTGTGGGAGTACGTTTCCGGACGCATCAACGAAATTCTACAATCCATCACCCTGCGGGACATGCTGGAGCAGGAGCGCTTTAACCTCCCCGAGCAGGGCGCAGCAAAGGAGTAAAACACCATGGATCGCATTTATATGGACAATGCCGCTACCACCGCCGTAGCCCCGGAAGTGCTCCAGACCATGCTTCCCTATTTCTGTGAGACCTACGGCAACCCCTCCAGCATCCATTCCACCGGCCGGGACGCCCGCCGGGCTGTGGACGCCGCCCGCAAGCAGGTGGCGCAGGCCATCGGCGCGCAGCCCACGGAGATTTACTTCACCGCCGGGGGCAGCGAGAGCGACAACTGGGCCATCAAGGGCCCGGCCTTCGCCAAGCGGGACAAGGGCAACCACATCATCACCACCGCCATTGAGCACCACGCGGTGCTGCACACCTGCCAGTGGCTGGAGAAGCAGGGCTTCCAGGTGACCTACCTGCCCGTGGACGAGTACGGCCGGGTGCGGGTGGAGGACGTGGAAAAGGCCATTACGGACAAGACCATCCTGATCTCCGTTATGGCGGCCAACAATGAAATCGGCACCATTGAGCCCATTGCCGAGATCGGCAAGCTGGCCCACGAAAAGGGCATCCTGTTCCACACCGACGCGGTGCAGGCCGTGGGGGCCATTCCCCTGGACGTGAACGCCATGAACATCGACATGCTGTCCATGAGCGGGCACAAGTTCCACGGCCCCAAGGGCATCGGCGCGCTGTACATCCGCAAGGGCGTGCGGCCGGACGTATTCATGCACGGCGGCGCGCAGGAGCGCGCCCAGCGCGCCGGCACGGAAAACCTGCCGGGCATCATCGGCATGGGCAAGGCCATTGAATTGGCTACCCAGAACCTGGAGGCCAACGCGGCGCGGATGACCCGCCTGCGGGACAAGCTCATCGACGGCATTCTGGCGGAGATTCCCGAGGTACGGCTCAACGGCCACCGCACGGAGCGCCTTCCCAACAACGTGAACGTTTCCATCCGCTACATTGAGGGCGAGGCGCTGCTGTTGCGCCTGGACCTGGCGGGCATCGCCGGTTCCAGCGGCTCCGCCTGCACCAGCGGCAGCCTGGACCCCAGCCATGTGCTGCTGGCCATCGGCCTGCCCCACGAGATTGCCCACGGCTCCCTGCGGCTGTCCTTGGGCACGGACAGCACCGAGGCCGAGGTGGACGAAGTGCTGCGGGTTCTGCCCGGCATTGTGAAGGACCTGCGGGCCATGAGCGTACTCAACGCCGAAACCAGCACCCTGGGCGCCAACTGCCCGTTCATGAAATAATTTCCGGACAAGCCATGAAGGAGGTTCCGATTTCGTATGTACAGTGAAAAAGTCATGGATCATTTCTCCAATCCCCGCAACGTGGGCGAGCTGGAAAACCCCAGCGGCACCGGCACGGTGGGCAACGCCAAGTGCGGCGACATCATGAAGATGGACATTCAGGTGGAAAACGGCGTCATTGTGGACGTGAAGTTCAAGACTTTTGGCTGCGGCGCGGCCATTGCCACCAGCTCCATGGCCACGGAGATGGTCAAGGGCAAGCGGGTATCCGAGGCATTGCAGCTCACCAACAAGGCTGTGGCGGAGGCCCTGGATGGGCTGCCTCCCGTGAAGATGCACTGCTCCATGCTGGCGGAGCAGGCCATTCACGCCGCGGTGGAAGATTACATCAAGAAGCATCCCGAGGAAGCCGCGGGGTTGGAACTGGACAAAGCGGAATAAGAGAGGACAGGCGGTGGAACGCTCCCAGCGGGAGCGGTTCCACCGCCTGCGTTAAGTTTTGGCAATGGGCTCCGAAGGGGGACTGGGAGAAAGGCAGGCATAGCCGCCAGTGGCGGCTATGCCTGCCTTTCTCAACCGAAACA
>CAZINY010000029.1:0-33486 GCA_964540735.1 uncultured Oscillospiraceae bacterium
GAAGTCGGAGAGGCTGCGGCCCCTCCGACACCTCCCTGGGGTTTTTCGACAGTCTAGCTCTCCCGGCTGTCTGTTCCTTTAGCTGTTTTCAAAAAAGGGCGTGCCGTCCTCCTGCACCAGAACGTCCATATCGGAGAAATGCAGCGGAACCGGCTTGGTAATCAGATATTTCAGAATCTCGTCCATGCGCACGCTTTCCTGGAAGGTCACCAGGGAAAAGCTCACCCCATGCTTGTGGGCGCGTCCGGTGCGGCCGATGCGGTGGAGGTAGTACTCGTTCTCGTTGGGCAAATCAAAATTGATGACCGCCTCCACATCATCCACGTCAATGCCGCGTGCAGCGACGTCTGTCGCCACCAGAATGGGGAATTTCCCGCGCTTAAAGTTCTGCATCACCACATCACGCTGTTTTTGCGGAATATCGCCATGGAGGCAGTCCACGGCGTAGCCTTCCTTTTTCAGGCGGCTGGTGAGCTTGTCGGTCATGAATTTCGTGTTGCAGAAGATCATGACCCGCTGATACACGTCGGCATCCAGCAGGTAGAGCAGGTGCTCAATCTTCTTGTCGCGCTCGGTGGCAATCACGTATTGCGTAATCTGGGGGCGGTCCTGCTTGGTGGCCTCCACCATAATCTCCACAGGGTCATGCTGGAAACGCCAGGCGATGGTCATGACCTCCTGGCTCATGGTGGCGGAGAACATCACCAGCTGGCGCTGGGGGGGCGCGGACTCAATGATGCGGCTCACATCCTTGACAAAACCCATATTGAGCATCTCGTCGGCCTCGTCCAGAACCATGGTATGCACCGCGTCCAGGCGCACATTGCCCCGGTTCATGTGGTCCAGCAGACGCCCCGGGGTGGCGACAATAATTTGCGGCATGCGCTTCAGGGCGTTGAGCTGCTTGACGATAGGCTGTCCTCCGTAAAGCACGGCAATGCGCACCTGGGGGATAAAAGCCGCCAGCTTGGTCAGCTCCTCGCCGATTTGCACCGCCAGTTCCCGGGTGGGGCAAAGCACCACTTCCTGAATGCGCTTGTCCTTCAGGTCCATATACTCCAGCATGGGGATGCCAAAGGCGCAGGTCTTGCCGGTGCCTGTGGGCGCGATGGCCATGATGTCCACGCCACTCATCATCAGGGGAATGGTCTTGGCCTGCACGGTGGAAGGCTCGGTAAATCCCATTTTTTCAATGGCTTTGAGCACCTCCACGCTGATATCCATTTGGTCAAAGCGGGTAATCAATTCTTCCGACACGGGTTTCCTCCTCCTGCATAGGCATGGCTGTCCGGGAAGCGCTCAGTCATGATAAGCGCGGATCGCCTTGGAGAGCTGGTCCGGGCAGGAAGTATTTCCCCGGCAGGGAATCCCTGCCAGTTTTTCGGCCACTTCGTCGGCCTTCTGGCCGATCACCATACGGGCCAGGCCCTGGGTATTGCCGGTGCAGCCACGGGTAAACTGGCAGTGGGTAATCACCCCGTCCCGAATCTCCAGCTCAATCTGGGTGGAGCAGGTGCCATGCGTCTTGTATACAAACATTGGGGTATCTCCTTTCATCCTTTTGCATAAACGATGTACTATTCGACAGAAGCCAGCCGCTTTCCTGCCGGATGCCGCCTGCGAAAGCCGCGGAATTTTCCTTCGCACGCTCCGGGACCGCCATCATAGGATGGTGGAGAAGGGAGGGGGGCTGATGGGGATTCTGCTGGCCCTGGGCGCCGGGAAGCTGTGGCCTCGAAAAGCTGCGCCGCCCTGTCCCCTGTCGCGGGTGGATTGCCTGGGCGCGGGGGGCGCGCTGCAGGTGGATAACCGCGCCCGCCGCTGCGCCTGGCACGGGCGCTGCTTCCCTTGCGCCCCCGGGATTGAGGACGCCCTGTGCTGGGGCGAGCGCCCCTTGCTGCTCTCCGGAGAGGCGGACAGCCTGACCCTGCACGCGCCCGACGGCACGCCGGAATGGACGGCCCGGGCCGGGGTGGCGCCCCGGCAGCTCTGCCTGCTGCCCGGCGGACGGTGCCTTGCGGTGGCGGGCGGGCTTGGGGGCGAAGTGCTGCTGCTTCGTTTGCCGGAACTGACGCTTCTGCGGAGCTTCCGGACACCCGGCGCGGCCATGTGCCTGGCGGTACGGCAGGGATGGCTGTATGCGGCGTGCGCCGTAGGCGATGAAGAAATCCATTGCCTGCTCTGCCGCCTTTCCCTGCGCACGGGACGGCTGGAAAATTTGCTGGTTTTCCCGGGACTGCCGGGCGCGTTGGCGGCGGGGCCGGGGGACGCGCTGTACCTTGGCGCTACGGAGCATCTGTACCGTTTCGCCGGCGAGCCTCCCCGTCTGACGGCCAGCAGCGCCGGTTTCGGCCTGCCCCGGCGCATTCTGCCTACCGCCGGAGAAGTGCTGGTAGCCGACCCGGTGATGGAGCAGGCGCTGCTGCTGGACGCCGCGCTCAAACAGGAACCGAGGCTGTTATACCGCGGCGAAATCCAGGACGCGTGCATAACTTTTTCCGGCCTTGGCCATCCTTCCCCATGAAAGGGAGGGATATTCAATGATGGACAAGGTTTCCCTGTTGCTGGTCATTATCGGCGCAATCAACTGGGCGCTGATCGGCGTGTTCCAGTTCGACCTGGTGGCGTGGATCTTCGGCGGCCAGGCGGCGGTGCTCAGCCGGGTGGTCTACACCCTGGTAGGCGCGGCGGGTATCTGGTGCATTTCGCTGCTCTTCCGGGAAAACGCCGTAGCCCGCACCTGACGCGCGGCAACAGCCATCGTCGCCGGCCCGCACCCCGCCCCCATCCAGGAAAGGGACTGCGGGCCATTTTTGCGTCCGTTTACCCCAACAGCCGCAGCAAAACCATGTACGCCACGGTGCCGCCCGCGATGGAGAGAATCATCCGGTGCTGCCAGCGGTGCAACAGCACCACCAGCGCGCAGGCTGCCAGCGCAGGCACAAATCCTGCGGCGCTGTCAAAGGACAGGTCCTTGAAGCAGTAGACCACCAGCATGGCCATAACCGCGGCAGGCAACGGGCGTCCCAAATACGTCACAAAAGCCGGCGGCTTTCTCCCCGCGGGGAAAAGCCAGAAAGGCAGCGCGCGAATGGCAATGGTAAACAGCGCCACCAGCGCCACGGTAATCAAAAGCTCCGTGGAAGTCATGCCGCGCGCCCCCTTTCCCGGCGGTATTGCATATAAAAGCAGCCCAGCATCAGCCCCATGGACAGCAACAGAAACCGTTCGCTGCCGGCCAGCAGCAGGCTGACCAGCGTGAGCAGAAAGCCTAACAGCGCAGGCAGATGCGCCCGCAGCCAGGGTTGTCCGCTTTTGCCGGCAGCCTCCCACTGCTCCACGGCAATGACCGTAAACAGGGCGGTCATGGCAAAGTCGATCCCCGTAAGGTCCCAGGGAAGCATCTGCCCCAGCAGCGCGCCCGCCACGCTTCCGGCCACCCAGTAGAGCTGATCCAGGGCGGAGACGGCCAGGTAGTAGTCCTCCGCCGCCACATCCCGGGGAAGGGGCGCGCCGCACACCAGGGAAAAAGTTTCGTCCGTCAGGGCGAAAATCAAATAGGGCTTGGCGCGCTTCACCTTACCGTAGGGTTCCAGCATGGTCAGCCCGTAGAAAAGGTGCCGGGCATTGACCAGCAGGGTCATGACAACGGTGGTTACCGGGGAAAAGGGGGCGGTCATCAGGCCCAGCATGGCAAACTGCATGGAACCCGCGTACACCGTCGCGCTAATCAGCAGCGCCCATTCCGCGCCGAAGCCTTTTTCCCGCAGGACGATGCCCCAGGCCAGCCCCAGGAACAGGTAACCCGCCATCACCGGCAGGGTGCGGGGAAACGCCGCGCGGAGGGCGCGCGCTTGCTGGAGGCGCATGCACGTTCATCTCCTTCATTGGCTTGGAAAAAATAACGAACAGTTTGCATTGTACGGCCAGGAACCGCCGGTTGTCAACCGGGGGAGAAAGGCGTTTTTTTGTTGCCTGAAACCTGAAAACTGGATGGACATTTCCAGCCGGATGGGGTATACTGCAAACAAACCTACCAAAAAACAAAAGGAGTGGGCAGCGCCATGAAAATGACCTTTCGCTGGTACGGCGCCAACAGCGATGCCGTAACCCTGAAGCAGATCAAGCAGATTCCCGGTATGAGCGGCGTCATGGGATTTCTGGACTACAAGGCCGCGGGAGAGGTGTGGACCAAGGAGGAAATCGCCGCCTATGTGGCGCAGGTGAACGCCGCCGGGCTGGCCTGCGAGGTCATTGAAAGCGTGAACGTCCATGAGGACATCAAGATGGGGCTCCCCACCCGGGACGAATATATCGCCAATTATATCGAGACCATCCGCAATCTGGCGGAATATGGCGTAAAAGTCATCGTATACAACTTCATGCCTGTGTTTGACTGGCTGCGCACGGATCTGGCCCGGGTGATACCCGAGGACGGCAGCAACAGCCTGTACTTTGATGAGGCGGAGCTGCAGGGCATGACGCCGCTGGAGATCGTCCGGCGCACGGCGGAGGATTCCCAGGGCTTTACCCTGCCCGGCTGGGAACCTGAGCGCCTGGCGCTGCTGGAGACGACCCTGAAGCAGTACGAAACCATTGACGCGGAACAGCTTCGGGCCAACTGGAAATACTTCCTGGACGCCATCATCCCCGTATGCGAGGAATGCGGCGTGGTGATGGCCTGCCATCCCGACGATCCGGCATGGCCGATTTTCGGTTTGCCCCGCATTGCGCACAGCCAGGCCGACTTTGACAAGATGGTGGCGCTGCATGATTCCCCCTGCAACACCGTCTGCCTGTGCACCGGTTCCCTGGGCAGCGATCCCGCCAACGATATCCCCGCCATCATCCGTCACTTCGGAGCAATGGGACGCATCGGATGCCTGCATGTGCGCAACATCAAGTACCTGGGCTACCACCGTTTCCGGGAGGCCAGCCACCTGTCCAGCGACGGCAGCCTGGACATGTACGCCATCATGAAGGCCATCCATGATACCTGCCCGGACACCTATATTCGCCCGGATCACGGCCGCATGATTTGGGACGAGAAAGGCCGCCCCGGCTACGGATTATATGACCGCGCGCTGGGGGCGACCTACCTGAACGGCCTGTGGGAGGCCATCTGCCGCAGCGACGGCTGAAGCGTAAGGAGGAAGAAAGAAATGAACATGCGTTTATCCTCGCTGCAATCTTCCGCGGCATGGGAGGCCATGGGCGTGCGCCTGCCCCGCTATGACGTCGCGGCCATGGTCCAGCGTACCAAAGCCCATCCCCTGTGGGTACACTTCGGGGCGGGCAACATTTTCCGCGGATTCATCGCGGCGCTGCAGCAGTCCCTGCTGAACCAGGGACTGGCGGAGCGGGGCGTGATTGCGGCGGAGACCTTCGACTACGACATTGTGGATCGCATCTATGCGCCTTTTGATAACCTGACCCTGAACGTGACCCTGCATCCCGACGGGCATACCAGCCGGGAGATCATCGCCAGCGTGGCGGAAGCCGTGAAAGCGAATGCTTCCCTGCCCGAAAGCTGGGCGCGCATGCAGGAAATTTTCCGGGATCCGGGGCTGCAGATGGCGAGCTATACCATCACCGAGAAGGGATACGCCCTGCGCCGGCCCGATGGCAGCTACCTGCCCGTAGTAGCCGACGACATCGAAAGAGGCCCGGACGCGCCCCAGCACGCCATGAGCATTACCGCGGCCCTGCTCTATGAACGGTATCTCGCGGGAGCCGCGCCTTTGGCCGTGTGCTCCATGGATAACTGCAGCCACAACGGCGAGAAACTCCGCCAGAGCGTGGTGGAGATCGCCCGGGCCTGGGCAGAGCGCGGGCTGGTTCCCGACGCATTCCTTGCCTATCTGGAGGACGAGACACGGGTTTCCTTCCCCTGGAGCATGATCGACAAAATTACGCCCCGTCCCCATCAGCGGGTGGAAAGCGAGTTGACCGCCATGGGCCTGGAGGAAATGACGCCCATCGTAACCTCGCGGGGAACGTACATTGCCGCCTTTGTCAACGCGGAAAAGCCGCAGTACCTGGTGGTAGAGGACCGCTTCCCCAATGGCCGTCCACCGCTGGAAAAAGCCGGCGTCTACCTGACCGACCGGGACACCGTCAACCGCACCGAGCGCATGAAGGTGACCACTTGCCTCAATCCCCTGCATACCGCCATGAGCGTCTACGGCTGCATGCTGGGGTATACCCTGATCTGTGACGAAATGAAGGACCCGGATATTCTGGCGCTGATTCGCCGTCTGGGCTATCTGGAAGGTTTGCCCGTGGTGACTGATCCCGGCATTCTCAGCCCCAAGGATTTCCTGGAGGAAGTGCTGGAGCAGCGCCTGCCCAATCCGTTCATGCCGGACGCCCCGCAGCGCATCGCCACCGATACCAGCCAGAAGGTGGGCATCCGCTTTGGCGAAACCATCAAAAGCTGGATGGAAACCGGGCGCGACCTGCGCCAGCTCAAAGCCATTCCCCTGGCCTTGGCCGGATGGCTGCGCTATCTGCTGGCCGTGGACGACGAGGGCAATCCTTTTGAGGTCAGCGCAGATCCCCTGAAGGAGGAACTGCAAGCCCGCCTGGCCGGTATCCGCCTTGGCGCGCCGGAGAGCTGCGGGGACAAGCTGCGGCCCATCCTGGCCAACGCCTCCATCTTTGGCCTGGACCTGACGCAGACGCCGCTGGCCGACAGGATTGAGGAGCTGTTCCGCCAGGAGTTGGCGGGACCCGGAGCCGTGCGGGCTACGCTGCACGGCGTCCTGGCGGAAGCGTAAAACGTCGTCGGATACGATGCCTTGAAAAGCGCCTTCGGCCAACCGCTGGTTGGGCGAAGGCGCTTTTGCTTCACATGAAAACGGCCGCGCGTTTCCGCGCGGCCGTTCGTTGCAAAACGAGGGAAAGGATAGGCGGACTACCGCCGCAAGTCATGCGGAGGAAATCAGTCATCCAGGATATTGCGGTTGGTGGTTACCTTCGCTTCCTCAATCCAGGCCTCCACCTGCGCCGTGTAGGTTTCGTCCTGCTTGGTGGAGAGCAGGGAGGCTTCCAGGGTATCCTGCACCGTCTCCAAAGCCACGGGGCCCTGGGCCACGTCGGCGGCATAAAGCAGGATATGCGTACCAAACTGGGTGCGAACCTGTCCGGATACGTCGCCTACGTTCTCCAGCGCCAGGGAAGCGGCCAGGAAATCGGCGTCAAAGGAGGTGTAGCCCTCGCAAACCGCATAGCCGCCGTTGGCCCGCGCGGTGCTGTCCGCCGCCATGCCGGGGTCCTGGTTGTACTCGTCGATGAGGGCGTCAAAGTCCTCGCCGGCGGCAATCCGGTCCAGGATTTCCTCCGCCGTAGCGTTGAGGTGATCCCAGCCGTTCTCCTTGGCGGCTTCCAGCTGAGACTCGAAGAAGGCCTGCTCCGCCTGGGCGGTAGCCAGCTGCTTCACCAGCTCCTGGATGGTCTCATCCACGTCCGTATCGAAGTCCGCGGTCAGGTCGGTAACGGTGGCCAGGGTGGAAACAGGGCGGTCCGTGGTAGCGGTCGCTTCCTCGGCGGACGCGTCTTCGGCTTCCAGGTCCGTGCCGGTGGCTACTTCCGGCTCTGCGACGGTTTCCGCGGCCTGGGGCGTTTCCAGCTCTACCTGCACCTGCGCGGCCAACTCTTCCGCGGTAGTGCCCGCGTCTTCGCCCAGGGCCTCGTTGATGGTGCTGGTCAGCGTGGTGACTTCGGTACTCTTATCGGAAATGAGTTCCTCCAGGGTATCGATCAGCTCCTGATCCTCCTGGGTGAACTGGAGCAGAATCTGCTTGACCAGCCGCACCCCGGCGGGAGCGTAGTACACGGTGGAACCGTTGTTCAGGGCGCTCACGTAGGAAGAAGGCGTAGCGTCGTAGGTTTCCTGCTGGGAGGCTACCTTCTCGTCAAAGCCGGCCTGCAGTTCCTCGTCGGTCACAACCACGTCCTTGATGGTATCGGCCTCGAGCTTTTCCAGCAGCTTGGCATGCTTTTCGCTCTCTTCCATGGCTTCCCGGGTATAGCCGATCTCGATCATACGGGCCTCCAGGGCGGCGTCCAGTTCCTCCCCGGTCAATTCCGTATCCGCAAACTCCTGGGACTGCACGCTGCTCTTGGCGCTTTCCCAGTCGCTGTCCACGGCTTCGCTGATTTCCGCCAGTTCCTCCTCGGTGAACTGATCCAGACCCAGCTCCTGTCCCTTGAGGGTCTTCACCGCGTCCTCCACCAGCATATCCACCACATCGTTCTTGGTTTCGGCAATGATGGCAGCGTCGGTGGGATCATAGCTGTAACCCATCATGGAATACAGATAGGCCATGTAGTTCAGCTGATAGTTGACCTCGTCCAGCACTTCGCCCTTGGTGTATACGATGTCCTCGCCGCCGGCGCTGTTGGACACACGAACAACTTCCCGGGCACGATCCACGGCTTCATCCTTTTCGATCAGGGCGCAACCGGTCAGCAACATGGTCACGACCAGCATGCACGCCAGAATAGCTTTCTTGTGCACCTTACGTCTCTCCAATCTGTGATAAAAGTGATTCGGTTACTTTGCCTATTATACTGCATGACACCCGCAGAAGGCAAGGAAAAATCCTGTTTTTTCTACCGGAGAATCAGAAACGGCGGAAGGGGCGCGCCCTCTGGCCTCAGGCGATTTCCCCCTGCAGGCCGTAGCGGCGCTTCAGATAGCCGTCCAGGTTGCCGTACTCGCTGACGCGAATCACAGGCAGGGACAGCCGTTCCATGACGGTGAGCAGGATGCAAATGCCATGGACCACGATGTCCGCCCGGTGGGGCTGAAGGCCGGGAAGGCGCAGGCGCTCCGCCATGGGCATGTCCGCCAGGCGGAGCGCCCAGGCCTGCACATCCTCCCGGGTGAGCGGCGTGCCGTGCATATAGGTGCGGTCCGTCCATGGAATGCCCTTGACCATAGCGGCCAGGGTCGTGAAGGTGCCGCCCACGCCGATCCATCGTTCCGGCAACGCCAGCCCGGGGTACAGCGCCAGCTTTTCCTCCAGGATGTCCCGGGCCAGGGCGCATACCTTGGGCACGTCGGCGGAAGACGCTATGGGCATGCGCTGGTACAGGCGTACCGCGCCCATCTGGCAACTGAAAGCGCAGTCAATCCGCGCGCCCTGGCCTACCACAATTTCCGTGGATCCGCCGCCGATGTCCACCACGCCGCAATAGTTGCCATCCGTCGCCCCCAGGAAGGAAAGCGACGCTTCCTCTGCGCCGGTGCATATTTCCAGCTCCAGCCCCGCCTCCCGGCGCAGCCGGGCCGCGAACTCTCCCTGGTTGGCCGCATCCCGGGTAGCGCTGGTAGCGAACAAGCGGACCTCCTCCGCGCCCTGTTCCCGGGCGCTTTGCGCCATGCGCCGCACCGACGCCGCCGCATGGTCCATGCTCTCCTGGCTGAGCTGTCCCTGGGCGTTCAGCCCTGCGAACAGCCGCGTACCCTCACGGTCCCGCAGCAGCCTGCGCCCCCGTCCGCCGCTGATTTCCGCCATGAGCATGCGCACCGAATTAGAACCAATACCAATCACCGCAGCTTTCATTGCAGCCGCCCTCCCCCGTATTTCTCCGCCGGGTTGTCCGTGCCTCCATGGATGCAAAAAAGCCATCCCTGTGCCGTCAGGGCGCAGGGATGGCAGGAACCGGTTCAGGGCGCGTTTTCCGCCTGAGCCGTCCCGGCGCCTGCAGCATCTTCCTCATACAGCGCGCCGGGGTTTACAATTTCAAAGCGTAGCTCGCCGGGCTTGACATACTGGTAATCGCTGCGCGCCCGGTCTTCAATGTAGCTTTCCGTGCCCACCTGGGCGATTTCGTTGGAGAGCGCTTCATTCTGACGCTGAAGCTGACTCAGCTGGCTGGTGAGCGTGGCTTCCCGCGCCTGCAACTCCTCCAAGCGGCCGTTGACCTGATGTACCGCCACCAGAAACGCCGCCAGGGCTGCCACGCAAATCAACGCCAGCTTGGTCCAGCGCATTTCCTTGGCCTGCATGGGCGCCACCTCCCTTCTGCCGAGGCGGTTCCCCCGCGGCAGAAGGCCGTGGCGAAGAACGCTTCCCGCCGCGCTGTGCCGTGTCTCCCGCAAGAACCGCATCGTAAATGGAATGTTTCGCCCCCGCGCCAGGCTTTTCCTGCTGCTGCGCCGGGTTTTCGCCATGTTTTTTTCTGCGCGCCCGGCCCGCCATCCAGGACAGAAGGCTGCCCGGCCCCAGCAGGTATGCCAGCGCCCCCATCAGCATACCCAGCAGCGCGTAGAGGCGAAGCTGTTCCTCGCGCCAGCGCAGCAAGGCGCCCAGCAGCGTGCCGCCCAGGGTCAGGGCGAAAAGCGCGTCCCAGAACAAACCCAGACGCGGCGCGCGCGTTCTTATCCAGGACAAAGCCTGCCACCACGCGCCCAGGCACACGCCCACGCCCAGCAGGGTCAGAAAAACCGCCCCTTGCTGCGGAATCAAAAACAATTTCTCCATAGGCGCTACCGCAGGGCCCTGCGCAGCAGGCTGCCCCGGCGTTTTCCGCCGTTCCCCTCATAATGCAGGCCGTCGATGGCGCCTTCCAAGGACAGCTTGCCTTCTTCCAGCAGCAGGCTGGACACATGCAGCCCCGCGCCGCTGAGAATCAATCGCCCCCCATGGGTGCTCAGCACGATTTGTCCGTCGTCAAAGCTCTCCACTTCCGTCACGCCGGTAATCATCGCCTTTTCCCGGCGCTCCAGGATCAGTCCGTAATTGGGTTGCTGCGCCGCTTCCTCCCGCATGGAGGTCCCCCCTTCCTGTGGCATCCGCACCTCATCCTATGCGGGAAATGTTGGCGGAAGAACGCTGCGGGAGCCTGCGGAAGCCATTGACAAATTCCGCCCTTTGGCTACAATAGAAAGACGGTACATTTCTTTTTATTCGCCATCATACCGGCTGCACTCCCCCAAGAAAGGAAGGACTCCCATGTTTGGCTATCGACCGGATGGACGCCGGATCAGCAGCATTGATCCCATCGTTCGCATGACTCCCTACCTGATGCCCATGCGCTGCGACGCGCAGGTGTTTCTCCAGCACAAGCTGGATTACGAGAAGCTGGCCCGCTACATCGCCGCGCAGAGCGCCAAGGGCGAAAAAATCACCTTCATGAACATCATCGTCGCCGCCTATGTGCGGGCGGTGAGCCAGCATCCGGAAATCAACCGTTTCATCATGAACAAGCAATATTACTCCCGGAACAACTGCACCGTATCCTTTACCATGCTCAAGGACCCCCACAACGCCGACGCGGGGGAAACCGTGGTCAAGATTCGCTTTGATCCCACCGATACCATCTACGACGTGCGCGACCGCATGATTTCCCAGGTGGAAGCAAACCGCGGCGTGGAAAATAAAAATTTCGTAGATAAACTGGCCAGCGGCGTGCTGTCGATTCCAGGTCTGCCCACGCTGGTGGTGGGGCTGGTGCGTCTGTTGGACCGCTACGGCCTGTGCCCCGGCGCGCTGCTGGACGAGCTGCCCTTCCACACAGGCATGTTCATTACCAACAACGCTTCCATTGGCTTGCACCATGTGAACCATCACATTTATAACTTTGGTTCCACCAGCCTGTTCTTCGGCATGGGCACCGTGGAGCGCAGCGTGATGCTGGACGGCGAGGGAAAGCCCAGGCTCAAGCGGATGCTGCCCATCGGTATCACAGCCGACGAGCGGGTATGCTCCGGGGCGCATTACGCAGGTTTCTTCTCCACTATGTCCGCGCACCTGAATCATCCGGAGCTGCTGGAAACCCCGCCGGAGTCTGTGCGGTACGATCCCAAAGCGGAGTACCATGAGCCCAAGCCCCGGGAACGTCAGGCGCAGGCCGGCCAGGCAAGCGTCACCGCGTAACAACCAGGCGCCGGCCAGCGTTCTTCCCCTGCGGAAGAAACGTTGGCCGGCGCTTTTGTATGGCGCGACAAAAGGCAATCCGTAAAGCGCCCAGCCTCGCGAGGCCGCCGCCCCCCTGCGGCGGATTTTCTAGCGGATTTTTCCAGCGGGCGGCATGAAACGGCTTTCCTCGGGAGTTGTTTTTTCCGAGGAATTTTTTTGCGCGCAAGGATGCGGCGGTGGCAAGAGCGAATGTAAGCATAGGCGCCGAACAAAGGAGGAAGGGAAATGGAGCGCGTATTGATTTTGATGGCGGCAAACCGCGCCGCGGACGCGGAGGAAGCGCTGCGCAGCGCGGCGCGTAACGCCGTCGCGCCCCGGCGGTTAAGTTATGCGCTTTCCTTGCTGGAGGAGCCCAGCGAAATAGAAATTGCGGCCCTGCGCCGCCTGGGCGCGTGCCAATATCTGGTCCCGGCCGCTGATCCCTGGCTGGATTTTCAGGAGCTGTGGCAAGGAGAAAACTACCTGCTCATGGGCTGCCCTGAAATGCGTTTTGTCCATCACTGGGATTTGCAGCTTTTGCGTGAACTACGGGCATGCCAGCCCGGAAACGATACGCCCGCCTGCGTGCTGACGGGATACCTGCCCCGGCCCGAGGACCCGGTGGATGCCGTATGCCCGGTGGCGGTGGAAGGATTTGACGAGGACGGCCGGCTCTGTTTCCACCGCGGGACGCCCCTGCGGTATGCCCGGCAATCCCAGCGGTGCGCTTTTCTGCATCCACGGTTCTGCTTCGGCCCGGCGGGTTTTTTCCAGCAGGTGGCACACAGCCAGGGTCCGCGTTTCCTGGCGGCTTTTCAGCAGCGGTGGGACCTGTATACCCTGCGTCAGCCCCTGATTCATCTTACCTCGGACGAACCCCTGCCGCCCTGCCCGGCGGAAGGGGAAGACCGGGTGCTGCGGCGCTTTGAAAAACGTTTTGGCCTACGGCTGGACACCCGGCAATTAAGCCCCATGGCGCGCCTGGGATTGCCCAGCGCAGAGCTGGCCTTTCCTACGCATGTGCCCCTGCCGGTCAAATGGCAGGAAGCGGCGCACCGGGCGCTCTGCCGGAATAACCAGGCCCATCCCATGTGCGCCACTGCCTATATCAACCTGCCGGTGACGCCGCCGAACCTGCCGGAGGAATACGTCTGCTGGTTCCGCTATCTCAGCCGCGTCCGGGCTATTCCTCTCACCTGTTACGCCGAGGGCGAAAAGCTGCGGCAGCTTGCCGGGACGCACCCCAACCTGCTGGAATACAAGCGGCGGTACGGCCTCCCGCTGGAGTATGCCCTGCGCCCGGAGGAAACCCTGAATTACCTGCGGCTCAGCCGGCTGTTTCTTCTGCGCAAAACCCGGGAAAAATATCCGCATCAGACCCACTATATCTGGCTGGACTTCGGTTACCAGCGCTATCCGGTGTATGAGGGGGCTTCGGTAAACTGGGACGCGGTATGCCAGGACACCCTGTGCATGGCCATGGTGGGCGGCCTGCCGGATACTTCGATGATTGTGGTGCCGGCGGGATTGCTGGACGCGGTATGCCAGGAGACCCTGTCCCTGTGCCAGGAAGCGCTGGAAGCCGGGGAGTCCCTGCCGTGGGAGCAGGACCTGTGGCTACGGATGATGGAGACCCATCCGGACTGGTTCACCCCGGTGGAACTCCCCGGTCCCCGGGAATTGCTCAGCCTGACCATGCTAAGCCGCGAGGAGGAATTTCATGTGCTCGCCTAAACGGATTACGGATTCCCTGACCACCCATGTAGAAATTTTGATGCCCGCGGATCTCAACGGCTACGACCGGCTTTTCGGCGGCCGGCTGATGCAGTGGATCGACGTGGTGGCGGCGGTGGTCGCCCGGCGGCATTCCGGGTGCGAAGTAACCACCGCTTCGGTGGATCACCTGGAGTTCCAGGCGGCGGCCTTTGTGAACGATACCATTGCCATGGAGGGACGCATCACCTATGTGGGGCGAACTTCCATGGAGGTGCGGGTGGATACCTTTGTGGAGTCCCTGGGCGGGGAGAGGCGGCAAGTAAACCGGGCTTATCTGGTCATGGTCGCCCTGGACCCCCAAACGCAAAAACCCACGCCCGTCCCTTCCCTGCTATTGGAAAAAGAAGAAGACTTCGCCGAATGGGAAGCCGGGGCGCTGCGCGCCAAAGCGCGCAAGGCTCGCCGCGCATAAGGGGGGAGCCGTGTGGGAAACACCCCCCGCCTGGAAACGGAACGGCTGATTTTGCGCCGATTTACCCCGGCAGATCTGGAGGCGGTGCTTCAGATCTATTCGGATCGGGAAACCAACCGCTTTCTGCCCTGGTTTCCCATAGAAACCCAAGCGGAGGCGGAGAAGCTCCTGGAGGAGAAGTATCTTGCAGCCTATGCCCGGCAGGAGGGCTACGGCTATGCCGTTTGCTTGCGAAGGGATAACCGACCCGTGGGATACGTGGATGTAAGCGGGGAAGCCAGCCACGATCTTGGTTATGGGCTGCGCAGCGATTGCTGGGGACAGGGCATCGCCACGGAGGCGGCGGCCGCGGTGGTGGAGCAGCTCCGCCGGGACGGCGTGCCTTTTGTTACCGCAACCCATGACGTAAACAATCCCCGCAGCGGTAACGTGATGCGCCGCCTGGGCATGCGGTATTGCTATTCCTACGGCGAGCAATGGCAGCCCAAGGATATATGGGTGATTTTCCGGCTGTACCAGCTGAACCTGGATGGGCAGGAACGCATATACCCGGACTATTGGAACCAGGCGAAGGTACGCTACAAGGAACCTGGATGCTAAAGCGCGCACGGCGTAGATCCGTGCGCGCTTTGGCGCGTCAAAAAGCGGCTTCGCCACTTCAGACCGTTGACAAAGTATTTGCTCTCAAAATGCTTGCAAGATTTACATTGCATGCTTGCAAACACAGGAGATGTCGCGCCTGCGGGCGCGACCAGGGGGCTTTCCGATCGCCCCCTGGACCCCTTCGGGCCCCATACGTGTTGAAATTTTTGCAGGCTAAGAAGCGGAAAATTTCATTTTTTCATGTCGATGTAAAAGAATAGGCTTTTTTCAGCAATCTGAAGCGGCTTCGCCACTTTTCCTCATTCTTTTACAAGTCATCCCTTGTAAAAAGCGAAGCAAAATACTTTATAACAGTCAGAGCCGGAGGGGCCGCAGCCCCTCCGGCTCTGATCGGTTGTGTAATTGTCCAGGCGGCGCTTTGGTCAAGACGACTCGTCCCGCCGCTTGCCCAAAGGTTTTTTCCGCCTTACAGCAGCTTCTTGTACAGTTCCTTGATCTCCGCCACGGAGGTATCCCGGGGATTGCCGGGACGGCAGGCGTCCGCGTAGGCGCTCTCTGCCAGGAAATCCAGGTCCTCCTCCTTGACGATGGCCTTCAGGTCGGCGGGAATGCCCACATCGGCAGCCAGCTGCTTGACGGCGTTCACCGCCGCTGCGCGGTATTCTTCCTGGCTCATGGCCTCGACGCCCTCCACGCCCATGGCGGCGGCGATATACTTGTACTTGTCCCCGGTAACGGGCGCGTTGTACGCCATCACCGTGGGCAGCAGAATCGCGTTGGCAACGCCGTGGGGGGTGTCGTACACCGCGCCCAGGCAGTGGGCCATGGAATGCACGATGCCCAGTCCCACGTTGGAAAAGCCCATGCCCGCGATGTACTGGCCCAGCGCCATGCCCTCCCGGCCTTCGGGGGTATTGGCCACCGCGCCGCGCAGGGACTTCGCAATGATTTCAATGGCCTTGAGATGGAACATATCGGTCATCTCCCAGGCAGCCTTGGTAATGAAGCCTTCGATGGCATGGGTCAGGGCATCCATACCGGTGGCGGCCGTCAGCCCCTTGGGCATGGAAGCCATCATATCGGGGTCGATGATGGCCACGTCGGGAATATCGTTCACGTCCACGCAGACGAATTTCCGCTTTTTCTCCACATCGGTGATCACATAGTTGATGGTCACTTCGGCGGCGGTACCGGCGGTGGTGGGCACGGCGATGGTGTAGACGCACTTCTGCTTGGTAGGCGCCACGCCCTCCAGCGAGCGCACATCCGCAAACTCGGGGTTGTTGACGATGATGCCCACGGCCTTGGCGGTATCCATGGAGGAGCCGCCGCCGATGGCGATGATAAAGTCTGCGCCGCTGGCCTGGAACGCGGCCACGCCGTGCTGTACATTCTCAATGGTCGGATTGGGCTTGATCTCGGAATAGACCTCGTAAGGCAGGCCGGCTTTGTCCAGCTCCGCCAGGACCTTGCCGGTGACGCCGAACTTGATCAGGTCGGGGTCGGAGCACACAAACGCCTTGGTGTAGCCCTTGCGCCGGGCTTCGGGTACGATGTTTTCGATGGCGCCCTTGCCATGGTAGCTGATGCCGTTGAGCACAATACGGTTTGCCATGTGAGAATCCCCTCCATTTGTTTGATTCGTATGGGTATCCGGAGACCTTCTCCGGGGCCTGTCGTTACAATAGCGCGGCAATTTCCTGAATGGCGCGCTCCGCCTGCGGCACCACCGTGTCGTTGGACAGGAAGCAGAAGATCACCGGATCATCCTGGTAAATAATGCCCACGTCATGGGTGATACCGTCGTCCTCGCCCGTCTTGTGCGCCACAGGAATCCCGCGGCTGTGCAGGTAAAAGGGCATCTTGCCATTCAGGCGTTGATTGCGCAGCACTCCCAGCATTTCCGCGCTGGCTTCCCGGCTCAGCAACGTCCCCCGCAACAGCCGCTCCAGCAGTACCCCCATGTCTCGGGCGGTGACGTAATTCTCAATGCCCTGGCGCGCCAGCTCCGGCTGAAACAGCTTGCGGTTCAGCCGCGTCCCCGTCAGCCCCATGTTGGCAATGCTCTGGTTGATGGCGCCCATACCCAGGCGATCGATGAGCAAGTTGGTGGCGGTGTTGTCGCTGAGAATCACCATCAGCGTCACCAAATCCCCCACCGTGACCTCCAGCCCGTCGTGCATATAGCTCAGCGCGCCGCAGGAAGGCAGCTTGTCCTCCCGGTGGATCACCATCGTTTCCTCAAAGCGGATCAGCCCTGCCTCCCGCTGCCGGAAGGCTTCCACCATGATCGGCAGCTTGATCACGCTGGCCGCCTGGAGCGGCATATCCGCCTGGTAGGCAAAGCGCTCTCCGGTGGCCGGATAATAGACATAGCACCCCACCTGGCCGGGTATACTGCACAGCATGGCTTCCATCTGCCGGAACATGGCTTCCCCTTCTTTCCGCTTCTTCCGCCGACGCATATAGTATATTTTTTATCAATCTCAAAATCAAGAACCTGATTTAACCGGATTTTCCAACCAATGTTGCACTTCCCGCTCCACCAGGTCGGCAGCCGCGGTCAATCCGTGCTCCCGGCGCAGCCCGGCGCCCAGGGCCTGCGCGGCCTGGCGGTAATCCGGACGGCGCACCAGCTCCAGCAGCGCCCGGGTCAGCCGTGGAACGGTGAGATTCTCCCGGCGGATGGGCTTGGGCCCGCATCCCAGCGACCATACCCGGTTCCCCCAGAAGGGCTGATCTCCACCGAAGGGGATGACCAGGGTGGGGCACCCAGCCCGCAACCCGGCGGCGGTCGTTCCCGCGCCGCCGTGATGCACCACCGCCCGCATCCGCGGGAACAGCCAGTCATGAGGCACAAAATCCTCCAGCACAAAGCAATTGACGCCTCGCGCCAGGCCTGAACCGCCCCATCCCCTGTCCAGGATTACCCGCAATCCCGCGGCGCGCACCGCCTTCATCACCAGGTCGAAGGTCTTGCGCATGTTGCCCGAAACCATGGAACCGAAGCCGATATACACCGGCGGATCGCCCGCAGCCAGAAATTCCGCCAGGCCCGGGGGCGGCGTGAAAGTTTTTTCCTCCTCATCCACCCAGAAACCGGACATGTGAATGTTCTCCCCCCACTGGGGCGGGCGGGGCATCACCAGGGGGCTGACGGCATAAATCACCGGAATGGTATGCCCGTTGAGGGTATAATCCGGGCCGCCGTGAATGCGCGGTACCGTCACGGCGTTCTCCTGTCGCCAGGCGGTGAGATAGCGCCGCTCCAGCAGGTGGATAAGCAGATAGCCCAGCCGGTAAGTCACCAGGTTCCAGGCAGGGCCCAGCCTCCATACGGGTGCGGAAGAAATGGGAATTTTGCTGTTGGGGTCCATGGGAAAATACTGGGTCTGCACCACGGGAATGCCGTACTTTTCCGCCACAGAATAGTAGGTGCTGCCAAAGAAGGTGCAAATCATGGCTTCCGCCCCGCGAAAGGCGTCCACCAGATCCTGCAAAAGCACCGGCGCCACGTCCCGCAGGGATTTCTCCACCTGCCGCAGAAACTTTGCGCCCACCACCCCCGGCTTCATGATCCGTTCCATAAAGTCCGTCACATCTCCGGACAGGGGGCGGAAGCGCAGCCCGGCCTCCTCTGCCATGGAGGCGAAATTGGCAAAGGCCACGACGGTTACCTCGTGTCCGCGGCGCTGCAATTCCTTGCCCAGAAGCACATAGGGGCGCACGTCCCCTGTGGAGCCGATGGAAACCATATGGATTTTCATGGGGCATTCCTCCTTACGGGCCGTCCCGAACGGTAAGCTCCGTCACCGCAAAGGCGACCTGGCGGGTATCCTCGCTCAGCCCCGCCTCCAGGTGCGAAATAGCGTCGGGATAGGAAAAGTCCAGCACGAGGGTTTGTCCATCCATGAGGCTGGCGGGAAAGCTGAAGCGAATTTCATCCTCCGTGACCGTATCCTCAAAAACGGTCTCTCCGCCGCAGGATACGCCCAGGCGTTGGCTCCCCCCCATAATGGAAAGGAACTTCATCTCCACCGTCAGGGTATCGCTTTGGGGCGGGCTGGCCAGCGGCAGGCTGATCCGTCCGGATTCCCCCACGGTCCAGGTGCTCTGGAAATCCGCCGAGGAAAAACCGCTAACCAGGTAGGGCCGCGCGGTGGCCCGCAGGTCAAAATACAGGGTTTCCCCCAGGGCATAGGGCGCCGCCGGTTCCTGGCTGTCCCCGTGGAACACGCGCCCGGTCAAGGTTAGGTCGTCCCACGCGGGCGCCAGCGCCTGGGTACTGTATTCATAGAGATTGAAGGTATTGTTCCGGCTGTTCTCGTGGTAGTACAGCCGGGTGCGCGTCTCCTCCTGGGAAATGCTCCACAGCTCCCCGCCGGTCTGCGTGCCGGTAAGCAGCGCCACATACGTGGCAGGCAAATCCGCATAGCTCACGGGCGCGTCGCTGACCGCCAGCTCCCCGGTATCCCCGGGCCGTTTGAGCAGCAGCAGGGGACGGTGTACGCTTTCAGCGCCATGGTCGGCCAGAATCAGCACGGCGGAACGGTCGTATACCCCCAGGGCGCGCAGCTGGTCCAGATAATCCTCCACCAGGCGCAGGCAACCCTGCATCTGCTCCTGGGCAGCGACGCCCTGGGCCTGATACTGGCAATCCGCATCCATGGTATAGGGCGGATGCATGCCCGTCAGGTGAATCATGCGGAAGGCGCGCGCCGTGTCCGCCGTTAACCCCGTTTCCCGCAGCCGGGCGTCAAATTCCTCATCGGTGATTTCATAGACCGCCTCGCCCTGCGCCTGGGCGTAGGCGCGGAACACGTTGCTGTACATCCACAGCTGGGGTTTGAGAAAGTGCGGGGCATAGCGGAAGCCGCACAGGCGGAGCAGGTCCCGGGTCAACCCCGCTTCGTCCCCCACCACCAGCTGCTCCCGGGCCAGGTTGTCCACCACTTCCTCATCCAGGGCCACGTACCGGCTGTCGGTAAAAAACCGGGCGTCCCAGACATCCCCGGCCAGCAGGATATACAGAGGCGCGTCCGCGTAAGCCTGCGCAATAAACGTCGCATAGTTCACCGCACCGGTATGGGTCTGCCCCGTAAGCAGCGCGGGCAAGCCATACTTGGTAGGATCGCTCAGGCCCATGGCGTTGCGGTACCAGGTAAAGCCCGCCAAGCTGCCGGCCAGGCCGGGCTCCTCCGTCAGCGCCTGCTCAAACTGCGCAGCGTCCACGCTGTCCAGCACCAGGAGCAGCAGGTTTTCCTCCGTGCCGACGGTGTACAGCCCCTCCTGGGAAAGATAGTTCTCCGTCTCCGGCAGCGGCGCATCCACCGCCCGGGTGGCAATCCAGCCGCCTTCCCCCGCCGCCAGCAGGCACGGCAACAGCACGCAAAGCGCGCCAAAGCGTTTCCATTGCCGCAGGGACAGGCTAATAAACAAAATGCCCGCCCACAGGGCCGTGTTGATCAGCCCATAGACGGTGTAATTCTCCCAGGGGATCGCCTGGCCGTTGAGCGCGCCATAGTCCGCGTTCAGCCCGTTGCCCTGCAAAAGCGCCGCCACGCCCAGCCCCAGCAGCACCCCCTGCGCCCAGGGGAACGCCCGCCGCGGCAGCAGCGCCATCAGCAGCGTCAGCGCGCCCCACATCCACAGTCCCACCGCCGTCACCCCGGGCGCCATCTGCGCCCAGGTGAACCAGAATTCCTCCGGATTTTCGCACAGCATCTGCGTGGCGGCAAACAGCGTGAGGGTAAGCGCGAAGAAAAGGCAAAGCGGCAGGGCGCATAACGCCTGCCGCAACGTCCGTGCAGCCCAGTTTCTCATTTGTTTCATGCCCTGGCCTCCCGTTCCCGGGCCCAATCCAGGATAATATCCGCAATGCGCCGGGAAGATTGCCCGTCCCCGTAAGGGTTGATGGCGTGGGACATTTGATGGTACAGCGCCGCGTTCGTAAGCAGGCGTTCGCCGGCAGCGGCCACGTTCTCCTCCCGCACCCCGGCCAGCAGCGCCATGCCCGCCTCCACCACCTCGGGACGTTCGGTCTCCGTGCGCAGCACCACAATGGGCTTGCCCAGGGCGGGCGCTTCTTCCTGCAATCCGCCGGAATCCGTCATGACCATATAGCAGCGCTTGATCAGATTATGCATATCCTCCACTTCCACCGGAGCGATCAGATGCACCCGCTGGTGGCCCCCCAGCACCGCCTGCGCCACGGCGCGCACCGCCGGGTTGGGATGCACGGGATACACCAGATGCACGTCCGGATGATTTTCCACCAGGCGAAGCACGCCGCGGCAAATGGCCTCCAGATGCTCCCCCAGATTTTCCCGGCGGTGCGCGGTCATCACGATCCACCGCCCCTGCGCCAGCGGCAGCGCCGCCAGCTCCGGGCTGCGGAAGCAGTAGTCCTCATGCACCATCTGATGCAGCGCGTCAATTACCGTGTTGCCCACCACATGCACGCCCTGGGCAACGCCCTCCCGCAGAAGGTTCTCCTTGGCCCGGGCAGTGGGCGCAAAATGCAGCTCCGCGATGCGCCCGGTGAGCACGCGGTTCATTTCCTCGGGAAAGGGGGAATATTTGTCAAAGGACCGGAGGCCCGCCTCCACATGTCCCACGGGAATCTGCTGATAAAACGCCGCCAGCGCCGCCGCAGTGGAAGTGGAGGTATCCCCGTGCACCAGCACCAGGCTGGGCGAGCAATCCTGAAGCACCTTTTCCATGCCTTCCAGCACGCCCACGGTGATGGTGGTCAACGTCTGTCCCTGACGCATAAGGTCCAGGTCATAGTCCGGATGAATATCAAAGCAGGTCAGAACGCTGTCCAGCATCTGCCGGTGCTGCGCGGTGACGCATACCAGGCTGCGGATACCGGGAGTGCGCTCCAGGCACTTTACCAGGGGCGCCATTTTGATTGCTTCCGGCCGGGTACCAAACACAGATAAAACGGTGATGGACGTGTCCATGCTTAAAACACATTCCTTCCCTTTTCGTCCAGATTCAAGTGAAAATCCGCCTTTTTACGGGAGAAAAGCGGAGAGTAGCAGGGGTCGCGCAGCGGGCCATACGCGGCGGTCAACCGCGCCTCCTCCCCGGGATGCGCCTCCCCGTCCCGCAGCACCGGCGCGCCGCGGCCCGCCGTGGCCCGGCTGAAGGGCGTAAAGGCGAACCAGCCGCCTGCCGCCCGGGCGCGCAGGGACCATTCCACGCTTCCCAGATCGCTGGCATAGCTTTCGTCAAAGGGCAGGAAACGCTCGCGCCGCATCACCAGGCAGGCGGCGCTGACCGCCCCCACGTTGTGGGCCGTGTGCTCCAGGCCGTGCCATCCTCCCGCGGTGCGGGGCAAGCCCTGCTGCCGGCAGGAAGCCACATGCGCCATGCCCAGGGCATAGCCCGCATGCAGCATACGCCCCCGCCCGTCGAACAGCGCCGGCACCGCCGCGATGATCTCCTCCCGCTGCGCCAGCATCACCAGCTCCCGCAGCCAGCCGGGGTCCTCCACCGCCACGCTGCCGTCCACAAAGGCCAGGTAATCCCCCGACGCCTGCGCCGCGCCCAGGTTCAGGGCCGCAAAGCGTCCCCGGTCCCCGGGGGCAATGACCCGCCCCGGCACCCCCTTGCGGTTGGAGAGCACCAGCAGCTCCGTATCCGGCCAGTCGGTTCGCTCCAGCGCGTCCAGGCAGCGCCGCAGGGACGCCTCCTCCTCTCCGCCGTCCAGCACAATCAGGGAAACACGCTTGTTTTCCGGCAGGCGGTAATGCACGCGCAGGCAGTTGTTTTCCAGGGTCACCCGGCCGCCGGGGCCTACCCGGTTGATGTGCTCCTCCACGGCCCGCCGGGCCGCGTCCACACAGCGCATGAGGTTTTGATGGCTCATGGAGCTGCCCACCGAACGCCAATGATACAGCACCCGGGGAATATGCGCCACCCGGCTGGTGCATTCCATGCAGCGCAGGGCCAGGTCGTGATCCTGAGAGCCGTCAAAGGCGCTTCGGAAGCCTCCCGCCGCCTCCACCAGGCTGCGGCGCATGACCATCAAATGGCAGATGTAATTCCCCGACCGCAGGTTATCCGGGCAATAATCCGGCTTGAAATGCGCGGCAAAGAAAACCCGGCCGTCCTCGCTCACCTTGTCCTCATCCGAATAGATCAGGTCGGGCTGCTCCCGCTCCACCGTATCCATGACCCAGTACAGGGCGTCGGGGGTATACAGGTCGTCATGGTCGCACAAAGCGATCCATTCTCCCCGCGCGTGGGCCAGGGCGGCGTTGCTGTTGCCGGAAATATGCAGGTTTTCCCCGCTGAAAATCACGCGGAAGCGCTCGTCCCGCCCGGCGATTTCCCGGAGCATGGCCGCCGTTTCCGCCCGAGTGCTGGCCCCGTCCAGCAGCACGGCCTCCCAGCGCGGGTAGGTCTGCGCCAGGAACGAATCCGCCAGTTCCCGCAGCATGCCGGGGTCGGTGTTGTACACCGGCACCAGGATGGAGATCAGCGGCGTCTCCCGCCACGCGCGCCGGCGCTGCTCCTGAAAATCCGCTTCCGTGGCCCTTACCCGGCGGTACAGCCGGTCGTATTCCCGCAGGTACTGGTCCCGGAACTTCTCCACTGCCCGGCGCAGGGTATACCTTACGCCGTTCAGGCGCACATAATCGCGGACGCGCCCGACCAACCCGCCCATACGCTCATCCTCTCTGTTACGGATGGCACTATTGTACCATGCTTCATAAAGAAAAACAATGGCGGCGCAAAAAGCAAGCGCCGCCAGCCTTCCTCAGGCGCGCTTCCGCTCCGCCTTGGCCGCGAAAAACATGCGCATCAAAAAGCTGCCCATGCCCAGCCCGAAGGTAATCATCACAATATTCGCCATAGCCGCAATGCCCGTCTGCAAGCCCTGGGAGGTATCCCCCTGCGCCAGCAGGGACATACAACGGTACAGCCCCAATCCGGGCACAAAGGCGATGATGGCCAGCGTACCGAAAATGGTGGCGATCATTTTCAGCCGCCGCGCGGCATACTGGGCCAGCAGGGACGCCGCCAGGGAGCCAATGAAAATGGCCGCCGTCTCCGGCAATCCCGCCCAGGCCATCAACGCCCAGTACAGGGTATAGCCCACCGCCCCAATGCAGCATCCGGGTAGCCAGGCCCGGCGCGGCGTGTGCAACAGCACCGCAAACCCCAGCGTGCCCACAAAGCTGGTCAACAGCGCCGTAAGAAAATTACTGGGCATCTCAGCCGCCTCCCATGACCACATGATACAGCGAGGACGCCATGAGCGCGCCCCCGGCAATCAGCGTCGCCGTAAGGATGGCGTTCATGCCGTGCGCCACCCCGGACACAATATCCCCGCGCATGGTGTCCTGCACGGCGTTGGTCATGGCCAACCCCGGGAGCAGGGGCATCAGCGCGCCCGCCACGCAGGCATCCACCATACCCAGGCGCGTCCAATGATAAAAGAGCAGCGGCAGCAGCGTGGCAAAAAAACTTCCCGCCAGGGTGGACACCATGCCCCCCAGGCGGTAACGCTCCAGCAGGCACGAAAGCGCCTGCACCAGCCCCGCCGTCACCACCCCCATCAGGAAATCCGGCGCCCCGCCGCCAAACATCACCGCAAACCCGCCCGAGGACAGCGCCGCGGCGACGCCCAGCTGCCATGGCTTGAAGGAAAGGGAGCCCTCGATCTTCTTCAGGGCGAGCAGCGCCTCCTCCGGCGTAATTTCCCCGGCCTCGGCGCGCCGGGAGATCTGGTTCACCGCGTCCACGCGGCTCAGGTTCGTACCCCGGCGGTGTACCCGCAGCACCGCGGTCTCGTGGGTGCCGTCCTCCCGTTCGCAGCTGACGAACACGCCGCTGGGCACCGCGAAGCTCTCCACGTTCTTCATTCCGAAGGCCTTGCCCATGCGGGTAACGGTCTCCTCTACCCGGTAGGTCTCGCCGCCGTTTTCCATAATAATGCGGCCTGCCAGCTGCAACGGTTGAATGGACATGCTGTTTCTTCGGCTCCTTGGCTTAATCGGTTAAGGTAAAACTGACCATATACTTCCACAGGTCCCGCCGGTGACGGGCGTAGAGCTTGCGCTGGCGGTACAGCCCCCGGTAGCTCACGTAGATCACATGCTTGAGGGCCACGCTGTGGAAGGGGTGACGCATGACGTACAGCAGCGTCTGCAACGTAAGCCCCTTGGGGTTGCGCACATAATTGTACACCGGCTGGCGGGTATAGGACACCCGCCGCGCCCCCACCAGGTAACGGGCAATAAAATCGAAATCCTCCCCCCACTCCAGCACGCTGTTGAAGCGCACATGCTGGCGGGCAATCAGTTCCCGCCGGAACAGCTTGTTCCACACCACGCCATAATAGAAGCTGTTGGGGTACTTGCAAAGCAACGCCAGGAAATCCTCCAGGGAAAGCGTATCCTCCCGCTTGCCCAGGTCCTTCACCTCGGCGATGTTGCCGATATACATGGTGAACGCCCCGATTACCAGATCGCTGTCAGCCTCCTCCGCACGGCGCACCATGTGCCGCACGGCATCGGGCGCCAGGCTGTCGTCGCTGTCCACGAACTGCACGTACTTGCCCTCGCACAAGGTAAGGGCCTTGTTCCTGGCGGCGGAAACGCCGCCGTTTTCCTGATGCACCACCGTCAGACGGCTGTCCCGGGCCGCGTAGGCCCGCAGGCAATCCAGGGTGCCGTCGGTGCTTCCGTCGTCCACCGCCACCACCTGCAGCCGGCTGTGGCTCTGACTCAGCACGCTATCCAGGCACCGCTGGATGGTTTTGCTGCAATTGTACGCGGGAATGACCACGCTGACCAGGGGTTGCTCCATGCTTCCGTACCTCCGCATCCTTACCCGGCGGTTCTCATGGTTATTTATTGTAAGGGTTGGGGCATGGTTTGTCAAGCTGCGGAACAGGCCGCGCGGCGCGGCCTCAGCGTGTCCGAAAAGTGGCTTTCGCCGCCTTTTCGAGGAAGCAACTTCGGTCAACCAGGGGGCGTCCGAGGTTCACACCGTTGACAGAGGTTTTGTTTCATCATTACTTTTGCAAGCCTTATTCCTTACAACCGCAGAAGGTTTCGCGCCTGCGGGCGCGACCAGGGGGCTTTCCCATCGCCCCCTGGACTTCTTCGGTCCCCATGCTTGATGAAACGTTTGCAAGTTAGGGAATCGAAGATTCATTTCTTCAGCGCGCATAGAAAGCGCTCCTATGATGAAAAACGGCGCTTTTTTCAGCAGTCGAGGCTGAGCAGAAGCGCGGCCTCCGGCGTTTCCGGCATTGCGGCGGCCGCAGGTTCACGCTTGACGCACCTGCCCGTCACAAGATTTACATTGTTTTCTCACACAAGATTTACATTGTTTTCTCCAGAAGGCTTGAGAATCCGGCAAATTTACGCTATAATGAACGGGTATCAATCTGCCCGCGCGCATCTAAAGGAGTAAGAGCGTTGAATCAGTATGATCGGGAAAATAACCAGCACGCCGGGGTGCAACCCGGTATGGAAGACCAGCAGGCGACCCGGGTAATGCCCTCCTTGGGCGGTGAAAGCGCCGCCGGCCGCGCTGCGTCCCAGGCGCCCTCCGCTCAGGGAAGCGCCGCGCCGGTACGTCATCGCCGGGCTGCGCGCTATGCGGCGCAATATGAAGACAATCAACCGGAGGAGGTTTCCTCCGCGCCCGCCGTTCCGGAACAAGGCTCCGGCGTGCGGCGGATGCCGCCCGTGATGCAGGAACCCGCGCAGCCCCAGGCCCGGGTCCGCGCCAACCAGCGCGGCGCCGCGCCGCAGCAGCCCGCCCAGGGCGTGCCGCGCCCTGCCGCGCTCATGCGCGCGCCGAACCAAAACCAGTCCGTACAGACCGCCGGTCCCGTGCAGCGGCCCCAGCAGGGCAACCGCCGCGCCGTGAACGCGCCGGATTACGCACAGCAACCCCCTGTGCAGGAAAACCCCTATGCCCGGCCCGCTGCCCGGGAGCTTCGTCCCCAGCAGCCTGCCGAGTCCATCCGCAACCAACGGCCACAGCAGCCCATCTACGAGGAGGATGACTGGGAACCCGCCCAGCCGCAGGAAAACTCGCCCCGCCGCAAGCGCCGCGGCTGCCTCATCAGCCTGGTGTCCGTGGTGGTAGTCATCGGCGTACTGGTGCTGGCCTTCCTGCTCATCCCCAACGACGACAGCACGCTGGGCTCCTTGAAGGGCCAAGTGCAGAGCGCCCTGGGCGGCGTGGTGGATAACGTGTCCAACCTGCTGAGCCACGACGCATCCGCTCCCGCGGAAGTGCAGGAATTCTCCGCGGCGCCCACCAAGGGGACCGCGCCCATGGACGTGGTCTTTACCCTGACCACCAACAAAACCGCCATGGGCGTACGCGTTGTGGATGAGAGCGGCAATCCCCTGACCGCTACCGCTACCCCCTATTCTGATAACACGGAATCCCGCATCTGGATGCTAACCCTCTCCATGGACGGCGCCTGGTCCGGAACGGTAGAGGCGCAGGTGCAGGGCGCGGACGGCCAGTGGGTCTCCAGCGGCCGCACCCAGCAATTGGATATTACCGAGCAGGTGCTGGCAACCATCGCCACGGACGTGTTCAATGAAACGGAAGACGAGCTCCTGGCGGAGATCACCGCATCGCCTTCGCCGGTGGTGATTACCTCCACCCCCGCGCCTACGGCCACCGCCACGGCTACCCTGGAGCCTACGGCCACGCCCACGGCGACGCCTTCTCCCACGCCTACGGCAACGCCTTCCCCCACGCCCACGGCGACGCCTACCCCCTCGCCCACGCCTTCTCCCACGCCCCTGCCTGATTTGACGGCGGAGGCCGTGGAAAGCGCCGCTGCCGCCAACCTGATTACCTCCGAAACCGTCTATGACGGCTCCAAGAAGAACGCGGAGTACGCGCGCGACGAGGACAGCAGCTATAACCTGGGCGACCAGAACAATTATCTGCTGCTGGACTTCGGCGTCACCACCTTCCGGGGCAGCAACTTCCGCCAAAACGCCGCCAGCGGCAACGTGAGCCAGTTGCCCAGCGCCATGTCCGTGGCCTGGACCCAGGAAGCCGGCAGCGTCAAGGGTAGCAGCAAGACCTACTACGGCATCGGCTGGACGGGCCAGCCCGCCATTATCAAGTGGAGCAAGGAAGTGCGCGAAACCACCAACATCGTGGAAGACAAGCGCAACGTCACCGCCCTGAAGGAAGTCATCCTGGCGGGCCTGGACGGCAAAATCTACTTCCTTGACCTGGCCGACGGCACGCCCACCCGGGAAGCCATTGACGTGGGCTATCCCATGAAGAGTTCCGTGAGCGTAAGCGCCTACGGCATGCCCATTATGGCCGTGGGCCAGTACGCCCGCAAGATGGCCCGCGGCACCGGCGATATCGGCGTGCGGTTCTTCAACCTGCTCAATCAGAAGCAGGTATACCTGCTGGACGGCCTGGATGACCGGGCCATCGGCGTGGAGGGTTCCTTTGATACCTCCGTCCTGTTTGACCGCACCAACGACGGCCTGGTGGCGGCGGGCGCCAACGGCATGCTCTACACCGTTGACCTGAACACCGAATACGACGCCAAAATGGGCAGCATCACCATTGATCCCGCGGAGCAGGTGTTGGTAGCCAAGGCTTCCGGGCAAAAGAGCAAGACCGTGCAGGTGCTTTCCTCCATGGCCATGTACAGCCACTATGCCTACTATGCCGACATGACCGGCATCCTCCACTGCGTGGATACCGATACCATGAAGACGGTATGGGCCGTGGAGTTGGGCGACGCGGTACAGGCCGCTGTCTCCCTGGACTTTGATGAGGATGGCAGCCTGTGGGTCTACGCGGTCAACACCCTGCAGAACCGCTCCAAGGGCACCTGCGATATCCGCCGCTTCAACGCCATGACCGGCGAGGAGGGCTGGACGCTCTCCGTCGGCGTAACCAAGAACAGCGGAAGCGCCATTCCCGGCGCCATGGCTTCTCCCGTGCTGGGCGAAGGCAGCATCGATCACCTGGCTATCTTTACCCTGTCCCAGCTGAGCAGCGAGCCCGGCATTTCCGTGGCCGCCGAAGCTCCCGGCGCGGTGATCGCCGTGAATAAGCAAACCGGCACGGTGGAGTGGACCTACGCTTTGAGCGCCTATACCTACTCCAGCCCCGTAGCCGTCTACACCGAGGAAGGCAACGCCCGGATTATCCAGTGTGATAACGACGGCAATATCTACCTGCTGGATGGCCTGACCGGCAGCCTGGTTTCCACCCTGCAGGTGGAGGGCACCATCGAAGGCTCCCCCGCGGTGTACATGGATACCATGGTCGTGGGCACCACCGGCAAGAATACTTCCTACATTTACGGCATCTCCTTGCAGTAACCTTTTCCGACCCTAAACAACCAGCGGCGGGAGCAGGACTCCCCGGGCGGTACTCCCGCGCCGGCGTCCTGCGTCCGCCGCTTTTGCATCTTCCGGTCCCTTCGCGGGCGTCAACCGCGATCCTTTACATCATTTTATCCCATAAGGAGGTTGCTATGGCACAAAAGGTATTGGTTGCCCTGGACCAGGGAACCACCAGTTCCCGGGCGGTAGTCTTTGATACTGCCGGGCGGATGCTGGCCGCCCACGGGGTGGAATTCCCCCAAATTTTCCCCAAGCCCGGCTGGGTGGAGCATGACCCCCACGATATCCTGGATACGCAGATCACCGCCCTGCGCCAGGCGGTAAAGCTCAGCGGCGTGGACGTGGCGGACATCGCCGCCATCGGCATTACCAATCAACGGGAAACCACGCTGCTATGGGACCGGGAAACCGGCGAATGCGTGCATAACGCCATCGTTTGGCAATGCCGCCGCACCGCGCACTATGTGGAGAAGCTCATCGCACAGGGGTACGGGGACATCATCCGTGAAAAGACCGGCCTGATTCCCGACGCGTACTTCTCCGGCACCAAGCTGGCCTGGCTGCTGGACCGGCTGGACCTGCACGAGCGCGCGGAACGGGGCGAGCTTTGCTTCGGCACGGTGGATAGTTTCCTGGCCTGGCACCTGGTGACCGGCCGCCCCCACGTCACCGACGCCACCAACGCAGGCCGCACCATGCTCTTCAACCTGAAAACCCAGGACTGGGACGACGAACTTCTGGCCATGCTGGATATTCCCCGGGCCTGTCTGCCCCAGGTGGTGGACACCGCCCAGGTCGTCGGCACCCTGGACCCGGCCATTTTGGGCCGTCCCATTCCCGTGGCCGCCATGGCGGGCGACCAGCACGCCTCCCTGTTTGGCCAGGCTTGCCTGACCCCCGGGATGGTGAAGAACACCTATGGCACGGGCTGCTTTATGCTCATGAACACGGGCGACGAACTGGTCGCCAGCCGCAGCGGGCTGCTTTCCACCATGGCCTGGCGCATTGACGGAAAGCCCACCTACGCCCTGGAGGGCAGCGTGTTCATGGGCGGCGCTACCATTCAGTGGCTGCGTGACGAAATGAAGCTCATTGCCACCGCCGCCGAAAGCGAAGGCATGGCCAAGTCCGTGAAGGACACGGGTGGGGTTTACCTGGTACCCGCCTTTACGGGGCTGGGCGCTCCCTGGTGGGACATGTACAGCCGCGGCACCCTGATTGGCATGACCCGCGGCACAGGCCGCGCCCATGTGGTACGCGCAGCCCTGGAGGCCATTGCCTACCAGTCCGCCGACCTGATGGACGCCATGGCCAAGGATTGCGGCCATGCCCCAACCCAATTACAGGTGGACGGCGGCGCCAGCGCCAACGGCTTCCTCATGCAGTTCCAGGCAGATATTATGGGCGTGCATGTGGTACGCCCGCGGGTTATGGAAACCACCGCGCTGGGCGCGGCGCTGTTGGCCGGCCTGGCCACGGGCGTGTATGGCAGCCTGGAGGACACCGCCGCCGTCTGGCAACGGGATTTGACCTTTGATCCACAGATGGAAGAATACCATCGCGCGCAGCTTCTGGCGGGCTGGCACAAGGCGGTGGAGCGTTCCCTGCACTGGGCCAAGGAATAACCCTCTCCCGGGCGAGAACGCGTCAACGGCCTCCCGCCCGGAAACATCGCACACCGGCCATGCAAAAACAGACCGGCGGCCTGATTGGATCTTCAGCCACCGGTCTGCCTTTTTGCCTGCTCCCGACTGTCGGCGGGCGCTTTGCGCCCAGGGAGCGTTACGCCCGCGCCTTCCCGTCCTTCGCAAGATGGCTCAGCACGCCGCCTCCTACGATGAAGCAGGCCGCGACGCTCGCCAGGAATCCGCCGGCATAGTCCGACAGAAACGCATACCTGAAATTCAGGGATGCGAACACCCCCAGCGCAAGCCCCACATAGAATACAATCCGAAAAACAGCGGGCCATTTTCTTGCGTCCACGCCCATTCCTCCCTTAACTGATCTTCATGTAAACCCCTTTGACCACAACGGCAACAAGCAGCTGCAACGCCGCCGCTGCCGTGAACGCAACGAAAACCGTTTCATTTACATAGCCAAGAACGATACCGCCGGCCATCATTGCCAGCGAAAAAATCAGGTTCAACGGCATGCCCGCTTTGGCGCGAATGGCCTGCATACGCTCGTCATGCTCTCTGACATACTGACGTTGAAGCGTCTCTCCGTTGCGCAGGGCTTTTCCGTACCGGAGAAGACAGGCTGCCGCCCACACGCCCATGGCGGTAGTAACGCCGCACTGAAAACCAAAAACGGAATTCGTCCTGACGCCTTCGGGCGCCAGAAAAGCATCGTATATTCCCAGGCAAACGGCAAAAACCGCCAGCGCCGTTAGCAGAACCATTCTGATCTGAAGCGTTTTCCGGTACCGTTTCATAGCAGTTCCCCCTCCTCCGCATCCGTTGAAAAGTCGAACACCTGCTCAATGGTCAATCCAAAGTATTTCGCGATTTTATAGGCCAAGGGCAAGGACGCCACATACTTGCCCGTCTCAATGGAGGTGATGGTTTGCCGGGTGGTTCCTACAGCCTGCGCCAATTCCTCCTGCGAAATCCGCCGTTCCTTTCGCAGCTCCCGGATCTTCGTTTTCAACCAATGCGCCCCCTCGCCTCCCGGGTATTCCTAAAAAAGTATAGCATACTTTGCAAAATATGTAAAGTATACTTTACATTTTGACAGGTACAGTCTTTCAGAGGATGCGGCTGACCGTCAAGGCTTCCTGACAGCAGAATCGTTGACTTCCTCCGCCTGGGCATGCTATAATAAGCAAGTACGCTGATGTGGTGGAATGGCAGACACCGGGGACTTTTGCAATAGCAGCAAGAGCACGGGGCCGGGAAACCGCTCCGATGAATGCCGGCTAATTCGGCGAACACCCCCCTGGGGCAACGCCGAGCTAATCCAGCGAACCATCGCTGGCCATGTGTAGAGACTATACACCGGCGGCCTACCCCCGCACTGCGGGCATGGTCAAGACATAGTCCAGACCACAACGCGCTCTGCGCGGCTATGGCAACATAGTGTGGCAAGAAAATCCCCTGCCCCAAAAGGGCGTGCGGGTTCGAGTCCCGCCATCAGCACGCATACCAGGGTGTGTTGCAGAAAGCGATTTCTGCGTCACGCCCTTTTTGCAAACAAATCAAGAGAAAAACAGTAGTATAGCGCCAAAAAGCAACCAGCCAAAGCGAAAAGAGGTATAAGAAACCAGGGCTGTCAAAGGATAGACCCGCATGTGGATAACTTTTCAATTTTTGCGAGAACTACGAAACCATTTTAAGAGACACACGCGTTTTGAACCGGTTGTGTTCCCGTTTCATCCATAGCTTTTTCAGGGCAAACGCCAGGGCAAGGAAAAACAGTTCCGTGCGAATATTGCCTCTGGTGAAAAAGCGCCAAAATCCAAAGTCGTTCTTCAGCAGCGCAAATGCGCCTTCCACCTGAATAGAGCGGCATAGACACAGATAAATGCCGCGCTCGGATGAAATGTTGCGTGTAGCCTGTTCGCGCTTTTCCCAGAAGGTTCTTTGTATAACAACTTCCTTGGGGTCTTTAGCTCGGCAGCATTCGCATCATGGGACGGAACTTCTTTGTGTCGCTGCGGTCTGAGCCCGCCTCCAGCCCCGTGATGTATTCGCTGTTGACCGCGCTCTGGACGTTATACCCGGGTTTGAGTTGTCCGTTGCGCATGTGGTCTGCCTTCATCCGCATGAAGGTCGCGTCCGGGTCTGTTTTGGAATAACTGTTGCGGCTGTCGCCCATGATGGCCAGCTTTTGTTCGTATGCTTTCCAGCGTTCCAGCAGCGTTCATCGTTCTTCCCAGTCGCGCTGTTGCGAACTTTTTCGTTTTCCGCTTCCGTGTACGAAAAGGATAGCCGTTCTTCCTTCAGCTTGGAACCGATGACGGAAGCGCTCTTCAGCCCTGTTCGTTCTTCCAGTTCCGCCTTTACCTTCGCCAGCCGCTTTTGGAGGGGTTTACGCCACACAAAGGTGTACCAACCGGCAGCGCTTTCCAGCTTTATCCCGTTGATGTATACCGTTTGGTAGTCTGTTTCGCCCATGTCCTCCAGTTGCTTCACAAACTGATAGAACAGATCCTCCGCCGCTTCCCGGCAGCGCCCCGTGCGGAAACGTGCAAATGTCGTGTGATCCGGCGCTTTTTGATCCTCCAGCAGCCATTGAAGTCGATCCGATATGATCAGGCTTCCTCCAGCTTCCGGCTGGAATAGATCCCACACAGACATCCATGTACCATGACCTTGAACAATACCCGTGGATCCGCTGCCGATTGTCTCCCTTTGGGCGAATACGCTTTGTACAGTTTCCCGTACTCCAGTTCCTCAAGCTGGGCGCT
>CAZINY010000030.1:0-33406 GCA_964540735.1 uncultured Oscillospiraceae bacterium
GTTTTTCGACAGTCTGGCGGAGCTGTCGCAATGCTCCTGCATTGTGACAGCTCCATTTTCACGGACAGAAAGGCGCGTTTCGAAACCATGCACGAAATGTCCCTGGTACGCAATATTCTTGCCCTTGTCAAGGAAGAGGCCGAAGCGGCCCACGCTGCGAAAATCACGGCGGTGCATCTCGTCGTCGGAGAAGGACGCGATATTGTAGAGGACCTGGTGCAGTCCATGTTCCGGTTCCTTGCCCGTGGGAGCGTGGCGGAGGACGCGGCAGTTATTTTGCATCATGTGCCCTATAAGGTACGATGCAACCAATGCCAGACGGAATTTCACCTGGAAATCATGCGGCCGGAGAAGTGGGCCTGCCCAAACTGCCACGCTTACAAGGATTACACCCTTGTCAGCGGCCGGGAATTCTATATCAGCCGGATCGAGGCGCAGCGGCAGGAAACTCAGGCGGCGCAGAAAGACGGTATGCCGGAATGAGCGATACGCAATACATTGAAGTTAAACGGAACATCCTGGATCACAATGACCGCATCGCGGACGCGTTCCGCGCCGAGCGCACCAAGGACGGCACGTTCCTGCTGGACATCATGGGTTCGCCCGGCGCAGGCAAAACCTCCCTGCTGCTGGCGCTGATCGCCGCCCTGCGCAAGGAGGGGGAGCCGAAAATCGGCGTAATCGAGGCGGACCTGGAATCCGACGTGGACGCCTTGAAAATCAAAGCGGCCGGGATTCCTTCCGTGGAGCTGAACACCAAGGGCGTCTGCCATGTGGAAATGGGCATGATGAAGCAGGCGTTTTCTGCCTTCGCGGGCCGGAAGTTCGATTATCTCTTTTTGGAGAACATCGGTAACCTGGTCTGCCCCGCGGACTTTGATACGGGCTGCCACAGGCGGGTCATGCTGCTTTCCGTGCCGGAAGGCTGGGACAAGGTCTGCAAATACCCGCCCATGTTCGCCATTGTGGACGCGCTGATTGTGACCAAGTGCGATTACCTTCCGCTGAATCCGGATTTCGACATGCAGGCCCTGTTCGAGCGCGCCCGCGTGCTGAATCCCAATCTCCAGATTTTCGTTACCTCCGCCCGTACCGGCGAAGGCATCGAAGAAACCGCCGCCTGGATTCGCAGGCAGCGGGATGAAGCGCTGGCATAACGCAAGGGCAAAGTAAGGAGTGATTGTTTATGTGTTCCAATGGTGTCAATGCAACGCAATTTCTTCAGATGATCGATCTGCTGGACGATCATGTGGCGGTGGAGTACCGCTGGGCGCACCGCCTGGCGCATACCGCGGAAAACGGCGGCTGCAACAACGCCTCCGAAAAGCTGCACAAGGCCCAGGCCATGCTGGCCGAGGTTCGCGCCATGCTGGACGAAGCCAAGTCCAGCTTTGAGGACGACCTGGAGAACGGTTCCGCGCAGACCACGGCGACGTTGGTGTAACCGCCCCGCCACGGCTCCGGGGGCAGCCTGAAAACGCCCCCATGCAAAAACCGCCCTGGCGCGCGGTCCCGGACAAATCCGGCCGCGCGACGGGCGGCTTTTTATTGGCATACTTTTTTCCCGGTCCCTTCGGCAGCCCGGCTGCGGAACGGGACGTTTTTTTGATTACACATGAAAGCGGTCGTAGTGCCGGTAGCAGTCCACGCACAGCTTTTTTCCGCCCTGCAGGCGAATCCAGTTTGCGCCGGCGGTTTCGCCGCAGCATTCGCACACGTACGAGTCAAACATCCTGGCGTGTTCCGGGAGCTCCAGGGGCGCGGGCTTTACGTCGAACATCTCCTCCGCCGGGCAGGCGTGGTAATAGGCGAAGGACTGCGCGCGGTCCATACCCTGCTTGGGTTTCAGCACCAGGCGCACGGATTTGCCTGTTTTACGGTTGTAAATGGAAAACGCCTGCTTGCCGGTCATGTGAAACAGCAGATTGCCCTTGCCCACGGAGCAGCCCAGGAGCGCCTGTATGGCGTCCACGCCGCAAGCGTCGTTTTCCGCAATGCAGGCAACCTGCTCATCCTTGGAAAATCCCAACTCCAGCAGTTCCATGGCATACAGGGCCGCGCGGTAACCGATGGTCAGCCCGGGGCATTCATGGCCGTGAAAATCCACCGCCTTCTCCCAAAGCGCTTGCTTGTCCATGTGTAAAGCCTCCTTTTATTCTTCCAGCGTAATGGTTTGATATCCGCCGTAGTAGGTTGCCGCAATCCGGTCATAAGCCGCCACGCCGAGCAGCTCCATGGTAATCTCGTCGAACTTTGCGGCAGGGTCCACATCGGCGAAAGCCTCGGGATACAGCGCCGTGCCGATATAATACGCATCGGCCAGGGCAATCTCGATGTTGGTATCGTAATAGTTAAAGGGCATCTGCAAATACAGCCTGCCATTTTGGACGGCGGACAAGGTGCGGTAGAAATCAGGGTTCGCCGCATAATCCTCCCGGAGAATGGACAGGCCGCCCGCGTCCACCAGGATGACTTCCGGGTCCATATCCATCAGCCGCTCCTTGTCCAGCGTCGCATAGCGGTCAATGCCCGCCGTGGCAACCACGTTTTCCGCATGCAGGACATCCAGCATCGGATAGTCGCCGGTGGTGCTTTCAATCCCGTGCGCGCCCTGATAGGACAGGCACCCCACATAGGCCCGGACCGGCGTTTCCACCCCCGCCGTCCGCTCCATCAAATCCTCCCGCGACGCCTCAAAATAAGCGATTACCGCCTCCGCCCGCTCCGCGTTCCCGGTAACCTGGCCAATCAGGCGCAGGGATTCGTTCACCTCCGGGGAAAACAACCGGGCCTCGCCATAGCTCAGCGCCACCACAGGCGTCATGATTTTCTCCTGCAAAGCGTCCAGCTCCGCATTTTCCATGGCATAACAGCAGAAAATCACATCCGGCGCAGCCGTAAAGAGCATTTCGGCATCCGGCGCGTTGCCGGGCCCGCCCGGACCCAGTATGGCGTATGCCTCCATGTTTTCCAGGGCCATACGGTAGGGGCGGCCGGTCTCGCCCCAGGTAATCTCCACCTGCTCCACGCCGGCCAGCTTGCTTTCATCCGCCACGTAGCAGTACAGCCGCAGGCAGCCGGGACCAATGCAGGCAAAGCGCCGCGCATCCGCCGGAATGGACACCGCCCGGCCGCGCATGTCCGTCACCTGCGTTGCCTGCGGCGCGGAACCGTCGCCCGTTTCCCGTCCCGCTCCGGCCGGGGCTTCTCCCAGCGCCGCGCAGGCGCACCCCGCCGCCACCAGCAGGCAAAGCATCCATGCCGCCCATTTTCTTGCCATCAGCATTCCCTCCCGGATATAGATTGAGGTATCACAACCCGGCGTCCGCCATGCTCCACCACATCCGCGCGGACGCCATAAACCTGACGAATGGACGCAGGGGTGACCGCCTCCGGCCCGCCGCAGCCGTATACCGCGCCATCCTTCATCAGCAGGAATTTATCCGCAAAGCGCAGCGCCAGGTTCAGGTCGTGAATAATGACAATGGCGGTCAGCCGCCGCTGTTTTACCACACGCCTTGTGATATCCAGCACTTCCAGCTGGTTCGCCATGTCCAGGCTGCTGGTGGGTTCGTCAAAGAGAAGCACGGGCGTCTGCTGTGCCAGCGCCCTGGCAATGGAAATTTTCTGCCGCTCGCCGCCGCTCAGGGCGTTGATATTGCGGTTGGCGTATCCTTCCAGACGCATGGTATGGAGCACTTCCTGCACAATTTCCAGGTCCTTCGGGGTCACGTCCCACCGAATAAAAGGCTTTCTGCCCAGCAATACCGTATCAAACACCGTTCCGTCCGCAAACTCGCACCCCTGGGGAACGTAGCCGATATGCTGCGCCAGCGCCCTGCCGCTCATGGCGGAAACAGGGCGGCCGTCCAGCAGAATCTCCCCGGAGGTGGGCTTCATGATGCGGTTGATACACTTGAGCATGGTGCTCTTGCCCACGCCGTTGACGCCCAGCACCGCCAGGCAATCTCCTTCCGCCACGCAGAAGGATACGCCCCGGACGGCTTCCCGGCCGCCGCCATAACTGAAATGCAGATCCTTGATTTCCAGCTTCATCGGACGCGTTTTCCTTTCAGCAGCATATAGAAGAACAACGGCGCTCCCAGCAGCGAGGTAATCGCCCCCACCGGCAGTATAACGGGCGAGATCACCGTGCGCGCCGCCGTGTCCGCCGCCAGTAGCAGCACCGCGCCCATCAGCGCGGACGCAGGAATCAGGAAGCGGTGGTCAGCGCCCACCACGCGCTTCATAATCTGCGGGCCGATCAGCCCGATAAACCCGATCATGCCCATAAAGGAGACCGTCACCGCCGTCAGGAGCGAAGACAGCAGCAGCCCCCAGAACCGTACCGCGGAGGTTTTTACCCCCAGGCTTTTGGCGAGGTCCTCGCCGTTGGCCATGGCGTTGTAGTTCCAGCGCATGAGCATAAAATAAACCGCGCAGGCGCCCACCGCCAGGGCCATAAGCAGGTTCTCCTCCCAGGTGACCCGTCCCAAATCCCCGAAGGTCCAGAAAATCGCGGAAGCAATTTCCACGTCGTCCCCGAAATACTGGATCAGGGTAGTGCCTGCGCTGAAAAGCGAACTCAGCGCCGTCCCTGCCAGCACGATGGATTCGGGCGAAAATCCCCGCAGCCTGGAAAGCGCCAGGATCAGCAGCACCGCGCCCATCGCGCAGCCGAAGGCGCAGCAGGTAATCAAATAGGGCTGCAGCGCGCTGAGCGCCTCTCCCGCACCCAGCGCGGCGCCCGCGCCCAGGGCAATAATCGCCAGATTGGCGCCGAAGGTAGCCGCAGCGGACACACCCAATGTGGACGGCGATGCCAGCGGATTGCGCAGACAATTCTGCATCACGCATCCCGCCATGGAAAGGCCCGCTCCCGCCACCACCGCGCCCACAACGCGGGGCATCCGCAGCCGCCAGATCACCACGAAGGAGCGCTCGTCCCCCAGCCCCGCCAGCGTGCGGAACACTTCCCCCAAGGACATGCTGGAAGACCCCGCATTCAGGGAAACCAGCATGAACAGCACGGCCAGCACGGAAAGGAACAGCAGCGCTCCCCATTTGCGCCGGATGGTGCGGTGATATCCCTGCACGCCTCCGGCCGAAGCGCCAAGCCCTTCTTCCCGCCCGCCGGAAATACCGGGACTACCGCGCACGCCCTTCACCTTCTCCCTCCGCGCACGCCCGCCGCCTGCGCTCTGCTCGCTTGGAAAATACAAGCGCTGTTTTCACGGAACACCCTCCCGTACCGCAGCTACCGCATCATGGTTTCAAACAGTTCGATTATAACAGGCCTTCAACGGTTTCGGAAGCCGGGAGGGGGGATGCAAAAGGCAAAAAAGATGCCGTCCAGGCAAAGACCGCATGCCTTTCCGGCACAGCCCGTGCGGCGCGCCGGCGCGTCCGCATGTCGTTTGCCTGAATGCGCGGCGCCAGATACTGAAAAGCAATAAAAGAAACCTTCCGTTGTAGAATGCAAACAACAAACTACAGCGGGAGGTTTGCTGTGTGAGATAACATATGCGAACACGCAAGTACTTTGGGCGGCATTTATGTCCATGGAGCTAGGAACCGTCCATACCACCACAGGTTTTTGTAAGCTATCGATAGCTTGCTGCTAGAGGTTAGTTCCTGTTCTGTTTTGCCAACAGATCATTGATGGCATTGGCGATGTCTTCCACAGCCTGCTTTTTGGCTAGGTCGATTCTGTTTACCATGCGCAAACGCATGCCATCATGCAGAACGATGGTCAGGTCATGGGCGCCCATGAAGGACTGGACCAGCACTTCTTTGATAGCGGATAGCGGAATGAAGATATCCGGCTCCGCATTGCACGCGTCATGAAACATGGCTTTTTTTTCGCTGCCCAGCAAAGCAGTCACGGGGACCGTACCGGCGCCCTTGGCGTATTGGTGAAACGCAACGCCGTCTGTGCGCACTACCAGCACGCCGCTCTTGGCGAAGCCCTGGCGATAATACCCGATACCCATAGTGGCGTTTGGCAGGCTCACGTTGGCAATGGATATGATCGCCCGCGGCGCTTCTGTCTGCTCCTTTGCTTTGGGAACGGGCCTGCGTTGTTCCGCTTGGCGGGGCCTTTCGTTGGTGGAAGGTACGCTGCTGTGCGTGTGTTCGACTGGCTGCTCGCTGGCAGTAAACACTGTACGGCGGTATTGCTCTGGGCATTGCGGCGGAGGGGCAGATTGAATCGGCCGAGCCGTGTTCACACTGGATACGGAAGGAAACCCCACCATATCGCACAGGCAGTCAACCAGAATATCCATATCCATGGGGTCCACGCCTGCGGTTTTCAGTTCGGTTCGCAGTGCGGCTCCCGCCTCGGTCACATTCGCCCCACGCTGGGCCAGCGCTTTGATCGCACCGCCTATGCCGTGGTCGATGGCGGTCCGCATACTGTTGCGCAGGCCTGCATCGTCATGGAAAGCATCTCCCAGGATGCGCCGAAAAAAGGAAGGATCATCCAGCAGCGCCTTCTGGCCGTATACATCATAGACATGGCGCAGGGTGATGGCATATTCTGTTTTGGGCTTTGGTCGCACAGTGTCATCCGCTCCGCAGGTACAGCGCGCTCCCTGTATCATCTGCCCGCACTGCCAGCAATGCATGAAACTCCTCCTTGATCAGTTGATAAAAAGATGCTCACGGGCAGAGTAGTAGCGCCAATTCGCAATGGTAAAGATAATGTTCAAAGCAATGGAAGGCATGCCGCTGCCGTCCGAGCTTTCTGCAGACGCAATCAGCATAAGAAAATTCAGCACATCGCTGATAATGAAAAGGATGAGCAGTTTTTTGGGCGCGCCCGTTTTCAGGCGCGCAAGTTGAAAACGCACATAGACACAGCCGGCGGCTATCGCTAGAAACAGAATCCCCAAAAAGGAAGCACCTGTCTCAATCAAAAGCATACCAGACCCCACGCTAAAGAAAGCCCAAATCCAGAGAAGACCATAGATCAACCACTTGTGCCAGGTCATAGGCACGTCGCTTCTGGCGGCGGCTTTAACATTTTCAGAAAAGTACACGCCCGTAGGCTTGTTCTCTGCTCCGGAAGATTGGTTCCTCAGCGCAGTGCCGCACTGGGGGCAGAATTTACCTTGGGAAGAAGTACCACAGTTAGGGCAGATCATTGTTTTTTCCTCCTTTGTTATAGGTAGTAGGATGGTCATTCCATGGAGTTTTTGGCATCCATCGCTATTTGCCAGCATCTGCGCTGAACGGAATAATAGATTCTGTGAGCGCTTTTGAGCTTACGGTTCCAGACGCGAAAGCCCTCCGCCCTTTTTGTATAATCCGTTTGGACAGCATTGCTGAACTTGGTAGCGAAGGTTTCCAATTCCGGCAGAGACGAATGTGCCTGTAATTCCTCCGCTGTTGCGATGATCTCGGGATATTTGCTGTCAATCTCTTCAGCGCATTCGTTCAGGCAAAACGCAGCATTGGCAAGCTGGGGGAGAATAACGCGCAATTTCTTCATAGGAACATTCCCCTCTTATTCAATGGATTGCAGGTAGTCGCGGGCTTTTCCCAACTGATCGTTCACCTGCTGCAGGCCATCGCCAATGAACCCTGTGCCAATGCTTTTCGCCGGATTGCTGGCAAGCTCATCCCGTCTGCTTCGAAGCACCTCCAATGTGGCGCCCAATAGCGCAGCGGCTTCTTTTGCTTTTTGCCTAAGGGCCCGTTGGCATTCTTCCACTTTTGCTTGCTGGGCAGAAAGACGAGGGTCCTCTTTCCAGTCGACAGTTCCTAGAGCGGGCATCGTATCCCCTCCTTTCTTGAAGCTTCCGCGTCAGGAACCTATTTGGGAAGCTAACGCTTCCGCCATTTCCAGCTGCTCGCTCATTCTTTCCAGGGCATTGCCCAGGACGGCCAGGTTGTTGCATGCCTTCTGAAGCTGCTGCGTGGCCCTGTTTGCTGCTGAAAGGGCAGCGTCGGGTTTTCGCGATTCAATTGTAAGGCATATGGGCGGTTGGCTTTTCGCTTCCAACATGCTCGTCCTGGCAAGCTCCAGTCCCTCGACCAACGCTTTTATATCCGCTCCGGCTTTGACCATGTCAGCGGAAACACTGCGAAGAAAGTCGATATCGACCTCAATCGTCGTGTACAAATCAGCGTAATAGGCGGCTGTCTTTCTGTTGCCGTTGTTGCCGATGCCCAGATTGACATAGAGGGATTCTTTGACCTGTTCCCAAAATCCAGTTGCTTTTTTCGCTCCGCCAGCAAGGGATATCAGGATTTCGCTCAAGGGTTTGAAATCAGCGCCTAATATTTCCAACGCTTTCTCGAATGCTTTCAAAACCTTGGAGTCAGAAGGGATTGACAACAGCCAGAATGCAACGAGATTACAAATGCCGTCCGCTCCCTGCATGCCCTCGCTGCCAAGGGCCGTTACGGGCAGGTAAGCCAATAGCTCCCGCCCTTCCGGACTATTCCACAGTTCGTCAAGCGTATCTTCCCCAATGTAACTGATGGCCAGCGCGATATCCTCGGCTGTTACGGATGTATCCCCCTGCATGGTGAGGCCCACCGTCCGCACCACGTGGGCAAACTGTTCAGGCGTCAGGTTGTCCTTGAGACGGGTGAAAAGCGAGTCGGTAAAGGCCGATATGGCTCCCTGGTTCGTTTCGTAGGACAGCATGGGCTGGAAGGTACCGTTTGAGTGATGAAACAGGTAAGCCATCACATGGTCATTTTGAAGATTGGCCTCAATGCCTTCATCATTGATGTGCAGCTGGTTGTGCGTGGAGAGAAAATATTGCTGGTCCTCCGGGACCCATTCCTGCACCGAGCTGATATAGTCATTTTCGCCCCGGATCAGCGTGATTTTAGCAAGCTGCTGGTCAAAATCCGTTTTTGTCTGGGCTTTTGCCTGATCCGCGTCTGCCAACCCGGGCGCATCAAAGGCATAGCAGTTTTCAATGCTGCCCCGGTGCATGGAGAACATGGTGGCATAGGTGGCTTCGTTTCCGCCTTTGGAGTGGCCGGTTACATCAAAGACAGCGTTCGGATCGTTCATGCCGTATTTCTCATAGATGCAGTCATAGTAGTCGGCCGCCATCTGCTGGCCAATGGACGAACCTTCCACTGTTGCTGCTGCGTTGTCTTCCCACTCCATCAGGCTTGAACGGGAACCTGAGAAGCACACCGTATAGCGCTTGACCCCATCGCTGCCGGTAGTGCAGGTGGTCACTGCGCCCAGGTAGGGAGACACATCCACGATTTCCACATTGGACACATTGACGAAATCCTGCCCGGGGCCTGAATTATCCCAGTTGCTGCTCTGGTAGAGAAGCTGGAAATTCGGATTCTCCCGGGCAACAGCTTCGCATATTTTGTCATATTGCGGCGTACCATCCGGGAGGTAGTAATCCTCCCGCTTGTACCCCTCAACCCTTGGCAGATATGCCTCCGCGCATTGGTTCAGGAAACTGTCCATGCTCATGCCGTTGCCGGTATCCCAGCTGGTAGCGTCGGAGTAAGAGGTCAGCTCGGCCGTTAGCTGCATTAGCCCTGCGTTTGTCGCCTGCTGGCGCAGATCGCTGCTCATGGTATTCATACGGGTTCCCTCCGTATTTACATCTTGCTGGCCAAGCGCTTGTTCAGGTTCTCGATCTCGGTGTACCCGGTGGCGACGTTGCTGCGCAGGAAAGTAACATAATCGGCAAGCATTTCCTTGTAGTTGCTAAAGTATTTCGTCGCAAAGGAATTGTACGCTTCCACCGTGGCGGAAGCGGCCGTTCCCTGCCATGAGGACAGGAGCCCATCCACCTTGGTCTTGGTGGCCAGTAGAATGGATTCCAATTCGTTGTTCAAAGAATCGATCGTGGAAGCGGTGGACTGGACAGCCGATACATCAACAGAACCGATTTTGCTGCTCATATGTGATTCCTCCTATAATTCGTTTGTTTGATTTACCCGTGCAGTTTCTTTACGCTTGCATTGTTGCTTTCGATCAGGGCTTCGTAATTCGCCCCCTGCTGTTCCAGCAACTGAGCGCTGGCAACAAGTTTTTCCGCCATGGCTTTCAGGTCGTTGCAGCAGCCCTGGATCTTGCTTACATACTGCCGGTTGGTTTCATCATCCCAGGCAGAGCCCATGTTTTCCGCTGTGCTTTTCAGCTTGGTGTATACGGATACATATTCCTCGCTTTTCTGGCGCAGGAAACTGGCCGTACTTCTGATCGCCTGGGTATCGAATTTGATCGACATGGTTCATTCCTCCTTTTTTATACCAACAGCAATTTGCTGCCGTTTTTCACGCCGCATTCCCATAGCGTCTTGCCGCCGTCCAGTACTTCACCGTTCATCCATGCCAAAATGCAGCTTTTTTGTGGTAAAAAACAGCTTTCAGGCAGAGATGAGAGCACTCGGGCAGAGAGAAAGGCAGCCACCTGAACATTCAACCCTGCGCTCAACCGCAGTTCATACGAGCGGTTTGCCGCACACAGGCGAATTTCTACCAGCAGACTACTTTGCATCCTGCATATCTCCTTCCGTGAGAGTGAAGAACCGTACCAACTGGGCTTGGGAACCCGTAATGACATAGCCGTCCGGATAGTTTCTGTGGATGGAACCGCCTGGCCCGCTGCGCACATCCATGACAAACTGGCCTGTCAACTGTCCTCCCAACAGCAGTCCGCAGGAAGGATCCACACGTCTGGCATACCATGGGGAGAGCTTGCATCTTTGCATATATTCCGCAGTGGCGCCAGCCACGAAAACCATGTTGCTCTGGGGCGGAGCTTTTTCCATCAGGGTTTCCAGCAGCACGGAGGCGGAGTCCGACGAATCGGCATCCTCCAACGTTTCTCCGGAGAGATACGCCAGCGTATCCTTCAGATCAGGAATCAAAATCAACCGGGGATGATCTGCATAGCTTCCCTGGCCGCTCTTGGCGTGGATATGCTCCAATACCAGCCTGTATACGGCCTGTGCCTGCTCCTTTGCGCTGCCGCAGGCGTCATGCGAGCTGAGCAGAAGCGTTTCCAGGTGGCGCTGGCGGCAGAAGGTATCCACCGCTTGCAGAAATGCCAGGTTGTTTGCTGGCATGCCGATGATCTGATGAACGGTACTCTTGCCCAAATCCCAGAGCACGGGCGTCAGCTCTTTATGGGACAATGCGATGGGGATGCGCAGGGGATCCTCTTGCCGCCAGGCAGGCTGGAGCTGGGCCAGCGTTACCTGCTGCGGCAGGGTGGCAATGGGATCCGCCTTGTAATCGGGCCACTGCTTACTGGCTGCCGCCGCCATGCCCTCCCAATCGAGATCTGCTGTAGCGGTCTGAAATTCATAAAACCTTTTTCCGAGCCCCACCAAGCCCCGTCCGCGAACGGCGGCCGGTTTCAAGCCGCCGGTACGGCCCAGGAGCATCGTATAGTCATCTGCGTGGGCCAGCTGCAACGTCAGGATATTGGCAAAACTCTGTTCCAGCTTGTAGCCAAATCCGGAGCTTGGCGTAATGGCCAAAAAGTGGATCCCCACGCCCGGGCCTTCAGTCAGCAAGAGAAGCAGCCGGTCCATGCTGTCGCTTATGGCATCCTTCATCAGATGCAGGCCGTTAAAAATGGTCAGGATACGAGGCAAACCGGCATCTTTTAGTACAGCGCCAAGCGCGCCTGCCTTTTCTGTGCCGGATAGCCGCTGCTTTCGCTTGCTGATTTCGTTCTCCAGCAGGATCAGAAGGCGGTCGAGCTTTTCGCCATCCTGGCGCTGGATCACATCCGCGACCTGCGGCGCTGCAAGGCAGGCCGCAAGGCCGTCATTGGCCATATCAGCAAGGAAGAGGCGCAGTTCCTGCGGCCCATGGTTTAGCAGAAGGTTTTGCAACAGCGTTTGCAGCAGCATTTCCTTGCCTGATCCGGTCGCGCCATATACCATGGTGTTTTTGCTGCCGCAGACCTCCAATACCAGAGGAAGGCGCTGTTGGTTTTCCAGGTCGTCCACCTCGCCAATGAGCGGCATCGGTGTAAAGGCTGTTGGGGTGAAAGCGTACTTCTGCTGGAGCGATGCAAGGGGGATGATCTCCTCCAGCGGAGGGAGCCACAGCGGCTGAGCCTTCCTGCTGGCGCGATGATTCAGCTCGATCAGGTGAGCGGTAACGGCGGACAGCTGCGTTAGCTTGGTTTTGACGGATACTTCTTTGGTTAAATCGGCTTGCTGGAGCACAATGCCCGTGCGATCCAGTAATTCCGCTTTGCAGGAAGGCAGGGCCGCCGTTTCCGGTGCATAATCAGCGCCGGTATAGCCGGATTGTACCTTCAAAAGCAGGGAGCCGCCTGCCTGCATATAAAACCGGCCTACGCCTGTCAGGTCCGCAGCAATGGGGCTGCCAATGACATCCGTAGAATCATGGCTGTCCTGTACCCGTAAGCACAGCCGCCAACCGGTATTGGAACGGATTTGATCATCCACCACACCTGAGGGCTTTTGGGTAGCGAGAATCAGGTGTACCCCAAGGCTGCGGCCGATGCGGGAGGCACTGATCAGCTCCTTCATAAATTCCGGCTCCTGGCTTTTCAGTTCGGCAAATTCATCCGTGATAATCAGTAGATGAGACAGCGGAGTTTTGAGCTGCCCCGTGCGTACGCACTGCTGATAGCGCCGGATATTCATATTGGATTCGTTTAATTGCTCCTCTGCCTCATGAAAGAGTTTCTGCCGCCTTTTCAGTTCAGACCGTACGGAAACAATGGCCCGATGGATGGCTTCCCCATCCAGGTTGGTCATAATGCCGGCTGTGTGCGGCAGCTGGCGGAAAGCGGACGCCATGCCGCCGCCTTTGTAATCGATCAGGAAAAAAGATACTTCCAGCGGGCTGAAGTTGACGGCCATGGACAGGATATAGGTCATGATCAGCTCGGATTTGCCGGAACCTGTCATGCCGGCAATGAGCCCATGAGGACCGTGTACATTCTCATGCACATCCAGGTAGCACAGCTGCCCGTCTTCATCAATGCCGATGGGCGTTCGGAGGGAACGGGACGGATTAGCTTTCATGTATCTGGAAGATACGTTCAGCGTAGCTACATCTGTGGTATCGAACAGTCGCAGAAAGGAAACCGTTGCGGGAAGGTTATGCGACGTGTTGGGTATATCCAGGAAGGTATTTTCCATCATGGAGACCAGATGGGCCACATACGGCAGCACGCTGGTGTCAAGGGAAAAGCTCATTTGTTCGTTGTCTGCCACCATTTTCCCAGCGTTTCCTTTTGCGCCTACCAGGACATCGCTTTTCCTTGGCAGTTCGTTGCTGTGCTCAGCTAGTGCGATAATACGCAGCTTGTCGTATTCCTGATCGAACAGCAAGCGGGAAAGGACGCCTTTTTGTGCCATGGCAGGGTCGAAAAGTACAACCACCAGCTCGGGAATGTTCCGGTTATTTTCGCTGTCGTTTTTTCTCCGCAAGGCAAGTTCATGGTCAAGCCTTGGCAGTAGAACTGATAATTCAGATTCATCCCAGGCCACCATGTGTTCGTTGTGCTCATTATTCCATGTATGGGGTAATCGAAGGAAGGGGCGGAGATTCTGGCTTGGCTTTCCAAACATGAAAAACTTCATTTCGTCATAACCGTATTGACAGCTTAGCTGTGCTAAAATATTGGCTGTCAAACTATCCACCGCTTCTTTGCCGCCGCAGATACCCATACGGGAATAGCTGGAAAAATCCAGCATGATCGGTACATTGTTCAGGACACGAGCCTTGCTCCGAACCTGGGTGAGCAGCTCCCGCATGGGATCATCGCTTATATCAAAATGTGCCTGTGGGATCGAAATATCACATTTCATCGGTATACTGCCCGTACCTAGCCGTAAATGCAGGTGATCCTTGTTAGAGGGACGATGATCCCACAAATGTCGTTTATTTTTCAGAAGACGGACGGCAATTTGGACAGCGCTTGGGAAAGCCGACAGCAGCGCATGGCTTTGTTTTACCATCATACCATCAATTTGCGCTTCGATTTTGGCAATATAAGCAGAATACTCCGATTTGCGCCGTTCCTCATATGCTTCCTGCTGCTCTTGGGCGCGTTTGCGCATGAGCGTGGGGAAAAACAGATTGCTTGCCACCATCCCCAGCGAGAGGATACTGGACATCCCCCCCATCAGCATAAATAAGCCGGACGTTAGAGAAGGGCCCAACGTAAGGAGCGGAGAGGTCTGATCGATTTTTTGCTGGGCCGGAGGCGCGTCAACATCAATTTTTTCAGATTCGATATCGTCGATGAACCGCGGCATACGGTTAAAATAGGAGATGGCGTTAGGCGGACGGTATGCCTTGGAACGGCTGATGGGCGTTGGTTCCATGCGGGACAGCGTACGTCCATGAACAGACAGCTGCCTGCTAGGAGAGGTGAGCGCAATCATGCCAGGCAAAACAACGAATTTTTGCCCGAGAATCCAAACCAGATCGCCTGGCTGCAAAACACTCCGGCGGACCTTTCGGCCGTTTACATAGACGCCTGCACCGGATGCTTTGCTTTCCACAGACCAATGGGAAAACTGGTCATGGGTGAAAACGGCGTGAAGGGGCTCTATGTAAGGATTCCGGCTGAGGAATTCGCAGTCCTGGCCGCTGCCGAACCGCAGTACAGCACCCTTCTGGACGCGCAAGCGGGCAAAAAGCTCCCGATCCTCTGTCTGCGGCTCGGCATAGCAAAAAACCTGATGTTTTGCCTGCAAAGCTTGGAGGCGCAGCAACATTCCCGGGCGCAGGATGTTGTCCTTGCTTCCATGCATGGTCCACGCTGTTTCCAGATGCATGCGCCATTGCCCCTGATCCGAGATGAAGGTCAATACCGCTCGTCTTTGAAGGTCACGCAGGACAAAATGCCCTTCCGGATATTCCGGCAGCCATGTTTGCCGGTATAGTTCATCTTCCATCCAAGTCAGTATCATTTGTTGCACCTGCCTGAGCGTTCGTAGGATCGGTAGTAAGCGGGGAGGAATAAGGCGGTTCCTGTATGGCTGCATAGAAGTCCTCGTCCATCAACAGATCCGTTTCGGACGAAGCGTGCAACGAAGAAATATCCTCCTGTGCTGGTGCTTCCAGCTTGGAAAATACGTCTTCCGGTTTCGGAACGTCCCCGAAAGGCTCCTGTTCCGTTTCCTCAAGATCAGGCCGCTCACAGCAGGGTGCAGCCTCCTGACTATCACCTGCTTCCGGATGCTCTGCTTTGACAGCTTCCTCTGCCGGATACCGATCGGGTGCAAGCCGCTGCAGCTGGCTCAAAGTACGCTGGATGACCTCCCGCAAACGGCCGGCAGCTTCCAGGTTTGGCATATCCAAAGCTTCCAGCCGGGCTAACTGTGTACGGGCGTAAACCAACGTGTTCTCACATTCCTCTACCTGAGCCTGCTGTTGATGCCGGATTATTTTTCGGCTCAGCTCACTGACATCAAGCGTTATTTCATCCAAACAGGGAGCCGCAATGGCCATGGCGCTTACATCGTCCTGGACGGGACCATCGGAGGCCAAATAGGTCAAACCTTTTTGGAAAAGCAGCTCATATCCATGCTCTTGTTTCTGTATCAGCTTCCAAAGGGCAAACAGGAAACCGGCCAAACGCGGGCTGTGCGCGGGAAAGGCCTTTTCGATCCCATCTGTATACAGCACCATACCAGCAATCGGTTCATTTCCTGCTTTGCAGCGAAACTCTCCCATGGGATCACCCATGCAGAGGGAAGCCGTTTTGTTTCCCGGAGGAATGGTCCCTTCGGGCACAGGCCAGTGAAAACACCCTTGGCAGTCCAGCAGTGCCGCTTCGCCATCACCGATCTGGAACACGAACCACCATGCCGGGGATACGGCGCCAGCCACCAAGGTTGTGCCGTAGGGGATCAGGACGTTTTCATTCTGGCAAAGCAACGCATATTCTTCCTGTGTCAACAGCCTCTGCTGCTCAGCTAGTTCTGCTTCCGTCCAGGGATGGGTCTGGACATCGGTCATTACCAACGCACGCCAATGAAACAGGATCTCGCTCCCCAAATCGTATAACTCGCTCTCTGTGGGAGTGTCCTTCCGTTTTTCGCAGAAAGTGCGAAGGCATTCCCTGGCTGCTTCACAGGCAAAACCGGAGCCGGTTTCGGAACGAAAATGCCGCCTGTTGCCATGCCCATCCGCTACGGCTCCCGCTGCATAATCCGTCGCAGAGAGATACATAGAATGATCCTGACAAGGATAACTATGCTTTTGGTGGAATCCGCCAATGGCCGAGGATGCATAGGCTGCCCACTTCATACCCGTCACTCCCTAGAAGGTTGAAAAACTATTTGGCATCCGTCAAACTGCTAAACAGATTCTGGTCACGATCGTCAAAAATGCTGCTGTTGATCTTCGATGGATCGTTATCGCTGTTTCCTTTGGAAACCATAGAGGTTTGCACACTAGATGCAGAAATAGAGATGAATTGGATTAAACTGCAAAGGGCCTCTCCCTCATCCACCCAGCGGACGTTGCGTTCGTCGCCGGTAAATTGGCTGAGGACGCCGATGACTTCCGGCGAGCGCGATTCCTCTCCAACAGCGATGGCATAGCGCGCCGATTGTTGAAACCATCCATTTTGCTGCAATTTTCTCAAGGCCTGCGGGTATTCTGCTACATCCGTGGGTTCGCCATCGGTTACAAAAAGGATGACAGGAGCAAAGTATTCGCCGTACTTGGGATCCATAAAGGCGCTGCGTCGCAGTTTTTGGTTCAGCGCTTCAAAAGCAGGAGCGTAATTGGTTACCCACTGTGTAGCCTGGAGTTGCGTGAAAATGTAGTTTTCCAGCAACACAGGCTGTGGCGTGATCCAATGAACGTTTTCTTCAAACTCCATAATGCCTACTTTAATAATAGCATGGGGGTCATCGTTCCGGCTTATCTGCTTAAAAAGGTTTTCCAGCGCATAATTGACCATGCCTATGCGCTGGCCGCGCATGCTGCCGGAAATATCCAGCATGAAGATCAGCGGAAGGATACGTCGGGTATCTGCCAAATGGGAATCCAAACCGCTGGCCGGATCAATCTCTTCCAGATTTTCTTCACCGGAGATGGACTGGAAAAAGAGCGAATCTTGATTGGTCCAATAATCGTCATTTATTGTTGGCATGCTTTTTTCCCTCCTTACTTATTCGCGCATGGTCTGCAATGGATCAGTTCAACGGATTGGATTATTTTACTTGAACATGGGCTGTTCCTAGCTGCAGAGTCATACCGGGCAGCAAAGGGATATACTGCTTTTCAGCAAAGCTGCGCTGGGAGCCTTTGTAGGCACCCTGGATGCTCGCCCCGCTGGCGTTATACAGGCACAGCACACCCTCCTTGAGCTGCGTTACTTTGGCTTTAGGCGCTTGATAATCCCTCAGAAACTCATCAAAATGGCAGGCATAGAGCAGCTTGCCCGGCATAAGCAGAACCCGATGTCCATTGGGATAGATCAGCTGCCTGGCCAGAGGCGGAAGCGGCTGTTGCATCGGTGTAAAATAGAATTTTTCTTTTCCCTCAAAGACCAATAGATCCAGGACTTGCAGTAGTACTTTTCGCCATTGCGTAGCAGTCAGCCGCTTTTGCGGATCCTTAATACCGGCGGTAAAGACTTGGGAGAAAGCATCCAGCAGTACATTTGGGAAATAGACGCAGCGTTTGCGCACATCGGAATGCTTCGCAGCTGGCTTGTTGATCGTGTTTTGGGGATTTAGGCAATACTTGGGATCGCCATAAATGCGCATATCAGCCTCCCGCCTGCTGTAGTTTTCATCTGAGCGTATGGATACGCTGAGTGTGCCTTCCATGGGATGGTTGATATAAAAAATGCGGAACAGGATTATTGCCAGAGAATATTCGTCCGTGCGGACATCAGGCAGCGCCTGGTTGTTCAACACTTCGGGGGCCATGTAATTCATTACGCCACGGATTCCCATGTTGCTTTTATCCGGCGACACATTGTCACAATCGCAGATGAACACATCGCCCGTTGAAGTGTTGATGGAAAAACCGCCTTCATTGATGTCCTGATAGCTCAGCCCCTGACTGTGCAGGATTTCAAACCCACGAACGATATTTAGTGCAGCATTCAGCATGACTTGATAGCTTCTCCAGCGAATGGGTCTTTTTTGGCCTGTATTTTTATCCATCTCATATCCCAGAAGCACTCTTTCCAGCGCATCATATCCTTTAGGGAACAGATGCATAATATAGCCAAAGGATCCTTTTTGCGGCGGAATGATGCTCAGCGGCCAGATAAACTGTGTGGCTTTTGTGCCGCTGGACTGGGAAGGAACGCCCCGTTGAACGTTTTTGGCCAGATTGCGATAGAACGCCTGTGCATTGATTTGGTCAAGGAATTTGGTTTTATGGTACCATTTAAGCGCAAAGGGCTCGCCGCGGCTGTTGCGAACCCGATAGACGCTTCCCTGCCCACCGGCTCCCAGGAAGCTTTCGATGGTGAATTTTTCACCATTGCCCGCTGTCACAACGGTCCCATTTGCAAGCACAGCGGCTTTGAATTTTGAATCTGCCATAGTGTTCCTCCTTGATTGCTGTACGCTTAGACACAAACGGCGCCGAAAAAGGTTCGTGTATCATCCAGATACCATCGCATGGAAATGCCGTTGGCCGCGCAAAAGCCTTGAACAAGGACATTCAATTCCTCATTGGCAACAGGGTAATGCACAAGCATTGCCGCAAGCCTTTTCTGCCCATGAAGCAGCTGATCCTTCAATACTCTGCATAGTTCTTCGCAAGTGCTGGCGCATAAGCCCCGCATATGAAAGGGATTGAAACGCAGGGAGATGCACTTGGGCAGGTAGGGGACATCCACCGTTCTAGTACGCTTAATAACCCAATCCGGAACATTAAAATAACGGTAGCGCGCATAGGGTATGGTCATATCAATGGAGGAGCGAAGCAGCCAGGTGCAGTCCACATGAGCAAACCGATACTGGATGCGTACCAGATTCCATGCGTGGCGGCCACTTGCGTCCCCAAGAACGACGATACAGGGGATATCGACTTGATCGCACAACAATTTGAAAGCGCAGGAAATCCCATGACAAACAGCCTTCTTTTGCACCAGCGCTCCGTATGCGGACCATGCATGCACGTCAGGTAGATCGCTCTTGCCCAGGGCGTCAAAATCATAAACCACCTGCGAGGTCAATTGATCGAAGATCATTTTTTCGCGGCGTATTTCGCTTAGCTGCCGCCATCCCTCCGGAAAGCAGTCAGCGATGAAACGATCAACAGCCGTTTGCAACGCCTCCATGTGCATTTTCGCAATCTTGTCGGAATGGCGGTATGTCAGACGAATACGGACAGTATGCCAAGCGACAGAATACAAGATTTTGGAAGTAAACAAGTCGAAGAATTCAGGGTGGTCGTTATATACATGCATCGTAATTTCCCGCAACTGTTCGATGGAGGGCACATCGCCCTCCACTTTTAGCCGCATGATCGGCGCGCGTTTTGCCATGGCTTCTTCCAGCGCTTCATAAATACGGCGGTGTGTATCCTTGGGAAGCTGGTCATGAAAATAGCGGATCTCGCCGGTTTTCAAACAGCGTCACCTTCTCGCTGAGACTTATCGGACATTTTGTTTACAGAAGCGGTCACTTGCTCTTGTAACAGCCTTGCCCGATGGGCGACCACTGTATCTCCCCATTTTTCCAGAAAGGCGGGCATCCATTGCTGGAGCTTTCGGGCCGCCTGCTTGACCTTGCCTTCGGCGTACAGCCGGGCCGCCTCTACACATTCCAGCCGTGGCTGGAGGCTCGCGGTCAATTTGGGCGTTTTTTCCATATGCGCCCGGGCTTCCTCCAGCAACTGGAGGGAAGAATCCGGATCGCCCAAGGCAATGCGCACCGCCGCTACATAAACAAGGCTCATCACCTTACGGGTCGGCTCCTCTTCATACTGCCTTGTCAAGCCGAGCAACTCTTCCGCCACAGCGCCAGCTTCGCGGCTGCGGCCTGCATACAGCAGGCATTGAAGCTGTGCATTCAGTTCGTGGGCAAAGCGCATGTTCCTGGTCTGACCCTTTCGCCGGTAAATGCGGATCACCGCCTCCCGGCAGCTGAGCGCTTCATCAAATTGGCCGCCCATCATCAGCATATAGGCGCAGCTGCCCCGGACCGGCAAGATTGATGGCGAATCCTCACTATAACCCAACCGCCGAAGAATGGTCAGGCTCTGCTCAAGGATCTGGGCCGCCTGGTCATACCGGTGCATATCCGCATAGGCATAACTCAAGCGTATCCTGGTACTAGCCCCCAGGCTTGTGTCGTTGATCCCCTCCTGCTCAATGAGGGAAACCGCTTCTTCCAGCAGTTGCGCCGCTTTTTTATGATCTCCCAGCAGGCAGCGATAACGTTCGGCCATCATGGCGGCATAGGCAATGCGCTGCCTGGCAGAATCATCGCTTGGCTTTATTTTCTCCAGCAACCGCAGGATATGGGCATCCTGTGCGGGCAGCATGAGCATGGCGTTTTCGACCATGTTGGTCAGTCCAACATAATGTGCCTGGCAGCAAAGGGCGGAGGGCGGCAGATCAGCCAATGCTTTGATGGTTTGCCTTAATTCGTCCATTTTTTGAAAAATAATGCTATCGTATCCCACAGACAGCAGATACCGCGCTTCATCAGACAAAGGATGCGGATGGGTATGAAGCCATTCCCTGTGCTTGCGCAGGAGCATGGATATGGGCGTTGTATACGGCTCGGAAATCACCCCGCCCTCCAGCACGATCAACGTTTCCAGCGCATCACGGTTCAGCGGCTGCGTATGCTTCAGCAAGCAAGCGACCAGCAGCAGATCGGGCCGGTTGTCCGGCGTCAGTCCATCCTGATACCGGTGATACAGATATTTCCACAGCAGAGGGAAGGCGTCAGCAGAAATGTCTTCGCTTCGCAGGTTTTCCGCAAGCGCAGGATGAATAGCATAGCCGGAGGAGGTACGCATTAACCAGCCGGTATCAGCTAACAGCTGCAAAGCATTGGCTAACTGGTTTTCGTTTTCCGTGATATCGGCCGCCATGGGAAGCAAACGCATGGGTGTAAAACTGGCATAGGGCAGGATGGCCATGAAATTCAGCAGCTTTCTTTCCATGGGAGGCAGCTGTTCCAAGTGAAAGACCTTGGTCAACAGATCCTGCAAAACAATTTCTTGCCCGTTTTCCACAAAATTCATTGCCTTGATGCCGCTCTGAGAAAAATGCATGTTTAATTCGCTGATCGACCAAAAGCGGATGCGGCACATCTTGCCGAGCATGGTCAACAAAAGCGGATGACCATCCAAGAAAGTGACCAATTGATCGATATCGCTCCAGCAGCGGTGTACGTCACCCTGCCAGTGCAACGCAAACAGCTTGACACTCTCCGTCTTATTAAGCGGAATCATGGGGATCATATGAAAGCCGTCCAGGGAGGTCATACGGGTCGTGACCAACACTGGACAAGTCAACTGGGAAAGAAAGGAGACATCCGGATCTTGCGCATCCATTCCGTCGATGATGAGCAAGGTGCCGGGCTGCTCCAATTCAGCCTTGCATTTGTCCAAGACGTCATTCGGGTGCAGGTTCTGGATCCTGTTGAAAAAGGATAACGTCAGACTTTCGACCAGCGTGTTCTGATATTGGACAAGTGCCAAATGATGAAAATGATTCTGGAGCGAAGCGTTGGCAAGCAGTTGACGTAAAAATTCCGTTTTGCCAATACCGCCCATACCGCTTATGGCAACATGCTCGTTGCGGAAAAGGCGCATCTCAACCTGTTTGAATTGCTCCGAACGTCCAACATATTGGCTGGAAGGCAGCGGAGAAGCTTTCAGGACAGTGTGATCATTGGTGATGACGCTAGGAATCCGTACAGAGACTTCAGACAGGGAAAAATGCTCCATCACTATCTTCTGACAAACGCCATGCAAACGGCGCAGTTCCAAAAAAGCGACATCGTTCGGACAGCTGATAAACAGGGCGCTTAAGGAAAGCCAGGAAAGAATATAGCTGTTGCGGACCAGAATATCCTGGATCACCATGCTCCGTTCCAATATACTTTCCAAAAAACGGACCAAAGATTCTTCTGTTTCGCAGGATTCACCACATAGATGAATGTACTTTTCCAAACGGTGCAATAATTGGTCCGGCCTGCAATAGTTCTGTTTTAAAAATTGATGAAAAAAAAGCGTTAAAGCATTGATCAATTCAGGCGATAGCGAAGGGGACAATGCTTGAAACCATTTCATGCGAAACCGTGGCCCCTCCGTGCCGTTCAGCAGCTTGGTCAGGGAACGACTCCGCCCTTGCGTAATATCAAAAATTTGAAGATCTGCTCCTTTGGGGAAGGCGCTGAAAAAAACGAAACGCCAAAACGATACAAGCGTCAGTTTTTTCAGCTGACCAGCCGGGAATGGGATGTCTAGATATTCTGGATAATTATACCGAGTAAGTACTCGATATACATTTTTTAGGCAAATATGATAAACATCTGATTCCATGAACAGGCCTCCATATGCGCAACTCACTTCAAACAAAGTATACCATATTTCAAAAATTGCAACTTGCCACTTTTTGGTGAAATTTTGCCAATCAATCATAAACAAAAGGAGGGGACGCGCCGATGCTTCGCAGGGTTTTTTCCCAAATCCTTTGCAGAAATGCTTACCTTCTGGAAGCTGGCGCAAGATTTTCTCATGAAAGCATTGATGAAAGCATATACAGATTGCCTGCTCATCTTTGCAGGCGCTTTTGGCTTTCTCGTAGAAGTATCCTGGATTAGAGAAGCGCAGAAGGATCATATGCTACACCGGAATTTCCAGTCGACAAAGCCAAATCAGAAATGGGCAACGGATGTAACGGAGTTTAACCTGCTTGGTCAGAAGCTATATCTTTCTTCGATTCTGAATCTGCATAACGGTTATATCGTTAGTTCTACAATCTCAGAACCACCGGTTTTGCGTATGGCGATAGCCATGCGCTCGAAAGCGTCTGCAAGCATACCCGATGGTACGAATTTGATTTTCCATTCTGACCAGGGATGGCAGTATCAGCACAAGCTGTACCAGCGGCTGATGAAAGCCGCAGGCATTCGCCAGAGCATGCGCCGCAAAGGAAATTGTTCGGACCGTGCGGTAGTTGAAAATTTCTTTGGATTGTTCAAAAGCGAGTTGCTTTACCTGGAAAAATTTGAGTCCATGAAGCATTTCCGCTAAGAGCTGGTGAACTACCTTAACTACTACAACAACCGACGCATCCGGCTAAAACGAAAGGGCTAGCCGCCTGCTATTCGCAGACAGCTAGCCCTTTCGGCCGCCTACATCTTTTCCCCAAAATTATTGTCTAATAGGGGCGTTTCAAACCTTCAGCCGGCAGAGCCGGCGGATACGAATGGAAGCTGGAGGGGCAGCAGCCCCTCCGACACCTCCCTGGGTTTTTTTACAGTCTGAGCCATTGGCAGACAGTTTGCTTTGTGCTGCCAGTTTGACGGAGCGCGGATAGCGGCGCATGGTCTTTGCGGCAAAGTGCCGCGGCGTTTGTTTGCCGATTCTTTGCCTGCGTGGGAGCCGGAATGCTGTTCCATTCCCCGGCGTAGAAAGCAATGCCTGTGGTCCGGCACGGACAGGGAAGCGGGCCGCCGCCTTGTGAAAATGGCGCAGGGGCTTAGCCCAGCAGGAGCAACGCCAGCTGCGCCGCCGCTACCGCCGCGCAGGCGAATACCGCCACCGTCAGCAGGCTTTTTTCTTTCCAGGCCAGCACCACCGCCACCACCAAACCGGCCAGGGCGGTCCAAAGGTTGCCCGTGGCATAGAAAATATCCGGGACCGTCATGGCGCCCAGTACCGCGTACGGGACGTAGTACAGGAAGGAACGCAAAAAGGGGCTGCGAATCTCCCGGCGGAATACCGTTAACGGCAGCATGCGGATGAGATAGGTTACCCCGGCCATAACCAGCAGGTAGGGATAAAAAGTTTCCGCGCTCATGAGGCATGCGCCTCCTTTACCGGATGCAGCAGCGCGCCCGCCGCCGCGGCGATCACCGCGCACAGGATCACCGCAAAGCCGCTGGATATGCCGCTGAACAGCGGGATATACCGCAGGCACAGGCTGAGGGCCACCGACAGGAGCACCACCAGGCGCACGGCTTTTTCCCGCTTGGCCGGAGGCAGGATGATGGCCAGGAACATGCCGTAAATGGCAATGCCCAGGGCGCTGCGGAAGAATTCCGGCAGCAGCGTGCCCGCCACCGCTCCCAGCAGCGTCCCCACCGTCCAGCCGAAGTACGGCGTAAGGATCAACCCAAACAGGTAGCTCCGCCCCACCTTCTCCGGCTGGCTGGAGGCCACGGCGAAAATTTCATCGGTGTTGGCAAAGCTGAACAGCAGCCGGGAGAGGGTGTTCATGGTGCCGTCCAGCCGCTGGCCCAGGCTCAGGCTCATGAGCGCGTAGCGCAGGTTGATGACCAGCTGGGTCAGCGCCATTTCGATCAGGGACGCGCCTCCGGTCATGAGGGGCAGGCCGGCAAACTGCCCGGCGCTGGTGAGGTTGGTGGCGGAGATCAGCAGGGCCTGGAGGGGCGTCATGCCGTCCCCCACGGCTTTCATGCCAAAGGTAAAGGATACGGACAGGTATCCCAGCGCAATGGGAATCCCGTGCCGTATCCCGCGGGAAAAGGCGTTGTTCACTGTGTGTGCACTCCCTTGCGCCGCCCGGCGCCTTTTGTGGATACTATTCCTTCTGCCAAAGGTCGTACTGCTTGTCGCTTTGCAGGGCGTGGAGGAAGCGGTCCGGCGCGTCGGGGTAGCGCTTGCGCAGGGCTTGCATAAGCTCCTTCATTTCCTGGCGCTTGGTTTCACCGTTGGCGGGGCAGGGGCTTTTCACCACGGGCAGGTTCAGCTCCTGCGCCATATGCCGGACGTGGTACTCGGGCAGGTAGCACAGGGGGCGGATGGCCGTGATGCCCGTGCGACTCAGGTACGTCTTGGGATGGAAGGTATGGAACCGTCCCTCGTAGAACAGGCTCATGAGCAGGGTTTCGATGGCGTCGTCCCGGTGGTGGCCCAGGGCCAGCTTGTTGCAGCCGTATTCCCGGCACAGGTCATTGAGCGCGCCCCGGCGCATCTTGGCGCACAGGGCGCAGGGATTTTTTTCTTTGCGTTTGTTGAAGATAATATCGCCGATTTCCGTTTGCTTCACCACATAGGGGATGTCCAGCTCCTCACAGAGGCGGCGGATGCCGCTTAGGTCGAAGGGCTCCAGTCCCATGGAGATGGTAAAGGCCATGAGGGTGAAATCCTTGTGGCTGAACTTGCGGTACAGGCTCAGGGCGTGAAGGAGCAGCAGGGAATCCTTGCCCCCGGAAACGCCCACGGCCACCCGGTCCCCGGGCTCAATCAAGTGGAAATCGGTGTCCGCCTTGCGCAGGCAGCCCAGCGTCGTTTTCACAGCGGCCTCCGTTTTCGCATTGGTAGCAGCGGCCTCACAGGGGCCGAATCAGACAGTTAACAAAACCCGTGGGGAGGTGTCGGAGGGGCCGTAGCCCCGCTGACTTCCCTTCGTATCCGACGGCTTTGCCGGCGGGGCGGGTCATTGATTTTGAAAGCAAAATCAATTCCTTACAAATTCGGACGACCTCTGGTTGGCCGAATTTGCTTCCTCGCAAAGGTGGCTTTTGCCACCTTTGCGACACGCAGCAGCGGCCTCACAGGGGCCGGATGAGAATCAGGGGGGTCAGTTCGTCCCCCTGGCCGGAGGGGTTGTCCCGCATGGCGTCCTGAATCTCCTCGTCGGTGAGGGGGAAGTCGTCGCACTTGCCCAGCTGGTTCTGCTCGATGTCGTTGGCGTCCATGAGCACCACGGGGATGCCGGTTTCCTTTTCCAGCGCATTGCACAGCTCCACGGGGTTGGGCGGATTGATCAGAGCCATCTGCTTGTACACGTCAAAGCTGGAGCGGAAGTAAAACCCGTCGATGCCGCCCACGCCCTGGCCGCAAACCTTGTAGAATACCCCATGCACCCCAAAGGGCTTGGTCACCGCGGAGAGAAACGCCGCCAGCAGCACCCGCGGCAGCCCGCACATGTCGATGACCAGCTGGAGCTTGTAGGGCTCGTGCATGCCCACGCCGGTGTGGTTGATGCCCGCGAAGCGCCACAGGAAATTGGCCCAGAAACCGGGCTTCACCTCGTCCCGGGTCTTGACGTTGTTGGTACACATGGCCATGACCTTTGCGCCAAAGGACAGCACGTCCCCGGGGCGGGAGATGGGCAGCACATACTTGCGCACCAGCTCCGCCTGATCCTCTCCCCGCTGCACAAAATGGGTCTGTATGGCAAAGCGGTCGTACTTCCGCCCGTTTTTCCCCTCCAGGGTGCCCCGGTCAAAGTAGACAATGCCGTTTTCTTCCCGGCGCTGCGCTTCCAGGTTCCGCGAAGGAATAATGCCCATGTGGACGCCTCCCTGTTTCTTGTCAAAATTTCCAGCCTATTGTACAACACCGCCGCGGGGTTGTCAATTTAGCTTCCCCCGGAAAGGGAACGGCCATGCGCCGCGGTTTACAGATGTTCCCGGGCGGTGAGCGTCATGTCCGTGTCCACGTCCCGGCCAGTAAATGCGGGCGCATCGGGGGCGGCGCGTTCAATCTCCCCGGACTGGTTGTCATAGGGGTCGACGCGCAGCTTTTCCATGGGGGGATACAGCGCCGCCTGGTAGCGGCGGTTGGCCACCATGCGCATGGGGTCCAGGTTGCCAAAGTAGAAGGCGTGCCGCTCCAGATTGCCTGCCCGCCACGCGCTTCCGCCATAGCTGGGATCGGCAAAAAGCCAGCCCCAGCCTTCCAGGTAGAACTGCGTCCAGTCATGGCTGCCCACATAATCCTCGTCAATGCTCAGCCCGCTCTGCCAGCGCGCCGGGATACCCGCGATGCGGCAGAGCAGAATGAATAACAGCGCCTGAAGCCCGCAGTCCCCCTTCAGGTTTACCGCGCAGTATTCTCCCAGGTCGTCAATCTGAAAATAGTCCCGCATGAAGGAATACTTGACCTGTTGGGTCACAAAATCGTAGAACTTTTTCGCCTTGCCCACGGGGGTGGTTTCCCCGGCGGACAGCTCCGCGGCCAGGCTGCGCAGATAGGGGGTGAAGCGCATGTAAGGAAGCGCCTGGGCCAGATCGTCTTCCTCCACGGGGCGCGCGTTTGGATACAGGGGGACCTCCGGCGCGGGGGCATGCAAGGGATCGGCATAGCGGATCTCGCTGGTATACGTGTAGCGCAGGGACACGTCCTCCCATACGTCCATGGCTTTTTCCCAGAAGGCGGTACGCGCCGGCGCATCCTCCGGGCCGATCTGCGCGCCGGACGCCTCAATGGCAATATCGCGCTGCTGGGCGCAGGGCGCGGGCACGGGAATGTGGATACGGTAGGTATCGGGGACAAAGGCGCTTTCCGCCAGGCGCATGGCGCCTTCCAGGGTGATGCGGTAGGCCAGGCGGCCCTTTTCCTTGATTTCAGCGATCATGGGGTCCAGCCAGGGGCTTTTCCCGTCGGTTCGCCCGCCGGCCCGCGCCGTCAGCTGGGGAATGGTTTTGACCAGGGTGCGGTGGAAACGCACAAAATAACGCTTCTCCCCCTCCAGGAACAGAAAGTCAATCTTGCCCGCCAATTCCAGCTCGTCAAACTCCGCTTCGGTGACGTCGGGCGCCAGTTCCCGGAGCTTTTCAAAGGCCTGGGCGCGGTTCCAGGGGTATTGGGTGGGCATGCGGCGCAGGCGTTCCCGTTCCACCCGCAGCCTCCAGGCCAAGGTTTCCGGCAGCGCCTCCTGCAGGCGCAGGTCAATGGCGGCCACGGCGCCCGTTAGGTCTCCCGCCCATTTCCGTTTGAGTATATCCTCCGGCAAGGGCGTTGCCAGGGATTGCACGGCTTTTTCGATATCCATTGCGCCAGCCTCCTTTTGCAGATGGGGTGATACGTTTTGCATTATAGCACAGCCGCCTTCCGCGCGCACCTGTGCGGAAGGCGGTGCAAATGCTTTTTTGCTGTTTTTCCCTGGGGTGGGCAAGGGGCATGGCGGCCGCTGGGTCATTCCCCGGCGGTCAGCCGCCACTGGCAGAAGCAGACCACGGTGCCGTCCACATATTTGTCAAAGGTGGAGGCGATGATTTTCTTCTTCACCGTATTGAACCGGATGCGGAACACATGGACTTTGCCGCCATCCTTGCTGTTGCCGGCAGGGTCCACCACCCAGAACCCGTTCTCCTTCTCCGTGCGGGCCACAATCAGCAGCGCGTGAGCCGCGCCCGTGTCCTTGCGGAAGTAAAGGTACACGGGGGAATACGTGCTGTCCTGTTCGTATTGCGCGTACATCTGATCGAAAATATACTGGGAAAAGGTCACCCGCTCCAGTACGCCCAGGGCTTCCGTGACCTTGTCATAGGGTTCCTCCAGGTCGCGCACGCCCATCAGGGCGCTCATGTCCCCGGGGGTGCAGTCAATCCCGAGATAGGACAGGGCCATGGAATAGACCGCCCGGGTACATATGTTGCCGCAATAGTATTTATATTGCTGCCCAACGCCGTAGGTGCGCTGGGTCAGGTCCAGCCGGCTGCCTTCCTCGCCCCCCAGCCAGTACCAGCCGATGAAGGTGGGGTCTTCGGCGATGTCCTGGGCAATATGGCGCACGCGGCCGGCCGCGACGGTTTTGGCGGAAGGGATGCCGTCGTCTTCTTCTTCCAGGCCGAAATCTATCCAGGCTTCCACCTCTTCCCGGGTGGTGCAAAGGGGCAGGGACGCGGCGCCTTCCGCCCGGGCGGAGGCGCAGAGCAGCCATAGCGTACACAGCAGCAGCGCCGCAAGCAGTATGCCGCTTTGTTTCAAAGTTTTGCCTCCCCCTTTAACACAAAAATCGCTTTTATTCAGCATACCGGTATGGACGCGCTCTGTCAATCGTTTTGCCTGTTTAGAATGGTAACAATTGCGGAAAACTGGATGAACATTGGCTGAAAAACGGCGTTATGCCGCAAACGCCGTGGCCCGGCGGCTGAAGCCTATGAAAAAATCCGGCGCTTTGCCCTCAGGCAAGCCTGCGATGGATGGACGGCGAGGGGCATATGCAGCTTTGCCTGTATTTTAGCATGGCCGGACAAATGCTGTCAATTTCTGAGGAAAGGGCCGGACCGCAGCGCGGACTGCGGGCCGTTTTTCCGGGAAACGGGGAAAATCCTGCGCGAAGGAGCGGAATATCCCCCGCCGCCCCTTGTTTCCCCCCGATGGAATGTGGTACAATAACACACGCTATTGCATAGAAGAAGGAGCGAATGTTCCATGGATATGAAAACCCGCATCGCCCGGCTTTTGGCGGACACCCTGCGCAAGGCCTGGCCCCAGGCCGGGGAGCTTCCCCAGGCGGAGGAGCTGCGTCCCCTGCTGGAGGTGCCCCCGGAACCCAAGCTGGGGGATTATGCTTTCCCCTGCTTCCGCTTTGCCAAGGTGCTGCGCATGGCCCCGCCGAAGATTGCCCAGGCCCTGGCCGAGGCCTTCGACGCCCCGGAGACCGCCAGCGTGCAGGCGGTGAACGGCTACCTGAACTTCTTCCTGAACCGGGTGAACTTTGCCCGGGATACCCTGGGCAGCGTGCTTGCCGCCGGGGAGAAGTATGGCGCTACCCGTCAGGGCGAGGGAAAGACCATCTGCCTGGACTATTCCTCCATTAACATTGCCAAGCGCTTCCACATCGGCCACCTGTCCACCACCATGCTGGGCCACAGCCTCAAGCGCATTTATGAGCACCTGGGCTATACCACCGTGGGCATCAATCACCTGGGGGACTGGGGCACCCAGTTCGGCAAGATGATCTGCGCCTACAAGCGCTGGGGCAACAAGGAAGCCGTGGAACAGGGCGGCGTCAACGAGCTGGTGCGGCTGTACGTGAAATTCCACGAGGAGGCCGAAAAGGACCCCGCCCTGGAGGACGAGGGCCGCGCCTGGTTCAAGAAGATCGAGGACAGCGACCCCGAAGCCCTGGAAATCTTCAACTGGTTCAAAGAGCTGACCCTGCGGGATACCGCTAAGGTCTACGACCTCCTGGGCGTACACTTTGACAGCTACGCCGGAGAGAGCTTCTACAACGACAAGATGGACCGGGTCATTAACGAGCTGAAAGAAAAGAACCTGCTCACCATCTCCGAGGGCGCGTCCATTGTGGACCTGGAGCCTTACGGCATGCCCCCCTGCCTGATTCTGAAAAAGGATGGCGCAACTCTCTATGCCACCCGGGACATCGCCGCGGCGCTGTACCGGCACGATACCTATCACTTTGACAAGTGCCTGTACGTGGTGGCCTACCAGCAGGACCTGCACTTCCGTCAGTGGTTCAAGGTGCTGGAGCTCATGGGCTACGACTGGGCCAAGAACTGCGTCCACGTGGCCTTCGGCATGATCTCCTACGAGGGGCAGTCCCTGTCCACCCGCAAGGGCTATGTGGTCTACCTGGAGGACCTGCTGGAACAGGCCCAGCAGAAGGCTCTGGCCATCATTGAGGAGAAGTCCCCCAACCTGCCCGACAAGGCCGAGGTGGCCCGGCAGGTGGGCATCGGCGCGGTGGTATACGCCGATTTGAGCAACAACCGCATCAAGGATATCGACTTCAGCTGGGAGCGGGCGCTGAACTTCGACGGGGAGACCGGACCCTATGTGCAGTACACCCACGCCCGGTGCTGCTCCGTGCTGCGCAAGGCCGCGGAGCTGTCCCTGCCTGCGCCCGACTGGAACGCCCTGGCCGACGACGAGGCCCAGGACTGCCTGCGCAAGCTGGGCCGCTTCCCCGACGTAATCCAGGAGGCCGCGGACAAGTACGAGCCCTCCATGATTACCCGGGCGGTCACCGACCTGGCCCAGGCGTACAACAAGTTCTATTACGAGCATCGCATCCTGGATGACGATCCCGCGGCGGCGGCGGCCCGCGTGGCCCTGACCCGGGCCATGAAGAACGTCATCAAGACCGGGCTGTACCTCATCGGCATGGAAGCCCCGGAGCGGATGTAACGCCCCGCAAATACGCAAGGGAGGTCCTTCATGTCCGACGATATCTCCGCAACCGTAAACGAGGCCATGTCGGAAACCGCGTCCATCTGGCAGGTGCTGGGGAGCAACATCCCCGTGGAGAAGATTCTCGCCGCCGTGCTGGTGCTGGCGCTGTGCCTGCTGGCCCGGCGGTACCTGCTCATGGCCTTTGACCGCATTCTGCGGCGCATGCCCCGGGTGGCCCCGGAGCTGCATTCCATCCTGCGCACGGTGATGCGCTTCCTGCTGCTGTTCCTGGCGGTGATGATCGCGCTGAACATCATCGGCGTGCCCATTTCCTCCTTCCTGGCGGTGTTCTCGGTGGTGGGCCTGGCGCTGTCCCTGGCAGTGCAGGGCGTGCTGAAGAATTTCGCCGGGGGACTGATTATCCTGGCCAGCAAGCCTTTTACCCTGGGGGACTATATCGAGACGGAAACCGCATCCGGTACCGTGGAAGAAATCAGCCTTCTTTACACCCGCCTGACCACCCCGGACGGTCGCACCATTTATGTGCCCAACGAAGTCCTGTACAGTTCCCGGCTGATTAACTACACATATTCCGGCACCCGCCGGATTGAGCTGTCCATGGGCGTCTCCTACAACAATACCCCCGAGGAGGTTCGCGCCGCGGCCCTGGAGGCCGTGGCTTCCCTGGAGGGCATTCTGGCCGATCCCGCTCCGGCGGTCTACCTGGATCATTACGGGGATTCCGCCATCAACTACCTGGTACAGGTGTGGGTGCCGGCTTCCCAATACCTGGCCCTGCGCTATGCCCTGAACGAGCGGATATACGATGCTTTCCGCCGCCACGGCGTGGAGATTACCTACCCGCACTTGAACGTGCACAACATCCCGGCGGGCAAGGACTGAGCGCGCAAGCCTGCCTGTACAGACAAGTCGCCCCGGACGGATTTCCGTCCGGGGCGCACACTGTTGACAAAGTATTTTGACTTGCTATTTTTGCAAGTTGTGCTTTGTCTACTTGCAAGCGCAAAGAGTTTCGCGCCTGCGGGCGCGACCAAAGGGCTTTCCGATCGCCCTTTGGAAACCTTCGGGCCCCATACGTTATGAAACTTCTGCAAGATAAGGGGCCTGAAACTTCATCTTTCTTGCATCTATATGAAAACCATGCTTTTTCCAGCAACCTACGCCCCGGACGGATTTCCGTCCGGGGCGACGTCCGTTCCGGGGAAACGCTGCTTGCAGGGAAAGCGAAGGATGCAAAGCCTGGCGTGTTACTCCCGGCCCCTTGCGAGAGCCTCGTCCATGAGCCGCTGGAGCAGGGCGGGATTCGCCTTGCCCCCGGATAGTCCCATGGCCGCGCCCATGAGGGCTTTGGCCAGGTTTACCTTGCCCTTGTAGTAGCCCGCCACCAGGTCGGGATGCTCCGCCATGGCCTGCTCCGCGTAGGTACGCAGGAGCGCCGGGTCGTTGAGCTGGCGCAGGCCGGCGGCCTCCACCCAGGCGTCGGGGTCCTGATCCTGTTCCCACAGGGCGGCCACAGCCCGCTTGGCTACGCCGGCGCTGATGTCCCCCTGCTCCACCATGTCCGCCAGGCGGCCCAGGTGCGCCGGGGCCAGGGGAATGGCGGTGCTCTCCGGGGGCAGCAGGCGGAACACCTCCGTGAGCATCAGGTTGGCCAGGGTCTTGGGGGCGGCGGTGCTCTCGCAGGCGGCCTCGAAGTACTCGGCCAGGGCCTTTTCGCTCACCAGCTGCTCTGCGGCATAGGCGGTGAGGCCATAGTCGGCCATGTAGCGCGCCTTGCGCTGGTCGGGCAGCACGGGCAGCTCCTGCCGCCAGGCGGCCAGGGTGTCCTCCCCGGTGACGATGGGTGCCAGGTCCGGGTCGGGAAAATAGCGGTAGTCGTTGGCGTTTTCCTTGCGGCGCATGGCGCTGGTCTTGCCGGTCTGCTGGTCGAAGCGGCGGGTTTCCTGGACGATGGTCTCCCCGCGCTCCACGGCCTCCACCTGGCGGCGGTATTCCTCCTCAATGGCCCGATGCACGGACTGGAAGGAGTTCAGGTTCTTCATCTCCGTGCGGGTGCCGAAGGGCTGGCCCGGCTTGTGGATGGAAAGGTTCACGTCGCAGCGCAGGGAACCTTCGTTCATCTTGCAGTCGCTGATGCCCGTGTAGGCGATCACCGCCCGGAGCTTTTGCAGGTAGGCCACCGCCTCCTGAGGCGTGCGGATGTCCGACTCGGAGACGATCTCGATGAGGGGCACGCCGCAGCGGTTGCAGTCGATGAGGGTTCCATGCTCGGGGTCGTGGATGAGCTTGCCCGCGTCCTCCTCGATGTGGATGCGGGTGATGCCGATACGCTTCTCCCCCTCCGGCGTTTCGATCATCAGGTGGCCGTCCACGCACAGGG
>CAZINY010000031.1:0-32356 GCA_964540735.1 uncultured Oscillospiraceae bacterium
AAAACACTTCTTTTGCGGCCGGTTTTGGTTGTTGGCTGCTGCTTTTTGTGCAGGTTGCGATTGCGTTCCCATTTTGCAACAGCCAAGTCGCTCAAACGGGGCGGCGGCGCTCCCGGCCCGCCTTATTTTCATCCTGCCAATGGCGCCTTACTCTTTTTCATGGTTCAGCGCCAGAAGCCGTTCGATGCCCGCGTCGGTATAGGAAAGGAGCTTGCCGTAGCGCCAGGCAATGTCCCGGCGTCTTTCCGGGGTATAGGTTCCGTCCTCCTGCGCTTGTTTCTTCTCCGCTTTCAGCGCCAGGTACGCCTCCAAAACGCTGTCCTGCTGATAAAAGATGGTATTGAAACAATTCCGGTTCAGGGAAACGGGAAACAGGTCCGTAAGAAAAGCCTCATCCTCCTGATACATCTTCACGCCATATTTCCGGCAGAGTCCGGCATATGCCTCCAGGAAGGCGTCGCGCTCCGCCCGGCTGTCGCAGGGATGCGCCAGGGCCAACTGCTTCACCCCCGCCCGCACCATTTCGCAGAAGCAATCCGCCGCGCCCAACGCGTAGGAAAAAGCGTCAATATCCCGCATGGCTTTCCTCCTGCTCTCTTTTTTCGCTGCATATCGAACCGGTCAAAGCACAATTTCCCCCGGGCGGTACCCGTGCGGCAGTTCTTCCTCCTCCAGGAAGGGAAAACTTTCGTCTTCCAGCACGGGCAGGAAAGCCGCGAAGGGAATACGGTCAAACTCACAGCCGTAGCTGCTCTGCCCGAACCAACCGCCTTCCTTGGCCCGCAGGTTCAGGTCCCGGGCAAACTTGGTATCGTTGGAGCAATCGTGAACAACCAGCGGCCAACGTTCCTCCGCCGCCTGGCGCATGAACGTCAGGGTCAGTTCCCGGCTCCAGATGGGAGAAATGTAGCCCAAGCGCGCCATGTACAGGTTTTCTCCGGCATAGTTGTCGATATTGTTGGCGTTGAGATGCAGCTCGGCGCAGTTCATGAAGTCGATGCCCGTGGCCAGGATGGCGTCCCGCTTTTGCAGAAAGGTCTCGTACAACTCGGGCGTCATGGGCGTTTCAATGCCCACCTGCGGAATATATTTTTTGGCCAGCGCCATGTTGGCGATCACGCGGTCGGAGCAGCCGGTGGCGCCAAGATTGAACCGTAATTCGTCCAGTCCCGCCTCCCCCAGGGCGCGGAGGTTTTCCTCCGTGGCCAGGGTGCCGTTGGTATACATATGCTGGTGGATGCCCGCCTGATGGAACGCGCGGATGACTCCGTAATACGCCTCGATTTCCATAAAGGGTTCCAGGTACACATAAGAAACGCCCGTAGGCTTTTTATGGATGGAGAACAGCAAGGGCAGGTCCCGCTCGTAATGCTTGGTGCCGCCGATTTCCCACAAACCCTCGCCAATGGGTTCGATGGCGTCCAGCTGGCCATAGTCATAGCAAAACTTGCACCGGGCGTTGCAACGGTTGGTCTTGCGGATGGCGCTGAGCCCCGTGCCCAGCAGGCAGGAAAGGCAGCCCTTGGGGAAATGCTTTTCATCCCCCACGTACAGGGTGCGGCCCCGCAAATCCTTCAGCCCCGGAATCTGCGCCTTCAGCTCCGCCCGGCGACGCTCCACCGCGTCCTCGATTTGCGCCATGACCGCGTAGGCGATTTCCTGCTGCCGCACCATCAGGGGTTCCTCCTCGGGCAGCTCGGCAAAAAAGCGGAACCAGGTCAGGGCGTCCTTTTTGGAAATTTTCATAGGTACTCCTTTCCGCATGAAAAAAGCGCGGCGCGGAACCGCCTTTCCGGCGCGTCCGTCGCCGTGTCAGAATTGTTTGCGGCTGTCCAGCAGAAGCGTGACCGGTCCGTCGTTGACCAGGGCTACCTCCATATGCGCCCGAAAGCGCCCCGTTTCCACGGCAACGCCTTGGGCGCGCCAGCTTTCCACCAGGCGCTGGTACAGGGCGTTGGCCTCCTGGGGACGGGCCGCTTCAATAAAGCTGGGCCGGCGTCCGCCCCGGGCGTCCCCGTACAGGGTGAACTGGCTCACGGCCAGGATGGCCCCGCCCACGTCCAGCAGGCTGCGGTTCATCTTCCCCGCTTCGTCCTCAAAAATGCGCAGGTGGGGCACCTTGTCCGCCATGTAGCGCAAATCCTTCTCCGTGTCGTCCTCCCGCACGCCAATGAGGATCATCAGTCCCGGACCGATTTGGCCAGTGACCTCTCCTTCCACCGTTACGGAGGCTTCCTTGACCCGCTGTATTACGCAACGCATGCTTCTTATCCCGCCGATCTATATACTTCAATAACGTCCTGCCGCTTTTGCAGCTGGCGGATGACGCGATCCACCTGCTCCCGGCTGGAAACGGAAAGGGTCATGCCGATCACCGATATACCCTTTTTGTCGTCCACCTTGGCGCTCACGGCACGGATGGGCACGTTCAGTTCGCCGATATACATGGCCAGTTCGCCCAGCAGGCTCACATGGTCGTAGGCGATCACCTGAATGGAGGCCTCAAACTGGCCGCTGCTCTCCTCCGCCCAGGCCACGTGCACCATGCGCTCTTCCTCGCCGTTCTGGGCGTTGACGCAGTCCGCCTTGTGAATGGTCACGCCCCGGCCGCGGGTAATGTAGCCCACAATATCGTCCCCGGGCACAGGGTTGCAACAATGGCCGAAGCGCACCTGAATGCCCTCCAGGCCTTCCATGATGATCCCCTGGGTAGCCTTGGGCCGTTGCTGCTGATGCTGTTCCTGGGTAGGCAGCTCTTCAATGGCCTGCTTGGGGGAAGGCGCTTCATGCAGGCGCTGCTCCTCCAGCAGGCGGGTCACCACATAGATGGAGGCCAGCCCGCCGTAGCCCACGGCGGCATACAGGTCGTTCAGCTCCTGAAAACCGTATTTGCGCAGCATGCCCTCGTAGTATTCCGGCTTGGCCAGGGCGGAGAGCTGCGCGCCCCGGCGCTTGCACTCCTTTTCCACCATGTCCTTGCCGCGCTCGATGTTTTCATCCCGGCGCTCATTCTTGAAGAACTGGCGGATCTTGGCCTTGGCCTGGGGCGTCTTGCAGATTTTCAGCCAGTCCATGCTGGGGCCCTTGGAGGCGGAGGAGGTGATGATCTTCACCCGGTCGCCGGTTTCCAGCACGGTGTCGATGGGAACAATTTTCCCGTTGATCTTGGCGCCTACGCAGGAATTGCCCACAGCGCTGTGAATCTGGTAGGCAAAATCCAGGGGCGTGGCGCCCTTGGTCATGGAGACCACGTCGCCCTTGGGGGTAAAGAGGAACACTTCCTCGGCAAACAGGTCGGTTTTCAGGGTGTCCAGGAATTCCTTGCCGTCCCGGGTATCGCTCTGCCAATCCAGAATCTGCCGCAGCCAGTAAAGCTTGTTGTCCAGGTCGTTGCCCTTCTGGTCGCCCTCCTTGTAGCGCCAGTGGGCCGCGATACCGTACTCGGCCACCCGGTGCATTTCCCAGGTACGAATCTGGACCTCGAAGGGGAAGGGCATCTTGCGCCCGCCCACCACCGTGGTGTGCAGGCTCTGGTACATGTTGGCCTTGGGTACGGAAATATAATCCTTGAAGCGGCCGGGAATCTGGTTCCACAGCGTGTGGACGATACCCAGCACGGCATAGCAGTCCGGCACGGTATCCACCAGCACCCGAATGGCAATCAGGTCGTAAATCTGCTCAAACGGCTTGTTTTGCAGCACCATTTTGCGGTAAATGGAGTAGAAATGCTTGGGCCGCCCGTCAATATCGTAACGGATGTGCTGCTCGTCCAGCTTGGCGGAAAGCTCCTCGATGACCATGCGGATATTCTCCTGGCGCTCGGCCCGCTTCAGGCCCACCTTCTGCACCAGGTTCTGGTACCCCACCGGGTCGATATAGCGCAGGGAAAGGTCTTCCAGCTCCTGCTTGATGGCGTACACGCCCAAGCGGTGCGCCAGGGGCGCGTAAATGTCCAGGGTTTCCCGGGCAATGGCCACCTGACGCGCTTCCTTTTGATATTTCAGGGTGCGCATATTGTGCAGCCGGTCCGCCAGCTTGATAAGCACCACGCGGATATCCTTGCTCATGGCCAGGATCATCTTGCGCAGGCTTTCGGCCTGCGCCTCCTCCCGGTCGGCAAAGTCCAGCTTGTTCAGCTTGGTCACGCCATCCACCAGGCGGGCCACCTCCTGGCCAAACTCCTGCTGGATGGTTTCCAGGGTAATTTCCTCGCAGTCCTCCACCGTATCGTGCAACAGCCCCGCCGCGATGGTAGGCGCGTCGATCATCAGTTCCGTCAGGATGCTTGCCACAAAGCAGGGATGCGTAAAGTACGGCTCGCCGCTTTTGCGCTTCTGGTCCGCGTGGGCCTTTTCCGCAAAACGGTAGGCCTTTTCCACCAGCTTGTAGCTGTCGCCGGGATGATATTTCTGTACCCGGGCCAGCATCTGATCCAGCGGCATGGCTTCATAGGTCGTATAACTCATCAGCATCCTCCTTTCCCATAGCGGTCAAGCGTTTTGACGCAGGTAACGAATCAGCGGGCTGTCCGTCATGGCGCATTTCACCGGCGGAAGCAGGCGCAGGGTAAAGGGCGAGAGGCGAAACTCCGCCAGCTTTACCTGGGCGAAGGCGGTAAGGCCCACCAGGGTCTGTTCCAGGGTCAGGCCGCTTTGCTCCGCCAGCCCCGCGGGCGAGTTCCCGCCGCCCCGGCGCAGCGTCCGGTACAAGGCCCGCAGGGGTTCATCCTCCAGGGCCAAGGACGCCATCAAACGCGTCATGGGCGCGGACGGTCGAAGCACGTGCAGCTCCGCCCGCGGGCACTGCCGCGCAAGCCATGCCGCTTCCCCGGGCACCGCGTCGCCGTCCAGAAGCACAATATGCGTCCAGCAATCCTTCAGCGCCTGCAGGTCCGGCGCGCACAGCAGGGCATTGAAGGGCCGCGGGTCCTCCGCGCGCCCGGTCCACACGTCCGTCTCGCCGGGATACGCGCCCAGAAATTCCCGGGCGGTTTCCGGCCTATGCGCCAGGCAAAGCGTCCCTTGACCATCCTGGAGCAGCCGCTTTACCGCGGCCTGGGTCTGTGGTCTGGGGCGCTCCGATAATCTTGTTACATTCTCCGCCAACAGGGTCATTTCCTGCAAAAGCGCCTCGAAAAACAGCGTTTCCGGCGGAAGCGGGGATGCTCCGGCGGCAGGAACCAGGGCTTTGACCTGAAGCTGCGCGGCGGTGCGCTCCCGCCAGGTATTTTTTTCCGGGGTGAAGAGCACATCCACCCGGGTCAGTCCGCGGTCAGCCTCCGGCCCCATGGAAAAGGCGATGCCGTCCCGCAGCGCTTCGCCCTCCGCCAGGCTCAGTTTCAGGTGCTGGCCCTGATTGCCCACCTTTCGCGCCTGCTGTACGGAGGCGTCCCGCGTGAGAAAGACCGGCGCGGGATTGCCGTAGCCCGTGGGCTGAAGCAGTTCCAGCTGCTCAATGAGCGCCAAATCCACCTGCGCCAGGGACAAGGGCAGGTCATACTCTTTTTCAGGGATAAAGCAACGCGGATCGCAGTTTTCAGCAATGGCCAGGGAGAGCCGCCGGCGCAGTTCCGGCGCCAGCGCGGCGTCCATGGTCAGCCCCGCCGCCTGCTCATGGCCGCCAAAGCGCTGGAACAGGTCCTTGCACTGGCTGAGCATGGCGTGGATATTCACCCCGGGAATGGAACGGCAGGAACCCACCGCCGTATCCCCGCTGCGGCTAAGCACCACCGTGGGCCAGTGATACCTTTCGCAGATGCGGCCCGCGGCCAGGCCAATGACGCCGCTGTTCCAGTTTTCCCCCATGACCACGATGGCGCGATGCCGGGCAAAGTCCACCTCCCGGTCGATCATTTCCAAGGCCTGGGCGGTAATCTCCTGCTCCAGCGCCTGCCGGGTCCTGTTGTTTTCCTCCAGGTGCGCCGCGATGCGCTCCGCCTCCTGCGGATCGCCGGCGGTAAGCAAGCGCACCCCCTGCGCCGCGTCCTCCAGCCTGCCCCCGGCATTGAGCCGCGGCGCCAGGCGGAATCCCACGTGGCCGGTATTCACCGGCGGCGTTACGCCGCTGACCAGCATCAGCGCCTTTAGCCCCGGCCGCTCCGTATGGGCCATGGCCTCCAGCCCCAGTTTAACGATAACGCGGTTTTCGTCCACCAGGGGCACGATATCCGCCACCGTGGCCAGGGCGGCCAGCTCCAGGCGCTTGCGCACCCCTTCCAGCCCCTGCAGCGCCTGGCAGATCTTCAGCGCCACCCCTGCCCCGCACAGCCGCCGGAACGGGTACTCCCCCAGCAAAGGATTGAGCACCGCGTCCGCAGGCGAAGGAGTGTCCGCCAGCTGGTGATGGTCGCTGACAATCACCGTCATGCCCAGCATCCGGGCCAGGCGCACTTCCTCATGGTTGGTAATGCCGCAGTCCACGGTAATCAGCAAGCGATGTTCCCGGGCAATCTCCCGCACCGCCGCCTCATGAAGGCCATAGCCTTCCCCATGGCGGCTGGGAATATACGTCTCCACCTGCGCGCCTTCCTCCCGCAGGGTTTCCAGCAGGATGGAAGCGGCGCACACGCCGTCCACATCATAGTCCCCGTAAATCATGATGGGCTGCTTTTCCGCAATGGCCCGGCGGATCAGCGCCACCGCCCGGTCCATGTCCCGCATCATCAGGGGCGGATGCAGCTGCTCCAGGTCCGGATGCAAAAAACGCTCCGCCTTCTCCGGCGTGTCCATGCCGCGGCTGCGCAGCAACGTGGAAAGCCATGGCGGATACTCTCCCACCGGACGGTTGTCCTCCGCCCCGCGACGCACAAAACGCAGCATGCTTCCGCCATCCTCCCTCACGTAAGATAACGGTTGGAGTATATCACGTTTCGGCAGGAAATGACAAGCCGTCTTGCAGCCGCCCCGCCCCTGTGCTATGATAAATTTACCGCAACATATCAAGGAGGCGCATTTCATGAAACGGCTGGTTGCTTTGGCCCTGTTGCTCTGCCTGACGCTCTCCGCCGCCCTGGGCGAGGGGACGGACACCGTGCTCTCCTACCAAAGCGACTCCCTGCGCTTTACCGTGGAGAGCCTTTCCTACCAGGGGGCGGCATGCTACCTCACCCGGGTGTGGATGGCCGATCCCGGCCGGCAGATTCGCAAGGCCACCGCCGCCTGGGAGCAGGACCTACGCTACCCCTCGGAGATGGCGCAGGACATCCCCGGCGCGGCCCTGTGCATCAACGGCAGCGGCTATGTAAGCCCGGTATTTCCCGGCATCCCCGATGATTATCCCGGCAGCAGCGCCGATTACTATTATACGCCCCTGGGGTCCCTCACCGTCACCGACGGGGAGCTTTTCCGGAACCTGGCAGGGGTGCCGTATTACGGTCTGACGCTGGAAGCAGACGGCCTGCACCTGTACAACGGCGAAGCCAACGAACAGGTGTTGGCCGCAAGCCCTACCCAGACCTGGTCCTTCTACACCCGCTGCCCTTTGGTTATCAACCATCAAAGGGTGCTGGACACGGAATGGAGCTTTGCCAACGCCCGGGCCATGCGCACCGTCATCGCCCGGGAGGACAGCGGCGAATACCTGATCTTTACCGTTACCAACCGTTCCAGCGCGGGACTGACGCTGATACAGGTGGCGGACTTCCTGCAATCCGCCTATGATCCCCTGTGGATTTATAACCTGGACGGCGGGCCTTCCGCCGCTCTGCTGGCCCGTGAACCCGGCGAGGATGCGCTCCGGGTCCTCTTCGGCAACACGTCCCGGGACGCGGACGCCATGATTTTCGTGGAGCTTTCCCCGGAGGAATGAGTTTTCGCCGCATAGGAAACCCCGGGCGTTTCCCGCCGCCGCAGCGGCTGGGAAACGCCCGGGGTTTTGCTTTGGAACGGCGCTTTCGGTTAGGCGGGCAGGGCGGGGATCAAGGGGCGGCGTTACGTCCCGCCGTTTTCCAGCAGCCACATGCGCTGCCTATGGGCAAGCTCCTGGCAGAACGCGTCCACATCAATCCGGCGGCCCTTCAAGCTGTACAGAAGATCGGCATAAAGGTTTTCCGGAGGCTGGGCGTTTGGAAAAGCCAACGCTTCCAGCACCTTCCGGTAACGCGCCAGGGAGGCTTCGTCCACTTCCCAGCGTTCGTCTTCCAGCGCCTGCCGCTGCGCTTCTACCGCCTCCAGTTGATCCGAAAGGGCGCGGGCATCCTCCGGCGCGGCCGTCTGCATGGCTTCGTTCAATTCCGCCGCCTGCTTTTCCAGGCGTCCCAACCGCAGGCGGTAGTCCGCCCGCTCCACGGTCGCATCCGCCTGATACAGGGACGTAAACAGCCACCCGGACTGTGCCTGCGCAACGTAGGCCAGATAATCCAGCGCGGTTTCCCGATGCTCGCCATACGGATTAAGCAGATACACGTCCAGCACCGGCGTGCGCTGAGGCGGCGTACCGGGAACAAACGCCAGCAACAGCGGGGAAAGGTCCTCTTTCAAGGCCGCGGCCACGTAGGCATAACGCATGCGGAAAAGCGGCGCATCATCGGAAAACGCGCTTTCGGGAATCATCTCGCACAGTTCCATGGCCAGGGACAGGTTAAGCCGCAGGGTTTCCAAGGCCAGCTCTTCCCCCACGCGGTCGCAAGCCAGCCAGTATTGCTCCATCAGCAGGTCTACCAGGGTATCCCGCAAATAGCTGCTGCTGTAATTTGCCTCAAACAGTGGTTGATTGCCATCCGGGTCTGCCTGTACCAGCCGGATCAGGTACCGAAGCCAATCCTCCCAGGTGTCCGGCGCCTCTCCCGCGACCAGGGCGGGATCATAAGCAGGGCCATGGAGGCTCAGCTGCAAAGGAAAGCACGCAAAGTCTTCCCCTTGATGCACGGCTGTCCCGAAAATCGGCCGCAACAGGGCCGCGTGTTCCGCAAGCGCGCCTTCGCTTTGCAAGGGCGTATAATAACCGCGTTCCATCAGCCGCCGCACGCTGCCGTCGTAACGCAACCGGTACAGGTCCACGCTGCTGTCCTGCACCAGCATGGATTGCGCAAGCACGTCGCTGTCCGGCGCGTTTTCAAAAGCATACCGCGCCTGGCTTCCGGTTTCCAGATTGTACTGCGCCGTGTACAGGTCGGGTTCGCCCTGGAGCACCAAAGGCTTGCGGCGAGCCGCCGCCTCCTGCGTGTCCACGCCGCTTCCTACCACCACCACATACCCCATGGCAGGATGATAGCACGCGCCATAGTGGTTGACATCGTTCAATTCATAGACTTTTTTCAGGCCGGAACCGGGATCGCCCCCATAAACGGCCCGCTGCGAGGTGATATAAATCCATCCCGTTTCCGGATCCTCCCGGGGATAGGCCGAGTTCATGGGTAAATGCGACTGAAGCGTGGCAGTTTGTCCCGTTTCCGGGTCTACCCGCAATAGGCGGCCGGAGCCCGATGTGGGAAAGGTGGTTGCCAGCAGCTCGCCGGCCTGGGTGACGCATACGCCGCTGAATGCTCCCTCGGCAACCTTCCACACCCGGCCGCTTTCCAGGTCACAGGCCAGGATCTTGTCCCCGCCAAAGGGAAAGACATCCGGGAGCATGGGGTCCGGCCCGCAGACGAAATATATGATGCTGCCGTCCATGGCCGCGTCAATGAAATACGGGCCGTTGTCAATAGCGGTGATGTACTCCGTCATATCCGGCACACAGACGCGCCGCGTTGCCACCTGTCCATCCGATATGGCGATCTCATTGACGCCCAGATACCATTCCGACAGGCTGTATACCTTGCCCTGCCGCGAAACCACCAAATTGCTGATGGTGGAACCCTCGGGACACCGCGCAGAACCGTCGGGATATATCAGCGTTTCCTGCCAATGATCCGGAATGATTTCCACTTGCCCCACCTGATAATCCCCGGCCAGCCTGACAAGCCGGCCTTCCTGCTCCAGGTACAGGCCCTCCTCGGCAAGGAGCAGCAGGCGGCCCTCCCAGGTTGCAATGCTTCGCACCCCCATCCGGTATATTTCATCCAGGGAGACGGCGTCCGGAGCAGCAAACGCGCCAGCGCACAGCACCAGGGCCAGTAGCACCAGGGAAAGGAAAACCGCCTGCTTGCGTTTCATGTCGGGCTCACCTCACGCACATTTTTGAGGGGGCGCTGTTCAGTTGTCGGATAACCTTCAGAGCAGAAAAAGGTTGATATGGCTCACTTTCTGGCCACGCCGGTCTCCCGGGCGGCGGCCATAACCGCCTGCGCCACAGCCTGCGCCACGCGCTTGTCCAGGGCATCGGGCAGGATATACTGGTCGGATAGCCCATCCGCCGCCGCCAGCTCCGCCAGGGCGTGGGAGGCGGCCATTTTCATCTCCTCGTTGATGCAGCGGGCGCGGCAGTCCAGCGCGCCGCGGAAAATGCCGGGGAAGGCCAGCACGTTGTTGATCTGATTGGGGAAATCGCTGCGGCCCGTACCCACCACCTTCGCCCCCGCGGCCAGGGCCTGGTCGGGCATAATTTCCGGGGTGGGGTTGGCCATGGCAAACACGATGGGAGCATCGGCCATGGAGCGCACCATTTCCTGGCTCACCACGCCGGGAGCGGATACGCCAATGAACACGTCCGCACCCTTGAGGGCGTCGGCCAGGGCGCCGCGCAGGTGGCCGCGGTTGGTGACTTTGGCCATTTCCGCCTGGGCAGGGTTCAGTTCCTCCATGCCCTCGTCAATGATGCCGAAACGGTCCACCAGCGTAAGCTGTTTCACGCCCAGGTTCATCAAGTGCCTGGCAATGGCGATGCCCGCCGAACCCGCGCCGTTGAGCACCACCCGCGCCCCGGCCATGTCCCGGCCCGTGATTTTCAGCGCGTTGAGCAGCGCCGCCGCCACCACAATGGCTGTGCCGTGCTGGTCGTCGTGGAACACGGGGATGTCGCAAACTTCCTTGAGCCGCCGCTCGATTTCAAAGCAGCGAGGAGCGGCGATGTCCTCCAGGTTCACGCCGCCAAAGCTGCCGGCCAGCAGGCTCACCGTGCGGACAATCTCGTCCACATCCTTGGAGCGGATGCACAGGGGGAAGGCGTCCACATCGGCGAAAGCCTTGAACAGGGCGCACTTGCCCTCCATCACCGGCATGCCCGCCTCCGGGCCGATGTCCCCCAGGCCAAGCACTGCGGTGCCGTCGGTGACCACGGCCACCAGATTCGCCCGGCGGGTCAGCTCATAGGACTTGTCCACGTCCTTCTGAATCTCCAGGCAGGGTTCGGCCACGCCGGGGGTATAGGCCAGGGAAAGATCTTCCCGGCTCTGAATGGGAGCGCGGGAAATAACCTCGATCTTCCCCTTCCATTCGTAGTGCTTTTGCAGGGACGCTTCACGGATATTCATGGCGCTCACCTCACTGCAGGCGGGCCGTCAGCACCTGGTTGACCAGGGCGCTGTCCGCCTTGCCCTTGACCCGGGGCATCAGGTTTTTCATGATCAGGCCCTTTTCCTTGGCCGTGGGCGCGGCGAGGTTCAGCTCCGCCAGCACCTGGTCCACCACCGCGGTGATTTCCTCCCGGTCCATCATCCGGGGCGCGAATTCCTGATACACGGCAATGCGGGCGGTATTTTCCGCAATCACATCGTCCCGGCCCGCGGGCGCGGTGTCGATGGCTTCCTGGCACTGCTTGATTTCCTTGAGCACCACGGCGTTTTCCTCTTCTTCGGTGAGGTCGGCTCGCTTGTCGATGGCCTTGTTTTTCAGCGCGCTCAGGAGCATGGAGAGGGACTCCTTGCGCTCCTTGTTTTTCTCCTTCATGGCTTGCATCATCGCGGCGCGAACCGCGTCAATCTTGGTCATATGCGTTCATCCTTTCTTTGTCCGGCATGGCAATAGTTTACTCCAAGCGTGGGGCTTTGTCTAGACTTTCCGGCGTCAAGCAGGTATACTGGGACGCGGGGAGGTCGGTTGCATGCAATCCAAGCGGGAGCGTTTTTTTCAGGCGGCGCAGGATTTTCCGGCCCTGCGCTGTCCAGTTTGCGGTCAGGTGTTGGCAAGGACGGGGGACGGGCTTGCCTGCGCCCGGGGACATACGCGGGACGTAAACCGGAAGGGTTATGTGCATCTGCTGAACCGGCCGCACCCCACCTATTATGACCAGGCGCTGTTCGAGGCCCGGCGGCAGGTATTTGAGGCCGGATGCTATCTGCCCGTGCTGGATGCCGTAGCGGAGCTTCTGCCCGACGGACCCCAACGGGTGCTGGACGCGGGCTGCGGGGAAGGATACTACCTGGCTGGGCTGCTGTCCCGGCATCCCGATTGGCAGGGCGCCGGGGTGGACATCAGCAAGGAAGCCATCGAAAAGGCTACGGACTGGCCCTGCCGGGCGCTGTGGTGCGTGGGCGACCTGGGCCGCCTGCCCTTTTCGGACGGCGCTTTCACGGCGGTGCTGGACGTGCTGACCCCCGCCAACTACGGCGAGTTCCGGCGGGTGCTGGCCCCGGAGGGCCGGCTGGTAAAGGTGTATCCCGGGGAGGAGTATCTGCGCGAGCTGCGGGAAGCCCGGGGTATCGCCCCCTACCGGGACGCGGAGGTGGGCGAATACCTCTCCATCCATTGTCGGGTGGACGCCAGGCGGCGCGTCCATGCGCGCATCCCCGTAACCCCCGCGCTATGGCGTGCCTTCGTATGGATGACGCCCCTGAACCAGGACCTGACCGAGCAGGAAAAGGAGGCGCTTGCGGCGCGTCCGGCGGCGCAGGTGACCCTGGATTTGCATGTAGCCGTGGGGAGGATTTTACCGGCGTGAAAAACGCTCCAGGGAAGGCGGCTTCCCCGGAGCGTCGGGCTGCTGAAAAAGGCTTGTTTTTCATATGGATGCAAAAAAATGAAGCTACAGGTTCCCTAACTTGCAGGAATTTCATCATGTATGGGCCCGAAGGTTTCCAAAGGGCGATCGGAAAGCCCTTTGGTCGCGCCCGCAGGCGCGAAATCCCTGCGCTTGCAAGAATGCATTATATAACTTGCAAAAATTGTGAGGTCAAATACTTTATCAACAACCTGAACGCTCCGGGGAAGCATGCTTCCCCGGAGCGTTTTCCTGTTCAGTTATTGCTCTGCCGGTTGGCCCGGGAGCGCTGGTTGTGATCCAGAATGCGCTTGCGCATGCGCAGATTCTTGGGGGTAATCTCCAGCAGCTCGTCGTCGTCGATGAACTCCAGGCATTCCTCCAGCGTCAGGGGATGCACGGAAATCAGGCGCATGGCGTCCTCGGAGGCGGAGGCGTTGCGCATGTTGGTCACGTGCTTCTGCTTGCAGATGTTCACCACCAGGTCGTCCGGGCGGGCGTTCTGGCCGCAGATCATGCCCATGTAGACCTCCTGGCCCGCGCCCACGAACAGCGTGCCGCGCTCCTGGGCGTAGAACAGGCCATAGGCTGTGCTCACGCCGGTCTCAAAGCAGACCAGCGCGCCCACGTTACGGTGAGGAATATCGCCCTTCACCGGCTCATACCGCTCAAAGCTGGAGGACATGATGCCCTCGCCCCGGGTATCGGTCATGAACTCGCTGCGGTAGCCGAACAGACCCCGGGAAGGCACCAGGAACTCCATGCGCACCCGGTCCAGGCCGCTCATGTGCTCCAGCACGCCGCGGCGGCGGCCGATTTTTTCAATAACCGCGCCCGCGCTGGCCTGGGGCGTATCCACCACCAGGCGCTCAATGGGTTCGCACTTCACCCCGTCGATTTCCTGATAGATAACCTGGGGCTTGCTCACCGCAAACTCATAGCCCTGACGGCGCATGTTTTCGATCAGGATGGACAGATGGAGTTCGCCCCGGCCGCACACCTCAAAGGCGTCGGTGGAGTCCGTGTCGTTAACCCGCAGGGATACGTCCGTCTGCAATTCCCGCATGAGCCGGGCGCGCAGGTGACGGCTGGTGACGTATTGCCCTTCCCGGCCCGCAAAGGGGCTATCGTTCACCTGGAAGGTCATGGTCACCGTGGGCTCGGAAATCTTCACAAAGGGCAGGCCTTCCACCTGGGCGGGATCGCACACCGTGTCGCCGATGGAGATGTCCTCCATGCCGCACAGGGCCACGATGTCGCCCATTTTCACTTCCTCGGCGGGAACGCGCTTGAGCCCGTCGTACTGGAACAGCCCGCTGAGCCGCCACATGGGGCTGGTCACGCCGGTTTCCAGGTTGGTGTGGATGACGTTCATGCCGGAGCGGAATACGCCGCGGGTAATGCGACCCACGCCGATACGCCCCACATATTCGTTATAGTCGATGGTGGAAATCAGCACCTGCGCGGGACCTTCCGCATCGCCCTCGGGGGCGGGAATGTACTTCAAAATGGCGTCGAAGAGCGGCCGCAGGTCCTGGCCGGGCTGCTCCAGGTCCAACGTGGCGGTACCCTTGCGGGCGCTGACGTAGAGGATGGGGTTCTCGATGGTGCTCTCGTCGGCCTCCAGGTCGATGAGCAGGTCGAGAATCTCCCCCACCACCTCCTCGCAGCGGGCGTCGGGACGGTCGATCTTGTTGATGACGATGAGCACCTTGAGCTTGAGGTCCAGGGCCTTTTTCAGCACGAAACGGGTCTGGGGCATGGGGCCTTCAAAGCTGTCCACCAGCAGCAGCACGCCGTCCACCATTTTCAGCACCCGCTCCACCTCGCCGCCGAAGTCCGCGTGGCCAGGGGTGTCCACAATGTTGATCTTGGTACCGTTGTAGTGTACGGCGGTGTTCTTGGACAGGATGGTGATGCCGCGCTCCCGCTCGATGTCGTTGGAGTCCATGACCCGGTCCACCACCTGCTGGTTTTCCCGGTACACGCCGCCCTGCTTGAGCATCTGGTCCACCAGGGTGGTCTTGCCATGGTCCACGTGGGCGATAATGGCGATGTTGCGGATGTCTTCACGAATCATCAATACAATTCCTCTTTTCTTCAGGAGCGCCGGGCGCTCACAAGCGGTTGGCGGTCTCCGCCAGCTCCAGGCCGGGATTGTTCTCGCAGGCCAGGCGGATGGACCACTCGTTTTCAAACAGCAGCACGTCCCGGCCGCGGGAGTCCTGCGCCCGGCCGGAGGTGGAGGTGAGCTTCAGGTCCTTGACGTCCTTGGGCGTCTTGACCACCCAGCGCACGAAGTGGAAGGGCATGCCCTCCATGACGATTTCGGTCTGGTACTCGGTTTTCAGCCGGTGCTCCAGCACCTCGAACTGCAGCACGCCTACCACGCCCACCATGAATTCTTCCCGGCCCGTCTCCGTGCGCAGGAAGGTCTGGATGGCGCCCTCCTCCGCCAATTGGCTGATGCCCTTCTGGAACTGCTTGCGCTTCATGCTGTCCAGGGGCCGGACCCGGTTAAAAAATTCGGGGGCGAACACGGGAATGTTTTCGTAGCGCATCTTCGGCCCGGTGGAAAGGGTGTCCCCCAGCTGATAAATGCCGGGGTCGAACAGGCCGATGATGTCCCCGACCCAGGCTTCTTCGACGGCTTCGCGCTCGTCCGCCATGAACTGCTGGGGCTGCTTGAGGGCCACCTGCTTGCCCGTGCCGGAGTGCCAGACCTCCATGCCCTTTTCAAAGGCGCCGCTGACAATGCGCATGAAGGCCAGCCGGTCCCGGTGCGCGGGGTTCATGTTGGCCTGAATCTTGAAAATAAAGCCGGAAAAATAAGGCTCCTCCGGGCCGATCATGCCCAGGTCGCTCTTGCGGGGCAGGGGCGGGGGCGTATATTGCAGGAACCGCTCCAGGAAAGGCTCCACGCCGAAGTTGGTCACCGCGGAGCCGAAGAACATGGGGGTCAGCTCGCCCCGGCGCACGGCCTCCAGGTCAAAGGGGTCCCCGGCCTCGTCCAGCAGGGCGATCTCCTCCATAAGCCGGTCCCGGTAATGCTTCTCCAGGACGGTTTCCAGCATGGGATCGTCCACGGGTATATCGGTTTTTTCCACCATGCGCTTGCCGTGGTCGCCGCCGGTGTACAGCTCGACCACGCGGGTATCCCGGTGGTACACGCCCTGGAAATCCCCGTCCACGCCAATGGGCCAGTTCACCGGGCAGGAGCGGATGCCCAGCACCTGCTCCAGCTCCTCCATCAGGGCGAAGGGGTCCTTGGCCGCCCGGTCCATCTTGTTCACGAAGGTGAAAATCGGGATGTTGCGCATCCGGCACACCTTGAACAGCTTGATGGTCTGGGCTTCCACGCCCTTGGCCGCGTCGATGAGCATCACCGCGGCGTCCGCGGCTACCAGCACCCGGTAGGTATCCTCGGAGAAGTCCTGATGCCCGGGGGTATCCAGAATGTTGATGCGGAAGCCGTCGAATTCGAACTGCATGGCCGAGGAGGTCACGGAAATGCCGCGCTGCTTTTCGATGTCCATCCAGTCCGAGGTGGCGTGCTTGTCGCTTTTGCGCGCCTTCACGCTGCCGGCGGAACGGATGGCGCCTCCATAGAGCAGGAGCTTTTCCGTCAGGGTGGTCTTACCGGCGTCCGGGTGGGAAATGATGGCGAAGGTTCGCCGCTTTTCCACCTGATCGTGCAGCATGGCGGCAAATTCCGGCGTTTGGATTGCGGGCAGCATGACATACCTCCTGGTTGCAACTTTAGATTCACACAAGTGATTATTTTACAACCCCAAACCCAGCGCTGTCAAGGGTTACGCCGGTTGAAACGCGGCCTTTTTGTGGGCTGCATTTTCCCCCGGGAACCTGCCGCCCGGGTCTCCAGGAACCGCGGTCTTTCCCGCTTCCCGTGCGTAGCCCGCGCCGTGCCGCCCTCCGGTCCCCAACGCCCAGCGCGCGGCGGCACGCGGCCCCGTTCCGGCGTATGAAAGAGCGCGCGGCGTTTGCAGGCCGCATCCGGGCCGCGTATACCGGCAGCCCTTCCGGGCGTCGTCCCAACCGGAATACGCGCAAAAGCCGTTTCAAGGGCCGGCCTCCGGCATGCCAATTCCCGTCGCGCCCTGCCTTCCGGCGCTTTGGCCGGGCAGCGTCATACCGTCTTCGTCTCCGGCCCGGACGGAAAGTCAATCCAGCCCTGCCGGTTTCGGAAGGGGACGCGGAAGGGCGGCAAGCGGAGCGCGTTGGTCGCTCCCATCAACGTGGCGTAGCGGCAATCCGCCTTTGCCCGCCAGAACGCCTCCGGAGCGCATATCCGGTCGTTCCAATTGCGTCGCAGGGATTCCACGCCGTTCTCCAGAATGCAATACGTCACCGTTTCGATTTGAAAAATCCCCACGAACGGTCCGCCGGACCGCTTCACCAGCACGATGTCCCCGGGCGTGACCCGCCCCCAGGGAGACGCCCTTCGCCGGCTCAACCGGGATTCCAGGGTCTTTTTGCCTTCCAGCAACAAGGACAAGCACGGCTCGGTCATCACGGCAATATGCCATTTCCCGTCTCCCCGCGCCAATTTCTGACGCCAGTATGCGTTCCCCGCTGCGTCCGCCGCCTGCGCCATTCGCGCGAGCTGCTGATACTCCAACACGCGTCTTCGCCTCTCCTTCCGCTGTCTCCCGCAAAAAAGCGCAGATTGGAGAAAACATTCGACATTCGCCGCCGCTTCCCCTACCCGCACCGGAATCCATGCCGCACCTTTGCGCCCCCCAGGACATATGCTGCTGGTGAAGGCGAGGCGTGCAATCGGCCTTGCCCGGGAAGGAAGTGTGACATGTCCGGCCTTTCAAAAGTGGAGGTGCAGGGCGTAACGAAGGCCTTCGGGGACGGCGAAGGCACGGTGCCCGCCTTGGAGGAAATCTCCTTTCAGGTGCCCTCAGGCGGCTTTACATCCCTGCTGGGGCCCAGCGGGTGCGGCAAATCCACCCTGTTCAACATCATTGCCGGACTGATGCGCCCCGACCGCGGCGACGTGCTGCTGGACGGCCGCTCGGTCATCGGCAAGCCCGGCCAGGTGGGCTACATGCTGCAAAAGGATCTGCTGCTGCCCTGGCGCAGCATACAAGACAACATCATTCTGGGAGCGCGGCTGCGGGGCGTTCCCCTGCGGGACGCCCTGGCCCAGGCCCGGGCGCTCATGGAGCGCTACGGCCTCCAGGGCTTTGAGAAACGCAAGCCCCACGAGCTCTCCGGAGGCATGCGCCAACGGGCCGCGCTGCTGCGCACCCTGCTCACCGAGCGGGAAGTGCTGCTGCTGGACGAACCCTTCGGCGCGCTGGACGCCCTTACGCGGCTGCAATTGCAGCTGGGGCTCACGGATGTATGGCAGACTTTCCGCAAGACCATTCTGCTGGTAACTCACGACGTGGAGGAGGCCATTTTCCTCTCCGAGGAAATTCTGGTGCTCAGCCGGCGGCCGGGGCGCGTGCGCAAGCGGGTCGCCGTTCCCCTGCCCCGTCCCCGCACGGTGGAGATGCTGGCCGCCCCCGAAGTGATGGGACTGAAAAAAGAGCTGCTGGAACTGCTGCTCAAAGAGGAGGGAACAGGCCATGAAAGCAACGGGTGAAACCCCGGCCGGAGTACGGGATCAGCGGGTACGCCGCTCGCCCGCGGTACAATTGTGGCGCTGGGGCATGCTGCTGGCGCTGCTGGCGCTGTGGGAGGCCGGGGCGCGGCTGGGCTGGATCGACGGGTTCTACTTTGCCAGCCCCACGCAGATTTTTCAGACCGCGGCCATCAAATGGCGGCAGGGGGACCTGTGGCCGGACATCGTATATACCGGAGCGAGTACGCTGCTGGGATTTTTGCTTGGGACGCTGGCAGGCTCGGCGGTGGGCCTGGTATTCTGGTTTTCCCGGCGGGTGGCGCTGATTTCCGAGCCGTATCTTATCGTCCTCAACGCGCTGCCCAAGCTGGCCCTGGCCCCGGTGCTGGTGATACTTTTCGGCATCGGCTTTCCCTCCAAGGTGGTGCTGGCCTTTTTGATGACGGTGGTTACCGCGTCCATTTCCGCCTATGGCGGGGTGCGCAGCGTGGACCCTGCCCTGGAAACGCTGCTGTTCTCCCTGGGCGCAGGGCGGTTGCGGGTGTTCTCCCATGTGGTCGTGCCCTCGGCCATGCCGTGGATCATCTCCGGCCTGCGGGTCAACATTGCCCTGAGCATGGCCGGGTCCATTGTGGGGGAATTCATAGCATCAGATCGCGGCTTGGGACGTATGATCGTTTATGCCGGCACCACCTTTGACCTGAAGCTGGTCTGGGTGGGCGTGGTAGTGCTGTCGCTGCTGTCCATCGTCATGTACGGGGGCGTGGTGCTGCTGGAAAAGGCCCTGGGAAAGCGTTGGTCGGCACAGCGCGCCTGAGCGCGCCGGTATTTTGGAAAGGGAGGTTTTGCCCATGAACCTGAAACGCACGCTCTGCCTCTTCCTGGCAATGGCGCTGGCCCTTGGGGCCGGAGCCGCTTCCGCCCAGGAACTGAAAAAGCTCACGGTTTCCGAACCGGTCCACCTCATCGGCTACCTGCCCCTGTACGTAGCCATCCACGAGGGGTATTTTGCCCAGGAGGGGCTGGAGGTAAACGTGGTGCAGGCCACCGGCGGCGCGCATGTCACCGCCGTGGTCAGCGGGGACGCCTTCGCGGTGATCGGCGGCGTGGACTCCAACTGCCTGGCCAACCAGGGCAACAGCGACCCAGTGGTGGGCATTGTCAACTGCGTCAACCGGGCCAACGTTTACCTGTTTGCCCGCAAGGGCCTGGCCCCCGCCTCTGACAGCGATGAAGACATGGCCGCCTTTCTCAAGGGCAAAACCATCATCGCCGGGCGATACGGCGGCAGCCCCAACCTGCTTACACGGTATCTGTTGCAAAATGTGGGTCTGGACCCTGACAAGGACGTGACGCTGCTGGAAAACGCCGACGCTTCCACCGTCACCGCCATGCTGCAATACGGTCAGGGAGACATCGGCAACGGCGGCGAGCCGCAGATCAGCGAGGGCGTCACCGCCGGCATCTGGGAGGAACCCTTTGTGAAGTTCCCCGACCTGGGGGATTACTCCTACTCGGTCATCGGCGTGCGTCGCTCCACCATTGAAAAGGATCCGGAAACCTGCACGGCCTTTGTGCGGGCCATGATGAAGGCCCTGGCCGCGGTACAGGCGGATCACGCCATGGCGGCCCGGGTGCTGGAAAAGGAATTCTCCACCCTTACCCAGGAAGGCCGCGACGCCGCCCTGAACCGCGCGTGGGAGGATCAGCTCTGGAGCGTGGACGGATGGATCAGCCGCCAAGCGGTGGAAACCAATATGGACGTACTGGAAAACAGCGGCATTTTCCAGGGCGAATGGAGCTACGAGGAACTTATCGACATGCGGTTTGTCAAGCAGCTGGCCCCGGAGCTGGGCATTACCTTGCCCGAAGAAGCCGCTGATTGAGTCCATGCATGCCTTCACCTGAAAAAGCGCCGGAGGAACCGCGGTTCCTCCGGCGCTCAACATGTCGAAGAAGTTGCGGCGCTACTTTTTTGAGAAAGCAACTTCGGCCAACCAGAAGCCGTCCGAAGTTGCAAAGAATGGATGTTGCAAGCAAAATCAACAACCCAGCAAGGCGCTGTTTTTCCTTGAAGAAAAACAGCGGTCGCAAAGCGACTTGGCTTTTCTTTCGAAAAGCCAACCTTCAGCCGGCAAAGCCGGCAGATACGCAAGAAGCCGGAGGGGCTGCGGCCCCTCCGGCTCTCCCAAGCATTTGTTCAACGCTCCCAACCGCAAGCCGCCCCGTTTTTTGAAAAACGGCCGCGGTTCTTTTTTATGTGCGAGACGCTCCGGAGGCCCCAAGGGCGGCAACCGCAAACCCTGCTTTGGGGCAGCGCCGTCACGCCCTTCCTTCTCCGTAACCCAGCACGGCGTCCGCCTGCGCCAGGGACTGGGCATAGCGATCGTAGGCAGGGCTGAGGCGGCGCATGGCCGGCAGAAAGATTTCCTGATACCCCGGGGACGAAGTCAGCGCAGCCAACGCCCGCCTGATCTCCCAGAGGGGATGCTCCGGCGGAACGGCCGATTGCATCTGTCGCCAGGCTTCCATGGCGTCCCCATGGTCTTCCAGGTAGCGTTTCGGATGCTCCGCAGCCTCCACCACGGCGTCGTGGAGGGTTGCCAGCCGGCTGGGGGTATACCATTCCGCCGCCTGCGCCAAAAAAGCCCGCGCTTCCGGGGAAAACTCCGGCACGCTCACCCCGTCCAGGTAGGCGACCACCCGGTCAAAAGCCGCCCGCTGCGCTTCCCCCTGCAGCGGTTCCTGGAGGAAAGACGAAAAATGCAGCGCCAGGTAGTCCCCAAAGTAGCCGGGGAAGGCGCGCAACAGGCGCTCCGCCAGGCTTTCCCGCACCTCCATGGCGTCCAGGGCCGCACGGGCCGCCGCCCAATCCCCCGTCCGGGCCAAATCCTCCAGGGCGCGCCGGCGGTCTTCCGCACGCTGACGGCGCAAGCGCTCCGCCATGGCGGCCCGGCCCAGGGCCGCGAAGTCTCCGTCAAAATACGCGCGTATCTCCGCCCCCGGCAGGCCCAGGCCCCGAAGCACCGCAATGCGCGCAAGCCGCTTCACATCTTCCTCCGTAAAATCCCGATAGCCGTTTTCCTGCCGCGCCGGCGTGAGGAGTCCTTGTTCCGCGGCCACCAGCGCCGCCTTCCGGGTGACGCCCGCTCTCCGGCAGGCTTCCTGCATCTTCATGTCCATCACCTCCCCCGGAGCATACACCTGTCCCCCGGGGACAGGTCAAGCGGGTTCGGTCACTTTTCCGTGAGAAACCCGTATCTGCCGCAAGGCGCAGGCGGCCACCCCCGGGTCATGGGTAATCAGCAGCACGGTGCGCCCCTCCTGATGCAGGCGGCTGAGCAGGGCCAGCACGTCCCGGGTGGCATCCAGGTCCAGGTTGCCCGTGGGCTCGTCGGCCAGGAGCACGGCAGGGTCCCGCACCAGCGCCCGGGCCACGGCCACCCGCTGCTGCTGGCCGCCGGAAAGCTGGCAGGGCCGGTGATGCAGCCTTTCCCCCAGTCCCACCCGTTCCAGCAACGCCCGCGCCCGGCTCTCCCGTTCCCGACGGTTCACTCCCGCCAGCATCAGCGGCATGGCCACGTTTTCCAGGGCGGTCAGCTGAGGCAGCAGCTGAAATCCCTGGAAAACAAAGCCGATTTCCTCTCCCCGCACGCGGGACAGCTCCAGCGGGCGCAGGGTGGAAACATCCCGCCCATGCAGCGTTACCTGGCCGGAGGTGGGCGTATCCAGGCAACCCAACAAATGCATCATGGTGCTTTTTCCCGAGCCGCTGGGGCCGACAATCGCGGTATACTCCCCCGGAGCAATGTGCAGGGATACATGGCTGAGCGCCGCCACCACCTTTTCCCCCACAGGGTACAGCTTGCTGACATCCTTCATGTAAATCACGCGCGTTCCCTCCCTCGGCCTTTTAGTGTGCCAAGGCGGAGGCACGGCCATACGAGGGCGCGCATTCCTTTTGCGCCAGGAAATTTTGTTCAGGCCGTCGCGGCAGGCATTCAAAAAATGCCGGAGCGCGGGAACGGCGCCGCAGCTCCCACCTCCGGCATCTTGGGTCCGTTACGCCTTGGCCTCCTTGCGGAAAAGGTACTCGTCCACCTTTTGGCGGATCTCGTCGCTGATTTCCCGTGCAATGGGGAAAACCTCGGCGTCCACCACCCGGCGGGCCAGGAAAAGCGCCTGCTGCAGGGTAATGTCCAGGGCATGCTCGTCCAGATACCCGCTTTTCAGGCTGTCCCGCCGGTCATGGATATAGTTGGCCCCCGGCGCGCCGAAGCGGCACAGGTTTACCGCGGGTACCCCGTGGTCCGCAAAGGGGATGCAGTCGCTGGAATAAATATCCGACTTGACCGCGCAGGCAATGCCCAGCTCCCGCATGAGTCCGTCCACATAGGCGGTAGCCGCGGGCGTCCCCAGCACCGGCGCGCTGTTATGCCCCAGGGTTGCGCCGGCCACGTCCAGGTTGATCATCAGTCGGTGCTTCTCCAGCTCGGCGGCATGGGCCTCCGTCCAGGCCTTGCTGCCCAGCAGCCCCTGTTCCTCGGAACCAAACCAGTTGAATTTCAACGTCCGGCGGGGCGGATGCGCGGCGAAATACCGCAACAGCTCCAGAAGGATCACGCTGCCGGAAAGATTGTCGTACACCCCCGAGGAGAAATACACGCTGTCGTAATGCGCGCCAAAGGAAACGATTTCCTCGGGAAAATCCGTGCCCGGAACCACCGCGCAGACATTCTGGCTGACGCCGTCGTAGCTTTCGCCCGCCAACTCCAGATGCACGGTTTTCGCGCCCCTTCGCACCATCTCCGCCGCATCCGCGGCCCGCATGTTCAGCGCCACCGCATCCCCGAAGGGTTCGGTCAGGGTTTCCCGGAGCTTGCGAATATCGCAATCCGTCTCCCCGCGGCGGTCCAAGGTGGCGCCGGAAAAGGTCAAAATGGCGGCGGCCCCGGCCTTTTGCAGCGCTTCGTAATCCTTGCGGCGCAGCCGCCCGTTCATCAGGACGATTTTGCCCGGAACCCGCTGCAGATGCGCCGGCAGCAGGTCCTCGGCGTAATAGAATTCCCCGTCCAGGCCCTGGGGCGGCGTGGACCGGGCGCGCTGGTAGCCGGTCGCCTCATAAACCTTTTCATAGGGCGCGGTCACCTTGAGAACGGCTTTGTGGACGCGCCCGCAGGGAACGGAAAACTCCTCCAGGGCCGCCTGCGCCCCGGTTCCCCGCGCTTCCTCCATAAGCCGTTCCGCCACGGCCCGCTCCTGGGGCGAGCCGCTCACCCGTTCATATCCCAGCTCCCGCAGGAGCGCAAAAGCCCGATGCGCCGAAACATTCATGTTTGCGCGACCTCCTTCTTATTTTTCCTATGCTCCGATTATAGCACAGCCGGACCCTATGGAAAAGTTTGCAAGAAAATTTACATGGCGTTCCCCTGCGCCGGCCTCATTGGGGAAGGGAAACGCCTCTCCACAGCGAATAAACATATTAAATATGTTGGATACCGCCGGGTTTGGCCCTCTCGCCCGCCGGGGAAACGAGGATGATCTTTCGTGGAAAATACCGTATATCGCAACCGGGAGCTTTCCTGGTTAAAATTCAACGAGCGCGTACTGGAAGAAGCAGAACGCGAGGACCTGCCTCTTTGCGAACGCTTGAGCTTCGTTTCGATTTTTCAGAGCAATCTGGATGAATTTTTCATGGTGCGGGTAGGTTCCCTCATCGACCAGATGTCCCTGGACGAAACCTACCGGGAAAACAAAACGCAAATGACCTCCGCCCAGCAGCTGGAGGCCATCTTCGCCCAGGTTCGGGAGCTGAACCGCCGCAAGGATGAGGTGTACCAGCAGCTCATGGACCGCCTGGAGCGGGAGGGCGTGCGCCTGGTGAACTTCCGGAAAATCACGCCGGAAGAAAGCGTACACCTGGAGCGCTATTTTGATTCCCATATCGCGCCCCTGCTTTCCCCGGTCATCGTGGACAAACGCCAGCCCTTCCCCTTTATGCGCAACAAGGAAATCTTTGCCGCGGTATCCCTGCAGAAGAAGAACGGCAAGCGCAAGCTGGGGCTGATCTCCTGCGGCGCGGGCGTTTTCCCCCGGCTGATTCAGGTGTCCCAGGGCGACGCAAAGACCTACATGCTTTCCGAGGAATTGATCCTCCACTTCATCCCCAAGGCTTTCAAGGGATATGCCGTGGGCGAAAAATCCCTCATACGCGCCACGCGGAACGCGGATATCGACGCCGACGCCCTCTACGACGACGATCTGGATTACCGGGAATTCATGGCTGACCTTATCAAGCGCCGCCGACGCCTGGCGCCCATCCGCCTGGAAATGTCCCGCGCCCTGGGCGGGGATATGGTGGATGAACTTTGCAAGTACATGGATGTGAGCCGGGACGCGGTGTTCCGGTATACCGCTCCCCTGGACCTGAGCTTTCTGTTCCAGCTCCAGGATGTGCTGCGCCAGCGCGCGGAGCTGTTCTATCCCAAACGTTTTCCCCAGCGCTCCCCCCAATTTCTGCAGGGCGAACCCATTTTGCCCCAGATCCGGCAAAAGGACAAGCTCCTGGTGTATCCCTTCGACAGCATGAAGCCTTTCCTCACCATGCTGCGGGAAGCCGCCACGGATGACAAAGTGGTTTCCATCAAAATGACCCTATACCGCGTGGCCAAGCAGAGCGAGGTGGTGGCCGCCCTCATTGAAGCGGCGGAAAACGGCAAGGACGTGCTGGTGCTGGTGGAACTCAAAGCACGGTTTGACGAGGAGAACAACATCGAGTGGTCCCGCCGCCTGGAGCGCGCCGGTTGCAACGTCATTTACGGCCTGAACGGCTACAAGGTCCATTCCAAGCTCTGCCTGATTACCCGCATGGACGGGGAGCAGGTGGAATACTTCACCCAGATCGGCACAGGAAACTATAACGAAAAAACCGCCCGGCTCTACACGGATCTTTCCATGATGACCCACCGCACGGAAATCGGCCTGGAAGCATCGGCCATTTTCCAGGCCCTCGCCAAGGGCGAAACCATCCAGGAGAGCAACGAACTGCTGGTGGCTCCCCATTGCCTGCAAAACCGCGTGCTGGAGATGATTGACGAAGAAATCCAACGGGCGCGGGAAGGCGAGGACGCCTACATCGGCATCAAAATCAACTCCCTGACGGACAAACGCATCATTGACCGGCTGATTGCCGCCTCCCAGGCCGGGGTAAAAATCGACATGGTGGTGCGGGGCATCTGTTGCCTGCTGTCCGGCGTTCCCGGCAAGACGGACAATATCCGCGTCATCAGCATTGTGGGGCGGTTCCTGGAGCACTCCCGCATTTACATGTTCGGCCGCGGCGAGCGGCAGAAGCTCTACATCGCCTCCGCCGACCTGATGACCCGAAACACCCTGCGCCGGGTGGAAGTGGCCGCTCCCGTGGTGGACCCCGACCTGCGCCGGCAGCTGAATCAACTCTTCGACCTGCTGCTCCAGGACAACACCCAGGCCCGGGAGCTGCAAAGCGACGGCTCCTATCCCCGGGTCAGCGCCGGCGGCGAACCGGTGAACGCCCAGGAAGCCCTCTATCAACTGGCGTATGACCGCGCCACGGAAAACCGATGACCCGTTTGGGAGCGTTGCAAAATTTCGCGCCTGCGGGCGCGACCAGGGGGCTTTCCGATCGCCCCCTGGACCCCTTCGGTCCCCATACTTAATGAAACGTTTGCAAGCTAGGGAGGCGATCGTTTCCTCTCTATTATGATTATGTCGGTGTGAAAAAACATGCTTTTTTCAGCGGGGCTGTTACAAAAAAGACAACCTAAAAATAATGCGCAAAAAGCCGGCCGCAGAAGAATCCAAAACATTTCTTTTGCGGCCGGTTTTGGTTGTTGGCTGTTGCTTTTTTGTGCAGGTTGCGATTGCGTTCCCATTTTGCAACAGCCCCATCTTTGTACGGCGATAGGTTTTACTCCCTCCCACACGCCCGTCGGAACCTCTCCCGGAGAACATTTCCAGGCAACGGCTCCCTGGGGAAGGCATCGCGCGCAACGCTTCCTCTTTGTTCCTGCGCCGTCTGCCTTTCGTCGGGAAACACCTTGACAAAGCCTGGCGGAGATTCTATAATATTTTTAAGACAAATGTTTGTGAAATGGTTTTATGCTAAAGCATAGCATATAATACATTTCAAGATGTATCCATACGACCGACAATCATATGCAGGGAGGAAGCACCCATGAAAATTCGCGTATTCGACAACGCGGCGCAGGCCGGTCAGGCGGCGGCGGCGCTCTTTGCGGCACAATTGACCCGCAAGCCCGACAGCGTGCTGGGTCTGGCCACCGGTTCCACCCCCATTCCCACCTACAAGCAGCTGATTTACCTGTACCAGCAGGGCGCTGTGGACTTTTCCCAGGCGGTAAGCTACAACCTAGACGAGTATGTAGGGCTTTCTCCGGAGCATCCCTGCAGCTACCACGCCTTCATGATGGAGCAGCTGTTCCAGCATGTGAACATGCGCCCGGAGGCCATCCATGTGCCCAGTGGCACGGCCGGTAATCTGGCTTCGGCGGCCCGCGCGTATGATGCCGCCATCGATGCGGCGGGCGGCATTGACATTCAGCTGCTGGGCATTGGCCGGAATGGACACATCGGCTTCAACGAGCCCGGGGATTGCTTCATGGACGGTTGCCACCTGGTCACGCTGAGCCAAAGCACCATTGAAGCCAATACGCGCTTTTTCCACAGCGCCGACGAAGTGCCGCGGCAAGCGGTAAGCCTCGGCATCGGCGCCATTATGCGTGCCCGGCAGGTGGTGCTCATTGCCACCGGCGCGGACAAGGCCCAGGCCATCCATGATTCCGTGCTGGAAAACGTAACCCCCCAGATGCCCTGCTCCATTCTGCGTTACCATCCCGACACGGTGTTCCTGCTGGACCGCGCGGCCGCATCGCTGCTGTAAAAAGCGCGCAGCGCGACGGCCCCGGGCCGGCAAGATCACAGTGAGCTTTCCAAACATAGCAAAGGCCGGTTTCCCGCCGCTGGGGAAACCGGCCTTCGCCTTTTTACTTCGTTGCCTGGAGCAGATCGCTGAAGGTGCTCAGGTGATGGGTGGCGCGGGGGTCGTCCTTGGCGTCGCCGATGGCGGCGCACTCAAAGCCGCCGGCCACGGCGGCTTCCACGCCCGCGTGGGCGTCCTCCACCACCAGGCAGACCGCGGGGGACAGGCCCAGCATCTCCGCCGCCTTCAGGAACACCTCGGGGTCGGGCTTCGAGCGGGTGACGCAGTTGCCGTCCGCCACCGCGTCAAAGTAGCTGCCCAGGCCCAGGCGCTCCAGGATGAAGGGGGTGTTCTTGCTGGCGGAACCGATGGCCAGCTTGCAGCCCTGGGCGCGGAGCTGGTCCAGGGTGGACTTGACCTCCTGGGACAGATCGGCGGTGGTGATCTGGTGCAGCAGCTGGCGGTAGGTGTCGTTCTTCTCGGTGGCCATGGCCTCCTTCTCCTCCTGGGTGTAGGCCTTGTCGCTCTTTTCCAGGATGATCTCCAGGCTGGCCATGCGGCTCACGCCCCGCAGGCGGTTGTTGTCCTTTTCGTTGAAGGGGATGCCCAGGCGGTCGGCCAGGGCTTTCCAGGCCAGGTAGTGATAGTGATCGGTGGTGCAGATGACGCCGTCCAGGTCAAAAATGATGCCTTGGCAACGCATGAATGTATACCTCCTTGTCCCGTGGGGACGTGTCGTAATGGTTTATTGCAGGGTGATTTCCTGGCCCCGGTCGCGGATGGTCAGGGGCTGGCCGGAGATCAGCGCGTAGTGGGGGCCCTGGGCGTCCACCCGCACCTCAATGACCCGGCCCTGGTACGCCGCCCGGAAGCCGTAGCCCCGCAGCTGCGCGGGCAGCCTGGGGTCAAAGGCAATACCCTCCGCCGTAACGGTCATGCCCCCAAAGCCCGACGCCATGCACACCCAGGCCCCGGCCATGTTGGCCATGTGCAGGCCGTCTCGGGTGTTGCCGTGGGTGTCGTCCAGGTCCAGGCGGGCGGTCTCCCGGAAATAGGCGTAACCCTTTTCCAGGTTACCCACCCGGCTGGCCACGGCGCTGAAGGCCGCCATGGACAGGGAGGAGTCATGGGTGGTGACCCGGTCGTAGTAGTCAAAGGCCGTGCGCTGCTCCGCCAGGGTGAAGCGGTGGGGCAAAAGCAGCATGGCCAGCACCGTGTCCGCCTGCTTGCAGACCTGATGGCGGTAGATCACCATGGGGTGATAGTGCAGCAGCAGGGGGAATTTTTCCCGGGGAATGCTGCTTAGGGGCCAGGGCTTGCGGTCCATGAAGCCGTCGTCCTGCCAGATGAGGCCGGTGGCCTCGTCCCGGGGTACATACATATTCTCCGCGGCCTGGCGCCAGGCCTCCTTTTCCCCGTCCTTCAGGGCGATCTTTTCCACCAGGGCGGCGTATTTCTCCGGGGCCTTTTGGGCCATGCGCTCCAGGGTGTCCGCCGCGAAGCGCATGTTTTCCGCGGCCATGAAGTTGGTGTAGGCGTTGTTGTCCACCAGGGCGTTGTACTCGTCGGGACCGGTGACTTCGTTGAGGCAGAACTTGCCGCCCTTGTTGGGGTTATAGAAGCCCAGGTCCAGGTACAGCCGGGCGGTTTCGCACACCATCTCCGCGCCCATGTCCCACAGGAAGTCCTCGTCCCCGGTGGCCTCCGCGTAGCGCTTCACCGCCAGAGCGATGTCCGCGTCGATGTGCACCTGGGCGGTGCCGGCGGGATAGTAGGCGCTGGCCTCCTTGCCGCCGATGGTGCGCCAGGGGTACAGCGCGCCGGTGGGGTGGCCCATCTCCCGGGCACGCTCCCGGGCAAAGGGCAGGATGCGGTAACGGTAGGTGAGCAGCTCCCGGGCAATCTCCGGGGCCGTGTGCAGGAACATGGGGAAGATATACGTCTCCGTGTCCCAGAAATAGTGCCCCTCGTACCCCTCGCCGGTGAGGCCCTTGGCGGCAATGTTGGTTTCCCCGTCCCGGCCCGCGCTTTGCAGCAGGTGGTAGAGGTTGAAGCGCAGGCCCTGGAGCAGGGCGTCGTCGCCCTCCACCCACAGGCCGCAGCGCTCCCAGAAGGCGCGCAGGTACGCCGCCTGCTCGCTTTCCAGGGTAGCAAAGCCCGTTTCCGCCAGGGTCTGGGCCTCTGCCAGGGCCTGGGCCAGCAGGGTTTCCTCCTCCTGGAGGCCGCCGCGGAAGTAGGCCACGTACTTGCACAGGGTGGCGCTTTCCCCGTCCGCCAGGGTGAAGGCGAAGCGCCGGGCCTGGCGGGTTTCCGTCTGGGTAAGGGTGATCTCCGCGGGGCGGTCCAGGCGGCTCACCATGGCGCAGGCCACCGCCAGGCGGGTGTTCCCTGTGTGCTGGACCATGCCCAGGGCGTCCCCGGCCTGGCCCATGCGGGGCAGGGAGAGCACCCGGCCATGCAGGCCGCTGCCCACCCGGGGATCGTCGGTGCACACCAGGTTGGTCACGTCCCCATCCACCAAGGGGGTCAGGGCCACCCGGCAGGGGGCGCCCTCCGCGGTGACGGTGAAGGAAATGGCCGCCCCGTGGCTATGGGCAAAGCTCACCAGCCGGGCCACGCGGACCCGCAGCTTCCCGCCCCCGGGCAGGGCGTACACCGTCTCCCGGCGCAGCAGGCCCCGCTCCATCTCCAGCACCCGGCAGGTGCTTTCCGCCCCGTCGGGGTGCAGGGCCGTGCCCTCCGCCTCCAGCAGCACCCGCTGGCTGGAGGTGATGTTCAGCATGGTTTGGCTCTCCTCGGCATAGCCGTAGGCGATTTCCCCGTAGCGGATCTTCTCCGTTTCATAAAAGCCGTTCAGGTAGCAGCCTTCCACGCCGCCCCGGAACTGGCCGTAACCTTCCTCATAGTTGCCCCGCCAGCCCAGGAAGCCGTTTCCCAGAGAGAACAGGGACTCCTCCCGGGCGGCGCTTTCCGGGTGAAAGCCCTCCTGGCGCAGCACAAAGGTTTGATCCATCCGCGTAACCTCCTCAAGGCATGGTCAAAGAATACACAGCGGCCCGCCCCGCTTCCAGGGGCAGATTCGCCCAGGATAAGGGATCGCCGCCCAGCAGCGGCGTGAGCGCCGCCCCATCCCAGGGCGCGGGCAGCGCCGGGGGAAGCTCCGGCAGGCCGCACACCATCAGCACCGCGCGGGTTCCGTCCTCCACCAGGCAGGCGCAACCCCGGCCCGTCAGCGACGTTTTGCGGCCATCGTCCCCGGCGCGCAAACCGGTGCGCAGGGGCGGGGGCGTAAGCAGGTGGGTGCGGCAGCGGGGGAGCATGGGGGCGATCTCCCGGCGGTAGGCCCCGATGGCCCGGCGCAGGGTGTCCCGCTCCGTCTCGGTGAGGGCGGTGAGGTCCCGGGACAGGCCGAAGGGATGTAGCATGGCCCCCGCCAGGGCGGACGCCAGCCCGTCCTCGGGCACGGTGGCGAACACCCGGCTCCCGTCGGGATACAGCCGCGTCTGGGACCAGGCCCAGTGCAGCAGCCGCTCCGGGGGCAGGAAATTCAGGGAAAGGAAAATTTGCAGGCTGTGGTCCGTCTCGTCCGGGTCGCTGAGGAAGCACACATCCGTATGGGCCAGGCTGGCCAGATCCATGCGCATGCCCCCGGAGGAGCAGTTTTCCACGATGAGCCCCGGGAACTCCCCCCGCAGCCGGTCCAGCAGGGACAGGTAGGCCCGCAGGTGGCTGTACAGCCCCAGGCCCGGCTGGTGGCCGTGGTCCCCCCGGTTGCAGCCCATGCCCGGGTTTACGTTGAAGTCCAGCTTCACCCAGTCCGCCCGGGTTGCCCGCACCAGGCGGGCCATGTGGGCGTAGAGGTGATCCGCCGCGCCCTCCGCCCCCAGGCACAGGTAGGGCTCGGGGAGGGGCTGGCCGTCCCGCAGGGCCTCCCATTCCGGGTGATCCCGGCGCAGGCTGCTGTCCGCGCCCATGCCCTCGGGCTCCATCCACAGGCCGAAGCGCAGCCCCAGGCCGTGAATCTGTTCCGCCAGCCAGGGCAGGCCGTGGGGGAAGCGGCGCAGGTTCACCTGCTCCCAGTCCCCCCGCTGCCGGGTCCAGTGGGCTTCCCGCTCCGCGTCCCCGAACCAGCCCGCGTCCAGCACGATGAGGTTGATCCCCAATTCCGCGGCGACGCGAGCGTTGGCCAGCATGATGTCCTCGGTGATCTCCGCGTCCTCATAGCGCCACCAGTGGTTCCAGCTCACCAGGCCGCAGTCCATGCGGCTGGGGGGCAGGGTTTGGCGCAGGTAGGCGCGCGCATCCTGGCACAGCCGCTCCCGGCCCCGGGGGCAATAGGCGGTGAGCACCACGGGCAGGGGCAGGCGTTCCCCGGGGGCCAGCTCCCCCTGGAGCATGTCCCCGTCCATGGAGAACAGGGCTTCCCCCTCCATGGTAAAGGTAAAGCGCCAGTTGCCCGGCCAGCACACCGCGTAAAACCGCCAGGCGCCGTCCGCTTCCTCCACAAAGAGGTAGGGGGCGTAGCCGTGGCAGGAGCGCCCGGAGGTCACCGCCAGGGTCAGCCCCGGGGCGTCCTCCAGGCGCGGGGTCATCTCCCGGCCCCAGTCGCTTTTGTAAATGTGGGCCTTGGCCCCTTCCGGGGCGAAGGTATCCACCCGCAGGGTAAAACCCGCAAAGGAGGCCGGCTGGCTGCCTTGGTTCACCAGTGCGCTCTCCCAGCGGCAGAGTGTGGTTTCCCCCACCTGTTGCCGGGTGGGGTTTTCCTTAAGCAGCATCAGCCGGCCTCCTTCAGGGTATCCATATAGCTTTTTCAGCTGCATGCTGGGGATGGGGCTTTTCGTGCCTGCGGGCACGACCAGGGGGCTTTCCGATCGTTCCGCAACCTCAATCGTCGCGGCGTATCGCCGCTCGTTTCGGTTGAGAAAGGCGGGCGTATCATAGCCGCCACTGGCGGCTACGCCCGCCTTTCCCCCTGGACCCCTTCG
>CAZINY010000032.1:0-31821 GCA_964540735.1 uncultured Oscillospiraceae bacterium
TGTATCGCTATTTGGCTGGCTGTTTTGGCTTAATCTCATGTAGACACTATCTAGGATCACCGCGCCATTTCTGCGTAAATTTCGAATCACCGGCGCATCGGATGCCGCCACATGATTTGCCAGCGCCAGGCTGCCCGCCGTGGTATGAAGGCCCTTGACATCAATGTTATCCTTCACCAGGACAGGGATACCCAGAAACGGCCAGGCCGCAGCGCAGCCCTGTTGCTCGAGCTTTGCCGCTTGTTCCAGCGCCGTGGGGTCCAACTCGGCGATGCAGTTAAGACGCCCCCTTCCTCCGATGCTCCGTGCTTGAGACAACGCCTGCGCCGTCTTCGCCCGAATGCTTTGTTCCGTCATTGTTGTGTCCTCCCGATCTCACTTTCCCACACAGAAGCGGCCGAACACCTCGTCCAGCAGCCTTTCCTCCACCTGGTCGCCGGTGATCTCCCCCAGGCAGGCCATGGCCTGGCGCAGGTCCACCGCCGCCAGCTCCAGCCCCGCGCCGTTCTCCAGGGAGGCCCGGGCCTCCCGCAGGGCGGCGGACGCCCGGCGCGCCGCGTCCAGGTGTCGCTGCTGGGTCAGGGGCGATTGTTCCAGCCCCTGGGCAAAGGCCGTCAGGCGCGCCTTCAGCGGGGCCAGGCTCTCCCCCTGCACGGCGGACAGGGTCAGCACCTCCGCCGCGGGGTTCAGCTGGCGCACCTCCGCCGCGTCCACCGCCGGGGGCAGGTCCGACTTGTTCAGCAGCACCAGCAGTTCCCCCGCGTAGTCCCGGGCAAGCAGCCCCCGGTCCTCTTGGGTGAGGGGGCGGCTGGCGTCCAGGGTCAGCAGCACCACGTCCGCCTCCCGCAGGGCCTTCTCCGCCCGCTCCATGCCGATGCGCTCCACCTGGTCCCCGGAATCGTGCAATCCCGCCGTGTCAAAGAAGCGCACGTTCATACCGCCCAGGGTGATTTCCCCGGTGATCACGTCCCGGGTGGTGCCGGCCACTTCCGTGACGATGGCCCGCTCCTCCCCCAGCAGGGCATTGAGCAGGGAGCTTTTCCCCACGTTGGGGCGGCCGCACAGGGTCACCCGCAGGCCGCTTTCCAGGATGCGGGCGGCGCGCTCGTCGCAGGCGCCCTCCAGCTCCCCGGCCACCTGTTCCAGGCCCTGGGCAAGCTCCCGGGTGGCTTCCTCCTCATCCACTTCCTCGGGGTAATCCAGGGCGGCCTCCACCCCGGCGGCCAGGGCGTACAGCCGCTCCTGGGCCTGGCGAATAAAGACCGACGCGCCGCCCTCCAGCTGCCGCATGGCCGCGCGGGCCGCTTTTTCCCCGGTGGCGGAGATCAGGCCCATCACCGCCTCGGCCTCCGCCAGGTCAATGCGGCCGTTCTCAAAGGCCCGGCGGGTGAATTCCCCGGGCTCCGCCGGGCGCGCCCCCGCCCCATAGCATAATTGCAGGGCTTTCCGGGCCACGTATACGCCCCCGTGAAGCTGCAGTTCCGCCACGTCCTCCCGGGTATAGCTCCGGGGAGCGTACATCATCACCGCCATGCATTCGTCCACCCGCTCCCCGTCCTCGCCCACGAGGTGGCCATAGGTGAGCAGATGGCTTTTCAGGGGATGCTTCCCTGATGCCGGTTGGAAAATCTCCCCTAGGATGCGCCCGCTTTCCGGGCCGCTCATGCGCACAATGGCGATGCCGCCCTGTCCCGGGGCGGTGGCCAGCGCCGCGATGGTGTCGTTCATACGTTTTCTCTCCTTACGCCCTGCGCCAGTATTCCGCGCAGCTCATGCCGTCGCCCCAGTCCCAGGCCGCGGCGGCCAGCCGGAAGGCCTCCGGGTCGGCCAAGGTCAGTCCCCGCGGCTCCCCCAGCTCCCGGGCCAGGCGCACAAACTTCAGGCACGCCTGATAGGTTCCCGTCTCCATGGTGTACATGGCAGCCCGGCACATCTCCGGGGCCGCCTGGGCCGCACCGCTTGCCACGTAGGCCCGCCGGGTCTCTGCCGGGTCATAGGCGGCGTGACACACCTGGCAGGACGCCCGCTCCCCCTCCGCTTCGATGACCGCGAAGGGCGCGTTGCCGCCGCGTCCGTCCTCCAGCATGCCCAGGCTGCCGGGATTCACCGCACGCCGTCCCCCTGCGGACACATCCCAGGGGTGGTGATTATGTCCGCTGAAATACCAGATAACTCCTTCGGGCAGCTCGTCCAGCAGCGCCGGAAGGTCATGGGGGTAAAGCAAATGATTGGGGTCGTCGGGGGTACCGTGGGCAAAGAGCAGGTTGCCCAATTGCAGGGTACGGGGCCATGCCAGCGGGAGGCCGTCCAGCTGCTCCCGGGTCCAACGCAGCAGGCCCCAGTTGTATCCGGCAAAGGCCGGGGTATCGGCCTGCGGCAGCCGCTCCTCATGATTGCCCGCCAGCATCTCCGCGCCCAGGGACCGGAGCCGCTCCGTCACCTGCCGGGGACATGGCCCGAAGCCCGTGTGATCCCCGGCGGAGATCACACGGTCCGCGCCCCGCGCCTGGGGGGTGTTCAGCACGGCTTCCAGAGCGGGCAGGTTGCCGTGAATATCCGTCAGCAGCAATATTTTCAAAGGGATGGCCTCCTCTCCTCATTTGGGCAGCATGGCCGCGCTGCGCAGGGGACGCTCCAGACGCCGCTCCACAAAGTCTCGCAGCAGCACATAGGGCGCGTAGGCCTCCGGGGTGTTGACCCAGGTGGACGCGCCGCCCAGCAGGCTCTGGCGCATCCAGCGGGCCTGCTCCACCGCCAGGGGAACCGCGCCCTTGCCATGGCAGGCTTCACAGCACAGCCCGCCCTCGGCCAGGTCGAAATATACCTGCTCCGTCCCGGTCAAGCGCCGTCCGCAGCTTACGCAATGCTCCAGACGGGGCTTGAATCCGCCCGTGGCGGCATAATGCAGCAGGAATCCCGCCAGCAGCGGCTTCCATTCCTGGTCGGAAAAGGTCAGTCGGCTCAAGGTGTGCAGGAGCAGCAGAAACAGCTCCTGGCAGGGTTCTCCGGGCTGGGCCGCGACCTCCGCCAGATTCAGCAGGTACACGCCCACCGCCAGGCGGTCAAAATCCCCCCGCAGGGGGTAGAAGGTTTCCAGCAGGCTGGCGGACACCAGGGTGGCCCGCTCCTGCTTGATGTAAAGCTGGAAATCCCCCAGGGCAAAAAGCTCGCTGGCGTTCAGCAGGGGGGATTTGGGCCGCCTGCACCCCCGGGAGAGCGCTTCCAGCTTGCCCCGGGTGGGGCTGAGCAGCGTAAGCATCCGGTCGTTGTCCCGGTAATTGGCATAGCGCAGCACAATGGCGGTATTCTCCGTTTGCCGCATACCCCTCGCCTCCTTTATGAAACAGGATACCGCACCGGGAAAAAGATTGCAAGAGGCGCACAAAAAAGCGGGGGAACCTTCGCCGCAGCGCGCGGCGTCCCCCGCAAAGCCTTGCCCCGGACGCTTATTCCTTCCGCTCCCGGAGCTTTTTCCAAGCGCCCACGCCGTAGTCCGCCATGGCGGCCAGGGCCAGGGCCACCGCCAGCCACAGCACCCAGATGTCCACCGGCGCGCCTGCGGCCTGCAATTCCCCATGCCAGAAGCTCAGCACCAGCGCCGCAATAAACGCGACCTGGGCCGTTTTTCCCAGCATGTTGCTGTACACCACCACTTCCCGCTTGAGCATGAACGCGCCGCCCAGCACCATCATCAATTCCTTCAGCATCACGATTACAAACGCCGCCCAGGGAATAATTCCCGACAGCGTTTGGCACAGCATGGCCGTCACCACCATGACCTTGTCCGCCAAGGGGTCCATGAGCTTGCCAAAGGCGGTAATCTGGTTGTTCTTGCGGGCCAGGTATCCGTCCAGAAAATCGGTGAAGCTGGCCGCCAGGAAGGTGATCAGCGCCCATTTTTCATGTCCCGTGCAATAAAACGCCACAAACACGGGAATCAGCGCCAGGCGCATCATGGTCAGCACGTTGGGCACGTTCCATATATCCACCAGGAGCATTTGTACGCTTTCTTTGAGGGAGTGCTTCTTGGTCATATGAAGATAAGTTCCTTTCCCGGGTTGATCTCCCGCTTTGGTAGGCTATGACAGGACCGGGCGGCGCATGCCGCTTCCCTGGGTTTTAGTATAGCATGACCTTTTTCCGGTGAAAACCCTCATTTTTCGCGTTTGCGCAAAGCGTGGGCACGCCTGGAGGCGTTTTCGCCGTCCGGCGCCGCCTGGGGCAGCGTCAGCAGGAAAACAGCCCCGGGCGCATCCCCGTCCTCCACCCGCAGGTCCCCGCCGTGCAGCCTGGCGATGCCCCGGGCCAGGGTCAATCCCAGGCCCGCGCCGCCCTGCTCCGCGCCCCGGTGGCCCTCCGCCTGGAAGAAGCGATCGAACACCCGCTCCCGCAGCGCCGGAGGAATGCCCGGGCCGTCGTCGCAGACCCGCAGAGAAGCGATGCCCGCCTGCTGGGACAACCGCAGGGTTACGCAGGCCCGGGCATAGCGGCGGGCGTTGTCCACAAGCAGCGTCACCAGGCGCATGAGCAGCAGCTCGTCCCCCCAGAGCATCACCCCCGGCTCCACCCCGGCCACGTCCAGCGCCCCGCCCTGGACGGCTTCCTGGGCTGTGGAGACGCACAGGGCCGAAAAATCCAGCCGCTCCCACCACAGCGTCACCCGGCCGCCCTCCATACGGGCCATTTGCAGCATTTGCTCCACCATGGCGTTCATCTGTCCCGCTTTGTGAGCGATGGCAACCAGCGCCTCCCGGTACTCCGCTTCATCCCCCTGCTCCAGGGCGAAATCGCAGGCGGCGGTGATCACCGCCAGGGGGGTCCGCAGCTCATGGGAGGCGTCGTCGGTGAATTGCCGTTCCCGCTCGAAGGAGGCCGAGAGGCGCTCCAGCATGGCATTAAAGCTGCCGCCCAGGCGGCCCACCTCGTCTTTTCCCTCCGGAAAGCGCCGGGTCAGGTCCCGGCCGTCCAGAATCCCCTCGGCCTGCCGGGTCATCTGGGCGATGGGACGGAAGGCGCGCCGGGTGAGCAGGTATCCGCCCAGAGCGGCCACCGCCGCCAGCAGGGGCAGCAGCAACGCCAGGCGGTACACCGTGGCCTGTTCCAGAAACAGCATGGTATCCAGCACCAGGTAGCCCCGAAGCCACACCGCGCCATGGGGCAGGGGCAAAAGCAGGTCCTGAGTCAAGTAGGAGCCGCCGGAGGTCCCTGTCACCTGCCGCACAGCGCCATCGTCAAAGGGCAGCTCGAAGGGCGGCCAATTCCCCTGCCAGCGCCCGCCCTGCTGGTCCAGCAGCGTAAAGGAAACCTTGTCAAAGTCCGCCAGGTCCCGGCTATCCAGGGTGGGAACGCCGTTCACCTCTGTCACGGACGCAGCCGCGTCCGCCATGGCTTGCAGCAGCAGCCCCTCGTGGTAAGCCAGCGCCGCCTGGCTCACGCTCCACATGAGCGCCGCCAGCACCAGCACCGTCACCGTCAGCATCAGCAAGGCATACCACAGGGTTACCCGCGCCTTAATGGAAAGAAACCCCTTCATGCTTCCTCCCGCAGGACATAGCCCACGTTCCGCACGGTGTGGATCAGGCGCTGCTCGCCCTGCATCTCGATCTTGCCCCGCAGGGTGCGGATGTACACATCCACCACGTTGGAGCCGCCCTGATAATCATAATTCCACACATGTTCCTCAATCATCTGCCGGGTCAGGGGCATGCCCGCGTTGCGCAGCAGGTATTCCAGCAGGGCAAACTCCCGGGCGGAGAGGGCGATCTCCCGGTCGCCCCGGGTGACCCGACGGGAGGCCGGGTCCAGGCGCAGGTCCGCCAGAGCCAGCACCGCCGCCTGCTTGGCCCCGCCCCGGCGCAGCAGCGCCCGCAGGCGCGCCAGCAGCTCCTGGGTGGCGAAGGGCTTGGTGAGGTAGTCGTCCGCGCCCAGGTCCAGGCCCTCCACCCGGCTTTCCACGGCGTCCCGGGCAGTGAGCAGCAGTACAGGCAGGTCGCTGCCCCGCTCCCGGACCCGCCGCAGCACCGTCAGGCCGTCCACCTTCGGCATCATGATGTCCAGTATCGCCGCGTCATAGGCGTCGGTGCTTTCCAGATAGTCCAGGGCCTCCTGGCCGTCCGCGCAGCTGTCCACCGCGTAGCCCGCCTTGGTCAGCACCTTTTCCAGAATGCGGGTCAAATACGCCTCATCCTCCGCAATCAATATGCGCATGCAGCGCCTCCTTCTGCCCCGCAAGGGGAGCCGTATGCTTTTGTTGTTCGTTCCCGCGGGGAGAAAGTCCTGCCGGGCAGGGCAAAGCATCCAAATTCCAAAAAAGGCGAATCTTTCATCTGCCTTTCATTTTTCTCCGCTATACTGACCTCGCAAACAAAAAGCAAAGGAGCTGAAACCCTTTATGAAAAAGATGCTATGCCTGGTTACCCTCCTCTGCCTGACAGCCTTCCCCGCCCTGGCTGAGCAGGTTTCCGACGCCCTGGCGCCAGCCTACTCCGACAGCAGCGCCCAACTGCTTTCCCAGGAAACGGAGGACGGTCTGAAAAGAACAACTTACTGGTTGCCCAGAAGCAATGAGATCTTGGAACATTATTATGACCCCACCTTGAATCAAGTCATCCTGGACAAGTTTGAATTGCAGGGCGATGAGGGAGGTTCCAGCATCGTACTGACCGAGACCGAGGCCCAGGCCAAGGTACTGGAGGTGTACCCAGACGCTTCCATCGCCTACGCCAAGTGCGAAATCGACGACCGGCGCTACCACTACGAGATCGTTTTCACCACAGCAGAGTTTGCAGGCGTCACGGAGGTGAACGCCGCCACCGGTATGCTGATGAAGCGGGAACTGTACTACGTTACCCAGGGGGGCCTCTCCCTTCAGTCCGCCCAGGAGGCCATCCTGGCCCAATGGCCCGGGAGCAGCATCTCCTTCCTGTCCCTGGACCTGGACGACGGCCGGCTGGTCTATGACGGCGAGGCGGTTGTGAACGAGAATGGTACCGCCATGCGCGTTACCTTTGAGCTGGACGCCGAAACGATGACGTTCTTCGATATTGAGCGGCAGCTGCTGGACCCGAGCGCTGCTGCCCAGCGTACCGCCGAACCCAGCGCCACCCCCGGATCGGAAACCTCCGCCATTGCCTCCACGCAGGAGAGCGGCCTCATCGGCACCGCCCGGGCCATGGAGATCGCCCAGCAGGAAATCGGCGGCGGCCAGATCACCAAAATCAAGCTGGAGCGGGACGATGGACGCCAGCTCTACGAGGTCGAAGCGCTGTACAACGGTTACGAATACGAACTGGAAATCGACGCCAAGACCGGCGAAATTCTCAAATGGGAGCAGGAGCTGGACGACTAACGCCATACAGAAAGGCCCGGAACGCCTTACGCGTCCCGGGCCTTTTTTTCGATGGTTCAAGCATCCTGCAAAATGGCGCCCACCAGGCCCGGCCCCGTGTGAATGGCCAGCACGGGACTCACCGGCGATATGAAGGCGGAGCACACGTCCAGCTTTTCCTTGAGCCGCTCCAGGAATTTCTCCGCATCCGCCAGCGAGTTGCCATGTACCACCGCCAAACGCACCGGACGGCCCTGATACCGATGGACAAACTCCATGAACATGGTTTCTATGGCGTTGCCGAAACCGCGGGCCTTGTTCAGGGTTTGATACACCCCGTCGGGGTTGACATAAATCACGGGCTTGATTTGCAGGATGGAGCCAACCACGCCTTCCACCATGCCGATACGCCCGCCCTTGCGCAGATACTCCAGGGTGCGGATGACAAAGCATCCCAACTGCGTCTTGCGCTTCTCCTCCAGGGCGGCGATGACCTCCTCCACGGTATGGCCCGCTTCCAGCATTTCCGCGGCGGTGAGCACCAGCAGCCCCAACCCGCAGCTGAGGGTACGGCTGTCCACCACGTCCACGCGGATGCCTTCGGCCTCCTCGGCCAGCATGCGGCACATGTTGTACGTGCCGCTGAGCCCGGCGGACAGGGAAATATGCAGCACCCGGGTGCAGCCCCGGTCCCGCAGGCTGCTGTACAGGGCGGTAATATCCTCCGGCAGGGGCAAGGAGGTTTTGGGCAGCTCATTTTTCAGCAGGGCGTACATTTCTTCCTGATTGATCTCCACCCGATCGCGGAACTCCCCGGCCGCGGCCACCACCCGCAGGGACACCATGGCAATATCGTAACGCGCCAGCTGCTCGTCGCTGAGATCGCAGGACGTATCCGTCACCAACGCGATTTTTTCACCTTGAACGTCAAACATGACAAAAACCCCCTCTACTTTCTCGGGATCATCTGCATTATAAGTCATGCGCGCAAGGCGCGTCAAGGCGCTGCCCGCATCTTTGCGGATATTTCAGACAATCTTCACCCTATGCCCTCCGGCAGCAGGAACATGCCCTTCGCTCCCCACAGATCCAGGGTCTCCACCGCCAGCGCGCCCTCCCCGGCAGGCAGAAAGCAATTTTGCGGCAGCGCCGGAGACGCAGCAGAGCGTGCGAAAGAGTACGCCGGATAGAAACAATCCCCGCGGATACGCCCCGCGGACCACTGCTCCAGGGCGTCCAGGCCGTGGAGCTCCGGCGCTTCCGGATGCGGCGCGGGAACATACCCCGTAAGGGTAATCCCCGCAGGATGCACCTCTCCGGTCAGGGCGGGAGCTTCCTGCGCGCAGGGAATATCCAGGCGCATATCCGTCCCCAGCAGGCGCTTGCGCGTCAGGGCGCAGGCTGCCGCGCTGCAATCCACCCCCAGGAAGCGGCAGCCTTCCTCCAGAGCGGCGGCCAAGGCGGTGCCGCTGCCGCAGCACAGGTCCGCCACCAGATCCCCCGGCAGGCACACAGGGCGAATCAACCGGCTAAGCAAGCGAATGGGCTTCTGGGTAGGCCATCCCGTGCGGGCAGGGTCCCGCTGCTGCAGGTGCGGTATATCGTTCCACACGTCGGTGGGATACACCGGCTCGTCGTCATAATAGCGGTAAAGCTTGCCCCCGCTGCGGATAGTGCGGCAGGGACGGCCGTGCTCGTCCATGGTACGGCGCAGATGGTTCTGCCGGTTCCCCCGCCGCCCGATGGGTACCCGGGTCAGGTCAAAGCGCGGACGTTTCCCCGCCGCATACATCAGGATGGTATCATGCTTGCGGCTGAAATGGCGCTGCGCCCGGCCACCGGTCTCGTAGGCCCAGACAATCTCGTTCATGAACGCCTTTTCCCCGAAAACCTGATCGCATGCCAGGCGTCCCAGGGCGCTGCCCCGCCAGTCCAGATGCATGTAAAATACGCCCGTCTCCCCCAGCAGACGCCGCCCGCTTTCCGCCAGCCCCGTAAGCAGCTCCACGTAAGCCTGACGATCCCGCTTGTCCCCGTATCCGGCCAGGGTGAGAAAAGGCTTGCCCTTTTTCCAGCCTTCCTCCCCGATGGGTTGGCGGCGTTCAAAATCGCTTCCCGTTTGAAAAGGCGGGTCCACATACACGCATTGCGCCTGCCCGGCCCAGTCTGCCAACAGCCCGCTCCGGCTTCCGTCCCCTTGCAGGAGGACGCCCCTGTCTCCTTGGCCGTGGCACTCACGGCGCACGCTTGTCGCCTCGAAATTCATGTTTCCGCCCCCAACGCCTGACTCAGTCGTTTCCACTCATCCTGCTCGCAGGCAAGCCGCTCCAGGAACGCCGCTTGCATATCATCGGCAAGCAGTATTTCTCCCGCGCGTTTCACCGCCGCCACAAAAGCCGGGTCCAGCGCCTCCACCCCCTGCCGGACCAAGGGACAGACGCCGCGCCCCCGACGGTCCATGGCCACCTCTATCCCCGAAGCCCGCTTCAGGGGCAGCACGGGAAAAAGCCGGCAGCTCAGCGGGCGCTCCTCCCGGCGGCAGTGCCCGTCGCACACCAGCAGCGTTCCCTGGGCACCGTTCAGCATACGATACCCCGGACGCCCCTGATAGAACGCTTCCTCCCCAGGGAAAAGCAGCATACCCTGGACTTCCTCGGCCTGGGGCCGGCAGCAGGCCCGGCCGCACCGCCTCCCGCAGTCCATCCGCAAGGGGGTCAGGTTTTCCAGCATGGCCCGCGCTTCCCACAGCACAGCGGCATTGTTCATCTTCTGCGTGTCCCCGCTTTCTTGCCACGATACGGCGTTTTTTGTATTATAGCACACCCACAGGCTTTTACCAAACCTCGCGGCGGAAAAAACGCCGTCGTTTTTCTGGACGCCGGCGCCAGCATGTCGAAAAAGTGAGGAAACCCACTTCAGATCGTTGACAAAGCATTTTGCATCATTTTTTGTAATAAACATAGCCTTCTTGCAAGCACAGGGAATTGCGCGCCTGCGGGTGCGACCAGGGGGCTTTCCGATCGCCCCCTGGACTCCTTCGGGCCTCATACTTGATGAAACTTTTGCAAGTTTGGAAACCGAGACTTCATTTTCGCAGCATTCCTACGAAAAACAACGCTTTTCCAGCGGCCTGAAGTGGGGAAACCCACTTTTTCCAGGAAGCAACTTCGGCCAGCCAGCGGTCGTCCGAAGTTGTAAGGAATGGGTTTTGCAAGCAAAATCCATGACCCGTGAAGCCGGAGAGGCTGCGGCCCCTCCGACGCCGGCATTCTCCCGGAGGCCGGCGCAAGGCTCAGAAGCGATCGCCTTCCGTGGGATTGTTCAGCACCCCAAAGGCCGTCAGCGTAGCCAGCAGCGCCGTGGTCAGCGTCTGCCATACCTCCGAGGTAATGCCCAGGCGTTCATACCCGCCAAAGCTGGCCAGGCACAAGCCCACCAGCGAAAGCAGCGCCGCCCAGGCCGCCTTGCTCCGAAACCGTGATTGCCGCATGTCCTCTACTCCTTTCCCTCCCCGGCGGACATTCTCCCCGCCGCTGCGCGTCCGGCGTTTTTTTCCTCCGCCGGCATGGATGGCACCAGATACGGCATAGGCTCCCATGAACAGAAAAGGGAGGTGAACCGCCATGGAAGGCGCTATTGCCCGGCGCTACGTACTTTTACGCGCCGGAACAGGAAATCATACCGGATACGCGCGGTTGGAGGTCCGGCACGGACGGGGCAGCGTTTCTCTGCGCGTCAGCCTCCCCGGCCGGAACGGGACCATCCGCGCGCTGCTCCTGGCCGGGGATGCGGAAACCGGATCGGTGCTGGACCTGGGCGGCGTGCCCCTGGACGCGGACGGCCGCGGGCAGCTCTACCGCAACAACCTGCCGCTTCCCGGCGGCTTCGCCCTCTACCATACCTTTGCCGTTGCGGCGGACTGGCCCCATCCCGCTCTGCTGCTCCACGGGCCCCTGGGGCCGCGCCTGCCTCCGCTGTGGCAGTTGGAGGACGCCGTGACCCGCTACCTGGCCGTTCCCGTGGAGCGCCCCGCCTCCGCCCCGCCCCCGGACGTTGTCCCCGATACCGCTCCGCCGCCGTCCTCCACCGTTCCGTGCTGGTCCCCGCCGTTGCCGCCCGGCCGGCGGCCCAGGCTTACGGTGGGCGCGCTTCCCGTCCTGCGCTGGCCGCAGGGACTCGCCGAGCTTGCCGGTTGGTTTGCTTCCCTCCCCCCCGCCGCGCCCTTTGACGCCCCGGGGTGGCGTTTTGTGGAAGTTCCGCTGGCCCCGGGCGCGCCGGCGGCCTCCTGCGCCGTGGGCATCCTGACCGCGGGTCCCCGAGTGGTCCGGGTTGCCTATGCCCTCCCCGGCCGCGCCGCTGCCCTGCCCCCCGGCGGGCTAAAGGACTACTGCTGGATGGAGGGCCGCCATGGCCAGGGCTATTGGGTCCGCTTTCAGCCGCTGTCCCCGGACTATGCACCGCTTCCCCTGGCGCAGGACCCCTATCAGCCGCCGCCATGATTTTTCCGGTGACCTTTCCGGCCAATTTTCGCAATGACGGTTGTGAAAGCGACGCCAAATATTGTATAAAAATACATTATTCATTCATGCATACCAAATTCGGCGCGCTTTATCCCGTTTTTTTGTGCCATTTTTCCTGTTTTCTTCCGTTTTTCCACACGAAGGCATTTTGTGAATTCGTTATGTGGAAAACCTGTGCAAACTGTGGAATGTTCTGCAAACCGCCTGTTTTTCCGCGCTGCAACGGCATCCTCATGTGGATAACGTTGTGGAAAATGTGGATTGTTTCCCTACGTTTTCCACAGATAGCCTCAAAGAAGCGCCTTTTCCGTCTATGCCGATTATGCATTGCTTCGGCGGCAAGCCAAAAAAGACAGGTTGCTCCCGGGCGTATGCCCGCGCCGGACCGGAATCCCCCATCCTCGAATTATGCAAACTTCTGTATGTTTTGAAAAGGAAGGTGATGTTTCATGGCCCCTACGGGCGCCGCGCGCTTGCTCTCCAGACGCCTGCGTCTGGTCACTGTTCTGACTGTTTTCTTCGGCCTGATGGTCGCCGCCGGGCTCTGGATGCGCTCCCCGGAGGCGCAACCGACGCTGGACCCCTTTGTGGAATCGCCCCTGCGGGGAATGGTAGTTCTGGTTGACCCCGGCCATGGCGGATACGACGGCGGCGCCCGGGCCCAGGACAGCGGCATATGGGAAAAGGAAATCAACCTGGCCGTAGCGCTGCAGGTGGAAAAGGCGCTGACCGCCCGCGGCGCAACGGTCGTCATGACCCGGCGGGAGGATGTGGCGCTTTGCGACGAGTCCACCGCTTCGGGCACCAAAAAACGGCAGGACATGGAACGGCGTATTGCCCTGGGCGAGGAGGCCGGAGCGGATATGGTGCTCTCCATCCATATGAACGAATACCGGGATCGCGCCCAGTCCGGTCCTCAGGTATTCTACCGCCAGGAAAGCGAAGAAAGCCGCCTGCTTGCGGGCTGCATGCAGGCGGCTTTGATCTCCGCGCTGTCTCCTGCCAAGGAACGCACGGCATTGGCCGGGGATTATTTCATACTTCGGCTTCCTGTCCCATCGGTGCTCATCGAATGCGGCTTCCTTTCCAACAGCGCGGAGGAAAAGCTGCTGCTGGACGCCGCTTACCAGGCCCGTCTGGGAGAGGCCATCGCCCAGGGCGTCATGGAGTACCTAACGCTGGAAGCCCGGCGGAGCGCAGCCCCCGGCTGAAATCCTCCGGCCAGGGAGCGGTAAAGGTCAGGCGCTCTCCGGTGCGGGGATGGGTAAACGCCAGGGAATAGGCGTGCAGCATCAGCCGTCCCACAGGCACGCCATGCCGGTTGCCGTAGAGCGGGTCCCCCGCCACCGGATGATGAATAGCCTGCATATGCACACGGATTTGATGGGTGCGGCCCGTAAAAATGCGCACATCCAGCAGCGTAGCCGCAGGAGCGCGCGCCAATACCCGCCAGCGGGTCAGCGCTTCCCGCCCCTGCGGGTCCACAGCCATTTTCTTGCGGTCGCTCCGGCTGCGCCCCAGAGGCAGCGCTACTTCGCCCGTTTCCTCCTTCATTACGCCCTCCACCAGCGCGCGGTAATGCTTTTCCATTTCCCGGGCCGCCAGCTGACGGCTGAGCTCCCCATGGGCAAAATCGTTCTTGGCCACCAGCAGCAACCCGGAAGTATCCTTATCCAGCCGGTGAACGATGCCCGGCCGGATTTCCCCGCCTATGCCGGAAAGATGCTCCAGATGATACAGCAGGGCGTTTACCAGGGTACCCTCCTCGTTGCCCGCGGCGGGATGCACCACCATGCCGCTGGGCTTGACCACCACCGCCAGATCCTCGTCCTCATAGAGAATCTCCAGGGCGATATTTTCCGGCTGCGGGCGCGCTTCCCGCGGCGGAGGCTCCAGCAGCGTCAGCGGCATCCCGGCGGCAGGCCTGGCCCCGGGCTTGGTGAGGGGGACGCCCTGCGCGGTGCAGCGCCCTTGCTCCATCAGCGCCGCCACCCGGCTCCGGCTCAATCCCGAAGCCGCCGCCAGCAGTACGTCCGCCCGGCTGACGCCGTCCCCCACGGCTTCATACCGTTTCTCCTGTTGTATCTCCATGCTTTTTCTCTCTCCATTCCTTGGGCATCCACAGGATGGTCGCACCCAGCAGCACCGCGCCTACGGTAAGCGCCATGTCCGCCACGTTGAAGATGGCAAAGCGGAACAGCAGCACCTCAAACATATCCACCACGTAGCCGGTAAAAAAGCGGTCCAGCATATTGCCCACCGCGCCCCCCAGCATGAGCATGGCGGCGGCGCCGGCCACCCGGCCCAGGATATACCGCCGCAGGAACAGCCACGCCAGCAAAATCAGCACGCCGGAAAGCGCCCCCAGCAACCAGCTCTGCCCGGAGAGCAGGCTGAATGCCATGCCGGTGTTCTCCGCATAGCGCAACCCCAGCACCCCAGGAATCAGCGCCACCGAACCGCCGGAAGCCAAAATGCGCGATGCCAGCAGCTTGCTCCCCTGATCCAGGATAACCACCGCCAGCGCTATCCACAGCCGCTTCATCCGCTTTTCCCCCTTACTCCAGCCGGCGCTGGACAATGCTCACAATCTGCGCCAGAAAGTCCCCGATGACCGGCAGATTCCGGCTGGCCAGGCGCTGAAGCACAATCACCAGAATCGCCCCCAGGATGGTAAACCCCACCGCCATGCCGAGCCCCCGGGCAACGCCGCCCAGAAAGTGGCTGCGCATCAACCGCTTCCGGTCCCCCAAAAATTGAATATACTCCCGCAAACGCATCTGCTCCAGGCGCAGCAGGTCGCTCTCCAGGCGGGACATGAGCTTTTCCAGCCGCTCCTCGGCCCTTCGTCCCTTGTCCTCCTCCATGGCGCACCTCCCGCAACAGTATGCCCGGGCGCGTCTTTGTATATGAAAAAGAAGGACCGCCGACACTTACGTCGACGGCCCTTCTGCGTGTTGCTTAATAGCGGCTCTGACGATGGGCCTCGAAGCAATCGCGGCAGTACACGGGGCGATCTCCACGGGGCTGGAAGGGCACCTGGGTGGTGCAGCCGCAGCCATCGCAGATCACTTCGTACATCTGACGGGGGCCATTGTTGCCACCGTTGGCGTTGCGGCGGGCAGCGCGGCAGGCAGGGCAACGGCCGGGCTCGTTCTGGAAGCCCTTCTCGGCGAAGAAAGCCTGCTCGGAAGCGGTGAACACAAAGTCGGCGCCGCAGTCACGGCACTTGAGGGTCTTGTCCTGATACATAGTAGTATACCTCCTAAAAATTGTTGCACCCTATACCGTGTGCCATTCAGTGCTTCCATGGTTTACGACCGGATGCGTGACAACCAAAGGAGGAATGAATTTGCATACCTGGTTGGGCTAACGTGGTATATTATAGCACGTTTTTATAGGGTTGTACAGACCTGTAAAAAATTTCTTTTTTTCCATTTCTTTTTCCTTCTGTACAATTCTATAAGAAGTAAAATAGGCTTCTAGTCTGTTCATCGTGCAAAAAAGGTAGTCTACAATAGAATCACTTATCTTCAGGAGGCAGTCAAAATGGATTATATCGACCTCGGCCTCAAAATCCGCCAGCTCCGGCGGCAAAAATCACTGACCCAGGAACAGCTCGCGGAAATTGCAGGCATATCCCCTTCTTTCCTCGGCCATATCGAACGCGGGACCCGCATCGCCAGCGTGGACACACTGGTAGCCTTATGCAACGCCCTGGAAGTCACGCCCAATTATCTGCTCTCCGCATCCCTGAACCAGCCCGACGCATACCCCGATACGCTTTCCTCCGGCCAAAAGGCCCGGCTCAGCGAATTCCTGCGTTTGGCGCAGGATGTGGTGCGGGATTGGGATAAATAGGCTCTCGCCTAGCTGCCGGTCCGGCGCAAACGTCGGATGGTCTGCCCCTTTTCTGCATTTTCCCAAAGGTTTTCTGAGAATCTAAAGGCGCCGGATAGCCCTCGCTATCCGGCGCCCGTTGTCCTTCATCATTGTATGAAATTTTCCGATGCCTGCTTTGTTTACTCTTCTTCGGCGTCGTCTTCAGCACTGAGCTTGGTCGTTGCAACCTCAATCAGTTTTTCTTCCAGACTATCATCTACGGGAACGAATTCCTCGACTTCTTCGCCGTCTTCCTCGGTGCTGGTGATCACCTTCATAATATAGCAGGTGATTTCTTCATTGTCGATTTCTTCGTCCACGCAGGCATCGCATTGGCAGGTATCCTCGTCCTCTGCGTCGGTTAAAATCGCATACTCTTCACCATTGTAGAAGAAATAATCCAGAACATGCAGCAGGACTCTATTTCCATCCTCATCGGTGCCTTCGATCACGCCGAAGTCTTGCCCTTCTTCTTCGTACAACGGTATCACCCTTTCTGTGTTCGCATTCTCTCACGGCGGCGCTGGTCGGTTCCTTGGGTACCACATTACCATGCGCTCTCGGGAATTACTTGTCTACCATCGCCATCAACCTGGGTCACTGCTTGCCGTTGATCGGTCCCATTGCTTGTACCAACCGGGGATGCTAACCAAAGGTAAGGGATTCCAATCGTCTGGTTTGACCTGGTTCTTCTTGGGGATGGCCGCCGTGCGATGCTTATTTGCTTCCTTCCCTTGGGTTCGGCTTTATTATACCCCAGAAAGTCGTTTTTGGCAAGGTTTTTTCCCAAAGTTTTTTCTTTGACTTTTACGGTCAAATGCGTTATGCTTTTAGTTAGGGCGTTTCTTCTGCAAAGGCTCCAGGGTGCCGTCCGGGCGCTGCAGGCGCACACTGTCCAACACCTGCTGCATATTGGCCCGGAAGCCTTCCAGATATTCCTGGCGCAGGGCAGCCTGCTCCCGCACCTCCCCTTCCGTCAGGCCGACGGTTCTTTTTTTACGGGCAAGTTCGTTAATTCGCTCCACCTTTTTCGGGTCCACCGCGCATTCGCCTCCTGTGTATGCGTTAAGAAAGGATGTGCCTCCATGATTGAAGGAAAGTGGTTTGCTCCCGGCGCCGATCTGACCCTGCCCCTCCAGCTGCGCCGCCAGGCCCTGGGCCGCGGCGCGGACGCGCTGGACCCCCTGGCCTGGAACGTGGTGGTATACCGGGACGGGGAACCTGCCGCCACGGGGCGCATCTGGTGGCAGGAAGGCGCCTTCTGGATCGGCGATATTGGCGTAATCGCGGCATACCGGGGCCAGCAGCTTGGGGACCTGACCCTTCGGCTGCTGCTTTTCAAGGCGCAGACCCACGGGGCGCGGCAAATTCGCGCCCTGTCCCCCATAGCATTAACGCCATTTTTCACCCGTCTGGGCTTTCATGTCGAGGGGAAAGGCGCGGACGGCCTGCAACCCCTGCTGCTTCTGGGCGAGGAGCTTTGCCTGGACAGCTGCCAAGGGTGCCGGAAGGATTGTCCCAATCGCCGCTGACTCACCGGGTGGCCTGGAGGCTGCGCTTGCGGCAACCCAGGGCCAGAACGGCGATCACCGCCACGCAAAGACTCATGACGCTGTAATACAGCAGCTTGTCGGGGCCGCGGTCCACCAGGAACTCCATGGCCACCGCCACCCCCACGCATACCGCCGTCACCGGCCAGACCAACAGGGTCCGGCCTTTTTTAACGCCCTGCGCGCGCCGCAGGCGTTTCCACCAATGCGCCAGCACCGCCAGCACCATCAAAAGCTCCGCCACCTGCTGCACAGGCACGAAGTGAACCACCATGTGCAGGTCGTTACGCAGGCATTCCATCACCATCTGCGTTACGCCAAACAGCAACAGGAATACGCCGCACAGATCTCCCGGCGCGCCGATATCCCCCTGGCGGCGCAGCACCCATGCCAGCAGCGCCAGGCCGATGATCGCCGCCAGCGCCGCCTCGTACAGGTACACAGGATGCACCCATTCGCCGGTGTAGACATCCTCCACCCCCAGGAACATCAGCGCGGGGGTCGCGATGCTTCTGCCCATGCCCATGCCCGTCCCCGTCTCGCACAGGCGCTCCACCAGGATACCCGCAGGCAGGGCCAGGGCCAGGCCGTCCACCAGCAACCGGCCGGGCACGCGCATCAGCTTCTCTGCGGCCCAGGCCGCCAGGAGCATCCCCAGCAGCGCTCCCACCAGGGAATAACCCCCGTCCCAGAAGCGCAGGGCCAGGGCCGGATTGGATAAGGTCGTAATATAATAGGTGCTTTCCGCCAGCACGAACAGCAGCCGGCTGCACAAAAGCGTCAGGGGCACGGCCAGGGCCGCAAAGCGGATGAACACGCCGTAGGCCACCTTGCGCGCCCTGCACCAGGCCAGCTCTGCCGCCAGGGATGCCAGCAGCGCCCCGGCCATTCCCAGGCCAAAGCCCGTCACCGGCAACCCCAGCACCGTAAAGAGCGTTTCGGTCATGGTCATTCTTCCTCCGCTGCTTCGTCCAGGCCGTAATCAATGCCGGTGGAAAAATAGATGATGTCGGACACGGAGCGCTCCGCCTCAAAGGACTTGCGGGAATAGTTCTCCCCGTTGAAGTACATCAGGGCGCTGTTGCCCCCGTCCAGGTTGTAGGCCTGAATGCAGCCCTGGTCATACATGAACTGCGCCAGGGTGGCCACGTCGCAGCCTTCGGAGTCCGCCGCGCCACGGCCGTCCACCACCACCAGCAGGTACTCCAGCTCGCCCAGCTGGCCAATGGCGCAGCGGGGTTCCTTGCCGCGGATGTTGTACTTGTACGTCTCCGGCATTTCCTGGAGCACCCCGTCGATCACCAGTCCGGGGCCGAAATTGAATACGTTGACGATGGCGTCTTCCGCTTCCATGAGCGCCTGCAGCTGTTCCGCGTCGGAGTTCTTCAGAATATGAAAGTTGCCCTTGCTGTCGGTGACCAGCATATCCCGGCTTTTCAGGGGCTTTTTCCGGTAGGCTTCGCCCATGCGGACCACATAGCCGCCTTCCTCATTGGCAAAATAATCGCCGCCGATGGCGATTACCGCGTTGTTATCCCGGGCGATGGTGGAAACGCGGTTAGTCTTCCGGGTCCCGAAAGGCGCCGCCAGACCAATGCGGAGCTGGGAGGGATCGGAAATTTTCACCCGCGCCACGTTGAACTGGGCATCCCCTACCCACACCCGCTCCACGGTGACAGAAAGGGTCTCGTCCTCATAGCCGTTCTCGGTAAAGTTGGCGGGGTCGGCCACATGGCCGGGACTGAAATCCATGGGGAGCGAAGTGGAAGCCTCGCCCAGGGCCAGGGCAGGCAACAGTACCGCGCAAAGCAAAGCCAGCCATTTCTTCATTTGCGTTACCTCCAAGCAGTATTTTCGTTCCGGCCCGCGCTTACTCAAAGAGGAAAGCGTATTCGTCCTCCACCGCGGGGCCCTGTTCCATATATCTGCGCTGCGCCTCCTGGGTCAGGCTGCCCTGGGGCACAGCCAACACCACCCCTGCCAGCAAGGCCAGGGTCAGCAACGTAAACAGAACGTTTTTCAAGCCCGACTTCATGCGAGTTCCTCCTCCCGGTAAACCCAGCGGTTCTGCACGCTGTAATTCAGAAAATACAGCACCGTATCGCAGATGACTTTCGCCACGCCTTCTTCCATGCCCACGGTGCTGAGCAGCTGCACGCACAGATTGCTCACGCAAATCACCGCCACGCACAGCAGCGTGTAGCGCCACACCGCCGCCCGGGCGCTCCCGCGCAGCTTGAACACCAGGGATTTGTTCAGCAGAAAATTACATACCGAGGACACCAGCCGCGCCAATAACCCACTGGCCCAGATGATCTCCGTGTGGTCAATGCCCAGGTTCAGCAGCAGCATATCCCGCAGCAGCCAGGCCAGCCCCTGGTCAATGGCCACGCACAGTATACTGGTGCCCATAAACTTCACAAAGCTGCCCAGAATCACCTTGTAAATGCGGTAGCTGTCCCGCAGCGGGTGAAAATGGGAGCCCTCGTTATTGTTTTCATAGACCGTCTCGATGGTAATGGATTCCATGGGAATCCCTGCCCGGGCGCAGGCGATGAGCACCCGCATTTCATACTCGTACCGGTCTCCCTCCACCTGGCGCATGAGCTCCAGTTCCTCCCGGCGGAAGGCCCGCAGCCCCGTCTGTGTATCCGGCAGCCATTGGCCGTAAAACAGGCGGAACACCCCGCTGGTAATCCAGTTGCCGTAGCGGGACTTCTTGGGCACATGGGGCAGGGAAAAGTCCCGGCTGCCCAGATACAGCTTGCGCTCTCCCCGGGTAAGCGCCTCCGCCAGACGCCACACGTCCGCCACGGTATGCTGGCCGTCCGCGTCCGCGGTGATGACGCCGGTGCAGTCCGGGAAGCGCTCCGCAATAAGCGCATATCCGGTTTTCAACGCCGCGCCCTTTCCCCGGTTGATCTCATGCCGCGCTACGTCGCAGCCGGGCATGGCCGCCAGGGCGTCGAAAACGTGCCGGTAGCCGGCGCCGGAGCCGTCGTCCACCACCACAATATGCTGAAACCCCTTTTCCAGCAGCGCTTCCACATACCGCGGCAACCGTTCGTCCGGCTCCAGGGACGGGATGAGCACCACCGCATTCTGGGGGTGATTGATCATAGGTTTCTCCATCCTTTCACGTCAATTCATCCGTGTATCCAGGTAGTCGCTCATCAGTACGCTCCAGTCCTGCCCGGTGTAGTCCGTGAGCAGCCGGGTCAGGTCCTCCCGGGTGGCACGGCCAAAGCGGTAGGTTTCCGCATAGGCGCGCAGGAAGCCGTCCAGCTGCTCCTTGCCCAGGGCCATTTCCAGGGCCGTCCACAGGGCCGCGCCCCGGCGGTAGCACACCAGGGTGTATTCTTCCAGGTCGGCAAAGTAGTCAATGGGGCTTCCCGGGGTCACCGTCTGCGCGGCGCCCGTGCGCAGGGCTGCTTCCACCCGCTGCACCCGGAAATCCTCCCGGGCCTGGTCGCCGTACCATTGCCCCACATAGTCCAATACCGCATACTCGCACAGGGATTCATCCTGCCAGGGCTGGTAGTAGCTGTCCGATCCCACCATGGCGTACCACCACTGATGCGCCACCTCGTGGGCCACGGTAAGCTCCAGGTCCTGTCCCCCCGCTTCCATCAGGGAGCTGCCCATCATCGCCATACGGGGGTACTCCATACCCCCGAAGGGGAAGTCCACCTCCGCCAGGGTTAGGCTGGGATACAGGTACGTCCCGTAGCGCTCCCCAAAGGTTTCCAGGGCCTGCCGGGCATACTTCACCAGCTCCCGCGCCTTCCCGGCATCCCGGGCGTAGGCCGTGATCAGGGTATCCCCGGCCATGCCCTGGGCCATTTGGAACTGATCGCTGACGACCAGGGCAAAATCCCGTACCGCCTCGCTCCGGAAAGTGACGGTCTGCACGTCCCCGACCTGGGCCGTTTCACCCCACCCCGAAGCCGCGGCGGTATACCCCTGCGGCATGGTCAGGCGTACGGTCCAGTTGGCGCATGCCGACTGGAAGGGATCGCCCACGGACAGGTACGCCTCCGTCCGCCAGGCTCCATCCTCATACAGGGCCGGGAGCATGAACACGTTGCCCAGGGCCCAAATGCCTTCTGTTTCCCCAAAGCGGCTGGCGCATCGTGGAATATCCACCCGGTAGTCCAGGGCCAGGGTAACGCTCTCCCCCGACGCCCATCCCGTTACCACCGGCAAGGCCAGCACGGTTTCCGCCTGGTCCAGCCGTTGCGCCGACACCGCCTGCCCGTTCACCTCCAGGGCCGTGATGCACGGCCCGCCTGCCTGGAACCCCTCGGGATAGCAGGTCCAGTAGAGCTCATTGGTCATGCAGGGGCTGGTATCCTCCCGCAGGTAGGCGCCGGTCCAGCTGCGAAGCAACACCTGGGTCAGCGTCTCCCCCGTGCGGTTGTACAACGTCATCCGCTGCTCCACGGTAAGCGTCCGCGCCTGTGGATCGAACACCGCGTCCACGGTGATTTCGTCCAGGCCCTCAGCAGCTTCTATCACCAGGGGATTGGTCTCCCGCAGCGCCGGGCGCTCCAGCGTCCAGCTCCTGCTCCAAACCAGCAGGGCGGCCACCGCCCCCATGCCCAACACAATCAAAAAGGCATACAGCCACGCCTTGCGGTTTTCCTCCCGTGTAAGCCCGTTCTTGCTCATGACCGGCCCCTTTCCCACAAAAATTCAAACAGCACTCATTATACTACAATTCCATGCGGTTGAAAAGACTACTCCTTTGGTGTAAAAAAAGGCAAACCGGCCCCTTTGTTCCGGTTTGCCACCAAAATATTTTTTTACTTGCACACCCGGCAGATAAGTTCCGCCGCCAGGTCGATCTCCTGATCCACCTTGTCCAGGCGGCCCCATTCCTCCACCGTATGCACGCCGCCGCCTTCCAGGCCCAGGCCGTCCAGCACGCCGATGCCCGCTTGACCCACGATGGCGATATCCCCCGCTCCGCCGGTGCGTACATGGCGCAGCTGCCGCCCCTGCCGGGCCGCAATCTCCAGCGCGATGTCCAGCAGCGCCTGGCTCTTTTCATTCAGGTCAATGGCCGGATGGGACGCGCCGAAGGTCACCGTGGTGGTGACGCCGGGCACGGGTTCCTCCGCGCAGATGGCCTGAATGCGCTCCATCAGCGGCTTTTGAAGCCGCTGGTCAAAGTAGCGGAATTCACACTTGCAGGAAGCGTCGGGGGCTACGACGTTCTCCGCCGTACCGCCGCGAATCAGTCCCGCGTTGAAGGAAATCTCCCGCTCGTCGTCCCGCAGGGCATACAGCTTGGTAATCTGGGCGCACAGCGCCTGAATGGCGCTGGCGCATTCCTTGTACTTGGAACCCGCGTGCCCGGGAATGCCCTTGCAGGCGATCAACGCGCTGGTAACCCCCTTGCGGGCGCAGGTGAGGGCGCCATCACCGGAAGGCTCAAAGCTCAACGCCGCAAAGGAGTCCCTGGCGGTTTCCAAAAGGAGCTCCGCGCTGGAAGGGGAACCGATCTCCTCGTCGGGGTTAAGCACCACGCAAAGGCGGTAGCGCTTCAGATCCACCTCCGGCAGCGCCTTGCGCAGGGCATAGAGCATCACCACCAGGCCGCCCTTCATGTCCGTCAACCCGCTGCCCTTGGCTTTTCCATCCTCCAGGGGGGTAAAAGGTACATATACCTCATGGGGAAATACCGTGTCCATATGCCCCATGAGCATCAGCTGCTTTTCCCCTTCGCCAATGGTGCAGCGCAGGGTGGGCCCCAGGGTGGGATGAGTGTGCTCTTCCACCGCAAAGCCAAGGCCGGCCAGTTCCTGGGCGAACATTTCCGCCACCCGGGTCACGTCCGCCTGATCCAGAGAACCGCTGGGCTGGTCAATCATTTGCTTAAGCGTTTCCAAGGGCGTGGTCAGCATGCGTCAACGTCTCCTTCTTTTTACAGCACCTTTTGCAGGAAATCCTGGGTGCGCTTTTGCCGGGGTTGGTCGAATACCTGCTCCGGCGTGCCCGCCTCGACGATCTGGCCGTCGTCCATGAACAGGATGTAGTCCCCCACTTCCCGGGCAAAGCGCATTTCATGGGTGACCACCAGCATGGTCATGCCATCCCGGGCCAGGGTCTTCATCACGTCCAGCACCTCCCCCACCATTTCGGGGTCCAGGGCGCTGGTGGGCTCGTCAAAAAGCATCACGTCCGGGTCCATGGCCAGCGCACGGACGATGGCTACGCGCTGCTTCTGCCCGCCGGACAGGTTCTGGGGCCAGGTGTCCCATTTATCCAGCAGACCTACCCGCTCCAGCAGCTTGCGCGCTTTCTTTTCGGCCTCTTCCTTGGGGGTATTCCGCACGCGGATGGGTGCCACGGTAATGTTGTCCTTGACCTTCAGGTGCGGGAACAGGTTAAACTGTTGGAACACCATGCCCATGCGCTGGCGCAGTAGGCTGAGTTCCTTCTTGCCCGCCTGGGTCACGTCGTTGCCCTCAAAAATGATTTTGCCGGCGGTGGGCTTTTCCAGCAGGTTGATGGAGCGCAGCAGGGTGCTCTTGCCCGAGCCCGACGGGCCAATGAGCACGATCACGTCCCCCTTGCGGACGTTCAGGTCGATGCCCTTGAGCACCTCCAGCTTGCCGAAATTCTTCACAAGCCCTTCCATTTGAATCAGGATTTCCTGGCCGGAGCCGGAATCAAGCGGCTGACGTGTCGGCACGGCGCATCCTCCTCTCCAGCAGGCCCAGCAGCTTCGTGGCCACATAAGTGAGCACAAAGTAAATCAGCGCGGCCACTATCATGGTTTCAATGTAATAGTAGTTCACCGAGGCCAGCTTGTAGGCCTGGTAGGTCAACTCGTATACGCCCACGGCATACAGGATGGAGGACTCCTTGATGATGGCCACAAACTCATTGCCCATAGCCGGCAGGGTCACTTTGACCGCCTGGGGCAGAATGATATACAGCATGGTCTGCGCCGAGGACATCCCCAGGGACTCCGCCGCCTCCACCTGGCCCTTTTCCACGGATTGCAGCCCCGCGCGGATCAGCTCGGCCATGTAGGCGCCGGAGTTAATCACCAGGGCGATAACGCACAGGGTCATGCGGGGCAGCTTCACCCCCAGCTGCGGCAAACCGTATACCACCAGTAGCACCTGCACCAGCAGCGGCGTGCCGCGGATAAATGCCACATAGACATTCATCAGCCACCGCAAAGGAAGCAAACGGGTACGCCGGCAAACGGCCACGATCAGCCCCAGCAGCGAACCCAGCAGCACCGTAAAGAACGCCAGCTGCAGCGTGATCTCCACGCCTTCCATAAATGCCGGAAATTTCGTAATGAGAATATCCCAGATTTTCGCAAAATTGATCATAGCGACTCCTTACCTTCCGTGAGCGCCAAGGAAGGGGGGAAGGGTTCGCCCCTTTCCCCCCTGCTGCGCGCTGGCGTTGCTTACTCCTCCAGCAGCGTGGCGTTGAGCGCCGTAGCCTCGTCGACCCAGGCGTCAAAGGTGCCGTCGGTGGTAACGCGTTCGATTACACCGTTGATGACCTCCAGCAGCGCCTCATTATCGCCCTTGTTCACGGCAACGGCCACCCCGTCGCTGTTATCGTATACTACGGGCACCTCGGCAATCACCAGCTGGCCGGGATAGCGGGCAATGTAGGTCTTGGCCACCAGATCTGTCAGCAGCACGCCATCCAGGGTGCCCTGGAGCAGGTCCATAACCATCAGGGAAATGTTATCCATGAGCTGGGGCTCGGAAGCGGCAAACTGTTCCTCCAGAATGGTCGCCTGCAGAGCGCCCATCTGCGCGCCCACGCGCTTGCCAGTCATGGACTCTACCGTGGTCAGCGTATCCGCATCCTCCGCGCGAATCATCATGATCTGCGTGCCGGTATAGTAGGGCTGGGAGAAATCCACTACTTCCATGCGGTCCTCCCGCACGGCCATACCGGAAGCGATCATGTCGATTTCTCCGGCCCGCAGCGCGGTAATCAGCCCCGCAAAGGTCTGATCCGCCAGCACCATTTCCACGCCCAGCTCATCGGCAATGGCCTGGGCCAGCTTCATGTCAAAGCCCTGCAGCTCCTCCTCGCCGGTCTCCGGATTGGTGTAGTAGAACTCATAAGGCGGGAAGCCTACGCTGGCGCCCACCACCAGCGTACCCTTTTCCTGAATATCCGAGAGCATATCCGCCATGGCCGCCTGCGTCGCGCACAGGGCCAGGCACAGAACCATGACCAACGCCAATACCTTTTTCATACGCTCGTCCTCCTTGCACAATTGTGTACTGCATAAATATACACCTATTTTTTCATTTGTCAATACGCCGTGCATATTTATTCTGTTCTTCTCCTGTATCTGTTGTGTTTTTTCTTTCTACATATAAATGTGAGGAAAATTGCTTCTTCTGGCCTGTGTCCCTTGCATTTTGCCGCGAGTATGTTATAATGTGTAGGATTACAAATTTGTCACAAGCCGATGTTCCAGAAGGTAGGGTATGCGTATGCGCAAATCGGTACACATCGCCATGTTAGGTGGCTTCCATATTTATGTGGGCGAGGAGAGCATGGACCAGCTGGTCAACAAGTCCCGCAAAGGGATGATGTTGTTGCAGTACCTTGCCCTTCAACACGGGGAGAGCGTGCCCATCTACCGGTTGATTGACGCGCTGTGGTCCGGTGAGAGCAGCAGCAACCCTGAGAGCGCGCTGAAAACCCTGGTAAGCCGGCTGCGGGTGATGCTGGCCCAGGCCAGCCCGGCGCTGGCCGCCTGCATCGTCACTGAGCGCGGTTCCTACCGCTGGGCTACGCAAACCGGGGTCACCGTGGATTTGTACGAGTTTGAGGAGCTGGAGCGGCGGCTCACCGGCTGCACGGAGCTGACGCCCCAATCCCGGGCCGATTATCAGCAATTGCTGCGGTTGTATGCGGGCAATCTGCTTCAGGGCAACGAGGAAGAGTGGGTGGTCAACCGCTCCGTTACCCTGCATACCACCTACCTGAAGCTGGTTTATCAATACCTGACGCTGCTCAAGGACCAGGAGCTGTACGATGAAATCATCAACGTCTGCCGCACCGCGCTGGACGTGGACGCCTTCGATGAAACCCTGCATCTGCAACTGATGAACGCCCTGGTGAAAACCTGCCGCAACAACGAGGCGCTCATGCAGTACAAGCATGTAACCAACCTGCATTTCCGTTACCTGGGCGTCCAGCCCCCGGAAGGCATTCAGGAATTTTACAAGCAGATTATCCAGGCGGGCAGCACCCTGGAAATGAACATCGACAGTATCCGGGAGGAGCTCCAGGAATATGGCGAGGTTTCCGGCGCCTTTGTGTGCGAATATGCCGTATTCAAGGAAATCTACAACCTGCAGATGCGCAACCTGGAGCGTCTGGGGTCCACCATGTTCATCGCCCTGTTGATGGTGTCCAGCATGGATGGAAAACCCATGAAGCCGCTAAAACTCAACGACGTGATGACCGGCCTGCTCAAGGTGCTCACCCAGAACCTGCGCAAGGGCGACACCATTACGCAGTTCAGCCCCACCCAATACGCCCTCCTGCTGCCCATGGTGAATTTTGAGTCCGGCAAGCTGGTCATGGAGCGCCTCAAGCGCCGTTTCTATCAGGAATACCCCAATTCCAACTATATGCTTTCTTACCGCCTGGGACCCCTGAGCAGCAAAAACGAATCTCCCGCAGGCAAAAAGGGTTGACCGTTACCTGACGAGTTTCCGGAAGGAGGCATATGCTTTCATGTTGTTTGAAACCAATGACACCGTGCTTTTTATTGGCGACTCCATTACCGACTACAACCGCGCCCGCCCCGTTGGGGAAGGCCTGAACAATGCCTGGGGCACCAGCTATGCCGCCATGGCCTCCAGCCTGCTGTGCGCCATGTATCCGGAGCTGCACCTGCGCATGATCAACATGGGCATCAGCGGCAACCAGATCCGTGATCTGGACAAGCGCTGGCAAACGGACGTCCTGGACCTGAAGCCCGACTGGGTGGTGGTGCTCATTGGCATCAACGACGTATGGCGGCAGTTTGACAGCCCCAGCCAGCCGGAGCTTCACGTTTCCCCGGAGGAGTACCGCGCCACCTATCAGCGTCTGCTGGAGCAAGCCCTCCCCACCGTCAAGGGTATGGTACTCCTGACGCCCTACTTTATGGAGCCGAACCAGGCCGACCCCATGCGCGCACGCATGGACGAATACGGCCAGATTGTCAAGGAACTGGCGGCGCAGTACGGTTTGCCCTGCGTGGACGCCCAGGCTGCTTGGGACGGGCTGTTCCAGCACATGCACCCCTGCAACATCGCCTGGGACCGTATTCACCCCAACCAGGTAGGCTGCATGTTCCTGGCGAAGGCCTTTCTTGCCGCCGTGGGCTTTGACCGGTAACAGGCCAGTGCAAAAGGCTCCCCCTTTCCGCGGGGAGCCTTTCGTTTGCTTCTCGAGTGTCATTCTGCTATGAGCTGCAGTTCCACGTCTCCATGGTTGCAGCATACCGTAAGCTGTTTTTCTCCCCTGGATTTCTCCTGTGGGAGGTTGCACTCTCCTTTTTTCGTTTCTGCGTTGATTCGATAGTCGTCGTACCCGGCGTTGATGGTACCGGTCACATTCCCGTTCTTGGTAGTCAGGGAAATTTCCTGTGCCGGATACAGGTTCTCCAGCAGGATGTTCCCGCCGTTGCTTTCCAGCGTAATGGACCGGGTAATTGCCGTGTTTCCCATCACAATATCCTCATTGGTGGTGGACAGTTGCAAGGTCTCCAAGGATGTTTGCGGCACCTGCAGTATGACTGTCCGCGCATGTTCCGGCGCCTTCCCGCCAATATAATCCAGCCAGCTTTTATTGGAAACCCATTGTATTTCCAGGGTGTCCTTCGCGGGATAAGTCAGGTCATAATATTCCTTGGTGTTTTCATAGAAGATTACATGTATTTGCTCATCCGGTGAATCCGTTACCTGGATTTCCCGGTCCCGTAGCTCCATCCGAATATGCTGCACCGTGCCTGGCTCCAAGGTATATTCCTTCCGCTCATATCTTCCTTCTCCCAGGACACTTGCCGGCGCCGCTACACACAGTAGCACGCAGCACCAAATCAGCAACCATTTCCGCATATCCTTTCGCCAGCCTTTCCGTTATTTTATTGATGTAGAGACTCTGCTGTTTCATCCGTACCGCAGCATGGTAATCCCGCCTTTCCGCGCATTGGCCCAGTTGCAGAACCAATGCCTTTATGGTAGGATATAGCATAATCCTTTGTGTTACACAAAGGTCAAGAGGGAAGGCCGTACACATGGAAAAAAATCTAACCATCGGTGAGGCAGCCAAAGCCGTACACATGACTGCGGAAACTCTGCGGCATTATGACCGCATTGGCCTTGTGCAGCCCAGCGTCAAAGACCCCTGGACGCGATACCGCTACTACTCGCCTCAGGATCTGATACGCCTGCACACAGTCCGCGCATTGCAGCAAATGGATCTTCCTCTGGAGAAGATCAAGGAAGTGCTGGGTTATGCGGATTTGCAACAAATTGTACACTTTTTAGCAGAAGCAGAGCGCACCGCAGACAAGAAAATTGCAGCATTGCAATACAGCAAGGCAAAGATTCAGGCTGCCCGGGCAGACTACGAAAAAAAACTCCAAGGTGCAGCTCCAGCTGCTTCTCCCGAGCTTCGCACGTACGCGCCCCGGGTTCTATTGCTTTCCCCTGATCTGGCTGTTCCTACCCTCGACAACCTGTGGGATTACCTCTCTCACTTCTACGACCATATTCCTTCGGAGCAGCGCGATCTTTTCCAGTTCGAGGATGTGGCAGGCATTTATATGGACGGGACACATACCTGCATGTATGCCGTATGTCTGCGTTATGCGCCTATCACCGGTTTGCGCCTCATTCCCGGCGGGCAATATCTCTGCCTCAGCTGTACCGAAGAAAACCGAGCACAGCAAACAGCTGTGCTCCGCACCATGGCGCAGGAGCAATATCGTACCGTACCTGATTTTGTCCTCCAGCAGATCGTAGTATCCGGCATACTGCACTGGACATATCAAGTACAGGTATGGATTGACCCGGCAAATTCCCGGTAAAGATACAAAAAAGCCCAAGGCAGTCATACTGCCTTGAGCTAAAAGTCTGTTGCTTGGTAAGTTCCCAGCCTTACGCGAAGGGATTCTCCGTGGGATAGGGCAGGGAAGCCGGCTGATTGTAAGCGATGTCCTTCACGCCCAGGAACTTGAACACCTCAAACAGCGCCTTGCCCACATGCTTGAAGGCCACCGCGCCGTGGTGCGGGTACCGCTTGCCCACCAGCACATGGCGATAGAAGCGGCCCATCTCCTTGATGGCGAAAATACCGATGCCGCCAAAGGACTGGGTGGGCACATCCAGCACTTCACCCTCAGCGATATAGGAGCGCAGCACGCCCTCGCTGTCGCACTGCAGGCGATAGAAGGTGATGTCGCTGGCGGCAATATCCGCTTCCAGGGTGCCGCGGGTGAAGTCGGGCTCGCTGCCCGCAGGCTCCAGCAGACGGTGCTGGATCAGCTGATACTTCACCGCACGGTTGGAGCACAGCTTGCACTCGGGGGTATTGCCGCAGTGGAAGCCCATGAAGGTATCCGTGAGCTTGTAGTCGTACTTGCCCTTGATGTCCTTGTCATAAATGTAGGCGGGCACGGTGTTGTTGATGTCCAGCAGGGTTACAGCGTCGGCGCTGACGCACAGGCCGATGTACTCGCTCAGGGCGCCGTAGATGTCCACCTCGCAGCTCACGGGGATGCCCCGGCTCACCAGGCGGCTGTTCACATAGCAGGGCTCAAAGCCAAACTGGCTGGGGAAGGCCGGCCAGCATTTGTCCGCAAAGGCCACATACTTCCGTGCACCCTTGTGCTTCTCCGCCCAGTCCAGCAGGGTCAGCTCAAACTGCGCCATGCGGCGGTTGAGATCCTCGTAATAGGCGCCCTCGCCCATTTCCTTGACCATCTCCGCGCATACGTCATCAATGCGGGGATCGTTTTCATGCTCCTTGAAGGACACCAGCAGATCCAGCTCGGAGTTTTCCTCGATTTCCACGCCCAGCTCATACAGGCCCTTGATGGGAGCATTGCAGGCGAAGAAGTCCTGGGGCCGCGGTCCGAAGGTGATGATTTTGAGGTTCTTCACGCCAATCACCGCGCGGGCAATCGGCACAAAGTCCGCGATCATCTTGGCGATATCGTCGCAGGTGCCCACGGGATACTCGGGGATGTAGGCGTCAATGTGGCGCATGCCCAGGTTGTAGGAGCAGTTCAGCATGCCGCAGTAAGCATCGCCGCGGCCGTTGATCATGTCGCCGTCGCCCTCGGCTGCCGCCACAAACATGCAGGGGCCGTCGAAGTTCTTGGCCATCAGGGTTTCGGGGGTTTCGGGGCCGAAGTTGCCCAAGAACACCACCAGCGCATTGCACTCCGCCTTGCGGACGTCTTCCACCGCCTTGAGCATGTCGGCTTCATTCTCCACGGTGACGGGGCACTCGTAGATCCTGTCCTGGCCATAGGCAGCCACGATGGCAGCACGGCGCTTTTCGGAAAGGGCAATGGGGAAGCAGTCGCGGCTCACCGCAACAATGCCCAGCTTAACCTCAGGGATGTTCTGAATCATGGTTTCCACGCTCCTTTTTGTTTTCAAAGGTCGTTCTGAATGTCAATATTCACACCATGCAGGCCGACAACAGCGCCTTGGCGCGCTTCGTCACTGTCCGCATGCGCAATGAGCCATTTATTTCGCGCCCACAGCTGCGCGTCCATTGCGTTGGCGCCGCCCTGGGATCGGTAGTCCGTATTGGTCCCCAGGGGAAGCGCCACCAGCACCTGGAACCCTTTGTCCTCCCGGCAATGGCAAGGCGCATAATGCAGCGTCGTTGCATACACTTCCACCAGTACGCCCGCCGGCACCCGGAAAGCCTTGACCTTGGCCGTATCCAGCACGCCGTCCACGATTTCGTCCTGTTTGGCCAGCAGCAGGATAAAGTCCTCCGTACCCAGGTTGAACTCGCTGTCCCGATGGTACTCCAGGCAATTCAGCCGCGTATTATGGCCGTTGCAGTAGCCCAGCTGAAAAGGCATACCGCCATACAGCGCGGTTCCCAGCGCCTCCGCCCCTTCTGCCGCATGCAGGCATGCTTCCTGGGGCACATAGGTTACGCCAGGGGTAATCGGCGTCGTTTTCAACGCCTTCATCATCCCCTCCAGAGCGTATCCCTCCACGACCCTACCATAGGGCGTAAAGGCCGAATCCGTAACCGGATAGATTTTCATGGCCGTCCGCTTCCTCCTTGCGTCCGCATTCCGTGACAGAGCGTTCCCGGGCCTGTTACCCGCACGCCCACTGTCTTATCTTACAGTATACACGTTTTCCCAGGAAGAACAATGGCACATTTGGTAGATCGTCTGAAATGTTCGTACAAATTTTTAGAGGCAAAAAAAACGGAAGCAATATGCTTCCGTTAAGCTCCCCAGGTAGGGCTCGAACCTACAACAACTCGGTTAACAGCCGAGTGC
>CAZINY010000033.1:0-30418 GCA_964540735.1 uncultured Oscillospiraceae bacterium
GTGCGCCATGGGGCCGGTGTGCTGGTTCCAGCGCTGGATGGCGCCGGTGTAGCCGTGGCCCTTGCTGGTGCCGGTGATGTCAATCTTGTCGCCCTCGGCGAACTGGTCGGCCTTGAGCTCGTCGCCCACGTTGTAGCCGGAGCAGTCGTCAAAGCGGAACTCGCGCAGGGTGCGCATGGGGGCCACGCCCGCCTTCTTGAAGTGACCGGCCTCGGGCTTATTCAGCAGCTTCTTGGCGCGGTTCTCCGTCAGCGCGCCGAAGCCCACCTGAACGGCCTCGTAGCCGTCGGTTTCCACAGTCTTCTTCTGCACCACGGTGCAGGGGCCCGCTTCAATCACGGTGACCGGAACGAGACGGCCGTCTTCGGTGAAGACCTGCGTCATGCCGATCTTTTTGCCCACGATCGCTTTCTTCATGTTTTCGTTCCTCCTGCTTCTTTTTTTACAGCTTGAGTTCGATTTCGACACCAGCAGGAAGTTCGAGCTTCATCATGGCGTCCACCGTCTTCGGGTTGGGGTTGTTGATGTCGATGAGGCGCTTGTGGGTGCGGCGCTCAAACTGTTCGCGGCTGTCCTTGTACTTGTGAGGAGCGCGAAGGATGGTGACGATCTCCTTCTCCGTGGGGAGCGGGATCGGGCCGGATACCCGTGCGCCGGTCCGCTTGGCAGTCTCCACAATCCGCTCCGCAGACCGATCGATCAGGTTGTGCTCGTAGCTCTTGAGCTTGATACGGATTTTCTGGGTGGCCATTGATTTACCTCCTTGATCGTTCTCGTATGCGCCGTCGCGGTGCCCACTGCAGGTGCAGGCCCCGCCCGCGCTATCGAGTCCGTCGCCCGATTTTCGGGCTGGTCCATGGTAATTACCCGCCTGGCCTGGCGGCAACTTACCACTTCATCCCTAAACAGACAACGCTCATATTATACAGACTTCTCCGGGAAATTGCAATACGTTTTTCACCCTTTTTGAGAAATTTTTTTCGTTTTTTTCATTCTTTCCTTTCCCGCAACGCGCGGTAACTGGCTGTTTTCCTCCCAATGGGTCTAAACACGATTCCGGATGTATCCATCTTTTGCGGGTTTTCCACGGTTTTCCGTTGAAAAAAATTTTTTCTCTCTATACCATCTCTGGAAATCAAGTTGTATCAAGGCATTGTCGCATATTTTCTGCACACTAGGTCGTGCGTGTCCAGTCAGTATCTTCCTTTTTGCCCCCGGGGCACTGTACAGCGGGCCGATTCTACCGGCGGTGAGCAGGGGTTTTTGCAAATGCTGTTCTCATATAGGAAGTTTTTGCGGGCTGCACAAGCGTGTTGCAAGGCCGGCTTGCGGGTTGCTGAAAGCCTGGCTGTTTTTCCAGAGTATCCGTCGGCCTGAACCATGTTTTTTCGTCTTTTTTCGCAGGAAATCCCTTGCATATTTCCTTCCCCGTGTGCTATCCTACTCTTGGATGCGTAACAGATGCAAATTTTTCCGATCCGGCAGACATTTGCCACGCAAAACCGTTTCTGTTTATGAACACAATCAATACCTGGAGGATGCCTCATGAAACGTGTTTTGACATTATTATTATTGACGCTGGTGCTGGGGTTGAGCGTTTCTCCCGCCGTTGCGGAGGAAGTGTTCAGCCTCTCCGAGGCGGTCTTTGCCTCCCCCAACGTGTGGGACGCCTCCTACCGCGCGGCCAATTTGACCACCTCCGCCTCCTATGTAAATTTCTCCTGCACGCTCCCCTACGAAGGCGCCGTTTCCCTCTCCATTACCCAGGAGGCCACCGGCACCCTGGTATACTCCCGGGACTACGGCGTCGTCAGCGGGACCTTTCGCTCCGAGGATATTTATTTGAAGCTGGAGAGCAGCACCACCACCTATCAGGTGCAGCTGAACTGTGGCGAGCAGTCCTATTGCTTCCCCATTGACCGCGTCATGGCCCGCCTGGAGGGGAACGCCGCCTGCTCTGCGGGGTATCCCCTCTCCTCCATCAACGGCCGGGACGTCTGGCAGACGGTGACCCTGCTTGACCTGAACGCCATGGAAGGTTCCTCCGCCACCTATGATCTGTACGCCAGCAACCGCTATGTGCTGGGCAGCGTCACCTTCTCGGTATCCGGGGGCGCGGTATGCGCCAGTGTGTCCCTGAACCCCAGCGCCGATGTGAGCGTGGACAGCGCCACGGTCTACGTGGCCTCCACCGCCCTGGAGGCCTCCACCCTGGGCAAAAAGGGCTGCACCGCTGCCAGCGGCGGATTGGACAGCTACATCTCCGGCAGCGGCACAGGCCTGGCCGCCGTGTATGTAAAGCTCAGCGTTTCCTTCCAACCCGATGGCCTGCCCGAGGGCATTTCTCCCGTATGGAGCGGTCAGGAAGAGCTGTGGCAGCGCATGCTGCAGGAAACCACCTCCGAAGCCGTGGGCTGATGACAGCATAAGGAGGCCAATACCCATGGATGACCTGACGATTTCCGCCATGCAGCAGATGCAGGCGGAGCTCCAGCAAAAATACTTCGACCGCTGGGGCGGACTATCCCCAGCGCAGGGGCGCAGCCATCTGCTGTGGCTCCTGGCCGAGGCCGGGGAGGCGGCGCAGATCATCAAGAAGGAGGGCGACCGGCCCATACTGGATTGTCCCGAAACCCGCGCCCATTTCGTGGAGGAGCTCTGCGACGTATATATGTACCTGGCCAGCACGGCCATGTGCTATGGCATTACGCCCCAGGAGCTCGCCCACACTTTTGTGGAAAAGCACCGGCGCAATATGCAGCGCTGGTGACGGACCCTCCGTGAGGCTTGTGGCCGCCGCGCATTCGCGGCGGTTTTCTTGCGTTTTTGCAGGCTTCATGGGGGGCAAAAATTTTTTCAAAAAAATTTGCTTTACCCCCTTGCATTCCATCCAGGGTTGTGCTATATTATGTCCATCGCTCCATTACGGTAAAGCGATAAAGAAGAAAAGCGATCGCACGGTACCTACCCCGAGAAAATAATGTAAGAAAAGTGAGGAACGAAACATGAAAAAGCTGCTTGCGATGGTCCTGGCCCTGATGATGGTATTCTCCCTGACCGCCCTGGCCTCCGCCGAGGAAAGCGACATGGCCTATATTAAGGACAAGGGCAAGCTCACCATCGGCATCACCCTCTTTGCTCCCATGAATTATTATGAAGGCGACACCCTGGTAGGCTTCGATACCGAGCTGGCCACCGCCGTGGCGGAAAAGCTGGGCCTGGAAGTGGAATTCATCGAGATCAACTGGGACTCCAAGGAGATTGAGCTGAACTCCAAGAACATCGACTGCCTGTGGAACGGCATGTGCATCACCCCCGAGCGCAAAGAGAACATGGCCGTTTCCGATCCTTATCTGTACAACACCCAGGCCATGGTCATGAAGGCCGACCAGGCGGAAGCCATCCTGGCGGACGTGAGCGGCAAGGTGGTTGTGGCCGAGGCCGGCTCCACCGGCGAGCAGAAGCTCCAGGGCACCATCGAGGATGACGAGACCGTGGAAGTTTCCGCCAAGGAATACTTTGCCAACAGCACCTACATCTCTGTGGACTCCATGGCCAAGGCCCTGATGGAAGTCAAGGCCGGCACCGCGGACATCGCCCTGGTGGACAGCGTCTGCGCCATCGGCATGGTGGGCCCGGACACTGACTACGCCGACCTGGTGGTGGACCTGAGCAACAACTTCGGCCTGCAGGAATACGGCATCGCCTTCCGTAAGGGCAGCGACATGGTGGAAGCGGTGAACGCCGCCATCGCCGAGCTCACCGAGGATGGCACCGTGGCGGAGATCGCCGAGCGCTATGGCCTGACCGATTCCCTCATCAAGTAAGCAATCCCGCAATTCACCACATACTCCGCGCCTTTACGGCCGGATGCAGGGGAGGCGGCCGCGTGAAAGCGCCGTCTCCCCAACAATACGTTATCTGCGAGGTGCCTTATGTCTGACGTCCTGGATTCCCTGGTTGGCGGCTTCTGGTTGAACCTGCAAATATTCGTGATGACCCTGCTCATGGCCCTGCCCCTGGGCCTGGTGATCACCTTCGGTTCCATGACCAAGTTCCGCCCCCTGCGCTATCTGACCCGGGTGTTCGTGTGGATCATCCGCGGCACGCCGCTGATGCTCCAGCTGTTCGTGGTGATGTACATGCCCGGGCTGGTGTTCGGCATTCCCATGAAATCCCGGATGACCGCGGTGCTTATCGCTTTCGTGATCAACTACGCGGCTTATTTCTCCGAGATCTACCGTGGCGGCATCGAGTCCATCCCCAAGGGACAGTACGAGGCCGGCCAGGTGCTGGGCATGACCAGGAGCCAGGTATTCTTCCGGGTAGTGCTTTTGCAGGTGGTCAAGCGTATCACCCCGCCCATGAGCAACGAGGTCATCACCCTGGTAAAGGACACGGCCCTGGCCCGGGTGGTCTCCGTGGCGGAGATCATCATGTGCGCCGAGCGCTACACCAAGCAGGGCCTCATCTGGCCGCTGTTCTCCACGGGACTCTTCTTCCTGCTGTTCAACGGCGTGCTGACGCTGCTGTTCGGCTATTTCGAGAAGAAGATGGACTATTTCAAGGGCTGAGGAGGACGCAGACATGGCAGTACTGACAGTAGAAGGCATTCAAAAGAGTTTCAGCGGCGTGGATGTGCTGCGGGACATCAGCTTTTCCCTGGAAAAGGGGGAAGCCCTGGCCATTATCGGTTCCTCCGGCAGCGGGAAAACCACGCTCCTGCGTTGCCTGAACTTTCTGGAAACCCCGGACAAGGGCGTCATCCGCGTGGGTGACCAGGTGATTTTCGACGCGGAGGACCCCCGCTCCCGTTCGGAGCAGGAGATCCGCCAGCAGCGGCTGCACTTCGGGCTGGTGTTCCAGTCCTTCAACTTGTTCCCCCAGTATACGGTGCTGGAAAACGTGACCCTGGCCGGCCGGCTGCTGGCCAAGGAACGGCCGGACTTCAAGTCCCGCAAGGCCGCCATTTATCGGGAAATCGAAGAGAATGGCAAGGCGCTGCTGGATAGCGTGGGCCTTTTGGCCAAGCTGAACGCTTACCCCCACCAGCTTTCCGGCGGCCAGCAGCAGCGGGTGGCCATCGCCCGCGCCCTGGCCCTGCACCCGGATATCCTCTGCTTTGACGAGCCCACCTCCGCCCTGGACCCGGAGCTCACCGGCGAAGTGCTCAACGTAATTCGCGGCCTGGCCCAGCGGAACACCACCATGGTCATCGTCACCCACGAGATGCAGTTTGCCCGGCAGGTGGCGGACAACGTGATGTTCATGGATGGCGGCGTTATTGTGGAATACGGCCCCCCGGAAGAGGTCATCGGCAATCCCAAGCAGGAGCGCACCCGGCACTTCCTGGAGCGTTACGCCCAGCAGTAAAGCATCGCATCTACAAAACCCGGCAGCGCCTGATGCGCCGCCGGGTTTCCGTACGCAGACGACACTTTCATTTGAAGGAGGCATCCCCGCCATGGCAGCATGGGAAGAACTCAAAGCGCAATACCGCGCCTTTCAGGCCCGCGGACTCACCCTGGATATGTCCCGGGGAAAGCCCGCCCCCGAGCAGCTGGCGCTCTCCGCGCCCATCCTGGCGGGGGCGGACATGGACTACACCTGCGAGGATGGTTCCGACGCCCGCAACTATAACCATCCCCTGGGCATTCCCGAGATGCGCAGGCTCTTCGGGGAAATACTGGGCATTGCGCCGGAACAGGTGATCGTGGGCGGGAACTCCTCCCTGAACCTGCTCTCGGATGTGTTCACCCGGTGCATGCTCCTGGGGCCGCTGCCGGGGGATACCCCCTGGGCGCAGCTGCCCAGGGTGAAGTTCATCTGCCCCACCCCGGGGTATGACTGGCACTTCCATATGCTGGAAAGCTATGGCGTGGAGCTGCTTCCGGTGCCCACCCTGGCCGACGGCCCGGACATGGATCAGGTGGAAGCCCTGGCCCGGGACCCCGCGGTGAAGGGGCTGATCTGCGTGCCCATGTACGGCAATCCCTCCGGCGTCACCTTCAGCGACGAGGTGGTGGCTCGCCTGGCGCGCATGGAGGCCGCACCGGATTTCCGCATCTTCTGGGACAACGCCTACTGCGTCCACCACCTGTACCCGGAGGCCCCCGACCGCCTCGCCAATATCTTTGACGCCTGCGACCGTGCCGGAAACCCGGACCGCCCCGTGGCTTTTACCTCCTTTTCAAAAATCACCTGGCCCGGCGGCGGCGTAGCCGCCATGGCCGCCAGTCCCCGCAATATCGCCCGGCAAGCCGCCATCATGACCTACCAGCAGGTGTGCCACGACAAGATGAACCAGCTGCGCCATGCCCGCTTTTTCCCGGACCTGGCCGCCGTGCAGGCCCACATGGCCCGGCAGGCGGAGCTGCTGCGCCCCAAGTTCCAGCTGGTGCTGGATGCCCTGGAACGGGAATTGACAGGGATTGCCACCTGGAGCCATCCCCGGGGTGGGTACTTCATCTGCTTCCGGGCGCCCCGCGGATGCGCCGCGCGCATTGTGGAGCTGTGCGCCCAGGCGGGCGTAACTCTGACCCCCGCGGGCGCGGCCTTCCCCGGCGGCGTCGACCCGGAGGACAGCGTCATCCGCATTGCGCCCAGCTATCCGCCCCTGACGGAGCTGGCCCAGGTGATGGAGCTTTTCCCCGTGGCGGTAAAGCTGGCCGCCCTGGAAGCCGGGTACCATCTGCCGGATTGACCCGGCCGCGGTTTACCAGGTCTTACCCTTGAGATCTTCCGGGGAACATGCTACAATGGTTTGAAAGTGTATGCAGCGTAAAGGCATACGGTTCTGTCAAGGAGGTTCCCATGGAAAACCGCATTTTTGATGCCATCATCATCGGCGCCGGCCCCGCCGGTATCTTTACTGCGCTGGAATTGACACGTTTGAAACCGGAAAGCCAGGTTTTGATCGTGGACATGGGCCGTGCCATTGCCCATCGCACCTGCCCGGCCCGTACCACGGGCAAGTGTGTGCACTGCGACCCCTGCGGCATTGTCCACGGCTGGGCCGGGGCGGGCGCCTTTTCTGACGGCAAGCTCTCCCTTTCCGACGAGGTGGGCGGCCATATCAGCGAATACCTGGGCCACCCAAAGGCGCAGGAGCTGATCCATCAGGCCGACGAGCTGTACCTGCGCTTTGGCGCGCCCAAGGAAGTCCACGGCCTGGACGACAAAAAGGTGGAAGAAATCGCCTACGAAGCCAGCCGCTACAATATCCGCCTGGTGCCCTGCCCTGTGCGGCACCTGGGCACGGAGTACGCCGGCAGCGTACTGACCGCCATGCACGATTACCTTACCACCCAGACCCACACCACCTTTGCCGAGCTGACCACCGCCACGGACATCCTGGTGGAGGACGGCCGGGTCACCGGTGTGCGCCTGTCCCCCCGCAAGGGCGAGCCCTGGGTGGCGAAATCCGCCCATGTGATCGCCGCCCCCGGCCGCGGCGGTGCGGAGTGGCTCACCAACCAGGCGGAAAAGCTGGGCCTGCGCACCCAGAACAACGAGGTGGACATCGGCGTACGGGTGGAGGTACCCAACGCCATCATGGATCACCTGACCAAGTACCTCTACGAGGCCAAGCTGATCTACTACTCCGACACCTATGAAAACAAGGTGCGCACCTTCTGCATGAATCCCGGCGGCGTGGTCAGCGAGGAGCACTACGAGTCCGGCCTGGCGGTGGTCAACGGTCACAGCTACGGCGACCCTGCCCGGCGCACCGGCAATACCAACTTTGCCCTGCTGGTATCCACCCGCTTCACGGAGCCCTTCAACCAGCCCATCGAATACGGCCAGTACATCGCCCGGCTGGGGAATATGCTCACCGGCGGGCCCATCATGGTGCAGCGCCTGGGCGACCTGCTCCAGGGGCGCCGCACCTCCTGGGAGCGCCTGGCCAAGTCCACCACCATCCCCACCCTGCAGACCGCCGTGCCCGGGGACCTGTCCTTCGTGCTGCCGCCCCGTCACCTGACCAGCATTGTGGAAGCGCTGAAGGCCTTTGACCACCTGGCGCCCGACCTGTACAGCAAAAACACCCTGCTCTACGGCGTGGAAGTGAAGTTCTACTCCAGCAAGGTATTGGTGGATCGCCGCTTTATGACGCCCATTGAGGGGCTGTACGCCATCGGCGACGGCGCGGGCATCACCCGCGGATTGATGCAGGCCAGCGCCACGGGCATTGCCGTGGCCCAGGACATCGCCGCCCTGTAAGCGTTTTTTCCAGGCTGCGCCGCACGGGTGGTGGCGTAGCCTTTTTTTGTGGAAATGCCAGCATTTCTCATGTATACAGTACAAAGGAAGTACTTGCACCCACCCCGATGATATGGTACAGTGAACCGTGCCGGAAATGGCCGGACATTATCCTATTGGAGCGTGCCAAAGATGCCGAACTTTTCCCTTTCAGATACCGTATTTGAGCAGGCTGCGCAGGCTTATCCGACCCCCTTTCACCTCTATGACGAGGGGGGCATCCGCCGCACGGCCCGGGCGCTGAACCAGGCCTTTGCCTGGTGCCCGGACTTTAAGGAATATTTTGCCGTAAAGGCTTTGCCCAATCCCACCATTCTGCGCATTCTGCGTGAGGAGGGCTGCGGGGTGGACTGCTCCAGCGCCACGGAGCTGACCCTGGCCCAAGCCTGCGGCTTCCACGGCACGGAGATCATGTTCTCCGCCAACGCCATGCCCCCCGAGGAATTCACCCAGGCCCGGGCCCTGGACGCCTATATCAACCTGGACGACATTACCCATATCGACCTGCTGCGGGATCACGGCGGCATCCCCTCCTGTGTGTGCTGCCGTTACAACCCCGGCGGGGATTTCACCATCGGCAACACCATCATGGGCAATCCCGGGGATGCCAAGTACGGCTTCACCTATGCCCAGCTGGAGGAGGGGCTGGCCCGGCTCAAGGAGCTGGGTGTGAAGTCCTTCGGCCTGCATGCGTTCCTGTCCAGCAACACCATCGACAATGCCTATTACCCCACCCTGGCGGAGCTGCTCTTTGAAGTAGGCCGCAAGCTCATGGACAAGGTGGGCCTGCCCCTGGCCTTCATCAACCTTTCCGGCGGCGTGGGGATTCCCTACCGTCCCGAGCAGCCCGCGCCGGACATCGCCGCCATCGGCGAAGGGGTGCGCCTGGCCTATGAAAAGGTGTTCACCGCCAACGGTATTCAGGGCGTCGCCATCAAGACCGAGCTGGGACGCTACATGACCGGCCCCCATGGTTGGCTGGTGACCCACGCCACCAGCCGCAAGGATACCTACAAACACTACATCGGTCTGGACGCCTGCGCCGCCAACCTGATGCGCCCGGCCATGTACGGAGCTTACCACCACATCACCGTGGTGGGCAAGGGCAATGCCCCCTGCGATCACCGCTACGACGTCACCGGAAGTCTGTGTGAAAACAACGACAAGTTTGCCATCGACCGGATGCTGCCCAAGATTGACATGGACGATATTGTGGTCATCCACGACACCGGCGCCCACGGCTTCTCCATGGGCTACAACTACAACGGCCGCCTGCGCTCCGCGGAGGTACTCTACCGGGAGGACGGTACCTTCCAGCTCATCCGCCGGGCAGAAACCCCCCAGGACTATTTTGCCACCCTGGACATTGACCCCTGCGCCAAGGAACTGGGGCTATAACGCCCTCCCCCGGTCCTCGGCATACAAAGCGCGCCCCCCGGAAGCGATGCTTCCGGGGGGCGCGCCAGTCCATTGACACAGTGTTTCATCGGTAAATCCCTGCAAGTTTTACATTTCATGCCTGCCAACGCAGGCGTTTCGCGCCTGTAAGGTTAACCTTCTGTCAAAAAGTCAAGTCGCAAAGCGCCCTTTCGATTCAATCCCTTTGGATGAAATCGAAAGCCTCGGCGCAGCCAGGGGGGCTTTCCGATCGTTCCACAGCCTCCATCGTCGCGGCGTGCCGCTGCTCGTTTCGGTTGAGAACGGCGCGCATGCACAGCCGGGAGGCTGGTTGTCGGCATCTTGCACAGCCAACCAGCCCGCCGTAGGCGGATTGCCTTTTCCTACAAAAAAGGGAAGCTTCCGGGCGGCAACGCCCGCCTTCCCTTTGGAAACCTTCGGCCCCCTACGTGTTGGAATTTTTGCAGGTTAGGAAGCCATAAATTCCATTTTCTCATGCTGGTTTGAAAAAGCATGTCTTTTTCCACGACCCAGGGAGCACAGAATCATCCCGAGGAATCCTCCGCATATTCGAGAATGTCGCCGGGCTGACATTGAAGGACCTTGCAGATGGCATCCAAGGTACTGAAACGGATAGCCCTAACTTTGCCCGTTTTTAGGTAGGAAAGATTCACGTTAGAAATTCCCACCTGTGCGGCCAGGTCGTTCAAGCGCATTTTTCTGTCGGCTAGCACACGGTCCAAGCGAATGATGATCATAGTGTATGATCCACCTCGTCCTGTAAGTGTATCCCATAGTGAAGGATGTAGGCGGCCACCACAAAAGCCATGCTCCACACCAGGCCGCTTAACATGCCGCTACCGGTGGAGACGGACACCTGGCTATCGGACACCAGGTTTGCCAAGGCGCACAGCAGCAGCCGGAGCAGCGGCGCCGCTACCGCCGTAATCCCCTCAATGAGCCCGAAGAGAAGCAGGAAGCGCGCGTTCCTGTCCGTGAAAATTTCGCCCCGGAACACGTTGGCGAAAACGCGGCTCAGCAGCCAATAGCCTGCCATCAGCGGAACGATTTTGCAGGCATACATCAGAAAAAGCGCCGCCTGAGTGGCCAAGTCCACTCCACCGGCGGCATTGGCGCGCACATAAACGCTGTCGTCCATGGAAACGGTTATCCCGTCTATATCCGCGCCGGGGTCTGTAGCCGCGCACACGGCATGCTCATAGACGCCGGTACTGGTGGACAGGCGGAAAGTCTGCCGCCCCAGCAGGCTGAGCAGAAGCCCCACCGCGTAAGCCAGCAGAATCAGGCAGCAGGCGATTTGCATAACTCGGGCTGCAAACCTGACATATCGTTCCCGCATCAGCTTTTCCATCCATTCCATATACATCCCTCCCAATTCCAGCATACCATGGCGGCTTCCAGATGTCAACGAAAAATTAACGATATACATTAAATTTTTAACGTAATATCTCTGTACCAACGGGCAAGACCTTGCTGAAAAGAGGGAGCGTTTCCTTGCCTGCCATGCATACGCCCCCGGAAGCAATGCTTCCGGGGGCGCGCCTTGTATGGAATGTCGCAGGATTACAGAATGTAGGCTTCCTGCTCCGCGGGGCGGTTCTTCATCTCCGCGGCCTTCTTCTGGTACTTTTCGCTGGTGTTGCCCAGCACCGCGTAGGAAGCAATCTTGCTTTCCTCCACGCCGGGCTGGTTGAAGGCGTCGATGTCCAGCAGCTCGCCGGCGTAAGCGGTGGTCATTTCATAGAAGAAGATCAGCTGGCCCAGGGTATGGGCGTTGACCTCGGGCAGGGTGATGGTCTGGCTCATGCGGCCCTTCTTGTACAGAGCGTACTCGGTGCCCTGGCGTTCGGCCTCGATGAGCTGGTTCAGGCTCTTGCCGCCCAGGAAGGCCACATCCGGGAATTCCTCGCAGCCGTGGGGAATGGGGCTCTGGGCGCGGAAATTCTCCACCTTCAGGAAGGTGATGACCTTGTCGTAGGGACCTTCGGTGTACAGCTGCAACTGGCTGTGCTGGTCGGTTACGCCCAGGGACTTCACGGGCGTCTGGCCATGGTTGCACGCCATGCCCTTGCGGGTGACGTTCTTGCCCAGGGACTCGGCCCACAGCTGGCAGAACCAGTCCGCCATGTATTTCAGGCTGTCGGCGTAGGGCATGGTGACCTGCACGTTGATGCCCATATCCTCCATGCAGATGTATTGCAGCACAGCCTCCAGCAGGGCGGGGTTGTCCCACACGTTGTCGCTCTTGCAGCGGGCGTCCATGGCCGCGGCGCCCTCCAGCATGGCGCGGATGTCGATGCCGCACACCGCCGCGGGCAGCAGGCCCACGGGGCACAGCTCGGAGAAGCGGCCGCCCACCGTGGCGGGGATGTAGAACAGCTCAAAGCCGTGCTCCTTGGCCAGCTTGATGAGGTTGCCCTTTTCGGTGTCGGTGGTGGCGATGATGTGGTCGGCCCACTTGTCGCCCACTTCCTTCTTCAGCAGCTCGGAGACGGTGAGGTACTGGCTCATGGTCTCGGCGGTGGCGCCGGACTTGGTGATAACGTTGAAGCAGGTGGTCTTCACGTCGATGACGTCCAGCAGGGCCTGCATGCGCTCGGGGTCGATGTTGTCCTCCACATACAGCCGGGGACCGCCGCGCTTTTCCGCGGGCAGCTCGTTGTAGTGCAGGTGGTTCAGCGCCTGCTGCACCGCGATGGGGCCCAGAGCGCTGCCGCCGATGCCCAGCACCACAAAGGTGTCAAAGTTCTCGCGCACCCGCTGGGCCGCCTTCTCGATTTTTTCCACAATCTCTCCTTGGTTGTAGGGCAGCTCGGTCCACCCCAGCCAGTTCTTGCCCCGGCCAGCCTGCACCGCCTGATTGGCCGCCGCCGCAAAGGGCGCGTATTCCTCCACCTGAGAGCGGGCGATACCATACTGGAAGCCCAGGGTATCGGCCATCATATGGTTCACATCCAGGGTGATGGGTTTTTTCACCATGTCAGACATTGGAACTCATCCTTTCTGTGCGTTTCTCGGTTTTCCTTTTCACTACCAATCATAGTATAGCACGCTTTCGCTTCGGCGAAAAGTGCCTTTTCTGAAAATTGGTATGGTTTCCTGCATACATTTGGGCGGCTGTTTCCCGGCCATAGGAAAAGCGCGTGGAGTTCCCTCTGCCGCTTCTTTCGCTGCGGGCAAGCGCCTGGCGTTTGCCCGCAGCGTGTCGAAAAAGTGGCGGAAGCCATTTTTTCGAGGAAGCAACTTCGGCCAACCAGAGGTCGCCCGAAGTTGTAAGGCATTGATTTTGCAAGCAAAATCAGTGACCCGCCCCGCCGGCAAAGCCGGCGGACACGAATGGAAGTCGGAGGGGCCGCGGCCCCTCCGACGCCTTCCTTGAGGTTTTTCGGCAGTCTGAAAGCGGCTCCCGCCGCTTCGGACCGTTGACAAAGTATCTTGCTTTATTTGGGGTAAGTTATCCCTTACATTCTTGCAATCGCGGGAAATCTCGCGTCTGCGGACGCGACCAGGCGGTTTTCCAGTCGCTCTCCGGCCCCCTTCGGCCTCATATTTGTTGTGTTTTATGCAAGTTAGGAAGGCCGAAATTTCATTTTTCTTAAGTCATGCAGCTGAATACCAACCTTCCCTTAAGCTCGTCAGGAAGGGCATCGAGTAAGAAACCCGTACGGCGTCAACCGCCTCTTAGCCGCCTCCACCTGGGAACAGGACGGCAAGAAATTTTTTGACAGCTTAACCTCGGGAGCGTTCAGACGGTGAACAGACCGGAAAGCAGGGGGACAAGGGACATACCAACCACGGCAACGCCAGCCATAAGCTACATCATAGCCGGGTAAACGTCCAGTGGACGCCAAAACTATTTTCAAAGGCGTACGGCCCTGCATTATCCTCGTCCGCATGCTAAAATTCCTGTCAACGGTTTACAGGAGCATAAAGGCTGTGATATAATATGTAAAAAGCTTCAGGTTCTTTCCCATGGAAACGTTAAATGAAAAAGGAGGATCTCCAAGTATGAAAAAGGTCTTTTCTGTCTTTCTGGCATTGCTGATGGTGCTTAGCGTATGCACCTTTGCCAGCGCTGAGGGGAAGGATTACAGCGGCTATACCATCCGCATCTATTCCAACTCCAACTCCACCGAGCGCGCCACCTGGCTGGAAAACGCCGCCAAGGAAGCAGGCTTCACCATTTCCCTGGATGACAACAGCGTTATCTCCGGCGACACCGCCGCCATCCAGGCCGCCAACGAAAACAAGGATGGCGACATCATCTTCGGTCTGAACGAAACCCGCTGGTCCCAGCTGGTCAACGGCACCTATGAGAACCTCAAGGTGATGGACTGGACTCCCACCTGGGCCGATGAAGTGGGCGAGTACAAGTATGACGGCAAGGCCTACGGCCTGGTGATCCAGAACGTGCTGATGCTCTACCGCACCGACGAGCTGGGCACCAACGGTGAAACGCTGAGCTTTGAGCACTGGGCGGACATCGTGGACTGCGGCTACACCTGGTACCGTCAGGGCAAGGTGGGCGGCACCACCAACTCCAACATCAACAGCGCCATGCTCTTCCCCTACACCGATCCCGAGTCCCCTGCGGGCGGCATCTCCGTGGAAGGCTGGAAGACCCTGTGGAACTACTGCGCCAACGGCATCTACACCGGCGACAGCTACGGCTTTGATCCCCTGAACCGTGGCGAAGTACAGGTTTCCACCTTCTACTCCAGCTCCCTGTACGGCAACGTGGACAGCGCGGCGGACAGCTCCGAGCATCCTCTGCTGGGCACCCTGGAGCCGGAAAACTGGGCGCTGGTGGACATCGCCGACGGCACCTACTACATCGCCGAGTACCTGGGCATCCTGGACCGCGAAGGCCGCACCGCCGAGGAAACCGAGGCTGTGGTAGCCTTTGCCGAGTGGTTTGGCTCCGCGGATACGCAGGCTGAGTGGGCGGACGAGTTCGACTCCTTCCCCTGCAACAGCGCCGCCGTGGCCGAGATCTACGACGAGACCCCCGCGATCTACACGCTGAAGAACTTCGCCCTGGCGACCGTCGAAGGCGCCGACATGACCTACGCCGAGTATGTGGGCGCGCATTCCAGCGAGTGGACCAACATCATGACCAACCTGGGCTTCTACTGGGCCGACAACAGCGCCGCTCCCACGGAGCCCGATTGGGATAACCTGGACTGGTCCGTGCTGACGCAGACTGCCGGCGAATGACGCTTTGAGCCGGCTTGAGCCGGAAAAAGCATCTTCTTCCATAAGAGCGATATGGCGGGCCTGAAACCATCGGGCTCGCCACATCCATATTTTCACAGAGTATAAAGGGGGCTGTCGGCCGCATGATCGAACTGAAGGACATTGTGGTCAAGTTCGGTGATTTTGAGGCGCTGCACAACATCAACGTAGAAGTGCGTGAAGGTGAGTTTTTCACCTTTCTGGGGCCATCTGGCTGCGGTAAGACGACTACACTGCGCACCATCACCGGCTTTATTGAGCCGGTTTCTGGCACGGTCAGCGTCAAGGGCGTGGATATTACCCATGTACCCATTGAAAAGCGCAACATCGGCATCGTGTTTCAGAGCTATGCGCTGTTCCCCTCCATGACGGTCTACAACAACATCGCCTTTGGCCTGAAGGTGCAAAAGCTCAAAAAGCAGGAAATCGACGATAAGGTGCGCGCCATTGCCCGCAAGGTGGACCTTTCCGACGAACAGCTGGAGAAGGCGGTCAGCCAGCTCTCCGGCGGCCAGCAGCAGCGTGTGGCCATCGCCCGTGCGCTGGTGACGGGGCCGGCCATCATCTGCATGGATGAGCCGCTGAGCAACCTGGACGCCAAGCTGCGCGTGCAGCTGCGCAACGAGCTGAAAAAGATGCAGCGGGACTTTGGCATCACCACCATTTACGTGACCCATGACCAGGAGGAAGCGCTCACCCTGTCGGACCGCATTGCGGTATTCAACAAGGGTTTCATCGAGCAGATCGGCACGCCCAACGAGGTGTACAACCATTCCAAGACGGAATTTGTGTGCAACTTCATCGGCGACATCAACCGCCTGGAGGGTGAGGTAGCGGCCGCCATGAAGCTCAACCCCGCACAGCATCATTTCGTGCGGCTGGAGCGCATCCGCGTCAACCGCCCCGGGGATGAAAACGAGCTGCGGCTGGACGGCGTGATTGAAAGCCGTGAATACTACGGCCTGTACATCAAGTATTATATTCACGTGGGCAGCCAGACCATCAAGGCCATCGAGAAAAACGATGGCATCAACATCTATGAGTCGGGTGAAAAGGTGACCGTGGGCATCCATCCCGTGGATGTGATGAGCTACGACGCCGCGCCCGGCGCAAACTAAGGGGGGCCGCCGCATGCATACCAAGGCTTCCTCATGGTTCAAGCCCAACCTGCTGGCCAAAACGTTTGGCATCGCGTTTTTTGTGTATCTATTCTTCGGCTTCATGCTTTTGCCGTGTCTGAACACGCTGACGCAAATTTTTACCGTGAAAAACGCCGACGGCGTGACCGATCCGCTGGCCGTGATCCGCTTTTTCTTTGCGGGCAACATGCCCAAGTACGTATGGAATTCCCTCAAGCTGGCGCTGTGCCTGGTGGTGACGGTGAACATTGTGGGCGTGAGCATCGTGCTTTTGACGGAATACTTCGACATCAAGGGTGCGAAGATTCTGCGCCTGGGCTACATGACCACGCTGATCTACTCCGGCGTTGCCCTGGTGACGGGTTACCTGTTCCTTTATGACAGCGACGGCATTTTGACCACCTGGCTTTACGACATGTTCCCCAACATGGACCGCAACTGGTTTTCGGGCTTTAACGCGGTCCTGTTCACCATGACCTTTGCCTGTACCTCCAACCACGCGCTGTTTCTGCGCAACGCCATCCGGAGCATCGACTACAACACCGTGGAGGCCGCGCGCAACATGGGCGCAAAGCCCTTCAATGTGCTCATGCGCGTGGTGTTCCCCACGCTGATTCCCACCATGTTTTCCCTGACGGTGATGACCTTCATCACGGGGCTGTGCGCCATGAGCGCCCCCACGCTGCTGGGCTATGACTCCATCAATCCGGAAATTGTGCGACTGGCGGGCTCGTCCGTGGCGGACGAAGCGTTTCCCCAGGCGCGGGCGGCCCTGCTTTCCATTTTGCTGGCCATGTTCACCATCATTTTGCTGACGGTGCTGTCCAACTACGAGCGCAAGGGGCATTACCTCAGTGTGAGCAAAACCAAGGCTAAGCTGGTCAAGCAGAAGATCACCAACCCCGTGGCCAACGTGTTTGCGCACATCTACGCCTACGTGCTGTTCATCATCTATATGACGCCCGTGGTGATGATCATCCTGTTCGCTTTCCAGAACTATCCCGCCATCCGCTCCAAAACCCTCAGCCTCAGTGATTTCACGTTGATTAACTTCTTTGGGGCGCAGGACTATGAGTTCATGACCAATCGCGGCAAGCTCAAAACGCGGACGGACGCCATCTCCGGCCTGTTCGCCAATTCGGACACCGTGGGCGGCATCCGGCTGAGCTTTGTGCTTTCGGCCCTGGCGGCGGCGCTGGCCTGCGTCATCGTGGTGGTGGCGGTCAACTACATCTTCAAGAACCGCGGCAAGAAGCGCTCCACCGTGCTGGAATACAGCCTGCTGTTTCCCTGGCTTTTGCCCACCATTTTGATCTGCTATTCCTACCGCACGTTCTTCAACTCCGAGGAGGTATGGTATGTATTCAATACCAACCTCTACATGCGCGAAAATGTGCGCTTCCTCATCGTCATGGCCTATACGGTGGTGAAGCTGCCATTCGCTTTGCGCATGATTAAGGCGGCGTTCTACGCCATCGACGAAGAGCTGGAGGACGCGGCGCGCAACCTTGGCGCCAGCGGGCTGTACACCTTCCTCAAGGTGAAGCTGCCCATTGTGCTGCCCAGCGTGCTGGCGGTATTCGCCCTGAACTTCAACGCCCTGTTTACGGAATATGACATGTCCGCCACGTTCCATTCCAGCTATGGCAAGACCTACGCCATGGTGATTCAGAACATGTGCGCCGAGGAGGGCCGGGATGGCTACAACGTCAACGCCTCCGGCCGAAGGTGCGCCTCCACGGTGTTCATCATGCTAGTGAGCGGACTGATTCTGTACCTGGTGTACGGCGTGGGCGCCAGGGACCTGGCCGACCGCCTGGCCCTGAAGGAGAAGCGGCGAAAACGGCGGGAAAAGATTGCGGCCCGCTTGCGGGGCGCAAAAGAGAAGGCCGCAGCCTAGCAAAGAGGCTGTTGCAAAATAGCCAACCCTAAAAACAATGCGCAAAAAACCGGCCGCAGAAGAAGCCAAAACACTTCTTTTGCGGCCGGTTTTGGTTGTTGGCTGCTGCTTTTTTACAGGTTGCTATTGCGTTTCCATTTTGCAACGGCCCCGGCGTGTCAAAAGGTTCAGTGACGAAATACATATAGAGGAAAACAACATACGCCTTTGTGATACTTTGGAGTATGCAAAAAGCGGAACGATGGAAGCGGAAATGAAAAAACTGTTTGATTTGTAATTTTCCATCGAGACGGGGGTACGGGTGTTTCTTCGATGCCCATAATGCCAGGATAGTTCTTGAGGAAAGTGCGATACACATCGTTTGAAGATAGGCTCCTGTTTTTCCTTCTTTCCGGAAGAAGGAACGCAAAGCAACGTTCCCAACCTTGCAGGCGCGAAATCCTCCTTGCGTGTGCAAGCATACAATGCACAACTTGAAGAAATATTCAGGCAAAATGCTTTGTCAACAGTATGAAAGCGGCTTCCGCCACCTTTTCGAGGAGACAAGTTCGGTCAAGCAAAGGTCGCCCGAATTTGTAAGAAATTGATTTTGCAAGCAAACTCAGCGGCCCCGCAAGGCGCCGTCTTCATCCTGGAAAAACAGCGGTCGCGATCCTGGAAAAACAGCGGTCGCGAAACGGCTTGACTTTTCTGTTGAAAATCCAACCTTCTGCCGGCAAAGCCGGCTTACACGAATGAGCGTCAGAGGGGCCGTAGCCCCTCCGACACCTTTTCAAAGGCTTTTTGACGGGCTGCGGCCGTGCGGAAACGCGCGGCCGTTTTCATGTGCAGCAGAAGCATGGAAGCATCATTTTTTCAAAAACCATTGGGCGACCAGCGTCTGGCTAAAGAAAACTCCTGGAAGCGGCGACGCCGTTTCCAGGAGCGGGGGAGCCCGTTGTGTACGGAAAATTCCCTGGGCATTTGCAATCCGCCGGATAGGAAAGCCTTCCGGTTGGCTGGGTGCGCCGCGCTGTCCGCGCATTACGCCCCATACATCTCCAGCACAGCCAGCGCCACGGTTCCCCGGTTCTGCCGGGTATCCATGGCCTGTTTTTCAATATACCGGTGCGCTTCCTGCTCGGTCATGCCGCGGTACTGGATGAGGGCGCATTTTGCCCGGTCTACCAGCCGCAGCTCCTCCAGCTTTTTTTCCAGGCGCCGGTTTTCCTGTTGAAGCATGGCAAGGCGGCTTCGGGAGGCCAGGGCGAAACGCAGCGCCTGGTCAAACAGCTGTTTATGCACCGGTTTGGCTACCACCATCACCCCGCAGCGCTCCACCCGGGCGGCTACAACCTCCGCCAACTCTGCCTTCACCAGCAGCAACACCGCGGCCAGGGTGCGCTCCGCCGCCTCCATGGCCAGCTCCAGCCCGCTCTCATCCCCCAGGGGCGTATTGATAATCAGCAGGGTCCATTCGCCTTCGCCCAGGGCGCGGCGCGCTTCCCCGCCTCCGTGGCACAGCTTGCAGCACTCCCAGCCGCCGGGCGCCGCCAGGGCTTGCAGCAGCTCCCTGCTTTTCTCCGTACCGCCTGCCAGCAGCACACGTTCCCCCATGCCGCCATCTCCTTTCCTGCTGTCCGCGCAGCGTCAGATGGTGCGCAAGTGCTGGGCAAAGACGGCCTGGGGATCGCGCTGAAAGCGTTCCCACAGCCGGCGCTTTTCTGCCAGATACTTTTCCAGCATGGTCTGGGGAAGGGCTTCCCGTAAAAAGCTGCTCTGTTCCGCCAGGGCAATGGCCTCGCCCAGATCCCTGGGCAGCTGCCCCGTTTCGGTCAAGGCGGGCGGCAGGGGCGTTTCCTGTGCAATACCCTCCAGGGCCGCCGCCAGGATCACCGTAAAGGCCAGATAGGGATTGCAGGCCGGATCAGGGGAGCGCAGCTCCACGCAGCCCTGGCCGGGCCTGCTTGCAGAGATGCGCATGACGTGCGTGCGGTCTCCCCGGCTCCAGCTAATGCGGGAAGGAGCTTCTTTGGTTCCCAGGCGCTGATAACTGGAAGGCAGGGGATTGAGGAGCAGGCTCATCTCCCGGATGCGGCGCAGGATGCCCGCCATGGCGTGCTGTGCCATAGGGGACAATCCGCCCTCGCTTTGCTCAAAGAGCTGCTCGCCTTCCCGGCTGATGGAAAGATTCACATGCAGGCCGTTGCCGCTCTCCTCGGCCAAAGGTTTGGGGAGGAAGGAGGCGCTCAGCCCGTATTGCGCGGCAATGGCGCGCACCGCGCCCTTGAAAGCCAGCGCATTGTCCGCCGTGGACAGGGGATCGGCCCGCTGAAAATCAATTTCGTTTTGCCCCGGTCCCTGCTCATGGTGCGAGGATTCCGGAAGGATATGCATGCTCTCCAGATCCAGGCAGATTTCCCGGCGGATGTTCTCCCCCTTGTCCAGGGGGCTTACGTCCATATACCCCGCCTGATCCTGAGGGATCAGAGTCATGTTGCCCCGTTCGTCGTTCTCAAAAAGATAAAACTCATACTGCGTACCCAGGCGGAAACGGAAGCCCAGCCGGGCGGCCTCCTCCACCTGGCGGCGCAAAATGGCGCGGCTGTACCCTGTAAAGGGCGCGCCGTCCTGGGTGCAGCAATCGCACAGCATGCGCACCACGCGGCCAGTCTGCGGCCGCCAGGGCAGCACGGAAAGCGTGGAAGGATCGGGAAGAAGGAACAGCTCGCCCTCCGCCACGCCGCAAAAACCTTTCACCGCCGCGGGGTCAAAGCTGAAGCCTCCCGCAAAGGCCCGCGGAAGCTCCGAGGGCGTAATCGCCATGTTTTTCAGCGTGCCGTAGAGATCCACAAAGGCCAGACGGATAAATTTCACATCATTTTCCGCCACGTAATCCAGCACTTCCTGCTCGGTCATGCGCATGAACGCTTCCTCCTCAGTTGGTTACATACAGGCGCTTGTAGGGATTGGACGTATCAGGACTCAGCACCTGAAAGGTCCCCCGCAGTATTTCCTCGGCGTCCTGGCCAAAGGCATGGGCATACTTCTCCACATAGGGGCGGATTTCCTCCATTTCCTCCGCCTGCGCCCGGTGGGCGCTCACCTGCTCCGGCAGGTCGAAGGGCAGCTCCGCTTCCGTGCGCAGAAAGATTTTCCCCCCATGCATGCCCGCCGCGCAAAAACGCCCCACGGGCGCGCGGCCTGCGGTGTGCAGGCCCAGCACCACCAGGTAGCCCCCCGCCTGGTATTCGCCCAGGAAGCTCCCGGCTTCACCGCCCACCACCAGCACCGGCACCTGGTCCTTGTAGGCCTTCATATGGATGCCCGCCCGGTAGCCCACGTTGCCCTCCACCAGGATCATTCCGCCGCGCATGGCGTATCCCGTGGCGTCCCCGCTGCTGCCGTGGATGATGATTTCCCCGGCGTTCATGGTATCGCCGGTGGCATCCTGGGCGTTACCGAATACCTCCACCCGGCAGTCGTCCACATAGGCGCCCAAGGCATTGCCGGGAATGCCGTGGATCGCCAGCCGCTTGCCGGACAGGCCGCTGGCAATATAGCGCTGGCCCATGACGTCCGTCAGGGTAATCTCCGCATCCTGACAGGCATGGATCTGCTCATTCAACTGCTGAAAGGACATCTCTGCCGCTCTGATTTCCGTCATAGCCGTTGACCTCCCAACCGAATTTGTCTGTCACGCTTGGAAAAGGCCATCAGCTGCGGCTTTTCCAGCATCAGGGCAAAGTCCAGGGTATGCAGGGGCACCTGATCCCGGATCAGGGAAGTATAAATGCCCGCGCGCTCCACATCGCCCACCAGGATGTAGCCCATCAGCCGGTCATCCTGCGTGCACAGGCGCTTGTAGCTGCCGTTCTCCCGGCGGATATGACTCTCCCCTTCCAGTACGCCCGCGGTAATCATGTGCAGGCCGAACAGTCCCATGGAATTCATGGGCAGGGAGCGAACTTCCTCCACTTCCGCGCCGCTCATGGCTTCGCCGCACCGTTCCCCCTGCATGTAGGCATTGGGCAGCAGCGCCAGCACCCGGTCCTTGCCGGTGGTGATGTCGTGGCTGATGGCGCAGTCTCCGGCGGCATATACGCCGGGAATGGCGGTTTCCCCCCGTTCATCGGTGGGAATGCCGCGAGCCGCGTCCAGGCCCATGGATATGGCCAGCGTTGTTTCCGGGCGCACGCCCACAGCCATGACCAGCACATCGAAGGGAATGGTCTCGCCACTGCGCAGCAGTGCTTCCCCAGGAGCATAGCGCGTGACGCTATTGCCCAGATAGAAGGTCACGCCCTGCTTCTCCACATGGGCCTGCACCATGGCGGCTGCCTCCGGATCCAGAATGGACGCCAGGATCTGCGGCGCCAGATCCACCACGGCGGCCTCCCGCACCAGGTGCCGGATTCCCTCCAGGCACTTCATGCCAATCAGTCCCGCGCCCACAATGAGCACCCGGCTTTCCCTGGTCAGCGCCGCTTCCAGCTTCCGGGCGTCTGCCAGGGTCATGAAGGTGTGGTATGCCACGCTTTCCAGGCCCGCCGCCGGGGGAGCAAAGGGGCGTCCGCCGGTGGCCAGCAGCAGCCTGTCATACACGGCGGTGGAGCCGTCGCTGCCGGTAACCGTATGCGTCTGCGGGTCCACCGCCGTGGCTTCCACCCCCAGGCGGACATCCACGCCGTTTTCCCGGTAGAAGTCCGGGCCACGGTAGCGCATGCGCCGCTCGTCGGTTTTCCCTTCCAATAGATAAGAAATCAGCGGCCGGGAATAGGTATGTTCCGGTTCCTTGGAAAAAAGCGTAATGGTCCCTTCCATATCCTTGCGGCGGATGGCCTCAATGCACCCCACCGCTGCCGGGCCGTTTCCCACAATGACATAGCGCATGCTTGCTCACCTCTCCTCGTATACAATGGCCTGATTGGGGCAGCCCCGGACGCAGGCCGGCGCGCCCACGGCATTTTTGGTGCACAGTTCGCACTTTTGCATGACCGTGCCTTCCGGGGCGGGCATGATGGCGCCGTAGGGACAGGAAAGGATGCAGGTATAGCATCCCACGCATTTCTCCTGGTCGATGAGGATCATGCCGTCCTTGCGGGTCAGCGCGCCGGTAATGCATCCCTTGACGCACAGGGGCTGGACGCAATGGCGGCAGCTCACGGCAAAATGGACGCTTCCACGGCCCTCGATATGGATACGGGGATGGATTGTCACGTTTTTCAACGCCTTGACCATGTCGCTCTTTCCTGAATTGGCAAAGGCGCAGTAGTATTCGCACAGGTGGCACCCCAGGCACCACTTTTCTTGAACGTAAATGCGCTTCATGGGCTCCTCCTTGTTCGGTATTGGGCGGGTCATTCGCCTGCGTGGCGAATGCCCAGAATGCTCAGTTCCTTCTCATTCAGCCCCACGCCGCGGAGCATGGCGCGGTTGCCGCGAAGGGCTTCCAGGGAGTTGATGCCCATGCCGCCCATCATCTCCTTGATCTCGTGGTTCCAGGCGCTGACCAGGTTCACCAGGCGGCGGCAACCCATGTCCGGGTTCAGCCGCTGGGTCAGCTCGGGAATTTGGGTGGCGATGCCCCAGTTGCAGCGGCCCGTCTGGCAGGAACGGCACAGATGGCATCCCAGGGCCAGCAGCGCGCCGGTGGCGATGTACACGGCGTCCGCTCCCAGAGCAATGGCCTTTACCACGTCCGCGCTGGAGCGGATGGAACCGCCCACCACCAGGGACACGCGGTTGCGGATGCCCTCCTGCCGCAGGCGGGTATCCACCGCCGCCAACGCCAGCTCAATGGGGATGCCCACGTTATCCCGGATGCGGGTAGGCGCGGCGCCCGTGCCGCCCCGGAAGCCGTCAATGGCGATAATATCCGCCCCGGAGCGGGCAATACCGCTGGCAATGGCCGCCACGTTGTGCACCGCGGCAATCTTGACGATCACAGGCTTGGTATAGCGGGAGGCTTCCTTGAGGGAATATACCAACTGCCGCAGGTCTTCAATAGAATAAATATCATGGTGCGGGGCGGGAGAAATGGCGTCGCTGCCCTCGGGAATCATACGGGTGCGGGCAATGTCGCCGACGATTTTCTTTCCCGGCAGGTGGCCGCCGATGCCGGGTTTGGCGCCCTGCCCCATTTTGATTTCAATGGCCGCCCCGGCGTTGAGGTAATCCTTGTGTACCCCGAAGCGTCCGGAAGCCACCTGCACAATGGTGTGCTCCCCGTATTGGTAGAAGTCCTGATGCAGCCCGCCTTCGCCTGTATTATAGTAGGTTCCCAGCTCCACCGCCGCCCGGGCCAGGCTTTCATGGGCGTTATAGCTGATGGAACCGTAGCTCATGGCGGAGAACATGATGGGCACTTCCAGCTTCAGCTGGGGCGGGGTATCGTCGATAAGGTTGCCCTCCGCATCCCGGCGGATGCCCTCGGGACGCGCGCCCAGGTAGGTGCGGGTTTCCATGGGCTCCCGCAAGGGGTCGATGGAGGGGTTGGTCACCTGAGAGGCATTGATGAGCATTTTGTCCCAGTACACGGGCATGGGCTGGGGATTGCCCATGGCGGAGAGCAGCACGCCGCCGCTCTCTGCCTGGCGGTAAATCTCCGTCATGGCCTGCTGGGTCCAGTTCACGTTGCTCTTGAAGGTGTTGTCCGTTTTCACAATTTTCAGCGCCCGTGTGGGGCAGAGGGTTACGCAGCGCTGGCAGTTGACGCACTGGCTTTCGTCGGAGATCATCAGCCCCAGTTCCTCGTCGTACTGGTGTACGCCGTTGGCGCACTGCCGCTCGCATACCCGGCAGGTGATGCACCGGTCCTGGTTACGCACCACCTCGTAGGCGGGATAAAAGAAATCAACTGCCATCATGCTTTGCCTCCTTCACGGGTAAAGATCACCGGTTCGCCGCCCCGGGGCGCCCATACGTTGGTCGCCTGCGGCGCCACCCGGCGAATGGCGCACTCCTCGCTGGCCACATAGGCAATGTCCTCGGTCTCCGCCACCACCATGGAGCGCAGCTTCAGCCGGTCGTTCAGGGCCATCATGCCGTTCTCAAAGCCCACCAGGATGGAGAAAGGCCCGGTAATTAACAGGGAAGAAAAGCGATTGCGCAGCAGGGTCATACGCTTTTTTTCCGGCTCCGGCAAATGATCGATGGTGGACCAGAAGGGCGCCGCCACCACCTCCGCGGCTTCCCGCCAGGTCAGCCCCTGACGGCGCACCAGGTAGTCCAGCATATAGGCGATCACCTCCGTATCCGTAAGGAGGTTGCAGTCGTACCCATACATTTCCATGCAGCGGCGGTTTGCGTCATAGGAAGAGATCTCTCCGTTATGCACCACGCTCACATCCAGCAGGGTAAAGGGATGCGCGCCGCCCCACCAGCCGGGCGTGTTGGTGGGATAGCGTCCATGGGCGGTCCAGCAATCGGCCTGGTACTCTTCCAGGCGGAAGTAACGCCCCATATCCTCGGGATATCCCACGCCCTTGAACACCCCCATGTTTTTGCCGCTGGAGAAAATATAAGCGCCGTCAATGCGGCTGTTCACTTCCAGCACATGCCGGGCCGTATACGCCTTCTCGTCCAGGGCTTCCTCTTCCATCCGCCAGGCTTTGGGCTGAACGAAGTACCGCCAGATAATGGGCGCGTCCGTAATTTCCCGGCTCCTGCGCACGGGCATCAGGCTCATGGAGGCAATATCAAAATAACGCTTCAAGTACTGCTCGCATGTTTCCCGGCTGTTCTCATCGTCATAGAACAGGTGGAAAGCGTAGCACTGGGCGTACTCAGGATAAATCCCGTACCCCGCAAAGCCCCCGCCCAGGCCGTTGCTGCGGTCGTGCATGGGTTCCATGGCGCGGATAATGGTTTCGCCGCTGATTTTGCCGCCTTTTTTATGAAACATACCGGCGATGGCACAGCCGGAGGGTATCCGTTCCTCGCCCTCTATGAGGCCGCGGCGCTGCGGCCATGGGGTGGAAGCGTTGAGGTGTTTTTGCATCATGGAAACCTCCTTCATGCAAAAAGACGTTTACTTCGCCTTCTCCGAATACGTACGGAAAAGGCGAAGCAAACGTCTTTGTTCGCTATAGTGTGCATTATACGTAACCAGCGCCCCCTCGTCAAGGGAAAAGCTGTTCTTTCCGTGTATTGAAAATCGTATTTCGTTCCTCGCGCGGCATATAGGCGAACAATATCAGCCGCCCGGCAAGCCATCCACCGCGTGCAAAAAATGCAGAAATTTTTTCGCGAGTTGCAATTTAGGGCTTGACAATCCGTTTTTTCGGGCCTATAATCCGTCCATGCAGCAAGGGCGCTGTGAGGGTTTTCCTCGCAGCGTCTTTTTCCGTGTTACACGCTGGATTTCATGTTCCGGCTGTGCTATACTAGAAAAGCTGTATATTCCGCAGATGTAAGAGGAGGAGACCGTATGGCACACATGGATGACCTCTTTGGCAGCAACGTATTCAACGATGACGTTATGCAGCAGCGTCTGCCCAAGGATACCTACAAGGCGCTGAAAAAGACCATCGACGAGGGCCGCCATTTGGACCCGCAGGTTGCCGCGGTGGTCGCTCATGCCATGAAGGACTGGGCCGTGGAAAAAGGGGTTACGCATTTCACCCACTGGTTCCAGCCCATGACGGGTATTACCGCCGAAAAGCATGACAGCTTTGTTTCCCCCAAGGATGGCGGGCGGATGATCCTTTCTTTCAGCGGATCGGAACTGGTACGCGGCGAGCCCGACGCATCCTCCTTCCCCTCCGGCGGCCTTCGCTCCACCTTTGAAGCCCGGGGCTACACCGCCTGGGACCCCACCAGTTACGCCTTTATCAAGGATGGGGTGCTATGCATTCCCACGGCGTTCTGTTCCTATGGCGGCGAAGCCCTGGACCAAAAAACCCCGCTGCTGCGCTCCATGGAAGCCCTGAGCAAGCAGGCCGTGCGCGTGCTGCGGCTTTTCGGGCGCATGGACGCCACGCGGGTCATGTCCACCGTAGGCGCGGAACAGGAATACTTCCTGGTGGACCGGCAGCTGTTCGATCAGCGCAAGGACCTGATTTTCACCGGCCGCACCCTTTATGGCGCCAAGCCGCCCAAGGGCCAGGAGCTGGACGATCATTACTTTGGCTCCATCAAGCCCCGTGTGCAGGCCTTCATGAAGGATCTGAACGAGGAGCTGTGGGCCCTGGGCGTGCTGGCCAAAACCGAGCACAACGAAGTTGCGCCCGCACAGCATGAGTTGGCTCCCGTATTCTCGGTGAGCAACGTTTCCGCGGACCACAACCAGCTCACCATGGAAATGATGAAGAAGGTAGCGCGCCGCCATGGCCTGGTGTGCCTGCTGCATGAAAAGCCCTTTGAGGGCGTGAACGGCTCGGGCAAGCACAACAACTGGTCCATGACCACCAATACCGGCTACAACCTGCTGGAGCCGGGCGACAGCCCCCATGCCAGCGCGCAGTTCCTGCTGTTCCTCACCGCGGTGATCAAAGCGGTGGATGACTACCAGGATATGCTCCGGGTGGCGGTGGCCAGCGCGGGCAACGATCACCGGCTGGGCGCCAACGAAGCGCCGCCCGCCATTATCTCCATGTTCCTGGGCGACGAGCTCACGGAGATTCTGGAGGCGCTGGAAACCGGCGCTTCCTACGCGGGCCGGGAGCACAGTGACCTCACCGTTGGCGTGCATGTGCTGCCCAAGTTCCCCAAGGACAACACCGACCGGAACCGCACCTCTCCCTTTGCCTTCACGGGCAACAAGTTTGAATTCCGCTCTCTGGGTTCCTCCGCCTCCATCTCCGAGGCGAACACGGTGATCAACACCATTGTGGCCGAGTCCCTGCGCCAGTTTGCCGACGAACTGGAGAACGCCCAGGATTTCAAGGCTACGCTCCATGACCTGATCGTCCGCGAAATCAAGGCGCACAAGCGCATCATTTTCAACGGCAACGGCTATTCCGACGAATGGGTGGCCGAGGCGGAGCGCCGCGGGCTGCTGAACCTGCGCAGCACCGTGGACGCCCTGCCCCATATGATTCAGGAGAAAAACATCCGCCTGTTCACCTCCCATAAAGTCTTCTCCGCAACGGAGATGCACGCCCGGTATGAGATCAAGCTGGAAGAGTATGTGAAGGTGCTGAACATCGAGGCGGAAACCGCTCTGGTCATGGCGCAGCGGGAGATTCTTCCCGCCATGATGCGCTACACCGGGGATATGGCGCGTCACGCCGCCGCTTTGAAGGAGCTGTCCCTGCCCACCCAGGTAGAGGACGCCCTGCTGCCCCGGCTCTGCGCGGACGTGGACCTGCTCTACAAGCGCATTGAAGCGCTCAAGGCCGTGATCGCCGCCGACCGGGGCGGGGACGCGCTGGCCGCGGCCGCCTATGAACATGACGCCGTCATTCCCGCCATGAATGCGGTACGCGCCGTGGCGGACGAGCTGGAAACCCTGGTGGACGAAAAGTTCTGGCCCTTCCCCACCTACGGCGATCTGTTGTTCCGGGTATAATCCCTTTCCTGCTGCACAAAGGCGTGCAGGCCGCGGAAGCGCATTCCGCGGCCTGCGCGCCTTTTCTGTTTCCCGAAAGCGGGCCGAATACAAAACAAATGGAGGAAAACAGCATGGAACTGACTTTGGAAGGCATCATGGCCAGCGCAAGCAACCTGGTTTTCGGCGTATGGTTCCTCATCGGCGCGGCGTGGGTATTCTGGATGCAGGCCGGATTTGCCATGGTGGAAACAGGGTTTACCCGGGCGAAGAACGCCGGCAATATTCTGATGAAAAATCTGATGGATTTCTGCATTGGCACCATCGTATTCATCCTCATTGGTTTTTCCCTGCTATTGGGCGAAGACTTGATTGGCCTGATTGGCAAACCCGGGCTGGACATCTTTACCGCATATGAGAACTTTGATTGGTCCAGTTTTGTGTTTAACCTGGTGTTCTGCGCCACCGCCGCCACCATTGTGTCCGGCGCCATGGCGGAACGCACCAAGTTCCTTTCCTATTGCGTCTATTCCGCAGTAGTCTCCGCGCTGATCTATCCCATTGAGGCGCATTGGATCTGGGGCGGCGGCTGGCTGGCGCAGCTGGGCTTCCACGACTTCGCCGGCTCCTGCGCGATTCATATGGTGGGCGGCATCTGCGCCCTCATCGGCGCCAAGCTGCTGGGCCCGCGCATCGGTAAGTTTACCAAGGACAAAACCGGGAAGATCGTCCGCGTAAACGCATTCCCCGGACACAACCTGCCCCTGGGATGTCTGGGCGTGTTCATCCTGTGGCTGGGATGGTATGGCTTTAACGGCGCGGCCGCCACCTCCATTGAACAGCTGGGTTCGATTTTCCTTACGACCACGGTAGCGCCCTCCGTGGCAACGGTGGTTTGCATGGTTTTTACCTGGATCAAGTACGGCAAACCGGACGTTTCCATGTGCCTGAACGCCTCGCTGGCCGGCCTGGTAGGTATTACCGCCGGGTGCGACGTGACCGACTGCTTCGGCGCCATCGTCATCGGCGCGGTTTCCGGTCTGCTGGTAGTTTTCGGCGTATGGCTGCTGGACTACAAGCTCCATATTGATGACCCGGTGGGCGCGGTGGCCGTCCATTGCCTCAACGGTATCTGGGGAACGCTGGCGGTGGGCCTGTTTGCTACCAACACCGCGCCGGGATATGGCATTGTGAATGCGGCAGGCCAGGAGATACAGGGACTGTTCTATGGCGGCGGGCTGGAACTCATGGGCCTGCAGATCGTGGGCGTGGTTTCCGTCGCCCTGTGGACAGCCGCTACCATTACGCTAACCTTCCTGGTTATCAAGGCGGCCGTGGGGCTTCGGGTAAACGCCGAGGAGGAAATTGCCGGACTGGACAGCGTAGAGCACGGTCTACCCAGCGCCTATGCGGATTTTGCCCCAATGCAGCAGATGTTTACCGCGCCAGCGGCTGCTTCCGGCGAGGTTGCCGTCGCCCATGCCTCTGTGAAACCGGACAGGGCGGTCCCCGTGGAACTCCGCACTGCCTCCAAGCCCGTTGCCTCTGACGTTAAGATGACCAAGGTGGTGATTGTGACCAAGCAGAGCCGCTTTGAAGTACTCAAGACCGCCATGGAGGAAATTGGCGTTACCGGCATGACCGTCACGCAGGTATTGGGCTGCGGCATGCAGAAAGGCCGCCCGGAATACTACCGGGGCGTCGCCGTGGAGATGAACCTGCTGCCCAAGATTGAAGTGGAGATTGTGGTATGCAAGATCCCCGTTCGCACGGTGATTGAAACTGCGAAAAAGGTGCTGTATACCGGCCATATTGGCGACGGTAAAATCTTTGTCTACGATGTGGAAAACGTGGTCAAGGTCCGTACCGGCGAGGAAGGCTACGACGCGCTGCAGGATGTGGAATAATATTTCCGGCATGCAAAACGGCCCCGCCCCGCCGGCAAAGCCGGCGGATACGAATGGAAGTCGGAGGGGCTGCGGCCCCTCCGAC
>CAZINY010000034.1:0-30185 GCA_964540735.1 uncultured Oscillospiraceae bacterium
GATACGAATGGAAGTCGGAGGGGCTGCGGCCCCTCCGACACCTCCCAGGGGTTTTCGACAGCCTGGAAATAAAGCCCATCATCAATTCTATCACAGCTTGGAGGCGTCTCCCATGGAAGTACGTACCCGGTTCGCGCCCAGCCCCACAGGTTTCATGCATCTGGGCGGCCTGAGAACCGCTTTGTATAACTACCTTTTCGCCAAGAAAAACGGCGGCAAATTCATCCTGCGCATTGAGGACACCGACCAGGAGCGCTTTGTGGAAGGCGCTACCCAGGTGATTTACGATACCCTGCGGGGCTGCGGCATGGACTGGGACGAAGGCCCTGACGTGGGCGGAGACCGCGGGCCCTACATCCAATCGGAACGCAAGGATCTTTACCTACCCTATGCCCAGCAGCTGGTGGCCTCCGGTCACGCGTACTACTGCTTCTGCACCAAGGAGGAGCTGGAGGAGCGCCGCGCCGCCGCTGAGGCCCGGGGCGAAGTATTCAAGTATGACAAGCACTGCCTGCACCTGAGCAAGGAAGAAGTACAGCAAAAGCTGGACGCGGGCGTGCCCTATGTCATCCGGCAGAACGCTCCCACCGAAGGGGAAACCAGCTACGACGACCTGGTTTTCGGCCATATGACCTTCCCCAACGATACCCTGGACGATATGGTGCTCATCAAGCAGGACGGTATGCCCACCTACAACTTTGCCAATGTCATCGACGACCACCTGATGGGCATCACCCATGTCATGCGCGGCACGGAGTACCTTTCCTCCACGCCCAAGTACAACCTGCTCTACGAAGCTTTCGGCTGGGAAGCGCCCCAGTACATCCACCTGCCCACCGTCATGCGGGACGCCCATCACAAATTGAGCAAGCGGGACGGGGACGCTTACTATTCCGACTTTGTGGAGAAGGGGTTCCTGACGGAAGCGCTGATCAATTACCTGGCGCTGGTGGGCTGGAACCCCGGGGATGACCGGGAATTTTTCACCCTACCCGAGCTCATTGAGGCCTTCGACATCCATCGTCTGAACAAGGCGCCCGGCATCTTCGACATGGACAAGCTCACCTGGTTCAACGCCGAATACATCCGCCGGATGGATTTTGAGCGTTACCTCACCATGGTCACCCCCTGGTTCGATCAGGTGCTGGCTGGTAAAGGCATCGACTACCGCCGTCTGGCGGAACTCATGCAGGGACGCACCGAGGTGTTCAACCGCGTGCCTGATATGGTGCGCTTCCTGGCAGAGCTGCCCGACTATGACCTGGAACTGTACACCCACAAGAAGATGAAGAGCAACCCGGAGGTCGCCCTGCAGGCCCTGCGGCTGTGCCGCCCGGTGCTGGAAGCTGTGAGCGACTGGACCGAACCGCAGATTCACGACGCGCTGATGGGAGCCATCGCCCAGGCGGGGATGAAGAACGGCGCGGTGCTCTGGCCTTTGCGCATTGCCATCAGCGGGCAGGCCAATACGCCGGGCGGGGCTATTGAAATTGCCTGGTTGCTGGGGAAGGACGAAACCCTGCGCCGCATGGATGACGGCGTGGAACGTCTGACCCGCGCAGCGCAAGGCTAAGTGGGAAGTGGCGCGCCATGCAGATCAAAAAGCTGACCCTGGGCGGCGTTCTGGCCGCGCTGGTATTTGTCATGACCTATTTCCCCAAGGTACCGGTTCCGGTCACCGGCGGGTACATTCACCTGGGTGACGGCGCAATTTTTCTGGCGGGTATGCTGCTGGGACCGCTCTCCATAGCCGCGGCGGCCATTGGTTCCGCCCTGTCGGACCTGGCGGGCGGGTATGTAACCTACGTGCTGCCTACGCTGATAATCAAGGGCCTGATGGCGCTGGTTGTCTGGCGGCTGTACCGTCCCGGAAAGCCCCTGCGGCAGCTTTGCGCCTTCTTTCTGGCGGAAGCCCTGATGGTTGCGGGATATTTCCTGACGGAATGGGCGCTCATGGGGTTTCCGGCGGCGCTGGCTGCCGTGCTTCCCAATCTGATTCAGGGGGCGGCAGGCATTGCCCTGGGCATGCTCTGCGTTCCTCTGGTTCCCCGGATGGAAAAGGCGCTCCGATAACTGCAAAGAGGAAAGCGGCGGCGCGGCAATCAGCCCGCGTCTGCCGCTTTTTCCTTTGCCGTTGTTGCGCACACCGGAACGGGATGCTATACTTGAGTCATTCCAGGATATGAGGAAGGTGAGGAAAATGTTGGCAATCCCCAATTTTAATTTTGACGGCCGGTGCGCAGAAGCGATGGCTCTCTATACCCGGGCTTTCCATGCGCAAGTGGACTTTGTATTGCACTACCGGGACGCCGATCCCCGAGATTGGTCCGTACCGCTTACCCAGGAGCAGATGAACTACGTTTATCATGCGGAAATGCACATTGGCGAGCAGCGCGTGATGCTGTGCGATAATCTGGATGTGCCATTTCAACCCAGCCTGTCTCTTTCCCTGACCATCATGTTTGATACCGCCGCAGAGGTGCGCCGTGCCTTTGAAATACTGGCTCCCGGCGGACGGATCATTTACCCGCTGCACAGCACGACGTACAGCTCGCAAGAGGCGGTGCTTGTGGACCGCTACGGCTTCCGCTGGGGCTTGATGACGGAGTCGCCCGACGCCTGACCGACAAGGAGAACCCATGACGAAACTTCGCAAGATGCTTGGAAGCGCCGAATCCCCCGGGATCAAGGCGCTTATGGAACAAATGGAAACCCAATCCCAGGAGACCCTGGCGCGTTGGTGCGCCGCCTATGCCCGGGCACGGCTGCTTCCGCTGTGCACCCAGGCCCATCCGGAGGACGGCGTTCCCGCGCGGCTGCTGGCTTTGGCGTCCGCCTGGGCGGAGGGCCGCGCCCGCGCCGCCGAAGTAAAACCGCTTTTGACCGCCCTGCGGGAGGCCGCCCGGAAGGAAACCGCCCCGGCGGTGCAGGCCGCCTTGCGGGCCATTGCCACGGCGTTCGCCGTGATGCAAACGCCCACCAACGCCCTGGGTATGACCTTTTACGCCGCGGCCGCCCTGGCCTATGCCGAACTGGGCGAAGGCGCTGCCCCCGATGCCTACGACCGGCGCGCGGAAGCGCTGTTCGAGGAAATGTTGGCAGACCTGCGCGCGGCTTCCCTGCCGGATGAGCCGCATCCGGCCCGCCTGGATTGGCGCTGCTGAACAGAAAGGAGCATTTTCCATGGGATATACGGATATCAACGCCCAAATGGTGGACAAATGGGTGGCGGATGGCTGGGAATGGGGTACGCCCATCGACCATGAAACCTTTGTACGCGCGCAGCAGGGAGATTGGAGCGTATTGCTGACCCCCACCAAGCCCGTCCCCCGCGCCTGGTTCGGGGAACTGCAGGGAGCGCGGGTGCTGGGCCTTGCCAGCGGCGGCGGGCAGCAGATGCCCATTTTCTCCGCCGCCGGGGCGCAATGCACCCTGCTGGATTATTCTCCCGCGCAGTTGGGTTCGGATGAAGCGGTGGCCCGCCGTGAAGGCTATGACATCGCCCTCGTCCGCGGGGATATGACCCAGCCCTTTCCCTTTCCGGACGAAACCTTTGACCTGATCTTCCACCCTGTTTCCAACTGCTATGTGGAGGATGTGGCGCACATATGGCGGGAGTGCTTCCGGGTGCTGAAGCGCGGCGGCGCGCTGCTGGCCGGGCTGGACAACGGCCTGGCCTACGCCTTTAACAATGAGCAAACGGCGCTGGTGCAAAAATTGCCCTACAACCCCCTGAAGGACGAAAAGCTATACGCGGAGGCCATGGCCTCCGGGGATGGCATACAGTTTTCCCACACCTTCGACGAGCAGATTGGCGGCCAGCTTCAGGCAGGCTTTCGTCTGACGGATGTATACGAGGATACGGACGGCCGGGGCAACCTGCACCTTCACAATGTGGCGACCTTCTGGGCAACCCGGGCGATCAAGCCTTAAAGGAAAGCCGGAAGGGCTGCGGCCCTTCCGGCTCAGACTGTCAAAAAACCCCAGGGGAGGCGTCGGAGGGGTCCCAGCCCCTTCGACTTCCATTCGTATCCGCCGGCTTTGCCGGCTGAAGGTTGGCTTTTCGAAGGAAAAGCCAAGTCGCTTCGCGACCGCTGTTTTCCATACTTGGAAAACAGCGCCTTGCTGGGTTGTTGATTTTGCTTGCAAAATCAATTCCTTACAACTTCGGGCGACCTCTGGTTGACCGAAGTTGCTTCCTCGAAAAAGTGGCGGAAGCCACTTTTTCGACACGCTGAGCCGGGGGGGCTGCGGCCCCTCCGGCTCAGACTGCTGAAAAAAGCATATTTTTCAGGCGGACACAAGAAAATGAAATTGTAGCCTCCCTAACTTGCAAAAATTTCAACAAGTATGGGGCCGAAGGGCTCCAGGGGGCGATGGGAAAGCCCCCTGGTCGCGCCCACAGGCGCGAAACCTTCTGCGCTTGCAGGAATACAATATAAGGCTTGCAAAAATAATGATGTAAAAACCTTTGCCAACGATCCAAGCCGGAGGGGCCGCAGCCTCTCCGACTTCCTTTCGTGTAAGCCGGCTCCGCCGGCTTCGCGGGTCGTTGATTCTGCTTGCAAAATCAATTCCTTCTGAAGCGGGCCACCCGGGCGGAAACCGCCCGGGTGGCCCGCTTATTTCTATACCGGCGCAACCGGTCAAAGGATCAGCGCCGCAAGCTCTTCATGCTCAAATCCCTCAAAGGGCGTGGGCGGCGCAGGGAATTCAGGCGGCTGCGCCAACGGACGTACCAACCAAAGCATGTCCTGCCACTGTCCCATACGGAAAGCCACCCCAGGCAAACGCCCGGCAGGAGCAAAATCAAAGCTCTTGAAAAAGGCCAGCGCGGCGTCGTTGGGCAAGGCAACAGCGGCGCAGGCATGCAGAAACCCCTGCACCATTAACACCCGCATCAGGCGGGTCATCAGCGCGGAGCCCAGCCCCTGTCCCTGCGCAGGTTCCGCCAGATAAATGCGCGTTTCCGCGTCCCACTGATACGCCGGTTCATCGCGAAGCGGAACGGCAAAAGCGCAGCCTGCGATCTGTTCGTTGATTTCCGCCACCAGGTAAGGGAACACCGGGGTCAGCTGCCGGATCTCCCGGCGGATGGCGGCGGCGTCAGGCGCTTTGGCCGGAAACGCCTCCGCATACGGGCGTCGAAGTTCGGCCAGGGCGGGAGCGTCGCTCTCACGGACGGCGCGAAAATGAACCATATCATTTGCTCCTTTGCGTAGAAAATATTATTCTTCCAGCAGGGTAATGGCGCGGATATCGCTCTCCTCCACGGTCATATAAACCGTACGCTGGTTGGTGTAATGGACGAAGCCGGGCGGCGCGCCGCCGGGCTTTTTCACGTATTTGCGCAAGGTATAGTCCACGGGAACGTTGCTGGAGCGCTGCCCCTTGCTGTACCAGGCGGCCAACTGCGCGGCCTGCTTCAGGGTAGCGGGGGGAACCTCGCCCTCCGCCCGGATAATCACATGGCTGCCGGGCATATCTTTGGCGTGAAGCCACATTTCCTCTCCCCGGGCGGAACCCGTGAGCCGGTCGTTTTGCAGGGAATTTTTCCCCACGCAGATTTCAATGCCGTCCTGGGAGCGATAGCGATAAGGGCGGCTTGGGGGAAGCTGTTTGAGCTGCCGGCGATTCATGCCTGAACGCAGATAGCCCGTGCGCTGCAGTTCCCCGCGAATTTCGTTCAGTTCGCTTTCCCCCACGCATTTGCCCACATCCAGCAGCGCGCTTTCCAGGAAGGAAAGCTCCGCCAGGGTTTTCTCCTTCTGTTCCGCCGCCGTTTCCCGTGCGGAGCGCGCCTTTTGATATTTCTTGAAATAGCGCTGGGCGTTCTGCGCCGGGGTAAGCTGCTTGTCCAGGGGAATGGATACCTGGCCGCCCGCCTCGTCGTAGTAGTTGGGAACCACCGCTACCTCCTGCCCCCGGCGCAGCTGCCACAGGTTTGCGTTGAGCAGTTCGCCCATAAGGCGGTACTCTTCCATGCGTGCCGCGTTGGCCAGCTCCTCGTTTTGCAGGGCGAGCTTCTTTTCGCACCGTTCTATGTGGGTTTTAAGCAGGCGCACCATGGAAGCCGACTTCTGCTCCAGGCGGTCCTTCTGGTCCCGTACGCCAAAATAATTTTCCAGCGCCGCGCTCAGGCTGGGAAAGGGCTTTTGCCGGGCAGTATCGCAACTCACATAGGGAAAGGGAAACATATCCGCGGGATCGCCCTGCGCGTCCAGGAGCACCACGGGGGGCGTCAAGTCCCGCATACGGCGGAGAAAATCCGCCGCCCGGCGCGCCGCCTCGGGCAGTTCCGCAGCCGTGAGCGTCCCCTGGGCGCTGCCGGTGAGCCGGCAGCAGAGTTCCCGGGCCGCGGGCATGGAAAACCCCGTCAAGGACTGCCCCAGGGCTTTCGCCAGGGGCAGGGAAGCATATTGCTCCAGATAGGGCAGCAAGCGCTCAGCGGTGGCTTCCTCCGGGGACAGCTTGTCCTGGCCGGGCGGCGGAGCATAGGCAAGCCCGGGCTGAATCTGCCGTACCCGGCTCATATCCTGGTTGACATGGCGCGCCGCGTCAATAATCCGCCCCTGACCATCCACCAGAATCAGGTTGGAGTGCCGCCCCATCACCTCCAGGATCAGCACGCGGCTCACATGGTCCCCCAGTTCGTCCACGGTATCCACCGTCAGGTGCAGCACCCGGTCGCCGCCAATTTGGCGCAAGGATACCACCCGGCCGCCCAGCAGCTGCTTGCGCAAGAGCATGCAAAACATGGGCGGCTCCAAAGGGTTGGGAAAATTCTGCGCCGTCAGATGGCAGCGGGCGTTGTTGGGGCTGGCGCACAGCAGCAGTCTGCGATTTTCGCTCCCGGCGCGAATCCATAAAATCAGGGTATCCTTTTCCGGCTGGGTTACCTTATCAATGCGGCCGCCCAGCAGCAGGGGCTCCATTTCCCGCGCCACAAAGCCAAGGGTTAGTCCATCCATGGGCATGGGAAAACGCCTCCTTTCCCGCGCGGCTTTTCACGCCGCGTCCATACGCATTGCCTGCGGGGCGCCGTTTTTTCGACACCCGCTTTATTATACCCGCAATATTTTCCGGTTTCAAGCGTCATAGCCCGGAGAGCGCGCTCATACATTGCATGCGAAGAGACGACCAAACGACTAATCGGCAAGGAGTGACGACGGCGGTGAAATGGAAGATGAAGCGAGCGGATCTGGAGCGAATTCTCATCGTATGCGCGGCTGCGCTGGTGGTGGCGCTGGCCTTGAAGGGCGGCGGAGACACCGTCACCGAAACCCTCTATGAGGAGCCGCCCCTGACCGTTACCCAAACCTCGGCGGATGTTTCCGCCTCCGCGGTGGAGACGCAAAGCACCGTTTGCTATTATCAGGACGGCGACGGTTACCTGGTGCCCGTGACCCGGCAGGTGGAAAAACAGGACGGCATTGCCAAGGCCACCCTGGCCCTGATGGTGCAATCCAGCCAGAACGACATGGACGCCGCGCGCATGGGTCTGCGCACCATTATCCCGGAAGGCACCAGCTTCGACATCGACATCGCGGACGGCAAAGCCCGGGTGGACATGAGCAAGGAAGCCCTGAACTGCGCCAGCATGGAAGACGAGCTGCTCATGGTGCAGGGCACGGCGGCCGCCCTGTGCTGCTTCGATACGGTGCAGGAAGTGGAATTCCTCTTTGACGGCCAAAAGCGCAGCAAGCTGACCCACGGCGCGGATGTAAGCGGTACCTTTGACGCGGAATGCGTCAATGTGGAAACGGTAACGACCATGGCCTCCGGAAGCAGCGAATATGCCTCGCAAGTGCAGCTCTATTTCCCCTCCCAAACAGGCCGGATGCTGGTGCCCGTAACCCGCACGGTGTTCTCCACCGCGGACTTGACCACCGCCCTGCTGGAGCTGGCCAAGGGCCCCCGCAGCGACAGCGGCCTGGAGCGCCCTCTACCGGAGGACTGCGGCATCCGTTCCGTCACCGTGAAGGACGGCGTGGCCACCATTGACTTTTCCAAATCCTTTCTGGATGTCACCAATCAAAGCGACGGCGGGCGGCAAGCCGTGCGCGCGGTGCTGTTTACCGCCAGCCAGTTCCCCGGGGTGCAGAAGGTCCACTTCACCGTAGAAGGCCAGGACTTCCAGCCCCCGGAGGAAACCACCGAAACCTTCCTCAACGACGCCCAGGAGGTCATGGCGCAATATCCCGGCGTTGTAGAAATCGACTGAACGCGCCGCATCCCCATGCCGCGACGCCGCCCCGAGGACACGCTCCCGGGACGGCGTTTTTGGCGCGAAGCGGCGCCCCAACGCGCTCACAGCCTTCCTTTTTTGAAAACGCGCCGCCGCCCGCCCCGCGCTCCAGGCGCGTACGCCTCCGGGCGTCAAAACAGGCGCGCCGCACAAAACGTCCTGTGCAACGCGCCTGTCTTAAGTTTGTCCGCTTCCCTTCCGCGGAAGGGATACGCCTTAATACAGTTTTGCCCCCGCCGGGATATGATCGTCCACCATGAGCAGATGCAGCTTTTCTTCGCCTTCCTCGGTATGAAGGGCGGAAATCAGCATGCCGCAGGAATCGATCCCCATCATCTGCCGAGGCGGAAGGTTGACAATGGCAATGCAGGTCTTCCCTACCAGCTCTTCCGGCTCGTAGAAGTTATGAATGCCGCTGAGAATCGTCCGGTTTTCACCCGTACCGTCGTCCAGCGTAAACTTCAGCAGCTTCTTGGACTTGGGCACCGCTTCGCAGGCAAGCACCTTCACCGCGCGGAAGTCCGATTTGGAGAAAGTCTCGAAATCCACCTGATCCTTGAACAAAGGCTCGATCTCCACCTTGGAGAAGTCGATTGTCGGGGTTTCCTGGAGCTTGTCCTCCGCCGTTTTCACCGCCGCGGTATTGTCCTTCCTGCCGTCGTTCAGGGGCTTCATGGTGGGGAAGAGCAATACGTCGCGGATAGAGGCCGCGCCGGTGAGCAGCATCACAAAGCGGTCCACACCGATGCCGATGCCGCCCGTGGGGGGCAGGCCATATTCCAGCGCGTTCAGGAAGTCCTCGTCCACGCCGGATGCTTCGTCGTCTCCATGGGCCTTGAGGAATTCCTGGTACTCAAAACGCTGCCGCTGGTCGATGGGGTCATTCAGCTCGCTGAAGGCGTTGCAGTACTCGCGTCCGCCGATGAACAACTCGAAGCGCTCCGTGTAGCCGGGATGCACCGGGTCCTTCTTGGACAGCGGACTGATCTCCACCGGATGTCCGGTAAGGAAAGTGGGCTGCACCAGCTTGTCTTCTACGTATTCCTCGAAAAACAGGTTGAGGATGTCGCCCTTTTGATGGCGCTCCTCAAACTGAATGCCCCGCTCCCGAGCCAGCGCCTTTGCCGCCTGGGTATCGGGCACCTGGTCAAAGTCCACCCCGGCGTACTGACGCACGGCTTCCACCATGCTCATGCGGGCAAAGGGCTTTTCCAGATCGTATTCCATGCCGTCCAGGTGGCAGATGGCGGTACCGTTGACCCGGCGCGCCACGGTGCGCATCATGTCCTCGCACAAATCCATCATGCCGCGGTAGTCGGTGTAGGCCTGGTAGGCCTCCAACATGGTGAACTCCGGATTATGCCGGGTGTCCATACCCTCGTTGCGGAAAACGCGGCCAATCTCATACACGCGCTCAAAGCCGCCTACCACTAATCGCTTCAGGTGCAGTTCAAGAGCAATGCGCAGATACATGTCAATGTCCAGGGTATTGTGGTGCGTAATGAAGGGCCGCGCCGCGGCACCGCCGGCCTGATTGTGGAGCACGGGCGTCTCCACCTCCAGGAAAGCGTGGCTGTCCAAGTAAGCCCGCATTTCGCTGATGATCCTGCTGCGCTTGAAGAACACCTCCCGCACCTCGGGATTCACAATCATGTCCACATAGCGCTGACGGTAACGCAGGTCGGTATCCACCAGGCCGTGGAACTTCTCCGGCAGCACCTTCAGGGACTTGCACAGCAGCGTCACCTGCTGCGCATGGACGGAAACCTCCCCCGTCTTGGTCTTGAACACAACGCCCGTCACGCCCAGGATATCGCCCAGGTCGTCCTGCTTGAAGGCCGCATAGGCCTCATCGCCCACATCGTCGCGCTTAACGTAAATCTGAATTTCGCCCTGCCCATCCAGCAAATGGGCAAAGGAAGCCTTGCCCATGATCCGGCGGCTGGTCATCCGCCCGGCAATGGAGACGGTCTGGCCTTCCAGCGCGTCATACTGCGCGGTCAGCTCCTTGGAGCGATGGGTCACGTCAAAGCTGGTGATGGCATAGGGGTTCTGCCCGGCGGCGACCAGCGCCTCGAGCTTCTGACGGCGGATTTGTTCCTGCTCGGTAAATTCCGGCGTCCGGGTGGCTTCCATATCGGCCATGGGGGATCGTTCCTTTCGTAAGGGAATAGCTTTTAACGGGTGATGTCCAGAATTTGATACCGCAGCACGCCCGCGGGAATCTCGATGCTTACCACGTCGCCCCGCTTGGCGCCCAGCAGCCCCGCGCCCACGGGGCTTTCGTTGGAAATTTTGTTCTCGTAGGGGTCGGACTCCTCCGCGCCCACAATGGCGTACACTTCCTCGTCGCCGCTATCCATGTCCTTAACGCGCACAGAGGTCCCTACGGACACCTTCTCGGTGGAAATCTCGCTGTCGGCCACCACCACCGCCGTACGGATGGTGTTGGTCAGGCGGACGATCTCCTCCTCCACCTTGGCCTGCTCCTTCTTGGCCTCGTCATATTCGGCATTCTCGCTCAGGTCGCCAAAACCGCGGGCAATGGCAATCTGCTCGGAAACCTCATTACGGCGGACGGAAACCAGGTAATCCAGCTGGGCCTCCAGCTTTTTCAATCCTTCTTCCGTCAGTACCGTTTTGTTCTGCTGTTCAGCCATTTTTTGAAGACTCCTTTCAACCGTGGATGGTCAAGTAATACGAAAGATGCACCCCCGCTTCCCTGCATGGAACGGCGATGCATCCCGGCATACAAAGTCCTTTACACCGTGGCATTATACTGGATTTGCCGCCGCTTGTCAATCGTCCGGCAAAAACCCCTCAAAAATTTGCAAGTCGTACATTTTCCGCAGCGCCCGCATGCGTTCGGGCGTGCGGACCGTCCACGCCACCAGGTGCGCGCCCATACAGCGGGCCAGGCGCGTGGGCAAATCCCCGCCGGATACCTCGTCGTGGGCCACGAAATCCGGCCGGCCCAATACGTTTCCTGTCAGCGACGCCAGGAAGAAGTCCAGCGCGCCGTTCTTCTTTCCTTGGGCGCGCTTCATGCCCAGCCCATAAGCCAGCTGCCCGCGGATGACCTCCGGCGCGTTTTTCCGGAACCAGCGCACCGCCAGGGGATGAAAGCTCTCCACGCAGTACGCGCCCCCATAGCTCCGCAGCCTCTCTCTGGTCCGCCTGCACAGCTCGTTCAGACGCTTGTCCGCTTTGATCTCCACGATCAGCGGGACCTGCCCGTCCACTGCCGCCAGGACCTGGTCCAAGGTGGGGATGCCCTCCCGGCTCCCTCCCAGGCGTAACTGCGACAGCTCCGCCAGCGTCCTGTCCTCCACCCGGCCGGACACGCCGCACATGCGCTCCAGGGTATCGTCGTGGAAAACCACCAGCACGTCGTCCCGGGTCAGATGAACGTCCAGCTCGATGCCGAATCCCGCCGCCACCGCCGCCTGAAACGCCGGCAGGCTGTTCTCGGGCCGCTGTGCGTTCCACAGCCCGCGATGGGCGTAGTCCCGCCCCGCCAACGCTCCCAGGGAACGCCGGGGAAGCCGCGGGCAAACCAGGAAAGCATACGCGGCTGCCAGCAACGCCGCTGCCAGCAGCACCGCTCCATACCATGTCATGACCGCATTGCTCCTTTATCCTTCGCTTAGTCCGGCACATCCAGGGCTTCCAGGCCCTTTTGCGCCACAGGCTTGCTGTCCCCATGGCGCACCAGGCTCATGGTCAGGAAGGAAAGCGCCACCATGCCCGCCGCATAGGGAAAGAGGGTGTGATAGCCCCAGTGCTCCAGCAGGTATCCCGAAAGAACGGGCGTCAGGGTCTGCGCCGCCATGGAGAAAGTATAATAGTAGCCCGTGTATTTTCTCGTGTCCGCGCCCCGGGCCAATTCCACCACCATGGGGAAGCTGTTCACATTGATGGCCGCCCAGGCCAGGCCCACCAGCGCAAACCCCAGATACAGCAGCGGCGTCAGGCTTTTTACCAGCCCGCAAATGCCAAAGCATGCCGCCAGCAGCGCCACGCCGCACAGAATCATTTTCTTGCGCCCGATTTTGCTGGAAAGTATGCCCACCGGCCAATACGACACAATGGCGCCCGCCGTAGCCACCAGCAGGCAGTTGGCCGCGACGCTCTCCGCTACGCCCCACACCGTGGTGGCGTATTTGCTGAACGCCGACGTCACCGCATTATAGCCCATGAACCAGAAGAACACCGAGCAGAGAATCAGAATCAGGGAACGCAGTACGGCCGGATGCAGTTTTCCGTTTCCCTGCCCGTCGGCGGAGCGCACCGTCTCCTCCGCGGGGTCAGCGCCGTACCCCATGGCCTCCATTTCCGCTACGCAGGCATTCTCCTTGACCGTGCGCCACAGCGTCAGCACGCATACCAGCATCAGCGCGCCCACGCTTACAAACAGCCAGGTATAGTCGGAAACGACGGTTCCGTCCGGCTGCGTCACGCGCACCACCGCCACATTCACCAGCAGCAGCGCCGCCATGCCGCCCAGGGCGCCCATGAGGTTAATCACCGCATTGCCCTTGGAACGCAAGGGTTTGGGGGTCACGTCGGGCATCAGCGCCACGGCCGGCGAGCGGTAGGTGCCCATGGCCAGCAGCAGCAGCGCCAGGCATCCCAGAAACACTCCCAGCGTGCCTACGCGAATCACCAGCGCCAGCGCCAGCATCAGCGCCACCGCCGCCAGGGTGCCGCCCAGGATAAAGGGCATCCGCCGCCCCAGGGGACTGCGCACCTTATCCGAAAGCGCGCCGAAGAAGGGCAGCAGGAACAGCGCCAGGATGTTGTCCATGGCCATGACCACCCCCGACCAGGTATCCCCCAGCCCATAGGTATTTTTCAGCACCAGCGGAATTACAAAATCATACAGTCCCCAAAAGGCGCTGATGGACAGGAAAGCCAGGCCTACCAGGCAGGTACGTTTCGTGTTGAGTTTCATGGCGTTGCCTCCCGTGTAAACATTTCCGTCGCGTACGCGCGCGCCGGGGCAAACCGCATCCGGTCCTTCCCCGGCTCATCTTGAAAAAGATTGTATCACCTTTACATTCCGGGCGCAAGCATGATAAAATGGAAGCCGTGCGAAAAGGAAAACAAACGGAGGAAATTGCCATGACGCGCATCGCGCTGCTGGCCACAGGCGGCACCATCGCCTGCCGCCAGACCCCCCAGGGCCTCACGCCCGCCCTGAGCGGAAAAGAACTGCTGGAAGGCATCCCCATGTCCCGGGAGGCGGAGCTGATAACCCGGGATGTGTTTTCCATGGACTCCAGCAATATTCAGCCCGAGGAATGGGCGCAGCTGGCGCGGGCGGTGGACCAGGCCTTTACGGACTGCGACGCCGTGGTGATCACCCACGGCACGGACACCATGGGGTATACCGCCGCGGCCCTGAGCTTTATGCTGCTGGGGCAGCGAAAGCCGGTCATTCTCACCGGCAGCCAGTTGCCCCTAGGCGCGCCGCTCTCCGACGCGGAAACCAATCTGTCCTGCGCCATTGAGGCCGCCATGCAGGGCGTTCCCGGCACGTATGTATGCTTTCACCACAAACTGATCCTGGGAACCCGCGCGGTAAAAACCCGCACCACCAGCTTTGACGCCTTCGACAGCGTCAACCGAAGCCTGAGCGGCATGATTGACAGCGAGGGCGTGCATTTCCTGCGCCCCCAGCGCATCGACCGGCCCTACGCCCTGCGCGCCTCGGTGGATAGCCGGGTGTTTCTGCTCAAGCTGGTGCCGGGCACGCAACCCGGGGTGTTGGACTATGTGATGGGCGCGGGGTACCGCGGGCTGGTCATCGAGGCTTTCGGCCTGGGCGGGCTGCACTACATCCGCCGCAATCTGGTGGAAAAGCTGCGGGAACTGCGGCAGCACGGCGTCCTGATTCTCGTCGTAACCCAGTGCATGTATGAGAAAGCCGATCTTTCCATTTATGAGGTAGGCAATCAGCTGCTTTCCGCGGACGTGATTTCCGGTCAGGACATGACCACGGAGGCCGCCGTAACCAAAATGATGTGGGCGCTGAGCCAGGAGAATCCCGCCCAGCTGCTGTCCGAAAACCTCTGCGGCGAATTTCGTTGACCCGCGTTCCATCCATCAAAGGTTCCATCCATCAAAGGAGGATAGCTCAACCTTGCAAATGAGTTTCTGCCCGCTGTATTCCGGTTCCAGCGGAAACGCGCTGTTCGTTCAGGCCGGGAACACCCGCCTGCTCATCGACGCAGGCAAGTCGGGCAAATGTATCCGGGAAGCGCTGGCGTCCATCGGGGTGGACCCCGCTACCCTGAACGCCATTCTCGTCACCCACGAGCACAGCGACCACATTGCCGGGGTAGGGGTGCTCTGCCGCAAATATCATATTCCCGTGCTGGCCAACGCCCCCACCTGGAACGCCATGGCCCATAAGGTGGGGGAAATTCCGCCGGGCCTGCGCCTGACCTTTGACAGCCGCTCGGATTTCTACCTGGGGGACATTGGGGTCGCGCCGTTTCTCATTCCCCATGACGCGGCGGAACCCGTGGGCTTCCGGCTGTACCACGGCGCGCTGAGCGTCTCCACCGCTACGGATCTGGGCCGCTTTACCAAAACCATCCGGGAACAGCTGGCCGGCAGCAATTTGGTGCTGCTGGAAAGCAACCATGACCCCGATATGCTCCGTCAAAACGACCATTATTCCGCCTCGCTGAAGCAGCGCATCCTGGGCAACCGCGGCCACCTGAGCAACGATGCCTGCGCCGACGCGGTAATCCAGCTGGCCCAGACCGGGGTCAAACAGATCATCCTGGGACACCTGAGCGGCGAGAACAACCTGCCGGAACTGGCCCTGGCCACCTCCACCCAACGTGCGGAGCAGGAAGGGCTGGCCCTGGGCCAGGACATCAGCCTGGACCTTGCCCTTCGGGATACGGTGGGCGCGGTCTACACCTTGCGGGAAGGGGCGTGAAACCGTGCGCCACGCGCATGTTCGGGATAAATCCCTGCTGGCGCTGGGCCTGTTGGCGCTGGCGGCGCTGCTGCGCTATCCGCTGGGACGCCTGCTGCTCCGCCTGATGCCTGGCGCGGCCCGTTCTCCCGCGCTTTACTACGGGGGGGTGATTCTCCAGGAATTGCTGCTTTACGGCATTCCCGCGGCCGTGCTGCTGCGCCGGGTGCATGCCCGGCCCCAGGCTGCCTCTTCTTCCCCGGCGCCATGGATCCCATACCTGCTGTGCGCCCTGCTGGGTCTGGCGGCCCAGTATCTTTTCCAGGGCGTCAGCTGGCTGTGGATCAACCTGCTTTCCTTCCTTCCCGCCGGCGTAACGCAGGGCGTGGTCATGATGCCGCGGAACTTCTTTGAAGGCGTGCTGGCCTTTTTCGCGCTGGCGGCGGTTCCCGCGCTGGTGGAGGAAACGCTTTTCCGGGGCGCCGTTTATCCCTGCCTGCGGCGGGCCTTTTCCCAACGGACGGCCTTCTGGCTCACCGTAATCACCTTTACGCTGATGCATGGCTCCCTCACCGGATTGCCCGCCCATCTTGGCGTGGGCTGGCTGGCCACGGCGTTATTGGTGCGGCGGGGCCGCCTGGGCGCCTGCGTAACCTTCCACCTGGCCTATAACGGCATGGGGCTCATGTATAGCCTGCTGCCCGCCCTGCATATCTGGGAGCGGATTCCCTGGGGGGTGCTCATTGCCGCAAGCCTGGCGGTTTTCGCTTCCCTGTCCCTGTGGATGGCCGCTGTGGGCCGGGGCCTCCGGCGCGATCCAGCGCCCGCCGCCTCCCGCGCCTCCCGTTTGGGTGCGGCGGGGCTCACCGTGCTGCTGGCCCTGGGCTACCTGCCGGAAGTGCTGCTTTCTCTGGGCCTTACCGTTTTACCTTGACATCCCGCGCGCCTTTGCGCGCAGAAAAGGAGCTTACCATGAGCAGATTAGGGGACCTGATCCGCACCGAACGGGTGCGGCAAAAAATGACGCCCAAACAGGTGGCCAAGAAATGCGGCGTATCCGAGAGCTTTATCCTGGCGGTGGAAGCCGGGACGCGCATTATCGCCGACGACCAGGCGCGCCGCATTCTCAAAACCATCGGCCTCCGGGAGCAGACCGAAGCCGACTTCACCCTGGATGACATCGCCGCCACCGTGGACCTGCAAACCGTGCAGCCCGCCATGGTGAAAAAGCCCGCCGCCCCCAAGGCGGAGAAGGTTGCCTCCACCGAAGACACCCCGGCGGAGGGCGTGGCCGGTTCCGTCTGGCTGGACGCGCTTTCCAGCGTGCTCAAGCGCGTGCCTGTGTTCAACGCGGTTATGAAACCCGTGGAGCATCGCCTGCTTCCCATCCTCAACGGCCGCATCGAAGGCGCAAACCCGGAGAAGGTGTTCTACTTCCTGGCGCCGGACGACAGTATGCGCGGCTTCCGCATCCACAGCGGCGACCTGGCCCTGGTGGTGCCCGCCCAAAGCCCCATCGACGGCGCGGTTATGCTGGTGGAGTACGGCGCGCATCGCGCCCTGCGCAAAATCAAGAAGCTGGACAATTTCCAGGTGCTGCTCCAGTCCTACGACCGGGAATACAATGCCGAAACCCTGGCCATCTCCGATGTGAATTTCCTGGGCCGCTGCGTGCGCCTGGAAATCACCCTGTAAAAAGCGCCGCCCCGGACGCGCATGCGTTCCAGGGCGGCTCAGCGTGTTGAGAAAGCCTGTTCTGGCATCAAGCCGGAACAGGCTTTCCCTGTGTAATTTTTACAAAGTATGTAACCTGCTACGAGACTTTTGGCCTTGCGATTGCAAAGTGTCCGTGGGTTATATGGTTTAATGGTTGCTGTTTTTTTGCCTAACAAGCCGGTATTTTATAATTAAAACAATTCCTTAATAATGGTATCCGCGCATTCAGACGGACTGTACAAACTTGTATCTACTCTCAACCTATACTTTATGTTTTTTGCCAACAATTCATACTGTTCATCCGACTGGCTTTCATATCGATCTCCACGAATAATATTTCTCTTTCTACATATATCCAGAGGACAATATACTTCAACCATATCAAGCGGATTATCCCTCAGTATTTCTGACAACCGCTGATAATGAGGAGATATTTCATCTCTTTCTACTAATATTCCATCAATAAGAACATTTTTCCCCATATCTGAATAAAGTTTCGCAGTATGGTACATCATAATAATTACTTCGCTAAGGTACTTCCAATAGTTCTCACGCAAATATTTTTCCCCGATCATCTCTTGAAACAAATCATTGGCAACAACATAAAAGAATATGTCATCACGCTCTTGCAGAGCTTCAACGATTGATGTTTTCCCTGAGCTTGTCACTCCGTTCAAAAAAATAATACGGCCTTTATCCACGCTATCACCTCACATAATTTCAGTTTATCTCTTAAATATAAAACAATTATCCCACGAGTTTGTGAAAAAGCAATTGCATAGACATAAAAACGATATGAATATTCGGGCTGTCCCAAAATCCAGGTTGGTATGGCGGGAACCTCCGCCTGCCGTACCGCCGTTCACAGATACTTTCCCGTAACGCTTTGCGGCACGCGGCGAACCTGCTCCGGCGTGCCGGCGGCCACGACCCGCCCGCCTTCCTCTCCGCCGCCCGGTCCCATATCAATCACGTAATCCGCACCGCGGATCACATCCAGGTCATGCTCAATGACCACCACCGTAGCGCCCTGGTCCAGAAGCCGCTGAAACACCTCCAGCAGCGTTTGCACGTCCAGGGGATGCAAGCCAATGGTAGGCTCGTCAAAGATAAACACCGTATCCCCTTGCGCCTTGCCCATCTCACTGGCCAGCTTCAACCGCTGCGCCTCGCCCCCGGAAAGGCTGGGCGTTTCCTCCCCCAGGGTGAGATACCCCAGCCCCAGCTCCTGCAAAACCGCCAGGCGCTGGCACACCAGCTTCATGCCGTCGCAAGCGGCCAGGGCGGTGTGCACATCCATATCCATAAGCTGCGGCAAGGAATACGCGCCGTTTTTTCCCTGATACAACACCCGGCCGGCTTCTTTACCATACCGGCTCCCCCGGCAGGCGGGGCATGGAATCTCCACGTCCGGCAAGAACTGCACATCCAGGCTGATCACGCCGGTACCGTCGCAGGTAGGGCAGCGCAGCGCCCCGGTGTTGTAGGAAAAATCCCCGGCTTTATAGCCGCGTGTCCGGGCATCAGACGTCCGGGCAAAAATCTTGCGAAGCTCGTCATGGACGTTGGCATAGGTTGCCACGGTGGAGCGCACATTGACGCCGATGGGCGTCGCGTCAATGAGCTTTACCTGCGCGATACCCTCCGCTTCCAGGGCGCGAACATGCGGCGGAAGCTGCTCGCCGCGAATGCGGGCTGCCAGCGCGGGCGCCAGGCTTTCCAGGACCAGGGTGGTCTTGCCCGAGCCGGACACGCCGGTAACCACCGTCAGCCGTCCCATGGGAATCTCCACTTCCAACGGTTTCACCGTGTGGATCGCCCCGGTGGACAGGCGGATACGGCCCCGGTCGAACACCCCCGCCGCGGGCGTCCGGGAAACCCCCGCCCGGCCGCTCAAAAACGGCCCGATACGGGACGCGGGATGCTCCGCCAGCTGTGCGGCGGTTCCCTGGGCGATGACCCGCCCGCCCTTGGCCCCGGCTTCCGGCCCCATTTCAATGAGCCAGTCCGACTGTGCCAGAATCTGCGTGTCATGGTCCACCAGGACCACCGAGTTCCCGTCGGCCACCAGGTCGCGCATGACGCCGGTGAGCCCCGCGATATTGGCCGGATGCAGGCCGATGGAAGGCTCGTCCAGCACATACAGCACGCCGGTGGTGCGGTTGCGCAGGGCGCGGGCCAGCTGCATCCGCTGCCGCTCCCCGGTGGAGAGCGTGGACGCGGCGCGGTCCAGGGTCAAATAGCCCAGCCCCAGCTCCATAAGCCGCCCGGCCGCTACCTGAAAGGAATCGCAGATGCTCTGTGCCATGGGCTGCATTTCCGCCGGAAGCGCGCCGGGCGTTTCCGCCACCCACCGAACCAGCGCCGCCAGGTTCATGCGGCAGGCCTCGTCCAGGGAGACGCCCCGCAGCCTGGGGGCGCGGGCGGCTTCCGACAGCCGCGAACCGCCGCAGGCGGGGCAGGGTTCCTGCTTAAGGAAGCGTTCCACCCGCTTCATGCCCGCCTCATCCTTCACCTTGGCCAGCGCGTTTTCCACGGTATGCACGGCGCTGTAATAGGTAAAGTCCAGTTCCGCCGCGTCGTTGGAATTTCTGGCTTTGTAAAAAATATGCTTTTTGACCGCCGGCCCATGGTAGACGATTTCCTTCTCCTGCTCCGTCAATTCCCGAAAGGGCACGTCCGTGCGCACCCCCATGGCCCGGCACACGTCGGTCATCAGCGACCACATCAGGGTTTTCCAGGGCAGCACCGCGCCCTGGTCGATGGTCAGGGAATCGTCGGGTACCAGGGTGGACAGGTCCACCCGCCGGACCATTCCGGTTCCGTCGCACGCCCGGCACGCGCCTTGGGAATTGAAAGAAAGCTCCTCCGCGCTGGGCGCATGAAAGCGCGCGCCGCAAACCGGGCAGACCAGCTCCTTCCCGGCGGCTACCGCTAGGGAGGGCGGTGTCTGATGTCCGTTGGGGCAGCGGTGGCTTGCCAGGCGGGAAAACATCAGCCGCAGGCTGTTGAGCAGCTCCGTCCCTGTCCCGAAGGTGCTCCGAATCCCCGGCACCGCCGGCCGCTGATGCAGCGCCAACGCCGCCGGCACATAGCGCGCTTCCTCCACCTCCGCCCGCGCCGCCTGGGTCATGCGCCGCCTGGTATACGCGGACAGGGACTCCAGATACCTCCGGGATCCCTCCGCATACAGCACCCCCAGCGCCAGGGAAGACTTGCCCGACCCGGATACACCCGCGATTCCCACGATTTTGTTCAACGGCACGTCCACATCCACACTTTTCAGATTATGTACCCGCGCCCCGCGAATCCTGATATGATCAATCATGTTTTTCTCTCTTTTCAGACTCCTGCGTCAAACCTTGGCCGCAATATCGCGGAAGAACTCCTGCGCCCTTTGCAAATCCGCCTGGGTTGGCCGCCCCTTGCCGCTGCCCCCCACCAGGCGGAAGGGCCCGAAGGTGTTAAAGCCCCGGCACCCGAACGTGCCCAGAATCCGGGCGTTCTTTTCCTCCGCCGCTTTGGCGGCGTTGCGCATGCCCGTGCCCTTGGCGCCCCCATAGGTACACACGAAAAATACCGGCTTGCCCTGGGGCAGGCATTTCCGGATAAACTCCACCACCGCAGGGTGAACCGCAAAACCATAAATGCCCGAAGCAATGCCGATGAGATCATATCCCGTCAGGTCGGCTTCCGTTTGCTTGGAAAGGTCAATAAAATCAGCGTCGCAGCCCTGGGCCATGGCCTGGGCTACTTTCAGGGTATTGCCGTGATGCACCGAGAAATAGCAGATGGCCGTTTTCATGTGTTCCCCTCCTCCAATTTCCAGCCAAAATCGTTATGATAAATCATTAACCGGGTCATGCCTCCGTCCACGCAGATGTTCTCCCCGGTAATAAACCCCGCCTTATCCGACGCCAGGAAAAGCGCCAGATGCGCGATATCCAGCGGATTGCCCACCCGGCCCGCAGGCTGCTGGGACGCATCCGGGCCATGGTATACCTTGAACGAGGTATCTATCCATCCCGGAGAAATGGCATTAACCCGCACCCGGCCGGCCAGGCTGACCGCCAGCGCATGGGTCAGGGCGGAAACGCCCCCCTTGGCGGCGGTATAGCTCTCCGTCTGCGGCTGGCTCATGCGGTCCCGGGAGGAGGAAATATTGATAATGGACGCGCCGGGGGCAAAGTGCGGCGCAAACAGCTTCGCCAGATAAAAAGGCGCGGTAACCCCCACCCGCAGGGCATAGTTGAAGGTGGCGTAATCGCACTCGTTCAACCCCGCCATCACGGGGAGCGCATTGTTCACCAGCACATCCACCCGGCCGTAGTCCGCCAGCACCTTTTTTGCAAAGGCCTCCAGGTCCGCCTGTTTCCCCACATCCCCCACAAAATAGGCGTTGGGCAGCAGGTCGATGACGCACACATGGGCGCCCGCCCGGGCAAACTCCTCCGCAATGGTTTTGCCAATGCCCTTGGCGCCGCCGGTCACCACCACCACGCGATCCTGAAACATGCTTTCGCCTCTTTCCCAGGCGTTACGCCCGCGTTGTTCTGCTCCCATTATAGCCCACGCCCCGCGCTTTTTCAATCATGGCGCGGGCGAGCGGAAAGCCTGCGCAATTACCATGGGCCGTTTCCCCTTTGCGCCGGAGACATACAAAACCCAGGGGCGCCTTTCACAGGCAGCCCCCGGGTCAGCATGCCGAAAAAGTGGGTAAACCCACTTCAGATTGTTGACAAAGTATTTTGCATCATCATTTTTGCAAGTCTTATTATTGTATTCTTGCAAACACAGAAGGTTTCGCGCCTGCGGGCGCGACCAGGTGGCTTTCCGATCGCCCCCTGGACCCCTTCGGCCCCCATACTTGTTGCATTTTTTGCAAGTTAGGAAGGCTGAAATTTTATTTTTCATATATGCACATGAAAAATATGCCTTTTTCAGCAATCTGAAGTGGGTAACCCCACTTTTCCGAGGAAACAGCTTCGGCCAATCGGAAGTCGTCCGAAGTTGTAAGGAATTGATTTTACAAGCAAAATCAACAACCCAGCAAGGCGCTGTTTTCCAAGTATGGAAAACAGCGGTCGCGAAGCGACTTGGCTTTTCCTTCGAAAAGCCAACCTTCAGCCGGCAAAGCCGGCGGATACGAATGGAAGTCGGAGAGGCTGCGGCCCCTCCGACGCCTCCCCGGAGTTTTTCGATAGTCTGACCCGGGGACGCCTTTCACAGGCGTTCCCCGGGTCCTTCTTAGCGTTTTTCTCTTGCCGCGGCCGTTTCCCCGGCCTCCATCCATTTTTCCCTGCAACGCTTAATGCGCCGCAACCGCCACCGCCGAAACAGCCATTCGATTCCCAATCCTGCCGGAATGCCCATCAGGAAAAAGACGACGGCAATGATAACATAGAGCCCGCCATGTCCTTGAAATACCAGGGAACCGTAGGACTCCGTATTGGCCGCTACGGTCATGCTGGTTTTTCCGCTTAGCAAAACCACCAGCAGGAAAGACAAGGCAAAGCACCCAATCCCCAACAGAAGTTTTTTTCTGCGAAGCTGACGGCTGCGCCGCAGGCCGGCGCGCCGGTAAACTTCGCGCAGCAGTTCATCACTCGTCCGCATGCAGCTCACCTCGCCCTTCCTTTTTTCGCATGCTTCCCAGCTTCCAAACAGCAATCAGCGCGGCGGGGAGCCCGTAACCCAATATACGGGAAACGCCGTCGCAGGATACCAGCAGGTTATACAGCGCGTGTACCGTTACGGTTACCGCATAGACGCCCAGGTAACCGCTGACGGTTTCCATGCGCATGCGGCGGATCATGTTTACGGAGAGCGTCAGCATCAGCGCACACGCCACGTGAATCATGGCAGAGCAAAACGCCTTGGCAAACAGCAGCAGCAACAGCGCTTCCCCCGCCGTAAACAGCAGCGCCACGCTTTCCATCAGAGAAAAGCCAACGCCGATGCCCACGGCGATTTCCGGCACCTCCTCATCTCGCAGCTGGCAGACGAACAGGAACATCAAAAAGAGCGCCAGCTTCATGCCTTCCTCCACCAGCGGGCTGATATACAGCACAGCCGCCAGGGTATCGTACTGCACCAGCGTGGCAAAAAAGCCGCTGATGGCTCCGCACAGGAACGCCGCGAGCATACCGCACGCCACAGCGGCCATCACGCGGCGCCCCCGGCCTTTCAACAGCAGAACGGCCAGCAGCGGTCCGCCGATGCATACCAGCAGCAGGTCAGATCGCATGGTCCGTCCCCTCCTTGCACACGGCGCGCGCCATCAGATAGAACGCGCCCATCATCAATACCTGAAACACATAGTACGCCCATGCCGTGCTCATCAGGGAAGCAAATTCCACGTACAGCATCATCAGCAGCAGCCGGGGCATCGAGAGCTGCATAAACGCCTGTTTGCCCTTCAGCAGCCACACAAACTGCGCCAGGGACAGCAGCCACAGCGCTTCGCACGCCGTCTCCGCCGCCTGCCAGCCTTCGCCTTCCAGGGTCAGGCATGCCCACTCCGCCGCGATCAGCAGCACCACCAGCATAAAAAACGCCCTGAACATCCGGGAGCGGACGTCCACCTCCACCAGCATGGCGCCGCGCACCGCCACCATCAGCATGGACAGCGCCCAGATCAGATCGCTGAACCATCCACCGGTCCACAGCATCCAACCAGCCGCGTTCAGCGCCGTGAACAGCCCCATGAACGCGGGAAAGAACCACCGGTCAGCGCGGTTCTCCGCCCGCGGAAGCCCCGCGCCCAGTATCAGCCACATACCCACATACGCCACGTCGCACGCGGAGAACATTTGCGGCATGCCGCCGCGTATGAGCAGATGCGCCAACCAGTACACGTCCCCCAGGAAAATACACACCGCCCCCGCGCTCACCGCATAGCGCACGGGGCTCCTGGGCAGCCGTACCGTTTTTCGGATCAACCAAGCTGCGAGTACCGCGTAAAACAGGCAGTGCAGGCATTCATAGAGAATTTCCATGCTCATGCTCTTTCTTCTCCAGATGGATCGTTTTCACAAGAATCGAGATGGTAATGCCAAAGGCAAACGCCAACACTGCCACCAGAATGCATACGGTTGCTTCTTGCATGCTATCCATCCTCTCTGCGGAGCCATTCCCGCAACTTCTTTTTACCCCGGTAGGCCAGATTGTCCACCTGTTTTTCCGAAATACCCAGGAACCTGGCCGCCTGGGTGTAGCTGGCGTTCTCCTGATACAGCAACGTCAACACCTGCCGCTCCTTCTCCGGCAGGTTCCGGAGCAGCGACAGGATGGCCTGCTTTTCCTCCTGCTGCAGGTACACCGCTTCCGCGCTGGAAACCGACAGGTGATGCGCCTCGTCAAAGGACGCCTGTATTCTGCGTATGGAACGGTAGCGGGAAATGGATAGGTTTCTTGCAATGCGGTACAGCCAGCCCTGAAAGCTGCCGCCGCGCCAGAGGTTTTGCTTCATGGCCACCACGGCGAAAGCATCCAGCGCCATCTCCTCCGCCTCCGCAGCGCTATGTAGAAAGGTGAAACAGAACAGGACCAGGCGCTCCATATGCCGGTCCATCAGCTGCCGGAGCGCGTCATCCTCTCCGCACAGAAAGCCGGCGTACAGTTCTTCATCCGTATTCACAATCTGGATAGCCTCACCTTCGTTACCGCTTGCTTTCACGGCATGACGTTTCTTTCTGTCAACGGCGTCATCCATCGCTCGCACAGGTTGTCCGGACTGCACGTTATACCCTCCCCCAGCGGCAGCGCCGGACCGACGATACGCAGCGAAGCACCGCCTCGCCGCCGCGCCGCTTGCAACGCGCTTTGCGGCGTCGTTCCCCAACGCCCCTTGGGAATCTTCGGCCCCGTGCTTGCAAATTCCTTTGCAAACTGTGGAACCGGAGTTTCTTTTCGTGATGTCGGCCTGAAAGCGTATGCCTTTTTCAGCCGTCCGGCATGGCTGCGCAACGCCCTCCATAAAAATATTTCCGGCCTGCGACGCAGCGTCAGGCCGGAAATATGGCAGGCTTTACTCCGCGGACTGCTCGTCCATAGAGAAGTGGATGCCGTAGAGCAAGGAGCGGCAGAAATCGTCGTCCGCTTCCGTCTGCTCGCCAAAGTCGCTACGATACTGGATCAGCTCCACGAAGTACCCTTCGTAAATGGTAAAGAGGGAATCCACGTACCACTCGTCATTGGAGCAGACGAACAGGTACAGGTTGCCTTCGGGAGAGGTTTCCGTAGCATAGCTGGGATTCTCGAACTGGGAACCCGCAACTTCCTGCAATTCCTTCAGCTCATCCTCGGTCAGATCCGCCATGGACATGCCCGCGAACAAATCGGAGGGGGCGATGCTGATCACCACATCCGCGTGCTCCTCGCTGTGCACGGTAGCACGGACCTGGTCGGCGGGCGCATAGGGGTCAAACTCGATATCCAGGTCGCCGGAATACGTCAGGGTAATGGTAACAGGGCTGTCCGGCTGAGAAAGCGGAATGGTGGTTTCCACCGTCGCAATCTCTTCCGCACAAGCAAAACCAACCGTCATCAGAGCCGCAAGCAGCAAACAAATCAGCTTTTTCATTGGTTCGACGCCTCCATTCCAACGCTCAAGGGTACGAGGAACTGCTTCATCATGAAACCGCAGATATTCTTCTGGGGATCGTATACCTGGCACCAGGTCTTATCCTCCGCGATCACCTGCAGGGTGGAACCGGAATAATAGATATCGTGCACCGCCGTGGACTTCGAGGGCGCCCAGCGCATGTTCACGTAGCCCGAAGGCGTGGAGGGATTCACCGCCGCCAGGTAGTACGAAGACTTGAAATTCTTGTAGGAAATGGTATCGCTGGGCGTTGGGGTATCGCCGCCGGGCTTCTGCAGGCTCAGATAGCGGGACATTACGTAGCCGTCCCGTCCGCCATAGCCGATATGCGCCCAGGTGTTGCTGTTCAGGAATTCATAGACCACAATGGCCGTCGCGTTGGGAATGGTCGTGATGATATTGTCCCCCAGGCTGGCGGAAGACCGCATGTTCAAGGACTTTTTGTTGGCTGTGTTGACATAGTACACCGTCGTATCGGCATAGGCGCTGACCACCAGCGGCGCGCACAATGCGACGATCAAAACCAACGCGAGCAGGCCCGAGCAAATTCTTTTCATAGTCCTAACTCTCCTTCGATTTTTCGCATGTAGCATTTCCTGTCAGGGAGGCTACGCCGCGCTTACAGCTTTCACCGGCGAGCGGAAAACCGCCCGGCTCACGCAGCGCAGCAACGGTTGCGGCGGCTTACGCCCCGCCCGCGCTGAACGTCGTGGTAACAATCGTAACCGTCAGGTCGGCGTCCACGGCAATGTCGTAGGTCAGGGTATACACGGGTTCCTCCGTTTCCCAGGAACGTCCGTAAGCAAAGGTCACGGTCGTTTCACCCTCCGCTTTTCCCTGGAAACTAAAGCGCTGGAAACCGCCTGCGCCGGTCATTCCCTCCGCTGCTTCGTCCTGGGCAAAGCCGTCGTCCATCACCGCTACGATGTTTTCGTCCGCCACGGTTGCCGCCCAGGTGTAGCCGGTGGTCGGATTTCCCGCCAGCACCACCGCAGGCGCGCCGGTTGCTTCCTGCGCCAACGCTGGAAGCGCCAACGCTGGAAGCGCCAACGCCAGCATCGCCAGCACCAGGCAGATCCATTTAGCCATGGTTCCTTGTTTCATGCGTACCATCCTCCTTTTCTGTTCAATTTCTGAAACAAATACTGTGCCTGTCCCTCCAGGCGGAAGCCGCGCGCCTACGACCCGTTTTGCCGCGCCGGCCTTAGGTACCGGCGTTCCGGCGTCACAGATAAAACGCCATTGCATTCGTCCTCCGCGTGCAGGCCTTTTTCCCTTGCATAAATAAGTCGCAGCTTCCTGGAAAATTCCTTACAAGAATTTGGTAAAAATGATTTTTCCATGTCAAAAGGCTTGGAAACGTACCGGCATCCCTGAACGCCGTACGTCGTTTCAGACGCTCGAAAATTTTCCGGGGGGTATCGGAGGGGCCGCAGCCCCTCCGACTTTCATTCGCGAAATCCAGCTTTACCGGCTGAAGATTAACTTTTCTATGAAAGCCCCTGAACCCCTTCGGCCCCATACTAGTTGAGCTTATTTGCATAGTAGGAAGGCTGAAATTGATTTTCCATGCATACACATGAAAAATATGCCTTTTCAACAATTTTGAGTCGCTTCACATCCGCCGTTTTTCATTGATGAAAACCAGCGCCTTGCTGTGTCGTTGATTTTTGCTTGCAAGATCACTACCTTACAACTTCGGACGACCGCTGGTTGGCCGAAGTTGCCCCTCAAAAAGTACCTTTTACCACTTTTCCGAGGCGCTGGAACGGCGCACGCCGTTTCCGGCTATCTGCACATATCATTCTTCGCCAGATAGAAAAAAGAGGAGCCGGTTTCGCCTATCGTTCAAAACAAGCCCCTCCATTGTCATTTCTGGACGTCCTTTACTTTTTTTGTCCGTAATAAGCGTTTGGACCATGCTTGCGCAGGAAATGCTTATCTCTTACATAATCAGGCATGGTTTCGGTTTCCCGAACTTTAGGCAGCGCCTCTGTGTGCCAGGCCATCATGGCCACTTCTTCCAGTACCACGGCGTTGTGTACCGCCTCCATGGGGTCCTTGCCCCAGGCGAAGGGGCCGTGATGCCGCGCCAGCACGCAGGGAACATGCAGCGGGTTCAGCTGATGCTCCTCAAAATGAGCAGCGATCACCTTGCCGGTTTCCAGCTCGTAGGCGCGCTCCACTTCTTCCTTGGTCAGGTCCCGCGCGCATGGCACCGGGCCATAGATGTAATCCGCATGGGTGGTGCCATAGGCGGGAATATCGCGGCCCGCCTGCGCCCAGATGGTCGCCCAACGGGAATGGGTATGCACGATGCCTCCCACCTGCGGGAAGCGGCGGTACAGTTCCGCATGGGTGGGCGTATCCGAGGAGGGATTCAAGTCCCCTTCCACCCGGTTGCCCTCCAGATCCATAACCACCATATCCTCGGGCTTGAGTTCCTCATAGGGCACCCCGGAAGGCTTGATGACAAACAGCCCTTTTTCCCGGTCGATACCGGATACATTGCCCCAAGTAAAAGTAACCAAATGATATGCGGGCAACAGCAGATTTGCTTGGCAGACCAATTCTTTCAGGGCTTCCAACATGCGGAAACAACCTCCTCCTATAATATATGTCCGTACTTTTTTTCATTTTACCATAAGTCACGTCCTTGACGCAAGATACTTACCAGTTTGCTCCACCCACTTATTTAATATGAAATAATTCGTATTTATGCATAAATTCTTGAAATTTGAAAATTTTTTATGAAATTGACACATTTTTTGTGATATAATATGCCTACTTCAGACGGACTCCGTCAAAAAATACGTTAGCGTCCTCAACCGGACGCCACAGCGTGTCGAAAAAGTGGCTTCCGCCACTTTTTCGAGGAAGCAACTTCGGCCAACCAGAGGTCGTCCGAAGTTGTAAGGAATTGATTTTGCAAGCAAAATCAACAACCCGCCCCGCCGGCAAAGCCGGCGGATACGAATGGAAGTCGGAGGGGCTGCGGCCCCTCCGACACCTCCCAGGGGTTTTTCGACAGTCTGTAGCGTCCTCAACCGGACGCCAGTGTGTTTTTCGTGCCGTCAGGCAACCGCGCTACGAAAGGGCTGAGCTACATGAGCGTAAACGTCTTCATCCGAGACGCCGTAAAAAAATACGGAAATAACACAGTGATCCAAGACCTGACGCTGGACATCCACGGAGGCGAGTTTTTCACGTTGCTTGGCCCTTCCGGCTGCGGAAAAACTACGCTGCTGCGCATGATTGCGGGCTTTAACTCCATTGAGGGCGGCGACTTTTATTTCAATGCTACGCGCATTAACGATCTGGACCCCGCCAAGCGCAACATCGGCATGGTGTTCCAGAATTACGCCATTTTCCCCCACATGAGCGTGCGAAAGAACGTGGAATTCGGCCTGCGGAACCGGAGTTTCGAGCGCCGCAACATCCACAGTCAGGCAGACAAGTTTCTAAAACTGATGCAGATTGACCAGCTGGCCGACCGCATGCCCGACCGGCTTTTCGGCGGCCAGCAGCAGCGCGTAGCGCTGGCCCGGGCGCTTTGCATCGAGCCGGACGTGCTGCTCATGGACGAGCCGCTATCCAACCTGGACGCCAAGCTGCGGGTGGAAATGCGCACGGTCATCAAGCAGATACAGAACAACGTGGGCATTACCACCGTGTACGTTACCCACGACCAGGAAGAAGCCATGGCCGTTTCCGACCGCATCGCGGTCATGAACAGCGGCGTGATTCAGCATGTGGGCACGCCCAAAAACATCTATCAGCGCCCGGCCAACCTTTTCGTGGCCACGTTCATCGGCCGCAGCAATATCTTTGACGGAAAGATCATTGCGGTGGAGAACGGCAAGGCTACGGTGGAGCTTCCCACGGGATACCGCGTGGTCTTTGACAATATCCTTGCGGTCCATTGCAAGCCTCAGGCTGTGAAACTGTGCGCCCGTCCCGAGGAGCTGATCGTGGATCCCCAAGGCACGGAAGGCCTGCGCGCGACCATCGACGACTGCGTGTTCCTGGGCTTGAACACCCACTATTTCGTGCATCTGTCCAGCGGGGAAACGGCGGAAATCATTCAGGAATCCACCATCGACTCAGTTATCGCCCCGGGCACGGAGGTCCGTCTACGCCTGAATACCCGCAAAGCCAACCTGTTCACCGAGGACGGCAGCGTCAATTTGCTCACCGGTGTGCAGAACGACCTGTGCGGCATGGAAGAACGAAAGAAGGCGGTGAATGCATGAAAGCCAGGAAAATCGAAGTAAAATCGTTGTCCATGCCGCCGTTTGCGCTGTCCACATTGTCGTTGACAGCGATAAAACGCACTCCCTTTTGAGGGAACAGCATTTCCGTGTAAAACCCTACCTGCAAGTAGTTACGCCCTAACCGGCTCATGTCCTTGACTATGACCGTACCCACTTTCCCGGCTTCAATGTCTGCAAGCATGGCTTGAAAACCGGGACGCTGGAAGTTCGCGCCGGAAAAGCCGTCGTCGGTGTACCAGCGCAGATTGGTAAAGCCGTTCTGCTTGGCGTAGGTTTCCAAAATCCGTTTTTGGTTGGAAATGGAATTGCTCTCGCCTTGCAACTCGTCCTCATGGGACAATCTCGGATAAAGGGCGGTAATGAGGTTTTGGGTGGCTTGTCTTAACATAAAATCCTCCGTTTCCGACA
>CAZINY010000035.1:0-29798 GCA_964540735.1 uncultured Oscillospiraceae bacterium
CCTTTGAAATCGCCTGATCCACACGCAAGCGCCAGCCGAACGGCTGGCATTTTTTATTGACCACAAACGCCCACCAACCGCGCGTTTTTTCGTCGGCTTGGGGAACCACCCCTCGCTGTCATAAAAACGCGGTTAGTGGGCGCGTAGTGGCCTGCTGTTCCAACGGTTTATCCATTGATGGCTGCTGTGGCCCATCGGGCAAAAGTACAGCCAAGATCACCTGTGCTCCAAGGCGAAAACCTTTGACGAAATCAGCCGCCTTTGAAAGGCTGGCCAGGTTGCCACAGGCCATGGCGTAAGCCCGCAAGGTATCGTGATGTTCGGACAGGAGCAGCGTTTTGCAAATCTTCCGCCAGCTTTACAACTTCGGATAAAGTCTCGTCGTATTGGCTGCCCTTCGGGTACGTCTGCTCGCTTACGGATAAGCGCCCATAGTAAATATCTTCAATGATTTTTTGCATGATTTCAACTCCGGACAGACAGTAGCATAGGGCATAGCTGAAACCAATAGATAAACAAAAATTTGAAGAAAAGCACGGTGAAGCCTTGTATATTGACCACCCGTGCGTAAGCTGTGACTCAGCCGCAAGGCACACTATGTTAACGCATTATGCAGTTTAAAAGAAGTGAAAAGCTTGTGCTATATCCGTGAAGATTTAGTGAAAGACAATGCATATGTGTACATAAAGGGAACGCCTCTGGCCACCTGCCACTGTCAAATGGGATTGGTGTCCTCGAAAGTGATTCAGCTGGAAATTCTATGAGGTTTTGAGTATGACGTTGTTTTTGATAGGAGATTCAAAGGATAACTGACAGGTTCGCATATGGTTGAGAGGTGTTGCTCGTGTGTATAGGGGGAAAACACTTCTCTTCTTCAGGTTGTGAACGCCTATGCGCTGGACGATGAATCATTGGATGAATGGTATTAAGCGTTTCGCATGATGTGTTTCCAGTACGCGCATGATATTGCGCAGCGCAGGTTCAGGAATCCTCGAATTCTTGCTGCATAGGCGGCAGCGCCCAGAGGCAAGGATCCATATCTTCGTTGCATGGGGGACAGGGTGCCCCTCTGACACATGTACATGAACCGGTTCCAGGGGTGAACCTTCGTTTATCCAGAAGAAAACGCAGTAGCGGTCAATCCTCAAGACCAGAGGCACCGCGGAAGCCTCCTTTTTGCGAAAACTCCAGAAACAGCGAGGTCATCTTCAGGATGACCCTGTTGTATTCCGCGAGCTCGTCTGCCGTAAACCCGATGACCTCGCGCCATTCCTGCGCGGGGAGAACAAGGACAGCGCGATGAAACGCATCCTTGCGAATATACACCAGCACGCTGCGGTCTGCAAGCATTTCGGAGTGAGAAATCTGCGCGCCGTTGTCAAGTGTGATAAAGGGATACTCCATGCCCATTCCTCCTTCAAAGGGGTGAATTCAGCAAAAGTCATCGGGAAAGAAAAAAGCGGGATTGCCGTAACCGACAACCCCGTTTTGGTTTGGTGGAGCTAAGGGGATTCGAACCCCTGACCTCTACAATGCGAATGTAGCGCGCTACCAACTGTGCTATAGCCCCAAATATTTCCGATGAATTTTGTGCAGATTCACCATTAACTGCTTACGGTGTCCAAACCCTTGGGGCGACAGTAGAGATAACTCGTTCTACCAACTGTGCTATAGCCCCAAATATTTCCGATGAATTTTATGCAGATTCACCATTAACTGCTTACGGTGTTCAAACCCTTGGGGCGACAGTAGAGACAACTCGTTCTACCAATTGCGCTAATGCCCCAATTGATACCTTCGAGCCGCCTCAAACGGTGTCAGGCCCGAATGCGAAAGCTATTATAGCACGATGCGCAGGCAATTGCAAGCATTTTTGGAAAAATATTTTACGACGCATCAATTTGGAAAAGGGCAGGCGCATTGTTAGCGGAGAAAACGAGGCGGCGCGGGGGTTTCTTGACGATGCAGGGTGGAAGTGATAGTATACTTATCATATGCTTTTCGGTATTTTGGGGAAAGTTCTGACAGGAGGATACAAGCGTGACGGAACAGTGCAAAACGGAATTTCAGGGTTTCTTCGCGGAATTTTACGACATACTGCATGCGGGGTGCCGGGATCAGGAGATTTATCCTGAGTTGCTCAAGCCCTATGGCAGGCGCGTGCTGGAGCTGGGGTGCGGAACCGGGCGTGTGGCGATACCTCTGGCGAAGGCAGGCTATTGCGTTACGGGCATTGAGACGAAACCCGATATGCTGTCGCGCCTGATGCGAAAGGAATATCCCAGGGAATGCCTGGAGATTGTGCGGGCGGATGCCCGGTCTTTTGAACTGGGCAAGCGTTTTGACGCCATTTTGCTGTCCTGCAATTTTCTGAATCACTTCGTGGACGCGGCGGACGCATTGGCGGTTTTACAGCGCTGCCGGGAACACCTTGCGCCCGGTGGGGTAGCGGTGCTGGACTGTTCCACGCCTGACGTGCGGTTTATGGTGAAAAGCCATGGGCAGGAGGAAAACTTCAGTTTCCCTACGGCTGACGGAACGGTTATCAAGGATTACTTTTTGGCGCGGTACGATTTTGTCCGCCAGGTGGAGGAGGATCGGATTATCCTGGAGGAATACCAAGGGGACACGCTGCTTCGCCGGGCGGAAACCCGCGAGACGCTTACCTGGTATTTCCCGCGGGAGATTCGCTTGCTGGCGCAGGCGGCGGGGCTGCGCGTGCAAAAGGCAACCGCGCGTCTGAGCACGGATGCCCCGGCCTGTACCCTGGAGGATACTTCGCCCCAAATGGTGTTTTTTCTCACATGTTCGCAGACGGGCGCGGAGGGCGCTTCCCCTTGCGTACAAGGGTAAATGTGATATAATAAGCCCAGTACAGTAAAAAGGAGGTTCAGCCATGGACGTGCAAAAGATCCTGACCGAAGCGGCGGCGAAGGTCGGCCCCAGCGGTCAGGAAATGGAAGTGGCGGAATATTTTGCCGAGCAGTTCCGGCCTTTTGTGGACGAAGTGACGGTGGACAGCATGTTCAACGTCATCGCGCACAAAAAGGGCGACGGACCCAAGGTGGCGCTTTTCGCGCACATGGACGAGATCGGCTTGATGGTCGTGGCCATTGAGGAGGATGGAAGCCTCCGCCTGGGCAATGTGGGGGGCGTTGACCCGCGCATTCTGCCTGCCTGCCGGGTATGGGTGCACAGCAAGGAGAAACTCTTTGGCACCATCGGCGCTCTGCCGCCGCACCTGATGAACGCGGCGGATCAGAAGAAGAATTATAACCGCGAGGACCTGTATGCGGACGTGGGCCTGCCGGTGGAAAAGGTTCGGGAGCTGGTTCGCGTAGGGGATATCGTTACTTTCAACGTTCCCGCCACGCCGCTGCTCAACGGCCAGTTCGCCGCCAAGACCATGGACGACCGGGCTTGCGTAACCATGCTGGTGGAAACGGCGGAGCGGCTGTGCAGGCTGCACTGCGACGCGGATGTGTATTTCGTGGGTTCCACCCAGGAGGAAGTAGGGTCCCGAGGGGCAAAAACCGCCGCTTATGCGCTGGACCCCGACCTGGCCATCGCTATCGACGTGGATCATGCCACCATTCCCGGCAGCCGGCCCAATACCACCGTGGATTTGGACAGCCTGTGCGCCAGCATCGGGCCGTTCCTGCAACCCAAGCTGCTCAAGCGCCTGATAGACTGCGCGGCAGCGCATCATGTCAAGCTGCAGACCACCGTGGCCGAGCGCAATACCTATACCGACGGCGACGCTGTGGCCCTGGTACGGGAAGGCGTTCCCATGGTGCTGTTGTCCCTGCCGCTGAAGTATATGCATACCACCGTGGAAACCCTGGATATTCAGGCGTTGAAAGAGGGCAGCCGCTTGCTGTCCCTGTTCCTCAGCGAGCTGGATGCGGGATGGGAGGATGACCTATGGATTTGAAAACGCTGACGGAATTGCGTGCCCCCAGCGGCAATGAGCAGCCCCTGCGCCGGGCATTGCTGGCGGAAATCAAGGCCATGGGGCTGGAACCCAAGCTGGACCGCCTGGGCAACGTGGTGGTGGTAAAACCCGGGACCCAGGGCGAAGGCGCCAAGCGCGTGATGCTCTCGGCGCACATGGACGAGGTGGGCCTGATTGTGGCCAACGTTACCGAGGAAGGGTTCCTGCGCCCGCTGCCCATTGGCGGGGTGGACCCGCGGGTCATTATCAGCAAGCGGGTGCTCTGCGGCGACGACGCAGTGCCCGGGGTCATCGGGGCCATGGCGATTCATTTGCAGACGGCCGAGGACCGCAAGCGCGTGCTGGGCTATGACGATATTTATGTGGATATCGGCGCCAAGGACAAGGCTGAAGCGCAGGCCAAGTGCCCCATGGGGACGTATATCACCTTTGATACGGATTATGTGACGTTTGGCGACGGCTTTGTTTCCGCCAAGGCGCTGGATGACCGGGTGGGCTGCTATACCCTGCTGAAGGTCCTGGAAGGTACCTACCCCTGCGACGTGGTGGCTGTGTTCTCCTCCCAGGAGGAAGTGGGGTGCCGCGGCGCCAAGGGCGCGGGCTTTGCGCAGGAACCCGACGTGGCGCTGGTGCTGGAAGGCACCACCTGCAACGATCTGGGCAAAGTACCCCAGCCCGAGCAGGTCTGCGCGGCGGGCGCGGGCGTGGCGGTTTCCTTTATGGATCGCAGCTCCATCGCCAACAGGCAGCTCTTTGCCAAAGCGCTGGAGCTGGCGCAGGCGAAGGAGATTCCCTTCCAGGTGAAGGGCTCGGTGAGCGGCGGCAACGATGCGGGAGCCATTCAGCTGGCCCGGGGCGGCGTACCCACCCTGGTGCTTTCGGTGCCTTGCCGCTCCATTCACAGCCCTTCGTCGGTGTGCAAGCTCAGCGATGTGGAGGCCCAGCTGGCCTTGACCCAGGCGCTGCTCAGCGCTATGTGATAGTGAAAGGAAGTACAAAGCCATGTATGAGCTTTTGAAAAAGGTACTCAAGCCCTATGGCCCCTCCGGCAACGAGGAAGCGGTGGCCCAGGTCATCCGTCAGGAGCTGGAAGGCCATGTGGACAGCATCGAAACCGACGTCATGGGCAATCTGATTGCCGTGAAAAAGGGGACCAATCCCAACGGGAAAAAGGTGATGTTCAGCGCCCATATGGACCACATCGGCTTTATCGTTACCGGCTATGAGAAGGAAGGCTTCCTGCGGGTGACCAATGTGGGCGGCGTAAATCCGGACAGCAATCAGTTCCGCCACGTAGCCTTTGGCAACGGCGTGGAGGGCGTGGTGGTCAGCCAGCCCCTGAAGCCCGGCGAGAGCCGCGCCATGAAGCACCTGTTCATTGATATCGGCGCGCAGGACAAGGCCGAGGCCGAGAAAATGGTCCGACTGGGGGATGTGGCCGTGTATGCGCCCAATGTGGTGCGTTTGGGCGAGCACCGGGTGGCCAGCCCCGCCATGGATGACCGCAGCGCCTGCGCGCTCCTGCTGCAGTTCCTGCTCCGGGCCGGGACCTATGAGGATACCATCATCGGCGTGTTCTCCGTGCAGGAAGAAGTGGGGTGCCGCGGCGCGAAAACGGCGTCCTTCGCCCTGGCGCCCGACGTGGGCATTGCGCTGGACGTGACCGCCTGGGGCGATACGCCCGAGGTGGATCAGCCCGCCGTGTCCCTGGGCAAGGGGATTGCGGTGAAGGTCATGGACCGCGCCAGCATTTCCAATCCCGCCCTGCGGGACCAGCTCATGGGCTTGGCGGAGAAAAAGGAAATTCCCTACCAGCGCGAGGTGTTGGCCTTTGGCGGCACCGACGCCGGGAGCATGCAGACCTCCCGCGGCGGGATTCCGGTGTGCACGCTGTCCATTCCCTGCCGCTATGTGCATTCCGCCCTGGAAACCGTGGATCTGCGGGACATGGAAGCCGGCGTGGAACTGATGCTGGCCTACATGGAGGATGGCGCGAAGTAAATCCCTGGGATAGAACCATGTGAACCGGCGGCTGGGAAGGGGCGATGGCTTCTTTCCCAGCCGCCCATTCGGTTTTTTGAAGGAGGTTCCGCATTGCTGGCAGGCATCTATTGCGCGGTGTTTCTTTTGGGCGGGCTGTTCCAGGTGCGGTGGCTTCTACCCCGGCACCGGGCGTTGAACCGTGTGTGGCTGGGGTTGAGCCTGGGCTTGATGGAAATGATGTGGTTTCCGGCGCTCTGCGCTTTTGCGCTGCGCTTCTCCATGGCGGCGCACTGGGCGGCCCTGGGGGTGCTCGCCCTAACGACGCTGGGCGTGTATTTCCTGCGGGATAAACGGCCTGCCCTTCCCTGGGATGCGGAGGAAACCCGGCAGCTGCGTCAGGCAGCCTGGCTGGTGATCCCGCTCACGGTGTATTCGGGCTATCTGCAGTATACGCATGTGATTCGTCTGGCGGCGGACGGCTCCTACCATGTGGGGCAGAGCACTTATGGCGATCTGCCCATGCATCTGAGCTTTATCACTTCCCTGAAAAACGCGACCTTTCCCCCGGAGTATTCCTTTTATCCCGGACACAGGCTGTCCTATCCGTTCCTGATGGACAGCTTGTCCACCAGCTTCTATATGATGGGATGCAGCCTGCAGGCGGCGGTCATCATCCCCGGCACGCTGATGATGGGGCTGTGCTACCTGGGGGTTATGCTGCTGGCGCGGGAGATGACCCTGGGGAAAAAGACCGTGATACTGGCGGCGCTGCTGTTCTTTCTCAACGGCGGGCTGGGCTTCCTGTATGACTTCGACCAGGCGGCCGGCCTGGAAGCCGACGGTACGCCCACGGTGCTGGTGCGGCTGAGAAATATCCTCGAAGGGTATTACCAAACGCCCACCAACAAGCCCGAGCCGGATAATCTGCGCTGGAGCAATGTGATCGTAGATCTGATGCTGCCCCAGCGCACGCTGCTGGGCGGGTGGTGCATGGTGATACCGTGCTTTTATCTGCTGTATACGGCCTTTGATCCGCGCAAGCGCGTTTCCATGGGGCAGCAGCTGCCCGGGGCCATGCTGGAGGCGCGCCGGGACGGCTTGGGCGGAACCCGCGCGGTGGCGCTGCTGGGCGTGTGGGCCGGAGGGTTGCCGCTGATTCACACGCACTCTTTCCTGGCGCTAGGGCTTTGCTCGGCGGGAATGCTGCTGTATGATCTGTTCCGGGACGAGGAGCGATGGGCGCAAATGCGGCGCTATTTGCTCTATGGGGGCATTGTAGCGGTGCTTGCGGCGCCGCAGCTGCTGTGCTTTACCTTCCATCAGGCCCTGGCCGGGGGCGAGGACGGCGTGGGCGCTTCCTTCCTGAAGTTCCAGTTCAACTGGGTGAACAACCCCAGCGGCACGGGGATGCGGGACTTCTATCTGTGGTTTTACGTGAAGAATATCGGCCTGCCGGTGATTGCCCTGATTTGCGCTCTGGCGGAGAAGGATCGCAGAACCCGGCGGATCTTCGCGGGGGCGTTCGCCATTTTCATCGCCGCGGAGTTCATACGCTTTCAACCCAACGAGTATGATAACAACAAACTGTTTTACCTGTGGTACCTGTTGTGCGCCATGCCCATCAGCGATTGGCTGGCGGCGTGCTTGCGGCGGCTGCGGGGATTGCGCGGCCGGTGGGTGCTTGCGGCGTTCACGGCGGTATGCGTGTTCCTGTCCCCGGCGTTAACGCTGTGGCGGGAGGCGGTGAGCGATTATCAGGCCTTTTCGCCCGGCGCGGTGGAGGCTGGGGAATATATTCGGGACAATACGGAGGAGCACAGCGTGTTCCTTACCGGTACCCAGCACCTGAATCCCGTGATTGCCCTGGCCGGACGCACCATTGTCTGCGGGCCGGATCTGTGGCTGTACTGGCATGGTTTTGACACCACGGAACGCAAGTTGGAGATTTCGGCTTTTTACGCGGATCCGGAGGGAAACGCCGGTGTGTTGGAGAAATATGACGTGGACTATATCTATGTCAGCAGCTATGAGCGGGCGGATTATCAGGTCAATGAGGCGGAGCTGAACCGGCTGTATGAAATTGTCTTTTCCAATATGGAATGTACCATTTATCGCGTGCCGGAGGAGTGAGCCATGGAGCGGATTTTGCGCTATTCCCTGGAGCGCCGGAAGCCTATTCGCCTGATTTTTCAGCGGGAGGGCGCGCTGCAGCAGCGCAATGTGCAGGTGCTGGCGCTGGAATCCGGCCGGGTGCGCCTGCTTTCCCGGCGGCCGCGGGAGGTATGGGAAATGCCCCTGACGGATGTGCTGGGCGCGGACTATGCCCGGGGAGATGAAGGGCAAGGGGAAGAATAAGGAGGAATCCGGATGGTAAATCAGGCGCGGGGCGCGGATGCGGAGGTAGCGCTGGGGGATGTGACGCCCCTATTGTTGCCCTGGGCGCGGGACCCATGGGGCGCGCTGCGTCCGCCGGTGGCGGTGGAGGCCATGCGCTTGAGCGCTGAACTGGCGGCGGCAACCTACCATATGGACATCGAGCCCTGGATGCAGGCGGGGTGGCAGGACGTAACCATTCAAGTGGATAACGACCTGCTGACGGACTTCCTGCCCAGGCGGCATAGCGGCGCCGTTTCGCGGTTGACGGCCAGCTGGCGTATGCGGCGCGTGCGCGCCAAGCTGCGCCAACGCAATCCCATTGGTCAGGTGGCCGGGGCCCTGCGGCAGATCAAGCAGAGCGACACCGGCAAGGTGCTGGTTATGATTCACCCGGCGCCCGGCGGACGTTACGTGGTGGCAGTCAGCTTTATGGGTACGGGCAGCCGGTTTTACGACTGGTTTTCCAACTTCCGCATGAACAGCCAGGATGGTATTCACAAGGGCTTTTTGCAGCTTGCCCGGCAGTTTGAGGGAAATGAGGAACGCATCCTGTTTCCGCAGACAGCCCGGGAATTGGGCGTGGAAAAGTGGACCCTGGGTAATATCCTGGAGGAGGCCGCGCATCAAAAAAGCCGTTTTACCCTGTGGCTTACCGGACACAGCCAGGGCGGCGCGGTGATGCAGGTGTGGACGTATCACAAAATGCTGGAAGACGGCGTGCTTCCCCAGAACCTGCTGGGCTACGGGTTCGCCAGCCCCTCCGCCCTGGAAGGGCGCGCCATGGCGTGCCCGGAGGCCTACCCGCTGTATCATGTGTTCAATGGGGATGATTTGGTGCCGCGCATGGGAGCGCAGGTGCATCTGGGCGTCTGCTTGCTGTATCCCACGGATGCCGCGCTGCGCAGCGCCTGCTACGCCTGGCCCCGGGATGCGGAATCCATTCGCAGGCGCAAGGCGCTTTATCCGCTGCTGGTAAGCATGCTGGATACGCCTGCCTGCATGGCTATGGCGCTGGCCTATCTGGATGCCCTGGCCGCGCATTCCCCCGAAGAAATGTTCATCGGACTGGATATGCTGGGCATGGGCAAACGCTTGCCCCTGAGCCGGCTGTTGACAGCGGCGGAAAGCCGGATGGAGCAGCTGGTAGGTTTCCTGCGCCGGCATATCGTGGCCGCCTATGCCAGCATCATGGGATCGCCCGTGGATGCCGGACAGGTGGCGGAAAACAAGGCGCGCATTATGAAGCTCATGGACGAAATGGATGTGCGCGGCTTTGCGGCGGCGCTCTCGGAATGGATGAGCTGGCCCCATAGCATGCAGGTGGAGAAAGACGGTATGCAGGGCGCCTATGTCTATATTACCCGGTACCGTACGGAACGTTTGCGGCCTTTTATCTGGGAAAGCGGCGCAAGGCCCCGGCGGCGCTATGCCGACGCCTGGGAGGAAGCGGGCGAACTGCTGGTGCGGCGCAGGCTGCCCGGCGCGCGCCGGTTCCGCGGCGTGAAGCGCTATGCGCATCCCCGGCCTTTGCGGAGGCAAGATGCGCGAATTGCAGCGAGAAAGGGGCGCGTACAATGACGGATTTGGTGTGGCTGCTGCTGCTGTTGACCAATATGGCGTCTTTTCTGCTGATGGGCGAGGACAAGCGGCGGGCGCGGCGAGGCGCGTGGCGGATTCCCGAGCGCACGCTGTTCCTTTCCGCGGCGCTTTTTGGCGGCCTGGGCGGCGTGCTGGGAATGCATATTTTTCATCATAAGACGAAGCATCTGCGCTTCCGGCTGGGCTTTCCGGCTTTGCTGATGGCGCAGGCGGCGCTGGTGGGCCTGTGGGCCTGGCAGCAGCTGGGACGGTAGGATGGAGGCAACACTGTGACCCTGATCCCCGAACAAAATGATGCGCCTCTGGCGGACCGCATGCGGCCGCGCACCCTGGATGAGTTTATCGGCCAGCGGCATCTGGTGGGGGAAGGCCGTCTGCTGCGCCGGGCCATTGAGGCGGACCGGCTGACTTCCTCCATCTTTTACGGGCCGCCGGGATGCGGGAAAACCACCCTGGCGTCCATCATTGCCCGGGCGACCAGCGCAGCTTTTGTGCAGCTGAACGCGGTTACCAGCGGCGTGGCGGATGTGCGCGACGTATTGAAAGCGGCCAAGGAGCGGCGCATGCTTACCGGTCAGGCTACGTATCTGCTGCTGGACGAGTGCCATCGCTGGAGCAAGGCGCAAAGCGACAGCATTCTTCCGGCCATTGAGGGGGGGACCATCCGTTTCATCGGCTCTACCACGGAAAACCCCATGGTGGCCATGACCCCGGCGATTGTGAGCCGGTGCCGGGTGTTTCAGTTTTTCCCCTTGACGGAGACGGATGTGATGAGCGCCATGGGCCGTGCCCTGGCGGACCCGGAGCGCGGCTTTGGCAAACTAGCGGTGGAGATGTCCCCTGAAGCGCTGCGGCACATTGCGCATGTGGCCAATGGGGACGTGCGCATGGCGCTGGGCGCGGTGGAGCTGGCGGTGCTTACCACCCCGGCGGGAACGGACGGGAAGATTCATGTGGACCTGGCTGTGGCGGAGGAAAGCATTCAGAAGCCCATGCTGCGCTGCGACGAAAGCTTGTATTACGATATGCTCAGCGCCTTTTGCAAATCCCTGCGGGGTTCCGACAGCGATGCGGCGCTGGCGTGGTTTGCACGGCTGCTGTATGCGGGCGTGGACCCGCGGCTGATCATGCGGCGGGTGCTGGCCCATGCCAGCGAGGATGTGGGCATGGCCAATCCCATCGCCATGCTGCAAGCGGCCGCCGCGGCCCAGGATCTGGAGTTCATGGGCATGCCCGAGGCGCGGTTGCCCATGGCGCAGGCGATTATCGCGGTGTGCGAAAGCCCCAAATCCAACAGCGTGAGCGCCGCGGTGGACGCCGCCATGGCCGACGCCGCCAAGGGCGGGTTTGGCCCGGTGCCCCTGCATTTGCGCGATACCCATTATGCCGGGAGCGAACGCCTGGGCAGCGGCAAGGGGTATCTCTATCCTCACGATTTTCCCGGGCATTGGGTGCGGCAGGAGTACATGCCCCCCGAGGCGCGCGGACGCACGTACTATCATCCTACGGAGATGGGCCACGAAGACGTCATCCGTAAAAATCATCAGGTGCGGGAGGGCAGAAAGGGTTGAAGCGTCAGAAGAACCTGGAAGTCAAAAAAGCCACCATACTGGCCATGGTTGTCAACAGCTTGCAGATTCTTATGGTGGGCGTTATCGTGCTGTATATGTACATTACGCCCGGCGGCATTACGGATCTTCCGCTGGCGCGCGCGCTGGTGGCTGTCGCCGCCGTGGTGGTCATCTGGGGCGGCGTAATCGACATCCGCGACGCGCTGAACAGCCGCAGGCTGCTGCAGCAGCTGGACGATATGGACCAGACCATCGAGGCGCAGGAGGATTTGAATATCACGCTCCGGGCGCAGCGGCACGACTTCCTGAACCACCTGCAGGTGGTGTACAGTCTCATCGAAATGAAGGAATACAAGGAAGCAAACGACTATATCGAGCGGGTGTACGGCAGCATTGCCTCGGTGGGGCGCGTGCTCCGTACGGCCAACCCTGCCATCAACGCGCTGCTTCAGGTGAAGCTGGGCGTATGCGAAAAGGCGGGCATCCAGGTGAAGCTGGATATCCGCTCTCCGTGGAAGGACCTGTCCATTCCCGGCTGGGAGATGTGCAAAATCCTGGGGAACCTGCTGGATAACGCCATTGACGCGCTGCAGGAGGTATCCGACCGCCATTTGACCCTGACGCTTACGGAGGACCTGAAGGCGTTCCGGTTCAGTGTGAGAAACAGCGGGCCCATGATTCCTCTAAAGCTGCAGGGGAGCATATTCCAGCCGGGTATCACCACCAAGGCAGCGGGGCATGGCATGGGGCTTTATATTGTGCGCCGCACCCTGCAGGAGTGGGGCGGGGACATCCGCCTGGTCAGCGACGCCCGGGAGACGGAATTTGCGGGCTTTATTCCCAGGGAGGTTAAACCTCAGGATAAATTAAAAAAGGAAAAGCGCTGACTCCATCGCGGCTTTGCCGCCCGGAACGCGCAAGGAAGGGAGCGGTACCCATGAAGCACTTGTGGGAAATGGGTCTGGACGAATTGCTCGCCCCGCAGGGGCATGCCTGCGCCTGCGGGCGCACGCACCGGTGCGGCCTGAAATTGCTCCGGGTGGGAAAGGGCGCGGTGGAAGCGCTGCCGGAGGCATTGATTGCGCTGGGAGTAAAGCGTCCCTTTGTGGTGGCGGACGAGCATACCTACCGTGCCGCTGGCGCGCGGGTGGAGCAGGTGCTGCAAGCTGCGGGAATCGCCTATACCCTGTACCGCCTGCCTGACGAAAAGCGCATCGAGCCGGACGAATGGGCGGTGGGAAGCCTGACCATGGGCTTTGACCCGCAGTGCGACGGCGTGCTGGCGGTGGGAAGCGGCGTAATCAACGACTGCTGCAAGGTGCTGGCGCATGCCTGCGGCTTACCGTCGCTGGTGGTGTGTACCGCGCCGTCCATGGACGGCTATGCCTCCAATTCTTCTTCCATGGTGGTTCGCCGGGTGAAAGAAAGCCTGTATAACGCGTGCTCCCAGGCGATTCTGGCGGATACGGAGCTGCTGAAAACCGCGCCGGAGGTGATGCTCCAAGCCGGGCTGGGGGATATGTTGGCCAAGTATGTTTCCGTGTGCGAGTGGCGCATCAGCCATTTGGTGACGGGCGACGCCTATTGTGAGGAGATTGCCGGACTGGTGCGGGCCTCCTTGCAAAAAATAGTGGAGCATGCGGACGGGCTCATGCGCCGGGAGGACGCCGCTTTGGAGGCGGTGATTCAAGGGCTGGTGCTTTCCGGGGTAGCTATGGCCTTTGCGGAAATCAGCCGGCCGGCCAGCGGCCTGGAGCATTATTTCTCCCATATGTGGGAAATGAAAGCGCTCCGGGAAGGAACAGCGGGCGACCTTCATGGCATTCAGGTCGGCGTGGGAACGCTGCTGACCCTGTGGATTTACGAACACATGCTGAACTTTGATACGGTGGACCGCGCTCGGGCGGAGGCGGCCATGGCGGCGTTTGATCCCGCCGCCTGGGAAGCGCAGTGCGGGCAGATTTTTGGCCCCATTGCGCCTCAGATCATAGCGCTGGAGGGCAAGGCCCACAAGAACGCCCCCCAGCGGCATAAGGAGCGGCTGGAGCGGCTCTGCGCCCATTGGCCGGAGATTCGGCGAATCATTTCGGAAGAGCTGCCCTCCCGGGAGCAGATCTATGCGCTCATGCAGCGGGCGGGCATGCCGCTCTCGCCGCGGGATTTAGGCCTGAATGGCGTCGATACGGCGCAGGCGCTGGTGGGAAGCCGGGACATCCGGGACAAGTACCTGACCAGCAGCATGCTGTGGGACCTGGGGTTAATGGAAGAAACGGCGGAAACCCTGCAAGCCAAGGTGGACGCGGGGATACTATAAACGCGATGCAGAAAGGATGGGCATGATATGGATGCGTTGACCTGTTTGAAGACCCGGCGGAGCGTTCGCGCTTATGCGGAGCGTCAGGTGGAGGAAGCGCTGCTGGCTCAGGTGCTGGAGGCGGGCATGTACGCCCCCACGGGTATGGGACGGCAGTCGCCCAAGATGGTGGTGGTGCAGGATCAAGCGACCAGAGACCAGTTGAGCCGTATGAATGCCGCGGTGATGGGCGGCACGGGCGATCCCTTTTACGGCGCGCCTACGGTGATTGTGGTTCTGGCAGACCCCGCGGTGGGCACCTGGAAAGAGGATGGTTCGCTGGTTATGGGGAACCTGATGAACGCCGCCCACGCGGTGGGGCTTGCTTCCTGCTGGATTCATCGCGCCTATGAGGAATTCCAGTCCGAGGAAGGCAAAGCGTTGCTCCGGCGGTGGGGCGTGCCGGAAAACTATGTAGGCGTGGGCCACTGTATTCTGGGGTATGCCCAGGGCGAGGTAAAGCCGCCCAAGGATCGCAAGGCCGATTATGTGGTTCGGGTCTGAACAAGGGAAAAAGCGTTAAAAAGCGCGGACACGTCCTCCCCCGGAAACAGGGGAGAAGCGTCCGCGCTTTTGCTGATTTCAGGCGACCTCAAATTCCTGCGCTTCCCGCGGAAACGCGGCCGCAGGCTTAGAGCCAGGCAAACAGCTTGCCCACATAGACCAGCACAAACAGCGTGCCCATGCTGCACAGGGTGGTAAGCACGACCTGCGAGGCCGCCAGCGGCCCGTCGCCGCCCATGGCTTCCGCCATGGGATAGCTGCTGATGGCGCAGGGCGCGCCGAACAGAATGAGCATAACGCCCAGCTGCTCATGGCGGAAGCCAAGAAACACAGCCAGGCCCAGCATTGCCAGGGGAATGACGGCCTGCTTGAGCAGCACGGTCCAGACCAGTTCCGTTCGGTTGTCCCGCACGCCCTGCCATTGCAGCGATGCGCCCAGTACCAGCAGGGAGAGGGGAGAGGCCAAGCCGCCCAGTTGCCGCAGGGCGGTGTCTACCACCGTGGGTAGCCGCAAACCGGTGAGCAGCATCAATCCCCCCAGGATGCAACCGATAATTAGCGGATTGGTGAAAATGCTTTTGAGCATTTCCCATGGCTTCATGCGCTTTTGTCCGGGGGAGGACAGGGCGATTACCGCCAGAATATTGTTCAGCGGAATCACAATGGGCAAAGCCAGGGAATACATGGCCAGGCCGGTTTCTCCAAATATGGCTTCCATTAGAGGCGCGCCCAGGGCTGCGAAATTGGTGCGGAAGATACCCTGCACCATCACCCCGCGCTTATGGGGGTTCTTTTCAAAACGGGGAACCAGCAGCGCCGCCAGCGCATAGACCCCCAGTAGCCCCAGAAAAAGATATGCGGCATAGCCCGCGTCCATGGAAACGCCGGCGTCCATATCCCGGATATTGTTGAATACCAGAACAGGCAAAAAAAGCTGGAAAATAAGTTTGTTGGTTTCCCGCGTAAGCTGCGCGCTCATCCAACCCACTCGGCGCAAAGTCCAGCCTAGGGCCAGCAGGAGGAACAGTGGAAAGAGAATCTCAACGGTAATTTCCAGCTCGCGCATAAACGGCGGCCTCCTCAGCATAAAATAAAGGGAAAGCATCTGTTTTCCGGGTACGTTTTTTCGAGCTGCTAACAAAATGAGTATACGCCTCTTTTGCGCTTTTGTCCACGCGGGGAAGGCATTGTGACGTGAAAAAGACAAATTTGCGCAGGAGGGGATGGACGGTAGAGGAAAAAAGCGTTAAACTAAAGCAGTACAAAGGAGGTGCCTTCGATGGAATCGGAAAAAATACAGTATGTCTGTCCTAAGTGTGGTTGCCGCCATTATGAGCACGACCAGTTCCAGGCCACCGGCGGGAACTTTGCAAAACTGTTTGATATTCAGAACAAAAAGTTTATTACCATTTCATGCGAACAGTGCGGCTATACAGAGCTGTACAAGCAACCGGAGGATAGCGCCATGAACGTGCTGGATTTCCTCTTGGGTGGCTAAGGTAGAGAAAGAAGGGAAGCATTTGACGCAGCAAGAAGGAAATGTGAAGAAGATGATTCCACGGTATGAAGGGACGTTGCGCAAGCATCTGCTACGGGTGCCCGAGGTAATCCGCGAATGCAGCGGCATAGTGATCTTTGGCCGGCGGATCAAATCCGTGGCTTTTACCACAGACCTGTGCATCGTGCGGAATATGGATGCGGATGCGGTACTGGCTGTTTATCCTTTTACGCCGCAGCCCATTATTACCCAGGCTCTGCTCCTGGCGGCGGATATGCCCGTGTTTGCGGGGGTGGGCGGCGGACTGACTACCGGCAGGCGGGTTACGATGCTTGCAGGATATGCCGAGGTGCAGGGGGCTACGGCAGTGGTGATGAACGCTCCCACCAGCAACGAGATCCTGTCCGAAGTTTCCAAGGTGGTGGATATTCCCGCTATTATCACGGTGGTCAACGACCAGGTGGATTTCCAGAGCCGGGTGGAGGCTGGCGCGGCCATTTTCAACGTGGCGGCGGGGGCGCATACGCCGGAATTGGTGCGACAAATCCGTCAGGTGCTGCCGGAGTTCCCTGTGATTGCCACCGGCGGGCCCACGGATGAATCCATACGGGAAACCATCCGCGCCGGGGCCAACGCCATTTCCTGGACGCCCCCTCCCACGGCCAGCCTGTTCAAGGATTCCATGGCTGCCTATCGGGAGAACAAGCCCCATCCGTAACGGCGGCGATGCAAGAACGGCCGGTTTGTTCAACGAATATCCAAGCGGACGGAGCTCCTGGCGCAGGCATTTTGCGCCAGGGGCTTTCCAAACGTCCTCTGGCTTTTTTGAGAGCACAGGCAGGCGCCTTTTTGCAGGAGAAGGCCGGATAAGCGCCGGAAACGGTGGGGCGCCGCCAGGAAATACTGCCAGGCGCGCCATCCTGCGGCGGCGGCGTCCAGAATAGACAACTTTTTACCCAGGGTATGGCGGGTTTTATTTGATCGGCCGCCTGGGTCATGCCATGGGTTCAAAAACTGACCGCGTTCCCGCAAGGGAACGCCCCCAAAAAATTCCTGGGAAGTGTCGGAGAAGTCGTTGCCCCTCCGGCTTCCATTTGTATCCGCCGGCTTTGCCGGCGGGGTGGGTCGCTGATTTTGCAAGCAAAATCCATTCCTTACAACTTCGGACGACCGCTGGTTGGCCGAAGTCGCTTCCTCGAAAAAGTGGCGAAAGCCACCTCAGACTGTTGAAAAAAAGTATATTTTTTCAGGTAGACACAAGAAAAGAAAGTTTCAGCCTCCCTAACCTGCAAAAAGCGCAACAAGCATGGGGCCGAGGGGGTCCAGGGGGGCGACCGGAAAGCTCCCTGGTCGCGCTTGCAGGAAAGCAAGGGACAACTTGCAAAAAATGAAGCAAAAACCTTTGTCAACGGTCTGAAGTGGCGAAAGCCGCTTTTTCCACACGCTGGGCGCGTTCCCGCAAGGGGACGCGCGCTTTTTTATGGCCGTCATGACGGAGCTTTTCGGCGCTCCTGCAAGGTTCCCCGGATCCATGTTCGCACCCCTGCGCCCTGTCTGCTTTCCGGGATGCGCATTTTCTTTGATGCGACCGCGCTGGGCTGCGTCCCACCCGGCGCTCCTTCGCCGTGCGGCAGGTATGCTTTCCCAGGCGTTGGTACACATTAAGGCTGAAAAACGTGTTGTTTCAGCTAAAGGAGCGCCTATGATCGTTTGGATTTCAGCTGTTGCGGGTCTTGCCGCCCTTTTTCTGCTCACCCTGTTGGCTTATGCCGGCAACCGTGCCCGGTTGGTGGAGGAACGCCGGTTGAGTCTGTCCGCGCCGCCCTTGAGCCGGGAAGAACTGGAAGGCCGCTTATCCCGCATGGGGCTCCGCCTGGCGCTTTCAGGCAGGCGGCGGTTACGTTTGCGGCCCTGGTTGCGGCGGCGGCTGATGCGCCAGCTTCGAGCCGCCTTGTCCCCTTCCGCCGCGGCGGAACCGGGGCTGCAATGGCTCCAGGATCATGGCCGGGCAGTGGAAGAGCAAATGGGCATCCTTTCCAGGGAATTGCGGGGCCTGCCTGCCCTTCCCGCCAACAAGGATTGCGGCCTCCGCTTGAACATATTTACGGAAAATCTTGTCCTGGCCTTTCGAGGGGAAGTGCGTCCCCAAACCTTGCCTTCCCTGCTCCGATGCTGGCAGGAAACCGCCGGCATGACCGTGGAGGAGCTGCAGGCGCTGCCGCAGGCCCTGCGCCTGACCTTGCTGCGGTTCACCGCCCAGGCTGCGGACGACGCATACCAGGCCCTGCATGAGGAACAGCGCGGACGGCGACTGGCACAGGCCATGCTGCGCGCGCACGGCGATCCGCTGGGGAAAATCGAACACGCGGGCCTGTCTCCGGAAGCCTTTGTGGGCATGACCCGCGCGCTGGAGCGCCAGGGAGCGGCGCCGCTGCTCCAGGAGCTGGACATGCGTCTGGAGCAGATGGGATTGCATGCCCAGGCATTGACCCGCCGCGCCCAGGAACGGCAAATGGAGCGCAGCCAGTGGCTTTCAGCCCTTGTCGCCAGCCTGCGAACCATGGAAAAAATCACCTGGCCGGAGTTTTTAGAAAACTGCGACCCCATTCACCGTTGCCTGCTGGAGGATCCCTCGGGAACCTATCCCGCCATGGACTTTGAAAGCCGGCGTATGTATGTCTCGACCCTGGCGCGTCTGGCGCGTCATATGGGCATGTCGCAGGAGCGGGTTGCGCAGGGCGCGCTGCGCCTGGCCCAGGAGGCGGAGGATGACGGCATTCAGAACCATGTGGGTTACTATCTGCTGGAAACCGCGGGCATGCGGCGGCTCTACCTGAGCCTGCGCATTCGGCGGGCCAGTCTGTTTCCGGCGCGGCTTTTTCTTTACCGCCACAGCTGCGGGGGGTACCGGCTGCTCTTGTGGGGCGGTGTGGCCGCGGGGGTGTTGCTCATGGGTCCCCTGGGGCTTCCGCCGGCGCTTTGGCCGCTATGGGCTTTGTGCTTTTCCCAGCCGTGGCGGTTCCTTTGCCAGCGCATGTGCCAGGGATTGCTGCCCAATCGTGCGCTGCCGCGCCTGCACATAGACGGCTTGACGGAAAGCCAACGTACCCTGGTGGTAGTCCCCACCTTGCTGGCCAGTCCGGAAGAAGCCGTCCGCATGGTGGGACGCCTGTCGGAACTGTGCCATGCCGACCCTGACCCCAATCTGGAATACATGCTCCTGGGGGACTTTGGGGACAGCCTCACCGCCGAGCAGGTGGCCGACGATTTGATTTTGCGCGCTGCGTCCACGGCCCTGGAATCGCTGCAAGCCAGCGACCCGGAGCACCGCTATCTGTATTTTCAGCGCCGCCGGTCCTACGACAAGGGCGAAGGCGCGTGGATTGGCCGGGAACGCAAACGCGGGAACCTGGAAAGCCTTAATCGCCTGATTGTTCAGGGCACCTGCGATGACCTGTACGATTATGCCAGCGTGGCCCCCGCCGAGCTGCACCGGCGGTATGCCTTCGTCATTACGCTGGATCAGGACACGGAGTTGCCGCCTGATACCGCCCGGAGCCTCATCGGCGCGCTGAGCCATCCCTTGACCCTCCGCCGACGCGTACCCGAGGGGTGGCGTGGCGTCAGCCTGATTCAGCCCTTGATGGAAACCGATCCCGCTACGGTGCGCACCCCCATCAGCCTGCTGCTGGGGGGCTGCGGGGGCATCGACCCGTATCACAGCGTTCAGGCGCCCTTTTACCAGCGCTTGTGCGACCGCGGAAGCTACCAGGGAAAGGGGATCTATCATCCGGAATCGCTGCTGGATGCTACCCAGCCGTGGATCTTGCCCGACACCGTGCTCAGCCATGACCTGCTGGAGGGCGAGCTGGCCGGATGCGCCGCAGATGCTTCCCTGCGCCTGTATGACGGAAACCCCGCTGCTTGGGCCGGATGGATGCAACGGTCGCATCGTTGGACCCGTGGGGATTGGCAGCTCCTACCCTGGCTGCTGCCATGGGTATATACCCCGGAAGGCGTCCGCCGAAATCCTCTAAGCGGATTTTCGCGGCACAAAATTTGGGATAACCTGCGCCGGACGCTGCTTCCCCTGGGGGAAGCCGGACTGCTGCTCTATGCGGCCTTGGCCGCGCGGCCGGGTTTGTTTGCCCTGCTGCTGGCGCTTTTGGCGCTGAGCGGCGCTCCCTACCGCTCCTGGCTGGATGGCGCCGGGTTCCTCACCCGCCTGGCTACGCTTCCCTCCCGTTTGATCGTCCAAATGGACGCCGCGCTGCGGGCGCTGTGGCGGACCTTTGTTTCCCATGAAAAGCGATTGAACTGGATTCCCAGCGCCCAGACGGGAAAAATAGCATACGATGGTCTGTTTTTGACGCCGTGGCTGCAATGGGGAGGCGCACTGAGTCTGTTTGGCGCTTGCTTGGTAGCATCCCCCATGCAGTGGCTTCCGTTGACGCTGGCGGCGCTGTTTACCGCGTTTCCACTGTTCCTTCCGCAGCTGGACGCGCCGCGAAGCCGCGCGCTTCCTTTTGACGAAATGCAGCAGGAATGGCTGGCGGACTTGGCGCAAAGAACCTGGCGCTTTTTTGAGCGGAACGTTGGACCGGATACGCGCTTCCTGCCGCCGGACAATGTGCAGCTGGAACCTGAACGCGGTCCGGCGCTGCGAACTTCGCCTACCAACATTGGACTTTACCTGCTTAGCGCCATGGCGATGGTAGAACTTGGTCTGTTAGAGCCGGACGAAGCTGCTCAGCCCATCCGCCGCACCCTGGAGGTGCTGGAGACGCTTCCTACTTGGCGCGGGCATCCATACAATTGGTATGACCTCCGTACCCTGACGGTGCTGGAGCCGCCTTATGTGTCGTCGGTGGACAGCGGAAACTATGTGGCTGCTCTCATGTGCACAGCCCAACTCCTGCGCCAGCATTTGGCGGAGTTGGACGCCGCGGATCGGGAGCTTCCCGCTCGTCTGGACGCTTTGGCGGACGCCGTGGATCTTGCCGCGCTGTATGACGCGAACGCGCAACTCTTTTTCATTGGGTTCGACACCCGCCAGGAACGTCCGGAAGGCAGTCACTATGACCTGCTGGCCAGCGAGTCCCGGCTGCTGTCCTTTGTGGCCGTATGCACCCGGCAGGTCCCCCTCCGGCATTTCAGCCGTTTAAGCCGTACCCGCGTATCCATCGGCCGGGAGCGTCCCCTGATGAGCTGGAGCGGCACCCTTTTTGAATATCTCATGCCCCAGCTGCTGCTTCCCCTGACCCCCGGCACCCTGCTGCACCAGGCGTGCGGCGCCGCGGTGCGCTGCCATATCAAGGCCGGTCAGGACGGCCTGTGGGGCATGAGCGAGAGCGGCTATTACGCCTTCGACGCGCAATTGAATTATCAGTACCGCGCCTTTGGCTTGCGGTCCCTGGCAGGGGACCCGGACGCACAGGAGCAGGTCTACGCGCCTTATGCGGTAGCGCTGGCGCTGTCCCTTTGCCCGGCGGAAGCGTATGCGGGGCTGCAGCGGATGCGCAGCCTGGGGATGGAAACGCCGCAAGGGTTCCTGGAAAGCATTGATTTCCATCCCGCCCGCGCGGATACGCCCGAGGGACGTGTGGTCCGAAGCCATATGGCGCATCATCAGGGGATGCTTCTGTGCGCCATTGCCAATGCCCTTACCGGCGATGCGCTTTGCCGCGCCTTTTGCCGCATGCCCAAGGTCCGCGCTTTTCTGCCGTTGCTTCGGGAACGGGAGGATTCGCGCCGGCCGGTGACCTTGACGCTGCCCAAGCCCCGGCGCAGCGCGCAACCGGCTCCTGCGCAGCTTTCGGTGTCGCTTTCACCCCTGCGCCTGCCGGTGGAGGCGGCGCTGCTGGGCGGCGGCAGGGCTTTCCTGATGCAAAGCGCCGGCGGGCTGGGCGTTATGGGCGACCAGGATGTGTTGATTAACCGGTTTACCCGCGACCCTTCCCGGCGTGAGGGAATCCAATTCTACCTGATGGAAGCGGGACGCCTGTGGCAGCCCTTTGATCCCCGGCTGTCCGGCAAGGTGGTCCTGGAGGATGGATGCCTGGTCTATTTCCGGGAGCACCGGGAACTTCGCATGCGCCTGACCTGCTTTGTGGACCCGGTGGATCAAACCATATTGCATGTGCTGGAATTGGAAAATCTCTCTCCCCGGGAGCGCCTGGTGGAAGCGGCGGACTATTTTGAAATCGCCCTGGCCCCGGAGGAGGAACAGCTGGCGCACCCTGCCTATACGGACTTGTTTATAGAAACCGCTCCCTTTGGCGAAAACGGCATCCTGGCGCATCGCCGCCGCCGCGCTCCGGAGGACCCTTCCATTTACATGTGCCACTATCTGGCCATGCCCAGCGATCTGGAGGTTTTCTCACAGACAGACCGCGCGGCTTTCCTGGGCCGCAACGGCTCGCCCTGGCAACCTGCATCCCTCCGGGAGAAGGCTGCGCCGGGCCTGTTCGGCGCGCCCATTCATCCCTGCGCGTCCTTGCGGTGCCGGATTTCATTGGGCGGCCGGGGACGGGCGCGCCTGGTCTACGCAACCTGTTGCCGTTTCCAGGAGGAACCGCCCCAGCCGGAGGATTGCCGGATGGACCTGACAAAGCTGCTGCAACGCCGGCGATTGGCCTCGCTGCGTCAACAGGTGCTGTTGGACAGCCTGGACATCCCTGCGGAGAGCTTTCCGCTACTTACCCGCATGACTGGCGCGGCGCAGTGGTTTCATCAGCCGCATCAAGGCGTTGGCGCGCCGATTTCGCTGCCTTTGGAGGAACTGTGGGGCATGGGGCTGAGCGGCGGAAAACCCCTGCTGGCCGTATTTTTGACGCGGGAAGACAGCCCGCTGCTGCCCCTGGCCCTTCGCTTTGGCGAGTGGCAGCGCATGCTGGGGCTCCCGGTGGAACTGGCGATTGCCGTCATGGAGGAGGGCGGGCCGATCCTCAGCGCGGCAGAAACGGCGCTGTCCGCGTCCCCGCTGCGGGACATGCGCGGCAAGGGGGTCGCGCTGCTGGACAAGACAACCCTTACCTCCCAGCGCTACGCCTTGCTTCATGCCGCGGCCAGCCTCTCCCTGGACGACCGCCTTGGAACGCCCCAGGAACAGCTGGACGCCCTGCGAACGCCTGTTACGCCTACGGCGCTGGCGCCCAGGCCTCCGCGCCCAGCGCCGGAGCTGCCTCCGGAGGATTTGCTGTATTTCAATGGGTACGGCGGATTTCTGCCGGACGGCGGCGATTATGTCATTCGCCTCCCTGCTGGGCGTCAAACGCCTGCGCCATGGTGCAATTACCTCTGCCATTCCGGTTTCGGTACGCTGTGCAGCGAGAGCGGGCTGCTGTTCACCTATGGCGAGAACAGCCATCTGCGGCGCGTAACGCCCTGGGTAAACGATCCGGTAACGCCCATGGGAGGAGAATTTGTCCTCTTGCAGGATTTGGATACCGGGGAAATGTTCTCTCCCACCCGCTTGCCTTTGGGGCAAGGGATGACCTGCCGCGTAGTGCATCAGCCCGGCGTCACGGTTTATCGCGCCTATGGACAGGGGCTGGAACTGCAATGGACCTGCTTCACCGATTCGCAGCGGGAGGCTGGATGCCGCCAGCTTCGCATGCGCGTCCATGGCGAAGCGCCGCGCCGGCTGCGGCTGTACGCTTGCCTGCGATTTGTTATGGGCACGGACCGGCGCGCCGAACCCTTCACCTGTGTAACGCCCCTCTCCGGCATGGCGCTGGCGGTTCATCCTGCCTGGCCGTGTTTGGGCTACCTGGCGGACCTTGAGGAAACGGCGGAAGCTTACCGCATGAGTCCCGCCGCCTTTCAGGGGCTATGGGGACAACGCCCATGGGGGCTGTCCCTGCCGCGAAACCATCGCCCGGACAGCGCCGAACCCAGCGTCATGGGTGCGGCCGACCGGGGAAATCTGGCAGTGCTGACCCAATCCTTTACCCTGGAGAAAGAAGGCGGCGCCGTTTTTACCTATTTGACCGGCCTGGCGCGGGAACCGGAAGAAATAGAAACGCTGCTGGCGGCCTACCGTCGGGACGGTGTTGGCGCCATGCAGCGCGAGGTGCAGCGCTTCTGGAGCGGCGAACTCAGCGCGCTCATTTGTCATGTGCCCTCCGAGAGCCTGTCCCTCATGATGAACCGCTACCTGCCTTATCAGGTGCGGACGGCGCGGCTATGGGCCCGGGCGGGATTGTATCAGGCAGGCGGGGCCATTGGGTTTCGGGACCAATTGCAGGACATGACCGCGCTGGTCTATACCGACCCGGAGGCGGTGCGCCGTCACCTGCTGTTGTGCGCTTCCCGGCAGTATGAGGCGGGCGACGTGCAGCACTGGTGGCATCCCGGCCATGCGGGGGTGCGGACACGCATCACCGACGACCGGCTTTTCCTGCCTTTCCTGACGGCGTGGTATATCCGCCGCACCGGCGATACGGAGATTCTGGCGGCTTCCGCGCCCTTCCTGGTGGGCGCCGACATTCCTCCGGGACAGAAGGACTTGTACCATTTTGCCGCGCCCACCGCCTATGCCGCGCCTTTGTCCGAGCATTGCCTTCGCGCCATTCGCAGCCTGCGCTTTGGCCCGAGACGCATTCCTTTGATGGAAGGCGGGGACTGGAACGACGGCATGAACCGTGTGGAGGGGGAAAGCGTCTTCCTGGGATTTTTCCTGTGCCGGGTGCTGGAGGACTTTGCCCCCTACTGCGACGCCGGTACCGCGCAGGAGCTGCGGGAGCTCCGCGCCGACACGCTGCAAGCCTTGGAAACCCATGCCTGGGATGGCGCGTGGTATCTGAGGGCCTGGTTCCCGGACGGACGGGCATTAGGCGGCCACGAAAGCGCCGTCTGCCGGATTGACCTGCTCAGTCAATGCTGGGCTGTGCTGGGCGGGGCTTCCCCGCAGCGATCTGCCCAGGCGCTGGAAAGCGCGCTGACGCACTTGCATCATCCCGAGCTGGGGCTGACTGCGCTGCTGGCCCCGCCCTTTTCGCAGGATGTGGACGCGGGATACATCAGCGGCTACCTGCCGGGGGTGCGGGAAAATGGCGGGCAGTATACCCATGTCCTGCCGTGGTTGATCTGGGCCTTGTCGGAAACCGGGCAAACAGACCTGGCCTGGGCGCTGGTGGGAGAAACCCTCCCCATTCACCATGCGGATACCCAGCCCAAGGCGGAATGCTACCGCCTGGAACCCTACTTTACCGCAGGGGATATTTATACTGCACCGGGACAGCAGGGCCGCGGCGGCTGGAGCGCTTACACCGGAAGCGCCGCCTGGCTGTATACGGTGGTGCTGGAACAGTTGCTGGGCTTGAAAAAGCAGGGAACGCAGGTTTCCCTGCGCCCGCGGTTGCCGCAGGATTGGGACGGATTTGCCCTCACCCTCCGCGTGGGACAGACCACCTGGCATTTGCAATGCCGGCGGGATATGCCCTTTGTCACGCTGGATGGCGAAAAGCGTGCCGAGGGGCAGGTGGAACTGGTGGATGACGGCAAAATCCACGAAGCCAGTTTTCCTTTGCGATGAAGGCGGCGGAGTATAGGTTTTTTAGCATGTTAAACGCGCGTCCCGCATTTGCGGGACGCGCGTCCTGTTTCTCCAGAAAGCGGAGTGATTATTCGTCTTCTTCCTCGTCCTTCTTGGCGGAAGCAATAATCTTCTCGGCCACGTTGGCGGGAACATCTTCATAGCGGGCGAACTCCATGGTGAAGGAGCCGCGGGCCTGCGTCATGGAGCGAAGATCCGTGGCGTACTTGAACATTTCGGCCATGGGGGCTTCTGCCTCCACTTGCTGCATGCCGTCCGCCTGGCTCATGCCGATGATGCGGCCGCGGCGCTTGTTCATGTCGCCCATGATGTCGCCCATGTATTCATCGGGCACGGTAACGGTTACGTGCATGATGGGCTCCATCAGCACGGGACCGGCTTCCATACAGCCCTTCTTGTAGGCGATGCGCGCGGCGGTCTTGAAGGCCATTTCGGAGGAGTCCACCGGATGGTAGGAGCCGTCATACAGCTTGGCATGGACGCCTACCATGGGGAAACCGGCCAGCACGCCGTGTACCATATTCTCCCTCAGGCCCTTTTCCACCGAGGGGATGAAGTTCCGCGGCACCACGCCGCCTACCACGGCATCCTCAAACTCGAAGTCCTGGCTGCCGTCGCGGCAGGGAGAGAACTCGATCCACACGTCGCCGAACTGACCGTGGCCGCCGGACTGCTTCTTGTGCCGGCCCTGCACCTTGACCACCTTGCGGATGGTTTCACGGTAGGGCACCTTGGGATCCTGGAGAATGGCGTTGGCGCCGAACTTGGCCGCCAGCTTGTTGCGAACCACGTCCAGATGCATTTCGCCCTGGCCGGAGAGCAGGGTTTCGGTGGTTTCCACATTCTTTTCCAGGGTGATGGAAGGATCTTCTTCCATCAGGCGGGCCAAGCCGGAGAAAACCTTGTCTTCTTCGCCCTGCTTGGCGGCGTAGACGGCCTTGCTCATGCAGGGAGCCGGGAACGCCAGCACCGGGTACTGAATGGGGTTGTTGTAGTCGGCCAGGGTATCGCCGGTGGAGGTGAACTGCAGCTTGGCCAGCGCGCCCAGGTCGCCGGCGTGCAGGGTCTGCTTGGCAATTTGCTTTTTCCCGCGGAGGATGTAGATGCCGGCGCTCTTTTCCGTCTTGTCCTTGTTGACGTTGTAAAGCGTGGTAGCGCTGGTAAGCATGCCGGAGAAAATGCGGAACAGGCTCAGCTTGCCCACGAAGGGGTCGGCGATGGTCTTGTAAATGAACGCGGAGAAGGGCTGATCGTCCTTGCATACGCGCTTCTGCGCTTCGCCCGTGCGGGGGTTGAAGCCGTCGTGCTCAATGCCGTCGTGGGCGGGGGAAGGCAGATACTTGGCCATCAGGTCCATCATCCGGGCGATGCCGACGCCGGTGAGCGCGGATACAGCGCATACGGGGACGATGCTGCCGTCCTTCATGCCCTTGCGGAAGCCCAGCAGGATCTCGTCGTAGTTCAGCTCGCCCTCGTCCAGGTACTTCATCATCAGGTCGTCGTCAGCGGCGGCGGCCTGCTCGGTCAAATATTCAAAGGCCCTGTCCACCTTTTCCTTCATGGAGTCGGGCATGGGGATTTCCGTGCTCTTCTTGTACGCGCCCTCGTAGGCCTTCTTCTCCAGGACGTTCACCACGCCGCGGAAATCCGCGCCTTCGCCGATGGGCATCAGTACGGGCACCACGCAGCTGCCGTGACGGTCCCGCAGCTGCTGCGTGACCTTATCGAAATTCGCGTGTTCGCGGTCCATCTGATTGATGACGAACATCCGGCCCACGCCGCTCTTTACGGCATGCTTGAAGGCCTTCTCCGCGCCCACGTTGAAGCCGGTGACGCCGCTGACCACGATGCAAGCGGTTTCCACAACCCGCAGGGGGCCAACCATCTCGCCGATAAAATCAAAATAACCGGGCACGTCGATGATGTTGAGCATCTTGTCGTTCCAGTCGATGGGGGCGCAGGCAGCGCTCACGGAGCACTTGCGGCGAATTTCTTCGGGCTCGAAGTCCGTGGTGGTGGTGCCGTCCTCCACTTTGCCTTGACGGTCAATAATGCCGGCAGCGTAGAGCATTGCCTCCGTAAGGGTGGTTTTGCCCTCGCCGCCATGACCCATGAGGGCGATATTCCGAATGTTACTGGTCAAATAATCCGCCATGATCGTTGCCTCCCTCTAGATTTGAAGATTTTCGTATTCGTGCGGATGCCTTTCGCGTGGCAAAGTATCCGCGTAGCCAATATCTGCCTAGCATTATAGCAGAAAAGTCACAAAAAGAAAAGCCTTGTCTTTGGGCAAGGCGATTCTTTGGCAAGTTTTTACGAAATGAATCTGGTATATTTGGGTTTTATCGGGCCGTTTCGTCCATATCCGGCAAATGCAGCAGACGTTCCATTTGCGGGAGAATATGCAGGGGATCGCCGCTGGTAAGCAGCTCCACGCGGCCGGGGGATTGCGCTTCACGGCACAGGCCCCGCTGCTCCAGCACCCGGTGGAGCTGCCGAACGGTGCCTGCATTGCCGTCCAGCAGGGCCGTTTCCGGCGAAAGCATACGGCGCAGCACGGGACGGAGAAAAACATAGTGGGTGCAGCCAAGCACCACGGCGTCCAGGGGCGTATCCCCATAGGGCTGCAACAGGGCGGAGAGGTAATTGCGCACCTCCGGGCCGTCCAATTCGCCTTCCTCCACCAGTTCCATCAGGCCAGGACAGGGCAGGGGGGAAGCGCCTTCGCCGTAACGCTCCATCAGCGCCTGAAATTTGGGCAACCGCAGGGTGAGGGGCGTGGCCATGACCAGAATGCGCCCGCCATGGCGAAGTTGGGAGGCGGGTTTCAGCGCCGGTTCCATGCCGATAATCGGTAGGCTCAGTTCCGCGCGCAGGGTGGCGGCTGCCACGCTGGTGGCGGTGTTGCAGGCGATGAGAACCGCCTTGACCTGCCGCTCCATTAGCAGCGCCATTACCTGACGCACCCGGTCCATCACTTCCGACGGAGGTTTGGTGCCATAGGGGGCGTGCGCCGTATCCCCATAATAAATGACGTTTTCCCCGGGCAGCTGCGCGCGGAGCTCCCGCAGCACGCTGATACCGCCCATACCGCTGTCAAAAACGCCCACAGGGCATTCCCGCGAAGCAGTTTGCCAGGTTTCCATACCGTCCTCCAATTTCTGTTATGCGTAACATGATTTACAAACTATCGAAAAACGTCTGGGGAGGCGCCGGAAGGGCCGCAGTCCCTCCGGCTTCGATTCGTGTCTCCCGGCTTGGCCGGCGGATGGTTGGCTTTTCAACGGAAAATCCAAGCCGTTTCGCGGCCGAGCGCCTTGCTGGGTTGTTGATTTTGTTTGCAAAATCAATGCCTTACAACTTCGGGCGGCCGCTGCTTGACCGAAGTTGCTTCCGCGAAAAAAAGGCGAAAGTCGCTTTCCGATACGCTGAATTATTATAGTCCCACGAAAATGAAAATGCAACTCAGAGCGTATCCAGCCAGGAGAGCTGACTGGGCTGGTGGGCAAACATTTCCCGGTTGATTTGCGGAAAGGACCATGCCAGGCCCAGCTGCTGGCAAAGCGCCCGATAGCGGCGCGCAAGCGTCTCCGCCTCCCGGGCGGGGCATTCGTACTGATTGCCGAAACGGCGGAGGTATGCCTCCTTCACCCCTGGAAAGTCACGGTCCAGGGCCTTGAAGTAATATTCCCGGTTGCCGCTTCGCAGGGTCATGCCAAAGAAACAGACGGCATACCGGCCGCCGGCTTCCCGCGTGCGCACCAGCAGCGACTCCAGGTTTTCCCAGTCGTCCGTGAGATAGGGCAGCACGGGATTGAGCCAGATGCCTGCGTAGACGCCCGCCTCCGAAAGGGCGCGCAAGGCTTCCAGGCGCTGGGAGGTGGGGGAGACGTTGGGTTCGATTTTCCGGCACAGCCCGTCGTCGGCACAGGTAAGCGTGATACAGGCGCGTACCGGAGCGCTTCGGGATAACGCGGCAAGCAGTTCCGCATCCCGGGCGCATAGCGCCGCCTTGGTGGTAAAGCTGGCGCCAAATCCGTAACGCCGGAATAGCGTCAACGCGCCCTGCGTGACTTTCTGGGTCGCCTCGTGGGGATTGTAAGGATCGCTCATGGCGCCCATGGTTACGATGCCCGGACGGCGCTTAGCGCGCAGTTCCTTCTCCAGCAGCGTCAGGGCGTCCGCCTTTACCCGCACCCGGTCGAACTCCGTCAGCCGGTAACACAGGGAACGGGAATCGCAGTAAATACAGCCGTGGCAACAGCCGCGGTAGAGATTCATATTGTAATCCGCGTAAAAAAAGTCTGTCATGGAAGGGCGCAGCGGCGTCAGGAGCTGCCGGGCGGGTACGGTGTCCATGACCATGCCTCCTTAGGGCTTGTGGTAAGGGACGAGGGACA
>CAZINY010000036.1:0-29263 GCA_964540735.1 uncultured Oscillospiraceae bacterium
TGGGAGGTGTCGGAGGGGCCGCAGCCCCTCCGACTTCCATTCGTATCCGCCGGCTCTGCCGGCTGAAGGTTGGCTTTTCGAAAGAAAAGCCAAGTCGCTTTGCGACCGCTGTTTTTCCTCAAGGAAAAACAGCGCCTTGCTGGGTTGTTGATTTTGCTTGCAAAATCAATTCCTTACAAATTCGGGCGACCTCTGGTTGACCGAATTTGCTTCCTCGAAAAAGTGGCGGAAGCCACTTTTTCGACTCGCTGAGCGCCTCTCCGCAGGCGGAGAAGCGCTTCCTGTATGGCCCGGCCGGTCCGCATGGCCTTGAGCGTGGTTGGCAGATGCAGGCCCGGCAGCTGTTTTTTCCCCGCGGGCATCCGGCTGCTTTACCGCTGCGCGGCCAGGTTGCGGGCCAGGCGCTTCTTCTTCTGCCCCGCGTGCCACACCACCAGCACCATGAGCAGCACCGTGCCCACATAGGGGAAGGTGGACGTCAGGGAGGAAGGGAAGCCCACGGACTGCAGCCGCATGCCCATGGCGTCGATGAAGCCGAACACCAGCGCCGCCAGGAACACCATGGGCGGGTTCGACCGTCCGAAGATCACGCAGGCCACGGCGATGTAACCCCGGGAGGCGGACATGTTCTCGCTGAACATGGTCAGGTAGCCCAGGGACAGGTGCGCCCCGCCCAGGCCGCTGAAAATGCCGCAGAGCACCGACGCCAGGTACTTCATCTTCTCCGGGCTCTTGCCCGCAGAGCGCAGGGACTGGGGATGTTCCCCCGCCGCCCGCATCCAGAAGCCCACCGGCGTGCGATAAATAAACAGCCAGCACAGGTACACCAGCACCCAGCTGCAATACACCAGCAGGGTGTTATTGTTCAGCAGCGGCCCGATGAGGGGGATACTCTCCAGCCAGTCCGCCGAAATGGTGGGCAGGCTCACGATGCCAGGATCGGAAAAGGCGCCCTTCACGCCGAAGATGGTCCGCAATAGGCACACCGTCAGCCGGCCGGCGAAGATGTTCAGCGCCACGCCGATGATGAACTCGTCGCTCTTGAACTTCACCACAAACAGCCCGTAGAACAGCCCCAGCAGCACCCCGGCCAGCACGGCAAACAGCAGTCCCATGGCCCAGCTGGAAAAGAAATAGCTTCCCAGCACCGCCATGAACGCGCCCACCAGCATCATGCCGTCCACGCCGATGTTCATGATGCCCACGTGGTCCGTCATCAGGCAGCCCAGTCCCACCAGGATCACCGGGGTTGCGGTACGCAGGGTGTTTTGCAGCAGGCCCATATTGAATACATTGCTCCAGTCCATTACGCCCCCGCCTCCTTTTCCAGGGTCAGGGCGGCCCGCTTCCGGGCGCGCCTGGCCAGTATGCTGTTCATGATGCCCTCTTCCGCCGCCATGAAGAAAATGATAATGGACTGCACAATCAAAATCAGCTCGCTGGAGATGCCCACATCGCCTTCCATGGCCGTGGCGCCCACCTTCAGCACCCCGAAGAACAGGCTCATGAAAATAATCCCCAGGGGCTGGTAGCGCATAATCATGGCCACCAGCATGCCGTCGAAGTAAAACTCGTTGGACACCGTGGTCACAAAGCGCTTGTGCAGGCCGAACACCTCGAACATGCCCACCAGGCCGCATATGGCCCCGGAGGCCACCATGCTCCAGATGGCCAGCTTGCCGGCCTTAATGCCGCTGAAGCGGGCAAAGCGTTCGTTATAGCCCGTGAGCTTCATCTCAAAGCCCGCGGTGGTTTTGCGCATCACGTACCAGACAATCAGCGCGATGGCCGCGGCGTAGAAAATGCTCTCCGTCAGGTTGGACAGCTTGATCACCCGGCTAAACATGAAGGCCGGGTCCACCGCGTCCGTACCGGCGGAAACGCCCCGCTGGGAGGTTTTCAAGGGACCGTTGGCCAGGTAGGAGCAGAAGTAGATGGCCGCGGAGTTCATCATAATGGTGGTGATGACCTCGTTGACCTTCATCTTCACCTTCAGCACCGCGGGAATCCAGGCGTACAGCCCGCCCGCGGCAATGGCCGCCAGGAAGCACAGGGGCAGGGCGATCCAGGGCGTAACCCCCGTGAGCCGCGCCCCCACATAGGCCGAGGCAATGGCCCCCAGGTAAAGCTGACCTTCGCCGCCCACGTTGAAGATGCCCGCCTGGGCCGCCACCGCCGTGGCCAGGCCCGTGAGGCACAGGGTGGCGGACTTGGCCAGGGTGTTGCCGATGCCCCGGCTGGTGCCCAGGGCGCCGCTGAGCAGCGCGCCGTAACCCTCGATGGGGTTATGTCCCGTGGCAGCCATAATCAATCCGCCCAGCACCAGGGCCAGCAGCACGCTCACCGTCAGGGAAAAGAGGTATTGCAGGCGGCTTTTGCTTTTGTTCATGCTTGTTCCTCCTTCCGCCCGCCGGTCATGTAGTAACTGATTTCCCGCTTGTCAATGTCCCCCGCCTGGAACTCGCCGGTGATCCTGCCCTCATAAATGGTCAGCAGCCGGTCGGAGAGGCGGAGCAGCTCGTCCAGGTCCGCGCTCACCAGCAGGATGGCGCAGCCCGCGTTGCGCTTTTGCATGATCTGCTGGTGGATGAAGTCCATGGCGCCGATGTCCACGCCTCGGGTGGGCTGGGAAATGATGAGCACCGGCGTGTCGAAGGAGAACTCCCGGGCCACCACCACCTTCTGCATGTTGCCTCCCGAGAGGGAACCCACCGCCGTGTCCACCCCCGCGCCCCGGATGTCGAAGCGCTGGAAAATCTCCTGGGCGTAGGCGCGTATGGCCTTGCGCTTCATGTGGATGCGTTTCCAGGAGAAGCGCGGGTCCTTTTCCTTGCCCACAATCAGGTTATCGGTGATGTCCGCGGGGGCGCATACGCCGGTGGCCAGCCGGTCCTCGGGCACATGGGCCAGCCCCAGGGAGCGAATCTCCCCGGGGGTTTTCCCCGCAATAGACTTGCCCATGATGGTTACCGTGCCGCCCCGCAGGGGGCGCATGCCGGTGATGGCCTCGATGAGCTCGCTCTGTCCGTTGCCCTCAATGCCCGCAATGCCCAGGATCTCTCCCCGGCGCACCGTCAGGCTCACCCCGCGCACGGCGGGCAGGCCGCGGTTATCCAGGGCTTGCAGGTCCCGGACCTCCACCGCCGTTTCCGTCTCGCCCCTGTCCTCCCGGTCCAGGGCGTCCAGGAGCACTTCCTTGCCCACCATCATGGCCGCCAGGATGCGCTCGTTCACGTCCTTGGTCTCCGCCACGCCCACCAGTTTGCCCTGGCGCATGACGCCCACCCGGTCGGAAATGGCCATGACCTCGTAGAGCTTATGGGTGATGATGATGATGGTCATCTGCTTCTCCCGCACCATGCGGCGGATCACCCCGAAGAGCTCGTCGGTCTCCTGGGGGGTTAGCACGGCGGTGGGTTCGTCCAGGATGAGCACATCGGCGCCCCGGCGCAGGGTTTTGAGGATCTCCACCCGCTGCTGCAAGCCCACGCTAATGTCCTCCACCTTGGCCCGAGGGTCCACGGTCAGGCCATATTCCTGCACCAGGGCCTGGGTTTCTTCCTCCGCCTTGGCAAAGTCGCAGAAGATGCCCAGCTTGCGGGGCTCATTGCTCAGCACAATATTCTGCGCCACGGTAAAGGAAGGCACCAGCATAAAGTGCTGATGCACCATGCCCACGCCCCGGGCAATGGCCTCGCTGGGACTAAAGTGCGTAACCTGGTTGCCCTTGACGAGCACCTTGCCGCTGGTGGGCGTGTTCAGCCCATAGAGGATATTCATCAGCGTGGATTTGCCCGCGCCGTTTTCCCCCACCAGGGCAAAGACCTCCCCCTTGCGGATGTCCAGCGTCACGTCATGATTCGCCAGCACACCGGGGAACTGCATGGATACGTGCTGGAAGGAAACGATGGTCTCGCCCTGTGCCAAATCAATCGCCTCGCTTTTGCATTTCAGAAAAAAACGGAAGGAAAGGGGAGGCGTCCCCGCCTGTGCGAAGCCGCCTCCCCCCATGGATGCCTGTGCGTTTGTTACTCCAGCGTGGTGGGGACTTCGATCTCGCCGCTGATGATCTTCTCCTTCAGCGTCTCGACCTCCGCCTTCAGCTCGTCGGAAACCTGCTGGGGCATGGTATCGTCGCCGTATACCACGTCGATATAGCCGGTGGCCATGTCGGCCTCCCAGATCTCGCCGCCCTTGAAGTAGTTTTCCATGTCGGCCACGGTGTCATAGATGGACTTGCCCACCTTCTTCACCATGGAGCAGATGATCACGTCGGGGTTGATGTACTTCTGGTCGCCGTCCACGCCGATGGCGTAGTTGCCGGTTTCCGCCGCGGCCTCGAACACGCCCTCGCCGGTCTTGCCCGCCACCTGGAACACGATGTCGCAGCCCATGCCGTACAGGGCCAGGGCGCACTCCTTGCCGTTGGCAGGATCTTCAAAGCCGTTGGCATACTGCTTCTCCACCGTGATGTCCGGGTTGGCATAAGCGGCGCCCGCCTCGTAGCCCACGATGAAGTCGTTGATGGTGGCGCTGTCCTCGCCGCCCACCACGCCGATCTTGCCGGTCTTGGTCAGCTTGGCGGCAATGTAGCCCACCAGGAAGGAGCCCTCGTTCTGGGCATACAGGATGGACATGCCGTTTTCAAAGGAACCGTCGATGGCGTTGTCGATAAACAGGAACTGCTTGTCCGGGAAGGCCTCGATAACACCGGGCAGGCTGTCCCAGAACTGCCAGCCCACCGCGGCGATCACGTCGGAAACCTCCGCCGCGTCAATCAGGCTGCTCTCGTACAGGGATGCGTCTTCCTTGCACTCGATGACCCGGATTTCCGTGCCATAGTCCGCCTTCAGCTGCTCGATGCCCTCATTGGCCGAGTCATAGAAGGAACGGTCGCCCAGGCCGCCAGCCACCACGATGCAGATGGACGGGGTGGTCTTCTCCTCCGCCATTGCGGGGATCGCCAGCATGGAGATGCACAGCGCCAGAGTCAGCATCGCCGCCAAAATCTTTTTCATGGGATAGAACCTCCTGTATAATTTCCGCCCGAAAAAAAGAGCGGTATTACCTTTACAATTTGTTTTTTATGCAAGGGAATCCTGCCGGAAAGTCGAAGAAATGTATGGAAAATTTTTTGTTTTGCATGCCGGGGCAGTCGTGCTCCGGCGCAAGGAAGGGAGCGCCATGCGCCTTTTATTTGTAAACGCCTGCATGCGGGGGCCCGAGCTTTCCCGCACCCACGCCCTGTGCCGGGCCTTCCTGGAAGAAGCCCGCCGGGCTTGCCCCGCCCTGGAGATACAGGAGCACGACCTCACCCGCATGAACCTGCAACCCGTTACCGCCCCGGTACTCCAGCGCAAGGAGGCCCTGTGCGACGCCCAGCGTTGGGACGATCCGCTGCTCCGTCCCGCCTATGATTTTGCCCACGCGGACGCGGTGCTCGTCGGCGCGCCATATTGGGATTTGTCCTTCCCGGCGGCGCTGAAAATCTGGGTAGAGAACGTTTATGTGCGCAATCTGACCTTCCGTTATACCCTGGCGGGAGAACCCGTCGGGCTGGCCCGGGGCAGGCAGGCCGTATACATTGCCACCGCCGGCAGCCCCATCGGGGAAAACGACTGGGGCGCGGGATACATGCGCGCGGTGCTCGCCACCCTGGGTATTCCGGAGTTCCGCTCCATACGCGCCGAAGGCATTGACATTCAGGGCCGGGACGTGCAGGGAATCCTCCGCCGGGCGGAGGCCGAAGCCCGGGCGGCGGGCAGCGCGGTAGGGAAAGCCCTGGCCTGATGGATTGCATGATGGAAAGGGACGAAGCGTCCATGCGAAAGACTTACGGTACCATGGTCTTCATTAACGTCATGTGGGGCCTTTCCTTTATCTTCAGCAAGCAGGGACTGAACGCGGGCTTTCAGCCCATGGGATTGGCCTTTTCCCGCTATGTGCTGGCCGCGGCGGCCCTGATTCCTTTGCTGCTGTGGCGGGAAGGCGTCCCGCGCCTGCGCCGGGAAGATATCCTGCCCATGTTCCTGTCCTCTCTGGCGGGCATTACGGTATACTATTTCTGCGAATACAACGGCATCCAGCGCACCTCCACCGGCAGCGCGTCGCTGATCCTGGCGGCCATCCCGGTGCTGACCCTGGGGGCGGAAGCCCTGCTGACCCGCACCCGCCTGCGCCCCATGCAGGCGGCGGGCGCTTTCCTGTCCCTGGCCGGGGTCGCCCTGATTACCCTTTCCTCCTCCCAGGAAGGCTCGGATTCCCTGGCAGGCGTCCTGTTCATCTTTGGCGCAAGCCTGGTATGGGTGGCTTATATTTTCCTGAGCCGCCGGCTGCGCCAGCGGTATTCCAGCCTGAGCATGAACGCCTGGCAGGCGGCCATGGCCGCGATAACGCTGCTCCCCGCCGCCCTGGCCGAGGGGTTCCAGCCCGCCGCCGTGACCTGGGACGGCTGGGCCAGCGCCGCAGTCCTGGCGCTGATCTGCTCCGCCCTGTGCTACTACCTCTACGGCAACGCGCTTACGGCGCTGTCGCCCCTGGCCTCGGCCATCTTTGTCAACCTGATTCCGCTGACCACCATGGCGGCGGGGGTGCTTTTCCTGGGCGAACGGCTGACCCTGGCTACCCTGGCGGGCGGCGCGCTGATTATCGGCAGCATTTTCCTGGTAAACCTTTCGCCCGCGGCGGAGCGCTCCGCCGCCTGAAGCCCGGCTGTATCGCTTTTCCTCCGCGCCGGATAGCGCAAAAAACGCGCGCCCCTTTGCCGTGCGGAATCCACCGCGGGCGAACAGGGCGCGCGTTTGCATGCGCGCAGGCATCTTCCGGCGAATGAAAGGAAAGGACGCGCCCGGCTGCGGAAAGGCCGCGGGGCTTCAGCCTTTGGCCAGCATTGGCGCCAGGTATTGTCCGGTAAAGGAATCCTGGCAGCGGCACACCGCCTCCGGCGTGCCGGTGGCCACAATGGTCCCGCCGCCGTCCCCGCCCTCGGGCCCCAGGTCGATGAGATAGTCGCTGACCTTGATGACGTCCAGGTTGTGCTCGATGACCAGCACGCTGTTGCCGTTGTCCGTCAGGCGCTGCAGCACGCTGATGAGCTTGTCCACGTCGGCCATGTGCAGCCCCGTGGTGGGCTCGTCCAGGAGGTAAATGGTTTTGCCTGTGGACTTGCGGCTCAGCTCCGTGGCCAGCTTCACCCGCTGGGCCTCGCCCCCGGAGAGGGTGGTGCTGGCCTGCCCCAGCTTCATGTATCCCAGCCCCACGTCGTAGAGGGTTTCCAGCTTGCGCAGGATCAGCTGATGGTTCTCGAAGAAGGCCATGGCCTCCTCCACGTTCATCTCCAGCACCTCGTAGATGTTCTTGCCCTTGTAGCGCACCTCGAGGGTTTCCCGGTTGTAGCGCTTGCCCTTGCACACCTCGCAGGGCACGTAGATATCCGGGAGAAAGTGCATCTCGATTTTCAGCAGGCCGTCCCCGCCGCAGGCTTCGCAGCGTCCGCCCTTGACGTTGAAGGAGAAGCGGTTCTCCTTGTAGCCGCGGGCCTTGGCCTCCGGGCACAGGGCGAACACCTTGCGGATCAGGTCGAACAGCCCCGTATAGGTGGCGGGATTGCTCCGGGGGGTGCGGCCGATGGGGCTTTGGTCGATGCAGATGATCTTGTCCAGCTGCTCCACGCCCTCCATGGCGTCGAACTGCCCGGAGCGGGTCTTGGCCCGGTTCAGCACCTTGGCCAGGTGCTTGTAGAGGATTTCGTTCACCAGGCTGCTTTTGCCCGAGCCGCTGACCCCGGTAACGCAGCACAATACCCCCAGGGGAATGTCCACGTCGATGCTCTTCAGGTTGTGCTCCCTGGCCCCGTGAACCTTCAGCCAGCCGGTGGGCTCCCGCCGCCGGGCAGGCACCGGTATGCGCCGCGCGCCGGAAAGATACTGCCCCGTGAGGCTCTCCGGGCAGGCCTTGATGTCCTCCACGGTGCCCTGGGCCACAATGCGGCCCCCGTGGATGCCCGCCCCCGGCCCCACGTCCACAATCCAGTCCGCGGCGTACATGGTGTCCTCGTCATGCTCCACCACGATGAGGGTATTGCCCTGGTCCCGCAGGTGCTTCAGGGTGTTCAGGAGCTTGTCGTTGTCCCGCTGGTGCAGCCCGATGGACGGCTCGTCCAGGATGTAGAGCACCCCCATGAGCGCCGAGCCGATCTGCGTAGCCAGGCGGATGCGCTGGGCCTCGCCCCCGGAAAGGCTGCCCGCCGCCCGGCTCAACGTCAGGTACCCCAGCCCCACGTCCATGAGGAAGCCCAACCGGGCGTTGATCTCCTTCAAAATCTGCGCGGCGATCATCTGCTCCTTCTCCGTTAGGGTCAGCCCGGCAAAGAAGGTCCGCGCGTCCCGGATGCACAGGTCGGAAACCTGGGCCAGGTTCCGCCCGCCCACGGTGACGGCCAGGGCTTCGGGCTTCAGGCGCTGGCCATGGCAGTCCGGGCAGGGTTCCTCAGCCATGTATTCCTCGTAAGCCTGCTTCATGGCGTCGCTGGTGGTTTCCCGGTAGCGGCGCTGCAGGGTGGGGATCACGCCCTCAAAGGCGGTGCTGTATTCCCCCCGGCCCGCGGCGCTCTCGTAGGTGACGGTGATCTTTTCCGTGCCCGTGCCGTAGAGGATGGCGTTCCATGCCTCGGGAGAGAAGTCCTTCACCGGGGTGTCCATGGTGAAGCCGTAGCGCTCCCCCATGGCGGAAAAATACTGCGCGGCGATGCCGCCGCCGTCGGAGGTGTTGAAGCCCATGGCGTTCAGCGCCCCCTGGCGCAGGGAAAGGTTCTTGTCCGGGAAAAGGATGTCCGGGCTGATCTTCATCAGCGTTCCCAAACCCGAGCAGGTGGGGCAGGCGCCGAAGGGGCTGTTGAAGGAGAACATCCGCGGAGCCAGTTCCTCAATGCTGATGCCGCAGTCCGGGCAGGCGTAATTCTGGCTGAACAGCAGCTCGCCCTTGTCGAACAGGTCGATAATCACCAGCCCCGCCGCCCGGGCGCAGGCGGTTTCGAGGGAGTCCGCCAGGCGCTGGCGCAGCTCCTTCCCCGGCCGGACGATGAGCCGGTCGATAACCAGTTCGATGGTGTGCTTTTTCTTCTTGTCCAGGGCGGGGGTATCGTCCAGCTCGTACAGCTCCCCATCCACGCGGACGCGGACAAAGCCGCTCTTGCGGGCCTCCTCCAGCACTTTGGCGTGTTCGCCCTTACGGGCGCGCACCACCGGGGAAAGCACCTGCAGCCGCGTCCCCTCCGGGTAGGCGGTGATGGCGTCCACCATCTGGTCGATGGTCTGCTGCTTGATCTCCTTGCCGCACTTGGGGCAGTGGGGAATGCCGATGCGGGCGTAGAGCAGGCGCAGGTAGTCGTGGATCTCCGTCACCGTGCCCACGGTGGAGCGGGGATTCCGGCTGGTGGTCTTCTGGTCGATGGAAATGGCCGGGGACAGGCCCTCGATGGCGTCCACGTCGGGCTTCTCCATCTGCCCCAGGAACTGCCGGGCATAGGAGGAGAGGCTCTCCACATAGCGCCGCTGCCCCTCCGCGTAAATGGTATCGAAGGCCAGGGAGCTTTTCCCCGAGCCGCTCAGCCCCGTGAACACCACCAGCTTGTCCCGGGGGACGGTGAGGCTCACGTTTTGCAGGTTGTGCTCCCGGGCGCCCCGGATGACCAGATTTTCATTATTGCGCATCATATTCCTCTACTTTTCCTTCCGTTAATGCCTGCTTTTGCCAGCGCTGACAGTGTACCACAATCCCATTTCCGGCGCAAGGCGAACACGAACAAATGTTTTATATTTTGCAGCCGTCCACCTTCAGTGTGCGCAGCGCCGCCGGAAAAAATCTTTTTTGCCTGAACCTTTTCACCCCGAGGAACGTCCTTATCCATAGATAGCCTGCCCAGAAAGCCGCGGCGGGTCTACCACCCCTTTGCCGGCCAAGGCGCCGGGACGCGTCAAGGAGGAACAAACCTATGGATGCGGCGACCTTCAGCCGGGAGGCAACGGCATGCCAACGGCTGCTGTACCATATCTGCTGGGCCATGATGCACAACGAGGCGGACTGCGCCGACGCGGTGCAGGAAGCCTTGCTGCGCGCCTGGCAGCGCCGGGACTGCCTGCGGGACCTGTCGGCCTTCCGGCCGTGGCTGTGCCGGATCGCGGCCAACGTGTGCAAGGACATGCTGCGCCGGCAGCGCCGGCGGCAGATGGTGCCCCTGCCGGAAAACCTGGCCGCCGCCCCCTATGACGAGGAAGGCCTGGCCCTGCGTCAGGCCATGGAACGGCTCTCCCCCCAGCAGCGCGCCGCCGTGGCCCTGCATTACTTTGACGGGCTTTCTGTGGAGGAGGTCAGCCGCGCCCTGGGCATTCCCAAGGGCACGGTCAAGTCCCGCCTCCTGTATGCCCGGCGCAACCTGGAGCAGCTGCTGTGCCAGGGAACGGAGGTGAGCGTATGACGGAGCTTCGCTTTACCCGACTCATGAAAGAACATGCCCCGGACCCTTCCCCGCAGTTCGCCCGGGCCATGGAACAAACCCTGGAGCGCATTGCCCGGGAGGAGGAACATCCCTCCCGTCGGCGGCTTACCCGGCGGCAAGTGGTGGCGGTGGTGGTGGCGGCGCTGCTGATTCTTTCCGTGGCCATGGCCGCGGCCTTGGGCCGGAACGTAATCGACTTCTTTACCCTGGACGCCGTGGAACATAGCCAGGAGATGATCCAGCGGAACCTGGCCAGCGCTTCCTTTGCACACTGTGACATCACCGTGCGGGAGGCCGCCTACGACGGCATGAGCCTGTACATCCTCTACGCCGTGCAGGACCGGGACGCCACCGAACCCCTGGGGCTGCCGAACCCACGCACCGGGGAGAGATACATGCAGGAGCCCTACACCCCCGGCATGCAGGCGGACAATGTGAGCTGGTGGATCGACGGGCTGTGGATAAACGGCTCGGAAATAGACGTGCCCAACCTGTCCGTATGGAACGAATTCGGCACGGATACACCCGGGGAAATGCTGTGCTACCAGCTTTGGCGGCTGGACCAGTTGGGCGTTTACCTGAACGGGCAGGTGGAAATCACCCTGCCCCTGGGCGAGCGCCAGTCCCGGCAAGACTTGCCCCGGGACGAGCGAGGGTGGACGCGCCCGCCGGAGGAAGGCGTGATAACCTTTACCCTGGATGCCTCCATCCGGGACGACGTCTTTGTGGAGCAGCCCGGCATCCGCAGCGAGATCGAAGGCGTTACCCTTTGGGTCAGCGAGGCGGTGTACACCCCCGTGCAGGTTTATCTTACCGTGGATTATACGGTGCCCCAGGCGCTCATGGATGCCTATGTGGAGGAGCAGGGCGGCCAGCCCGAGGAGGAATGGCTGCAATATACGCCCATGCACCTGGTGCCCTGGATGAGCCAGTTGTCCTTGGTGGACGGCGAAGGAAACTCCCTGTATACGCTCTCTTACATAGGGCAGTGCTATAGCGGAACATCCGACAGCCAGGCCTGGTTTACCTTCCCGGCCATTTCAGCCGTACCGCCGGAGCTGTACTTGGCGCTCTACGACGATGAAACCGGAACCTACGACCTGTCCAGGAGCGTTCGTGTACGCTGACAACCGCTTCAGGAAGGAGGGGAGGCGTCCCGCCCGGCCGGAGTATCAGCCGCTCCGGCCGGGAAAGCAAACAGACATGCGCTGGCGGCAAAGCGCCGCCATGGGGCGCAGCGCTTCAAAATATTGCATCGTTCCCAGACGTGGCCGGTGAGACTGCGGCCTTTCCGGCTCAGACGGTGGAGCTTGATCATGCAAGGGCAGCGCTTGAAAAGAAGCAGCGCGCCGCGAAGCGACTTGATTTTTCTGTTGAGACGTCAACCTTCCGCCGCCAGCGCAAAGCACGCCTTGCGCTCGCAACCTCGCTGTGTTATCTTTATAGCATCAGCAAGGAACCGGAAAGCCATACAAGAGGAGGCGTGTTTCGGATGCGCATGGAAAAGTGGAACCAGGGGTGGACCGTTTGGCGGGAGGATAACGCTTTCCGCCTGATTAACCTGCCTCCTGCCCAGGCAAAGCAGGTGGATCTGCCCTATGACGCGGCTTTCCACCAGCAGCAGGACCCGCAGAGTCCCAACGAAGGGAAAACCGGTTTTCTCAACGGCGGGACCTGGAATTATCTCAAGGAATACTACGCTCCCGAAGCGGAGCGCGGCATGGACCTCCGCCTGTTGCTGGAGGGCTGCGCCGAAAAAACGTACGTATTCGTCAACGATTCCCTGGCCGGGGAAAACAATTACGCCTATACGGAATTTTACGTGGACCTCAGCCCGTATTTGCGCTATGGGCAGAGCAACCGGATCATGGTGACGGCCACATCCATGGAGCTTTCCAGCCGCTTCTACTGCGGCGGAGGCATTTACCGGGACGTCTACCTGTGCCGAGGCGGGGACGCGTTCTTTGCGCCGGAGAGCCTGCGGGTAACCACCAAGGCGCTGGCGCAGGACGAAGCGCTTGTCTGCCTGGAAGCGCAAATCGTGAACCGTCTTTCCTATGGCCGGGAAGCCCGCCTGACGCTGTCGGTGCAGGACGCCCAGGGGCGCGTGCTGTGGCAAACGGCGTATCCCGCGCATCTGCCCGGCGGGCGCACATGCACCTTCAGCAAACACTTTTCCTTGGCGGGCATCCGCGGCTGGGACGCGGACCATCCCGCGCTATACCAGGTGCGCGCCCGGCTGGAGGACGGGCAGGACGGCCTGCTGGACGAGGAAACCATCACCACCGGTTTCCGCATGGTGCAGGTGGACGCGGCCCATGGCCTGCGCATCAATGGCCGGACCGTAAAGCTGCTGGGAGGCTGCATCCATCATGACCAGGGCATCCTGGGCGCGGAAACCTATGACGATTACGAGTACCGCCGGGTTTCCCTGCTCAAGGCCGCCGGATTCAACGCTGTGCGCTGCGCGCACAATCCGGCTTCCAAGGCGTTGCTGCGCGCCTGCGACCGCCTGGGCATGTATGTGCTGGACGAAAGCTTTGATATGTGGGGCCGCATGAAGAACCCTCGGGATTACTCCCTGTTTTTCGGCGGCGGTTACCGGGACGTGCTGGCGACCATGGTGCGGGTGGATTACAACCATCCTTCGGTGATTCTGTATTCCACGGGCAACGAGATCATGGACCTGGCGACGGACAAGGGCTATGAACTGTGCGGCGAAATGACCGCCTATCTTCACGCCTTGGATGGCGCCCGCTTTGTCACCAATGCTGTGAATACCTTCCTGGCCGCCGGGAACCGGCTGCTGGAAATTACCGCGCAGGCTACCGGCGAATCCCCCCAGCAGCTGGCGCACATGGATGTGAACCAGTATATTGCCGAACACGAGGTTTCCATGGAGCAGGTAGCCGCCCATACAGCCATCACGGAAATGCTGGAATACCTGGACGGAGCCATGGATGTGGTGGGCTATAATTATATGCCCGAGCGCTATGAGGCGGACAGCGTCCGCCATCCGCAGCGGATCATTCTTGGCACGGAAACCCATGCTCCGCGGATTGCCGACAGCTGGCGGCTGATGCAGGCGCATCCCAACATCATTGGCGACTTCATCTGGACCTCCTATGGCTACCTGGGGGAGACCGGCGGCCGGCAGCGTTTTCCGGCCCTGCAGAATGAAAGCTGCGACCTGGACGTGACAGGGTGCCTTATGCCCACCAACTATTACCGGCAGGTGGTGCTGGGCCAGCGAAAGGAGCCATACATCGCCGTGCGCACGCCCGAGGACAGCGAAGGGCCCATGAAGCTGTCTACCTGGTCGCTGACCGACGCCATTCCCTGCTGGGATTTTCCCGGCTGCGAAGGCCGCGCCGTGGAGGTGGAGGTCTACGCTCCTGGCGACGAAGTGGAGCTGTTCCTCAACGGCCAATCCTGCGGCCGCCAGCCCGCCTCCGGAAAGCGCCCCTGCCAGGCGGTATTCCGCATCCCCTATGCGCCGGGAGAACTGAAGGCCGTGGCGCTTCAAAATGGCCAGGCGCTCAGCAGCCATACCCTGGCGACCACAGGCAAAGCGGAAACCTTTGATATCCGGCAGGAACCCCCTGGAGACGAACTGATCTTTGTGAATATCCAGGCGGTTAACGCCCAGGGCCAGCCTGTTTACGCGGCCATTCCCGACCTGACCGTATCCCTGGAAGGGAACGGCGCAAAGCTGCAGGCTTTCGGCAGCTATGACGCGCCGCACAACGGAGGGTATCAAAGCCCTGTGCTCAGCGTAAAAAACGGCAAAGCGCTGCTGGTCCTGCGCAAGCAAGGCCCGGAGCCCGTCCGTCTAACGGTATCCGCCCAAGGCATGACGCCCGCCGCCTGCATGCTGACATGCGGATGAAACGCGGCGTCCGGCGGTCCGCATGGCCCTGTACCCGGAATTTCGGTCGTCAACCCGGGCGCGTGCAAGCAAACGTCCTCACATGACGCGCCGACGCAACCGGGAAACCTGCGGGCGCGACCAGGGGGCTTTCCGGTCGCCCCCTGGACTCCTTCGGTCCCCATGCTTGATGAAACTTTTGCAAGCTAGGGAGGCGATAGTTTCATCTTTTTTACTATGTCACTATGCCGGTATGAAAAAACATGCTTTTTTCAGCGGGGGTGTTGCAAGATTTCGCGCCTGCGGGCGCGACCAGGGGGCTTTCCGATCGCCCCCTGGACTCCTTCGGTCCCCCATACTTGATGAAACTTTTGCAAGCTAGGGAGTCGATAGTATCATCCAGCGTGTCGAAAAAGTGGCGGAAGCCACTTTTTCGACACGCTGCGGGGCTGCTTCCAGAAGGACGCGACCCCTTTAGGCGATCACAAAAAAGCCGCATTGCATCACTGCAACGCGGCTTTCTTTTCCGTTGAACCTGTCAGGCTCGGGCGGCGGCTGCGCCGGCCTCCATGGCCTGGCGGTTGATGGGCAGCAGGTGCGCCTTCTTGGGGCCGAAGGTGGCCTTCAGGGCCTCCATGGCGCTTTCGATGGAGATGACGCCGGTGCGCTCAATGATCGCGCCCAGCATGACCATGTTGGCGGTGCGGCTGTTGCCCAGCTGTTCGGCAATGTCGTTGCAGGGCACGGCCACCACGGTCACATCGTCCCGGGTGGGCGCTTCGTCAATCAAGGAAGAATTGTACAGGAGCAATCCGCCCGTTTCCATGGCGGGCTCAAACTTCTTCAAGCTGGGTTTGTTCATGAGCACGGCAATGGGCGGCTCGGTAACCAGCGGGCTGCCGATGGGCTCGTCGCTGATGACCACGGCGCAGTTGGCTTCGCCGCCGCGCATCTCCGGGCCGTAGGAGGGCATCCAGCTCACGTTCATGCCGTCGTGCATGGCGGCCTTTGCCAGCAGCTGCCCAATGAGCAGCACGCCCTGGCCGCCGAAGCCTGCCACAAGGAACTGCGCTTCCATGTCACTCCACCTCCTTTTTCACGCCCAGGGGATACTGGGGAATCATTTTTTCCTGGAGCCACTTCAAGGCTTCCTGCGGGGTCATACCCCAGTTGGTGGGGCAGGTGGAAAGCACTTCCACCATGGTGAAGCCTTTGCCTGCCATTTGCATTTCAAAGGCCTTCTTGATGGCTTTCTTAGCCTCCAGAATGTGCTTCACATCGTGAACGGACACCCGGGCAATGTAGGCCGGGCCGTCCAGGGTAGCCAGCATTTCGCTCATACGGATGGGATAGCCGCACAGGGCGGGATCACGGCCGTAGGGGCTGGTGGTGGTTACCTGGCCGGGCAGGGTGGTGGGCGCCATTTGGCCGCCGGTCATGCCGTAAATGGCGTTGTTGACGAAGATGGCGGTGATTTTCTCGCCCCGGGTGGCGGCGTGGGTGATCTCCGCCGCGCCGATGGAGGCCAGGTCGCCGTCGCCCTGGTAGGTGAAGACCAGGTTGTCGGGGCGCACGCGCTTGCAGCCCGTGGCCACCGCCGGGGCGCGGCCGTGGGCGGCTTCCATCATGTCGCAGTTGAAATAGTCATAGGCAAACACCGCGCAGCCCACGGGAGCGATGCCAATGGCCTTGTCCTGCAGGCCCAGTTCATCAATGGCCTCGGCCACCAGGCGATGGATGATGCCATGGGTGCAGCCCGGGCAGTAGTGAAGGGGCTTGTCGGTGAGCATTTTGGTTTTTTCATAAACGATAGCCATGTCAGTTCCCCTCCTTTGCCAGCTGCTCCACCTGTTCCACAATCTCGCGGACGGTGGGCACAATGCCGCCGGTGCGGCCAAAGAAATGCACGGGTTTGGCGCCGTTCACCGCCAGGCGCACGTCGTCCACCATCTGGCCCATGGACATTTCCACGGTGAGGAACCGCTTGGCATGGGCCGCGGCGGCCTGGATCGGCGCGCTGGGGAAGGGCCACAGGGTGATGGGCCGGATCAGTCCGGCCTTGACGCCTTTTTCCCGCAGTTTCCGCATGGCGGAACGGGCGATGCGGGCGGTGGTGCCATAAGCGACCAGCACATACTCCGCGTCCTCGGTAAGCTCCTCCTGCCAGCGGCACTCCTCGCGCTCCATCACCGCGTACTTGGCGTAGAGCTTGTTCACGTGCCTTTCCAGGGCGCTGGGGTCGATGTACAGGCTGTTGATGATGGCCCGTTCACGGCCGCAGCCGGGCTTCCAGCCGGTAGCCGCCCAGGGCTTGTCCAGCAGGGTGGGATCAGGCTGATAGTCGGGCATTTCCACGGGCTCCATCATCTGGCCGATGAGGCCGTCGCCCATGATGAGCACGGGGTTGCGGTATTTGTCCGCCAGGTCGAAGGCCTTCTGGGTGAGTTCCACCGCCTCCTGCACGGAGGAGGGAGCCAGCACCAGCATGCGGTAGTCGCCGTGACCGCCGCCCCGGGTGGACTGATAGTAGTCGCTCTGTGCGGGCTGGATGGAACCCAGGCCGGGGCCGCCGCGCACCATGTTCACGATAACGCAGGGCAGCTCCGCGCCCACAATATAGCTGATGCCTTCCTGCTTCAGGGAAATTCCCGGAGAAGAGGAGCTGGTCATGCAGCGTCCGCCAGCGCCCGCCGCGCCATAAATCATATTGATGGCCGCGACTTCGCTCTCCGCCTGCAGGAAGCAACCGCCCTCCATCTTGGGCAGGCGCTTGGACATATATTCGGGAATCTCGTTCTGGGGCGTAATGGGATAGCCGAAGAAAAAGCGGCATCCGGCCTGGATGGCCGCCTCAGCGATCGCCTCGTTCCCTTTCATAAGCATTTTTTGACCCATGGGGCAGTCCTCCTTACTTTTCCACCGTAATTACCGCGTCCGGGCACATCCGTGCGCAAAACGCGCAGCCGATGCACTTTTCCTGCTCCTCAATGGCAATGGGATGATAGCCCCGGGCGTTGATATGCTTGCTCAGCGCAAGCAGGCCCTTGGGGCACACGTCCGCGCACAGGCCGCAGCCCTTGCACAGATCCTTGACAATGGTCAGCTTTGCCATTCCGCCGCCTCCTCGTGTAGTGGGTATAAAGTGCATTATAAAGGTTCGCGGGGAAAAAAGTCAATCCTTCGTACAAAGAAGATACAGGGGGCCGCATGCCGGCAAGGCGCATCCGGTTTTTTCGCCGCCTTGCGCCGGGAGCGCGCCGGGTGTACAATGAAACAAGCGCGGCGGGCGCAAGCCTGGCTGCGGAAAGGAGACGCCCATGAAAAAATGGTATGACGAGGAGTATGCCTTCACGGTGGAGGTTACCGGGTATTTGCGGAGCAACTGCACGGAGGGCTACTGCCGCAACGGGGAGGAAACCGGAGACCGGTATACCTGCACCTATGGCTGCCCTGTCAACGCACAGGGCCAGGGCATCTGTTCCAAGACCATGCTGATGCTTTTTCCCCTGATGGATGCGGTACGCAGCGGCGGCGACCTGCGGAATTTGGGCGGCGACGGCAGGTATACCAAGGAGATTGTTTGCCCGGACGGGTGCGTGATCTTCCGCCTGACGGCGGAAAAGCTGGGCGGCGGGAACTTTTTTCAGGGAAAGATTTCCGATTGACGCGCCGGGCGGGGAGGCCGCCTGGGAGAGGAGGGGCGGGCTTTGCCGCTGACCATCTACGATATATCCAAGCGCGCGGGGGTGTCCATCGCCACGGTGTCCCGGGTGCTCAACGGCAGCGACCTGGTGAGCGCCAAGACCCGGCAGCGGGTGCTGGCGGTGATGGAGGAATGCGGATATACCCCCAATATTTTTGCCCGTGGCCTGGGGCTGAACACCATGAAAACCGTGGGGCTGCTGTGCGCCAACGTATCCGACCCCCCTATTGCCCGGGCCGTATTCTTTTTGCAGCGCTTCCTGCGCCAGGCCGGGTACGACTGCATGCTCCTGTGTACCGAGGACGACCTGGAAGTGCGGCAGAAGTACATGGAGCTGATGCTCAGCAAGCGGGTGGACGCCATGATTCTGTGCGGCTCCCATTTTGTGGAGGAGCGGCCCGAGGACAACGGCTACATCCTGCGCGCCGCGGAGCGCATGCCGGTGATGCTGCTGATTGGCGCGCTGGACGCGCCGGGGGTATACAGCCTGCTTCCCGACGACCGGGAGGCTACCTGCCAGGCGGTGGGCATGCTGCTGGATACGGGCAGCCGGCAGGTGCTGTATTTGTGCCACGCCCTGAGCTACGCCGGGCAGCGCAAGCTGGAGGGATACCGGGAAGCCCATGCCCGGCGTGGACTGCCGGTCCGGGAAGAACTGATTCTGCCGTGCCTGGAGGGCCTTACCGGGGAGGCGCTGCTGGTCAGCGTGGAGGACAAGCTGGCGGCGGCGACGCGGCGCGGCATTGCCTTTGACGGCCTAGCCGCCTCCTCGGACGCCCTGGCGGTGGCGGCGCTGAAGGCGCTCACCGCCCGCGGGGTGGAAATCCCGGAGCAGGTGCAGGCGGTGGGCTATGACAATACGGACCTTTCCCTGGCCTGCACGCCTGCCTTGACCACCGTGGACACCTGTGCCGAGGAGATGTGCCGACGGTGCGTGGATACCATGATAGAGGTGCTGGCGGGCCGGGAAGCCGGCCGGAAAACATTGCTCACGCCCCGGCTCATCCGCCGGGAAACCACGCGATAAACGAATAAAGGAGGCATTCCTTTGCAAAGGCAAGCCGTTTTATTTGACCTGGGTTGGACGCTGGCGGTCCCCTGCAGCGGCGACTGGATGCTTACGCCGCTCTTTGAACAGACCTTCCCTGCCTGGCGGGAGAGCGTCGCTCCTGCGGAGATGAAGCGGGCGCAGCGGCGTCCCGACGCCTATCTGGCGGAGAACCACCGGCTTTCCACCCTGACCCAGGAAGTGGCGCAGATGACCCGCTGGTATGAGCTGCTGGGGGAGGCGCTTCCCGCCCTGGGCATGACCCATGCCAAGGCCGCCGCCCTGGCGGAGGACCACACCTATCATGTGACGGGCAATTATGCCCTGCTGCCCGGCGTCCGGGACATGATGGAAAACCTGGCCCGTCAGGGGTATGCCCTGGGGGTAATCTCCGATACCTGGCCGTCGGTGGAACTGCAGTTGGCCGCTTACGGTATCGATCATTTGCTGGAAGCCCGCACTTTCAGCTTTGCCCTGAGGGCTTTCAAGCCGGACCCGTCCCTGTACCGGGACGCCCTGGAACAGCTGGGGCTACCGGGAAGCGCCTGCTGGTTTGTGGACGACCGTCCCTGCAACCTGGTGGGGGCCGAGCGGACGGGCATGCGGGGAATCCAATCCCTGGCGGAGCCGGGCGCGCGGGCGGACGGGAGGTTCCCGGTAGTCAAGGCGCCCACGGAGCTGCCGGAGCTGTTGGCGGGCAAACCGTCGTTGGAGGCTTGGGCGGCGTACCAGGAAACCCTTACGGAAAAGGATCTGCCCGCCATGATGGCCTTGCAGGCGGAAATGGCCGCGGCCCTGCCCTCCCCCCGGTGGTACTTTACTTCCAAGGAGGAGGAGTTTGCCGGGGAGGTGCAGGCCGGGCGGGTGCTGGGCCTGCGGGTGAACGGCGAACTGGCTGCCTTCGCCATTGCCTGCCCGGCCCGGGACAACGAAACATCCTATGCCGCCATCCTGGGCCGCAACGAGCCGGACAGCCTGGACTTTCAGGATATCATTGTCTCCCCGCGTTACCGCCGCCGGGGCATGCACAGCTACTTCCTGGCCTTGTATGAGCAGCAGGCCCGCGCCGCGGGCATGACCGCCCTGTACGCCACCGTGGACCCGGAAAACCTGCCCAGCCTGCGCAGCTTTGAGAAGGCGGGCTGGACGCGGGTGGACCTGCGCAACGCCTATGACGGCCGAATCCGCGCCTATTACCGCAAGGGGCTGTAAATATTGCGAAAGAAATCACAATCAACAGCAGGAAAACACGGTTTTGGGCTTGCAAAACAAGACAAAATTGAGTACAATATGAGTTGGGATAAACGCACAAAGCAAGGAGGTTTTTCCAATGTCCGTTAAAGTTGCGATCAATGGTTTCGGCCGCATTGGCCGTCTGGCTTTCCGTCAGATGTTCGGCGCTGAGGGCTACGAAGTGGTGGCCATCAACGACCTGACCAGCCCCGCCATGCTGGCCCACCTGCTCAAGTATGACACCGCCCAGGGCTCCTACTGCGGCCATATCGGCGAGAACAAGCACACCGTTTCCGCTACTGAGGACAGCATCGTGGTGGACGGCAAGGAAATCAAGATCTACGCCGAGAAGGATGCCAACAACTGCCCCTGGGGCAAGCTGGACGTGGACGTGGTGCTGGAGTGCACCGGCTTCTACTGCTCCAAGGACAAGTCCATGGCGCACATCAACGCCGGCGCTAAGAAGGTTGTTATCTCCGCTCCCGCGGGCAACGACCTGAAGACCATCGTGTTCTCCGTCAACGAGAAGACCCTGACCCCCGAGGATCAGATCATCTCCGCCGCCAGCTGCACCACCAACTGCCTGGCTCCCATGGCCAAAGCCCTGAATGACGCTTATCCCGTACAGAGCGGTATCATGACCACTGTGCATGCGTATACCGGCGATCAGATGATCCTGGACGGCCCCCATCGTAAGGGCGACCTCCGTCGTGCCCGCGCCGGCGCCCAGAACATCGTGCCCAACTCCACCGGCGCCGCCAAGGCCATCGGTCTGGTCATCCCCGAGCTGAACAAGAAGCTCATCGGCTCCGCTCAGCGCGTGCCCGTGTGCACCGGCTCCACCACCATCCTGGTGGCTGTGGTCAAGGGCGCCGATGTGACCAAGGAGTCCATCAACGCCGCCATGAAGGCTGCCGCTTCCGAGAGCTTCGGCTACAACGAGGAGCAGATTGTTTCTTCCGATGTCATCGGCATGAAGTACGGCTCTCTGTTCGATGCCACCCAGACCATGGTCGCCAAGATCGACGACGACACCTATCAGGTGCAGGTGGTCTCCTGGTACGATAACGAGAACAGCTACACCAGCCAGATGGTCCGCACCATCAAGTACTTCGCCGAGCTGAAGTAAGGCGCTGTTTCGTAAACAAAATGTGCCAGCGTAGCGGCAGGCGCGTCTGCGTTCTGCCGGACAGGATGAACATTTTCTCTCCCTTCGCCCCGTGCGGAGGGAGAGTTTTTAACTTGATAAGGGGTATCGCCGTATTGACACCGAGCTTCCCCATGCCGGGCAAAGACCGAAGGAGAAAGAAATATGCTGGTAGCGCTGATCGCTTATGCTATTCAAGGCATTATCTTTGGGGCCATCTGCTCCTATGTAGCCTCCACCAAGGGATATGACGGCGGCTTTGCCTGGGGCTTTTTCCTGGGCATTGTCGGCCTGCTGGTGGTGGGATTCCGTCCCAATCGGGTCCGGGCCTCCGCGGAAGCATACAAACCCATGGGCCTTGCTGCGCAGCCAAAGCCGAAGCCGCAGTGGGAGTGCGTTTGCGGGGCGAAGAATCCCGATTCCCTGGACTATTGCCTCAGATGTAGGCGGGAGCGTAAAACGTCCAACGTTGTTGAAAAAGTTGCCTGCCCGCACTGCGGTGCCTCCAACCGAAAGACAAACACGCTCTGCTTTGCCTGCAACAAGCCGCTGCGGGAAGATGCGCCCGCTCCGGCGGAAGCAGCGAAAGCCAATGCACAGAAAACGCTCCAGGACAGCATTCCGAATCTGATTGAGCAGCTGGGCAGGCTGCATGCCCAGGGCATCCTGACCGATGAGGAATTCCAGCAAAAAAAGGCGGACCTGCTGGCTGAACTGCACCCTAATTGCTAGACAGTATGATATACGGATAACAATAGGGGGGCAGTTCACTTTGGTCGACCGAAGCGGCTTCCGCGAAAAAGCGGCGAAAGCCACGTCAGACCGTTGACAAAGTATTTTGCCTCGTCATTTTTGCAAGTCGTATAGTATTCTTGCAAGCGCGGGAGATTTCCCGCCTGCATGGGACCGTTGCAAAAAAATGGCAACCTGCGCAAAAAGCAGCAGCCAACAACCAAAGCCGGCCGAAAAAGAAGTGTTTTGGCTTCTTCTGCGGCCGGCTTTTTGTGCATTATTTTTAGGGTTGGCTATTTTGCAACACCCTCAAGTCGCATAGGGACCTTTCGATTCCTTCAAATAAATGGAATTGAAGGCCTTGGCGCGACCAGGGGGCTTTCCGGTTGTTCCGCGACTTCAATCGTCGCGGCGTTCCGCCGCTCGTTTCGGTTGAGAAAGGCGGTCACACCATAGCCGCGCGGCTGGTTGCCTGCGCTTTGCACAGCCAACCAGTCCGCCCTTGCCCCTGGACCCCTTCGACCCCATACTTGTTGATTTTTTCGCAAGGTAGGAAGGTTAAAATTTCATTTTTCTTATATAATTATGCTTTTTTTCACACCAGCATGAAAAAATGAAACTTACGACTCCACAACCTGCAAAACTTTCAACAAGTATGGGACCGAAGGTTTCCAAAGGGCGATCGGAAAGCCCTTTGGTCGCCTCCGCAGAGGCGAAATCCTCTGTGCTTGCAAGCATGCACGCTATAACTTGCAAGCATTGTGAGATCAAATCCTTTGTCAACGGTCTGAAGTGGCGGAAGCCACTTTTTCGACACGCTGGCCGGAGAAGCAATCGTTCCTCCGGCGCCTTCCTGCAACGGTTCGTCCGCCTGGTTTCCGCGCTTTTTCAGGGCTTCCGCCCGGCGGTGCGCACCAGCTCACGGGCGCGGGCGGCTTCCTCCTCCGTTATGGGATGATCGCTGTACCGGGCGCGGTCGTAGCTTTGGGCCAGGGGCAGCGCCAGGGCGGATTCCTCCGCCAGGGGCGTCAGGCTTTCCCGGGCGGTTTCGCTGGGCGCGGACCGCCGGACCTGGCGCAGCCAGCCCACCGCCAGCCGCACCTGCTGGGCGGGCGGCAGCGTCTCCCAGCGCCGGGGCAGGCGAGGCCGGCGCGCCGAAGATTTGCGCAGGCGCTCCTGGGGCAAGGTAACGGTTTCGTCCACATAACCGCGGTCCTCGCCGTCCAGGCGGTCCAGATAGCCGTGAAACAGGGCGCGCATCCATCCGCCGAGCTTTCGCAGCCAGCCCGGCAGGCGGCGGAGCGCCGCCACCAGCAGCGCCGCCGCGCCAAGCGCCAGCGCAACCCAGAGCACGGACTCCATCACCTTCCAGAACAGGCTCGGCTCGCCTTGCGGCAGGCCGCCCAGCATGTCAGGCTCGCTCCCCGGGGAGGCGGTAACGGCCTCCTCCCCCGGCGAAAGCAGGGAAAACAGCGCCGCCACGGCCTGGGCAATCCACCGGACAGCCGCTTCCAGCCAGGCCCATAGGGTGCGGATATTGGCCAGGGCGAAGGCCAGCGCAATCACCCCGGCAGTAAGCAGCAAATTGGCCGGAAGCATCCCCCGGGGCCGGCCCGTGCGCTGCATCAACACCTGTTCCCGCAATTGGCGCTGATTCACCACCAGCAGCCACAGCGGGAAGAAGGCGCATCCCAGCACGTTGACCAGCGGCCGGGCGGCGGCGTTACTGCCTCCCAGCGTCAGCACCCAGGCGGTCAGCAGCGCCACCAGCGCGGCAATCCACGCTCCTTGCAGGGCATCCTCACCCAGGCAGGGCGCCAGGCACAGGGGCAGCGCCAGACCATACCCCGCCAGCAGCAGCCGTTGCGCCGTTACGCCAGGCCAGGGCAGCGCAAACCATCCCAGCGCCGCTCCCAGCAGTCCCAGGCCCAGCGCCGCCGCGCCCCGACGCCACCCTCGCGGCGGAAGGCGCGTCAGGGGTAGAAACAGCAGGGGCAGGGCGCTTAGGCAGGCGGCGTAGCTGGCAGGCGCCAGGCTGTAGACGCCCAGCACCGCCGCGGGGCCGCCGAAGCCCAGTGCCAGCACCGCCATGGACAGGTAGGTCAACAGCGTTCCCAACCGATCCTTAGCCATGGCTTTCGCCCCCTTCCAGCAGATGGCACACCACCCGCGCCCCCTGCTCCCGGAAGCGCTCCGCCTGAGCGGCAATGGCTTCGTCCTCGTAGCAGGTCAAAATCAGCACGTCCTCCACCCCCGGGGGCAGGATCAGCTGCGCCAGGAAGGCGGGGAAGGTGCGGTGCATTTTCAAGGTCATGCGGGCGCACAGGGAGAGCACCGCGTCCTTTTGCTCGGTGGAGCGGTCCGGGAGCAGCAGGGCTTCCTCCTCTTCGTCCGTGAGGGTGGTGTTGGCGGCCAGCCCCGCCGCCGCGCCCCGGTCAATGGCCAGGAGGCACACCGTGGCCGCCAGGGACAGGGCGTCCTCGATGACCTGCGTTTCCTGCTCCCCCAGGTCCGCCCACTGCCGGGCGGAGCGGGCCACGTTGAGCAGCACCAGCATCTTGGGGTCGGCGGAGGCGTCGCAGGTCTTGACCTGCCATTGCCCCGTGCGCAGGGAGGCGGCGTAGTGGAGCATCCGGGGCGGGTCCCCGGGCTGATAGGGCCGCGCGCCATTGACAAGGCAGGGGTCGGGATTGATGAAGCGGCGCACCAGCACATCCCCCAGGAAGCTCTGGCAGGGCAAGGGAATCTCCTCCGGGTCCATGAGCCGGGGATAAACCAGCAGATGGGCGTCGCAGTCGAGGGTTTCATCCAGGGCGGAAAGCCCCAGCAGCTCCCCGGCGGTGAGGGCCACGGTGGTCAGCCGGTAATCCCCACGGCGTAGGCAGCGCACCTGATGGCGGCGGGTGAGCCGGGTGCGCGGGGCCAGGAAAAAGAAGCTGCGGTGGTACAGCCCGCCGTTGATTTCCCGCATGGACATGGGGCTGAACCCCAGCCCCGCGGGCATGCGCGACTGCACCCGCACCCAGGGCAGCGGCAGCCGGGAGGGGTTGGCCAGCACCTCCACCATCTCCGCCTGCTCCCCGCAAAAGGCCGCTGCCCGGGAGAAGCTCCGGCGGTAGGTCATGCGCCGGGCGGCCCGGCGCAGCAGCATCCCCTGGCCCAGGCCCGCCAGCACCACCGCCAGAAACAGCGTCAGCAGCGACATCAGGCGTCCTCCGTGGGTACGCTCACCCGGGCCAGGACCTCCTCCACCGCCGTGCGCTGGGCCTGCGCCCGGTCCAGGGCGCTGCGCACCACCAGCCGGTGGGCCCACAGGGGCACGGCCAGCTCTTTCACGTCGTCAGGGGTGACGAAGTCCCGCCCCGCCATGAGCGCCCAGCTCTGGCAGGCCCGGGACAGGGCCAGCACGCCCCGGGTGCTCACCCCCAGGCGCACGTTGTCCATGTGCCGGGTGGCCTCCGCCAGGTCGGCCATATACGCGCATACCGGCGCGGAAAGAGTCACGGTATATACCGCCCGCTGCCAGTCCTCCAGCTCCTGGAGGGTGACGCAGGGGGTGAGCGCCTCCTGGGGCGCCTGCCCCCGCTGGGCCAGCACCCGCGCCGTTTCCTCCGGGGTGGGATAGCCCAGGGACAGCCGCATCATGAACCGGTCCAGCTGCGCCTCCGGCAGGGGGAAGGTGCCCGCGATTTCAATGGGGTTTTGCGTGGCCAGCACAAAGAAGGGCCGGGGCAGGGGATAGGTGACGCCCCCGTCGGTGACCTGGCATTCCTCCATGCATTCCAACAGTGCCGCCTGGGTGCGGGGCGTGGCCCGGTTCAATTCGTCCACCAGCAGGCATTGGGTGAATACCGGCCCCTTGCGGAACACAAAGGCTCCCGTCTGCATGTCCGGCACGCTGACCCCTGTCACGTCCGAGGGCAGCAGGTCCGGCGTGCCTTGAATGCGGCTGAACTGCAGCCCCATGAGCTGGGCCAGCGCCCGGGCCAGGGCCGTCTTGCCCGTGCCGGGCACGTCCTCCAGCAGCACATGGCCTCCTGCCGCCAGGGCGCACAGGAGCAGGCGCGTTTCCTTTTCCTTGCCCGTGAGCGCCCGTGCCGCGCCCTCCGTCAGGCGCTGGGCCAGCGCCGCGTATGCTTGTGTATCCATAGGTCTTTCCCCCTGCATGCGTTTTTTCCCAGTATAGCACATCCTGGCCCCGGACGCACGGGGACGGGAACCCCATGGCGCTTTTTTTCTCCACGGAAGTGGCGTTTTTGGCAAAAATTCATCCACTCTTCACATTGTCAAAAATATAACGTTAAAAGTTTATCAAGACCATTGACAAATGCATCTGGCCTTGTTATACTTTTGTCAATCCCGGATGGGGACGCCCGGAGGGGAGAAAAATAACACAGACACCCAACGAATATCCACAGGACAGAAGGAGAGAAAAACCATGACCGCGAACTATCCCCTTGTGGACAGCGTAGAATCCTTCGAGAAAGCCCTGGCCCAGGTACGGGCGGCGCAGAAGACCTTCGCCACCTATACCCAGGAGCAGGTAGATCATATTTTCCAGGCGGCGGCCATCGCCGCCCAGCAGGCTCGCATTCCCCTGGCCAAAATGGCCGTGCAGGAAACGGGTATGGGCGTGGTGGAGGACAAGATTATCAAGAACCAGTACGCCGCCGAGTACATTTACAACGCCTATAAGGACACCAAGACCTGCGGCGTCATCGAGCAGGACGACAACTACGGCATCACCAGGATTGCCGAGCCCATCGGCGTCATCGCCGCGGTGATCCCCACCACCAACCCCACCTCCACCGCCATCTTCAAGACGCTGATTGCCCTGAAGACCCGCAACGGCATCATCATCAGCCCCCATCCCCGTGCCAAGGGCTGCACCATTGCCGCGGCGAAGATCGTGCTGGAGGCCGCGGTGAAGGCCGGCGCCCCCGAGGGCATCATCAGCTGGATTGACGTGCCCAGCCTGGAGCTGACCAACATGGCCATGAAGGAAGCGGACATCATCCTGGCCACCGGCGGCCCGGGCATGGTGAAGGCCGCCTATTCCTCCGGCAAGCCCGCCCTGGGCGTGGGCGCGGGCAACACCCCCGCCATCATCGACGACAGCGCCGACGTGCAGCTGGCGGTGAACAGCATCATCCATTCCAAGACCTTCGACAACGGCATGATCTGCGCCTCCGAGCAGAGCACCATCGTGCTGGACAAAATCTACGACCAGGTGAAGAAGGAATTTGCCGCCCGGGGCTGCTACTTCCTGAAAAAGGACGAGCTGAACAAGGTGCGCAAGACCATCCTCATCAACGGCGCCCTGAACGCCAAGATCGTGGGCCAGAAGGCCGCCACCATCGCCAAGCTGGCGGGCGTCACCGTGCCCGAGGAAACCAAGATCCTCATCGGCGAAGTGACCAGCGTGGATCTGAGCGAGGAGTTCGCCCATGAAAAGCTCTCCCCGGTGCTGGCCATGTACCGTGCCGCGGATCTCGAGGATGCCTTCGCCAAGGCTCAGCAGCTCATTGCCGACGGCGGCTACGGCCATACCTCCTCCATCTACCTCAACGCCACCACCCGGCAGGACGTGGTCGCGGACTTCGCCTCCCGGATGAAGACCTGCCGTATCCTGGTGAACACCCCCTCCTCCCAGGGCGGCATCGGCGATCTGTACAACTTCAAGCTCGCCCCCTCCCTGACGCTGGGCTGCGGCTCCTGGGGCGGCAACTCCGTGAGCGAAAACGTGGGCGTGAAGCATCTGATCAACATCAAGACCGTCGCCCAGAGGAGGGAGAACATGCTCTGGTTCCGCGCGCCGCAAAAGGTTTATCTGAAGCCGGGCTGCCTGCCCGTGGCTCTGGACGAGCTCAAACACGTCATGGGCAAGAAGCGGGCCTTCATCGTCACCGACTCCTTCCTGTACCACAACGGCTACACCAAGACCATCACCGACAAGCTGGATGAGATGGGCGTGCAGCACACCACCTTCTTCGACGTGGCGCCCGATCCCACCCTGGCCTGCGCCAAGGAAGGCGCCAAGGCCATGAACAGCTTCCAGCCCGATTGCATCATCGCCCTGGGCGGCGGCTCCGCCATGGACGCGGGCAAGATCATGTGGGTGATGTACGAGCATCCGGAAGTGGACTTCCTGGATATGGCCATGCGCTTCATGGACATCCGCAAGCGCACCTATGTGTTCCCCAAGATGGGCGAGAAGGCCTACTTTATCGCGGTACCCACCTCCGCGGGCACGGGCTCCGAGGTGACGCCCTTCGCGGTCATCACCGACGAATCCACCGGCGTGAAGTATCCCCTGGCGGACTATGAGCTGCTGCCCAACATGGCCATTGTGGACTCCAACCTGATGATGACCATGCCCAAGGGCCTGACCAGCGCCTCGGGTATCGACGCTCTGACCCATGCCCTGGAAGCCTACGCCTCCATGATGGCCACCGACTACACCGACGGCCTGGCCCTGAAGGCCATGCGCAGCATTTTCGATTACCTGCCCCGGGCCTATACCAACGGCGGCAGCGATCCCGAAGCCCGGGAGAAGATGGCCAACGCCTCCACCATGGCGGGCATGGCCTTCGCCAACGCTTTCCTGGGCGTGTGCCACTCCATGGCCCACAAGCTGGGCGCGTTCCACCACCTGCCCCACGGCGTGGCCAACGCGCTGATGATCGACCACGTGCTGCGCTTCAACGCCGCGGAGGTTCCCGCCAAGATGGGCACCTTCCCCCAGTACGACCATCCCCACACCTTGCGCCGCTACGCGGAAATCGCCGAGTTCCTGGGCCTGAAGGGCAAGAATGACCAGGAGAAGCTGGATAGCCTGGTTGCCGCGGTGCATACCCTCAAGGAGCAGGTGGGCATCAAGGACAGCATCCGGGCATACGGCATTGAGGAGGAGAAGTTCCTCTCCACCCTGGACGAAATGGTGGAGCAGGCCTTCGACGACCAGTGCACCGGCGCCAATCCCCGCTATCCCCTCATGAGCGAAATCAAACAGATGTACCTGAACGCCTACTCCGGCA
>CAZINY010000037.1:0-29178 GCA_964540735.1 uncultured Oscillospiraceae bacterium
TGACCGAATTTGCTTCCTCGAAAAAGTGGCGGAAGCCACTTTTTCGACTCGCTGAAGCGGCCTGCGCCGCTTTTTCAACATACCGGAGGGGGCAAAATTTGCGGAGATCCGCGGAAAAATTGTAAATTCCGCCCCCGCCCTTTGGGGAAGCGGTTGCAATGGCGGGGGTCAGGTTGTATAATGGTATGGATTATTTCTGCAAAGGGTAAAAAGGAGGAAACGCTTTGCGTAATGGGATGAAACGACTGCTTGCGGCCCTGGCCGCGGGGCTGCTGCTGTTTTCCACGGCCTTCGCGCAGGAGGACGAGGAGATTACCGAGGAGGATCTGTTTGCCCAGTGGGATCTGGAAGCGGACGTTACCGAGGACGTGATGCTGGATGCAGACGGCCAGGAGCACGAGATTCTCAGCGATGCCGAACTGGCCGAGCTGGACGACTTGGAGGACATGGGCGAGGTGACCATTGACGAATCCCAGCTGGAGATCAATGAAAACCTGCCCGATCATGTGGTGAATATCCTGCTGCTGGGAATCGACGCCCGCCAGGATGTGACCGAAGGCGGCCGCAGCGACGCCATGCTCATTTGCTCCATCAACACCCAGGACGGTTCCATCAAGCTGACCTCCATTCAACGGGATCTGCTGGTGACCATTCCCACCAAGAAGAACCCCTATAAGATTACCAACGCATACAGCTGGGGCGGCGGCCAGCTGTCCATGGCCACGGTGAATCAGAACTTCGAGATGAACATCGACAAGTTCGTGACCATCAATTTCTACGGCCTGGCGGCCATCATTGATTACCTGGGCGGCGTGGACATCGAGCTAACCAAGACCGAAGCCAGCCGCATCAATTATGAGCTCAAGAAGGAACCCCTGCCCTTTGACACCAACCCGGATCGGGACAAGGTGGAGGCTGTGGCGGGCGTTCATCACTTGGACGGCATGCAGGCGGTGACGTACGCCCGCATCCGCGGCATCAGCGGCGAAAACGACTTTAACCGCAGCGAGCGCCAGCGCAAGCTGCTGGAGGTGCTGCTGGAGCAGGTTATGCAGGATATGTCCCTGGACCGGATGGTGGAGCTGATTACCGTAGCCATGCCCTACGTGCTCACCAACATGAGCGCCAGCGATATGGCGCCCCTGGGCATGCAGGTGCTCTCCAGCGGCATTGTGACCCGCGCGCAGCAAGGGGAAAGCCTGATGGAGCAGCTGCGCATTCCCATGGATGAAACCTGGAAGTACAGCGAGTCCAACGGCTCCAGCGTCATTGCTTTCCGCACCACCGCGCGCAAGCAGGAGAATATCGAAGCGCTGCATACTTTCATTTACGGCGAGTATATTCCCGCCGAGTGATCCAAGCAGAGAGGAGATTGCGTGGAGCTATGGGAAAGACAATCCTGCGCGTTGTGGCGCTGGTGCTGATGCTGGCGCTGTTGGCGCTGATGACGCCCTCCTTTACGCCTCTGGCCATTGCCGAGGAATTTACCGCGTATCCCACCTATACCCCGGTAACGCTGCCGCTGACGGATGTGCCTGCCATCGACTATCAGGCGGAGGCGCCGTATGCGCCCCATGAAGCGGGGTACCTCCCTGACGAGGCCGGTTATGAGGACGACAGCCTGAGTATCCGCATTGAGGAGTTCCGCGCCTACGATACGACTTGCCTGGCTACGTGGATTCAGGTGGCTTCCCCCACGCAAATGCGTGCGGAGTTAAACAAGCCCTATCCCTCCAAATCCACGGCCCGGGCCAGCGTGATCGCCAAGCGCGTGAACGCCGTACTGGCCATTAACGGGGATTACTTCGTCTATCATAATCAGGGCTTTATCGTCCGCAACGGCGAAGTGCTGCGGGAAAAGTTCAACGAGGACTATGATACCCTGATTATTGACGATCAAGGGGATTTCACCATCATTCCTTCCACCACGGAGGAGGAAGTCCGGGCTTTTGACGGGAACATCGTTCAGGCGTTCACCTTCGGACCGGGCCTGGTGATCGACGGCGTGAAAACCACCGAGTTCCCTCTCAAGGCCAATGCCCCCAACAAGGAAACCCAGCGCATCGCCATTGCGCAGATGGGTCCCCTGAGCTATCTGGCGGTTACCACCGAAGGCCCGGAGAATCCTGGTTCCACCGGGCTTACTCTGCCGGAGTTCGCCCAGCTGCTCTATGACCTGGGGGCGCAGAACGCCTACAACCTGGACGGCGGGTCGTCCTCCAGCCTGATCCTCAACAACAAGAAAATCAACAGCCTATCCACTGGAAAGATTCGGGCGGTGGGCGACATCCTTTATTTCATTTCCGCCTGCCCGGAGTAAGCGGCGGGAGGTTCCGGCAACCAATCCATGCGGCCAAGCGCCAGCGCCGTTGCGGAGCATGATGCACGCTGCCGTGGCGGCGCTGGATTGCGCTTTTTTGCGAAAGCAACAAATGCGATACAAAGGATGATGCAACTGTGCAGGAGATGCTGGTGCTGTGCAATCTGGGGCCTTTTACCCTGACGGCCTACGGCTTGTGTCTGGCGGTGGGCGCGGCGCTGGGCGTCATAATGACGCTGGCGCGCGGCCATAAGCGCCTGGGAACGGACGTAAGCCTGTCCCTGTGCCTGATCGTGGTATTCTCTGCCTGGGCCGGGGCGCGAATTGTCTATGTGCTCACGCAGCTGGAGACGATCTTGGTGGATGCGGAATATTACGGCGTGCCCTTTATCCTGAAGCCCTGGGAGGGCGGGTATACCCTTTACGGCGGAGTGCTGGGCGCGGCGCTGGGAATCCGGCTGTATGGGCGCAAAACCCACCGCGCTTCCGGCGCGCTGGCGGATGCTGTGGCGCCCGGCGCGGCGCTGGCCTTGTGCTGCGCCCGCCTGGGGGAATACTTCACCAGCCAGGGCCTGGGGCACTACGTGGACGAGGAGGGCCTGCAGCGCTTTCCCCTTGCGGTGCAGAATTTGTACGGGGATTGGCAACAGCCGGTGTTCCTCTTTGAGGCGCTGGCGGCGCTGGTGATTTGCCTGGTATTGCTGGGCAGCCGCAAGGCGGACCGTCCCGGGACGCTGGGAGAGCGGTTCCTGGTGCTGCTGGGCGCTACGCAGATTTTCCTGGAGAGCCACCGGGAGGATGAATGCATCCGTTTTGGCTTTGTGCGCTTTACCCAGTTGGCGGCCATTGTGGTGATTGCGGTGGTGTTTGCGTACCGCCTGGCGCTGCGGGTTCGCGCCCGGGGGTGGGATTTCTCCATGGCGGCGCGGATGCTGGTCTTTGTGCTGATGATCGCCCTGTGCGTGGGGATTGAGTTTGCCCTGGACAAGTCCAGCATCAACAATCACCTGCTCTACGGCGTGATGGCGGCGGGGCTGGCGGCGCTCTCTGCCGCGGTGTGGATTCCCGAGAAGCAGCTGGCGCATGCCGGCAAGGAGGGATGAAGCGTGCGCAGGTTGATGGTACTGCTGGCGGCGCTGTGCCTGGCGGCGGGATGCGCCGCCGGGGAGGAAGCGGCTTTTGAACCTCTGCCCATTGGCGAGCCTGCGCCCTATGAACCCAGTCCCGACGGTTTTGACGCGGACGGCATGGGGTATCAGGACGCCTCCATTACCGTTCGCGCGGAGAAGATCCGCCGCTACGATACGGACATTACCGTGGTGCGGGTCACAGTGGCTGACCCCTCCCAGGTGCGCACGGCCATGGCGGGCAAGTATCCCAGCAAAACTTCCCGGCCCGCATCGGCCATGGGAAAGAGCAATCGCGCGGTGCTGACCCTCAGCGGGGATTTCTTTTCCTACCATAATCAGGGGCTTGTGATGCGTTCTGGGGTGCTGTACCGCAACAGCCCGCACAAGGGCCGGGACACCCTGATGATTGACTGGAACGGGGATTTTACCATCCTGCATCCCACCACCAAGGAGAGCTTTGCCCCCTATCAGGACAGCGTGCGGGAGGCTTTTTGCTTTGGCCCGGGGCTGGTGGTGGACGGCGTGAAGCTGGACAGCTTGGACGAGGTGACCATCTCCTGCGGAGCAAAGCACGGCGCTGTGCGCATGGTGATTGGACAGACGGGGCCCTTGTCATACCTGGCCTTTGCCACCGAAGGACCGGAGCACGAAGGCTCCAAGGGACTGACCATCCTGGAGGCGGCGGATGTTGCCTACGAGCTGGGATGCGTGAACGCCTATAACCTGGATGGCGGCGCTTCGGCCACCATCTGCATCGGTGAGCAGCAGATCAATTCCCTTTGGAAGCAAAAGGAGCGCTCCATTGGCGATATTATTTATTTCGCCACCCTGGTACCCTCGGAGACGACGGAGGAGGTTGCCGATGAGTAAGCGTTGGATTGCCTGCATGCTGGCGTTGGCGCTGCTGCTTGCGGGCGCGCTGGCAGAGGAAGAAAGCCTGGACCTGACGGACTATGAAGCGGTGCTGGCCTATGTGACCCAGGAAGCGCCTGCGGAGCTGCGCCTGGGGGAGACCAAGTTTTCTCTGGAACAGCTGCGGGCGCTGAAGGAGGCCCTTCCTCCGGAGGCGGAGTTCAGCTTTACCATGTACCTGTGCAAAACCTGGATTGATTCCACCTCCACGGTGGTGGACCTGGATCAGGGCAAGGGGCTGATTGAAGGGGAGGACCTGGAAACCATTCTGTATCTGATGCCCCAGGTGACCCGCATCGACGCGTACACCCATCAGAATCTGGATAACGAGATTATGATGCCCATTGTGGACAAGTACCCGGACGTCTGGTTCGGATGGCTGGTGCGCCTGGGCAAGGCGTACAAGATTCGTTCGGACTGCACGGCCTTCTCTACCCGCAAGGGGCCTTCCGCCCCCTTTTATACCAGCGAGGATCTGGAGGTCCTGCGATATGTGCCGGGACTCAAGGCCATTGATGTGGGGCACAATCATGTGGATGACCTGCATTTCCTGACTTATTTTGACGACCTGCGCCTGCTGATACTGGCGGATAACAACATTACGGATATTTCCGCCCTCAGCCAGTTCAAAAACCTGGAATATCTGGAACTGTTCATGAACGACATCACCGATGTGACCCCCCTGGCGGGGCTGACCAACCTGGTGGATTTGAACCTTTGCCACAACCAGGTTTCCGATCTTTCCGCCTTGGACGGCGTTCCCCTGGAGCGCTTCTATTGCTCCTATAACAACGTCAGCGACGAGGAGATCGCCCGCTTTGAAAGCATACACCCCGATTGCGAAACCAACTGGCTGGTGTATTCTTCCACCGGCGCCCAGTGGCGGGAATCCTACAAGTACGACCAGTACCGGATGATGTTTGTGCATCGCATCTGGGAACCGTTCCAGGAGCCTTAACCTTCCCAGCCTGTCGGAAAAGCGGCTTTCGTCATTTTGTCGAGGAAGCGGCTTTAGCCGACAGAAGGCCGCAAAACCGGCTTGCACGAATGAAAGCCAACGGGGACGCGGCTCCTCCGACGCTTCCGAAGGTTTTTTCGACAGCCTGACTTTCCGCGCGTGTTTTCGACAGCCTGACTTTCCGCGCGCTACTTGCGGAGCAGGAATTTCCATGGTAAAATAAGTCGTTCGGCTGCGCCGGACCAAAAACAGCGATTGGACAGTTGAAAGGAAGAACGCCATGCGCGTATATCATCCGCAAGGGATGTACAATAACCTGCCCCCCGAGAACGTGTTTCTCGCGGCGGACGAAATGGGCAATGAAATCGGCGTGGGGTATATCATCCGGGTGATGCAGCCCAATGTGTTCCCCGACCGGCCGGTGAATCTCTTTATTTCCATGGAATGCCAGCCCGTGGCCCGGTACATGCTCTTTGGAGCGCTGGTGGCCCGCGCACGGCAGATGCGGGATGAAAATCCCCAATTGAAGGCCCGGGTCTATACGGCCATCAGTCCCGGGGACGCCCGCACCAAGGAGTTTTACCTGCACAACGGCTTTACCTGCGAGGATACGGAGGACATGCTCCGCCTGGAGATTCCCGCGGGGGACGGGAAAATTCCCATGAGCTGCGCGGTAGCTCCTGTGCCCTTGAATACCCTCGAGGAGCAGAACGCCTTTATTTACCGCCTGGTGATGAACGACATTACTTTCATGGACGTGAATTATCTTCAGGGGCTGATGCGGATGCCCCATTTCCTGGCGTTGGGCCTGTACCGCAATACGGACCTGATTGGTGAAATCGTCATGGCTGGCGAGGGGGAAAATTGCGAGCTGGTGAGCATGTACATCACGCCGCCCAACCGCCGCCAAGGTATGGGCCGGGCGCTACTGCACCGCTCCATGGCGGTTATGGCTGCCGAGGGCGTGACGAAGGTGATCACCCGGATCCTTAGCCGGAGCATCCCGCAGAAGAAGCTCATGGAGTCCTTCCAGTGCCGTCTGCTGGGCGTTACCACGGTCTATCCGGGGTTGAATATTGATTGATTTTCCTGCGCGGTAAAATGGAACCGCGGCGGGAGGCGCTTCCGTGAAGGAAGGCTTCCCGCCGCGGTTTTGCTTATTCCGTTTTTTGAAGCGCCTGGAGCGCAGCCAGGGCCGCCGCCTGTTCGGCCTGTTTTTTGGTGCGGCCGGCGCCCTGGGCCAGGGGCTGCTGGTTGCGCAGCACCTGGGCGGTAAACCGCCGGTCATGGGGCGGGCCTTCCTGGCCGATGATTCGGTAGACCGGGGCTTCTCCGCCGTCTCGTTGCAGATACTCCTGAAGCGCGCCCTTGCTGTCCTGCATGGGACGCTGCACGTCCTCGGCCTTGGGCCAGTGGGTTTGTACCACGCGCCGGGCTTCCTCCATGCCCCCGTCCAGGTACACCGCGGCCAGAATGGCTTCCATGGCGTCGGCCAGCACGCTGGGCTTGTCCCGGCCGCCGGTGAGTTCCTCGCCCTTGTCCATGCGCAGCACGCGCCCCACGCCCAGCTTGCGGGCCACCTGGGCCAGAGCGGCCTCGCACACCAGCAGCGCGCGTTGGTGGGTCAGGCCGCCCTCCTGCTCCTCGGGATGCTTGCGGAAAAGCAGGTCGCTCATGACATATTGCAGCACCGCGTCGCCCAGGAACTCCAGGCGTTGATTGTCATCCTCGCCCATGGAGGGGTGGGTGAGCGCGCGCCGAAGCAGCTCCGGCTGCCGGAAAGTGTATCCCAGGGCTTGTAAAAAGGCTTGCATAGGTCCTCCTTGCAAAAAAATGGGCGCTTCGGGCTTCCGGGGCGGACGGTTGCGCCCCTGTGGGAGTCAGCGTCCGTCCGCCGCGGGAAAACCCGGGGACGCCCGGCGGGTTACTGGTGCTTTTCGATGTAGTCCACCACATCGCCCACGGTCTTCATCTTCATGATCTGGTCGTCTTCCACCATGATGCCGAACTTGTCCTCCAGGTCCATGATCATGACCATCACGTTGGCGGAGTCGGCCTTCAGGTCCTCCACCAGGCGGGTTTCCCGGGTGATGGAAGCGGCGTCGGCCTTGAGCTGCTTGGCGATCATTGCTTTCACGTCTTCAAATACCATGGTACGTATTCCTCCTTATGCAGGCTGCGTTCTCCGCAGACAATTTATGCATGAACCCGAGGATTACTCCTTCGGGAGGATGCCAGCCAGATTGGCCGAGATGCGTTCCACCACCCGGCCGTCGATCATTTTTACGCACTGGGCGATGGCGCAGGCGATGGCATGGGCGTTGCTGGAACCGTGGGCCTTGATGACCGGGCCCTGCACCCCCAGCAGCGGCGCGCCGCCCACTTCGGTGTAGTCCATGCGCTTGGCCACCCGGCGGAAGGCGGGCTTGGAAATCAGTCCGCCCAGCTTACCGCGCAGGTCGGCCATGAGCTCCTTCTTGATGATGCCCATGAGCGTCCCGGCCACGCCCTCCATAAACTTGAGCACCAGGTTGCCTGCAAAGCCGTCGCAGACCAGCACGTCCGCCAGATCCGCCGTGATGTCCCGGGCCTCCACGTTGCCTACAAAATTGTAGGGCGCGCGTTCCATGAGGGGATAGGCGGCCTTGACCAGGGCGTTGCCCTTTTCGCTCTCCGCGCCGATGTTGATGAGTCCAACCCGCGGCTTGGACACGCCCATGACGCTTTCCATATAGGCGCTGCCCATGACGGCGAACTGGTTCAGCCATTCCGCCTGGCAGTCCACGTTGGCGCCACAGTCGATGAGCAGGAAGTTGCCCTTGCCGTTGGGGAGCAGGGGCGCCAGCGCAGGCCGTTCAATGCCGGGGATGCGGCCCAGGCGGAACATGCCGCCCGCCAGCACCGCGCCGGTGGAACCGGCGGACACAAAGCCGTCCACTTCCTTGTCCCGCAGCTGGAGCATGCCCATGACGGTGGCGGATTTGGTCTTGCGCCGCACGCCCATGACGGGGCTTTCGTGGTTGGTGATAACCTCCGGGGCGTCCAGCACGGTGATCCGTCCGCGCACGTCCTCTCCGTCCTTGAGCAAGGGTTCGATGACGGCCGGATCGCCCGCCAGGACGATTTCCAGGTCCGTAAAGCGCCGGAGCGCCTCCAGCGCCCCGGCTACCGGCGCCTGCGGCGCGTTGTCGCCGCCCATGGCGTCCAGGAAAATTCGCATGTGGGGGAGCCTCCTTTTTGCTGTACCGTATGATGGCGAAAGATGCCGATGAACAATTCATTTTACCACGGGCCATGCAGGAATGCAAGCCGCGCGCGGCAAAGCGGGCGCTCGGACCGCTATACAGGAAAAAAACATTGATTTGTAGGCGGGCATAGCGTATAATAGCTAAGATATGAAAGGTATGATGCGCGGTATGGAGCGCCTACCGCGATATCTTTTTGCGCAGCGGACGTATGGAAGGATGAAGCATTGTTGTCGCTGGTGGAACTGTTTATTATCGCGGTGGGCCTGAGCATGGATGCCTTTGCCGTTTCCATATGCAAGGGCCTTTCGGTGCGTCAGGCGCGGCTAGGGCACGCCCTGTGTGTAGGCGCATATTTTGGCGGGTTTCAGGCGCTGATGCCGCTGCTGGGATATTTGCTGGGCACGCAGTTTCAGACGCTGATTACCAGTGTGGATCACTGGATTGCCTTTGGGCTGCTGGCGCTGATTGGCGGGAACATGATTCGCGAATCCTTTGGCGAGGAAGAACAGCTGGACGGCTCTTTTTCGGCGAAGGCCATGCTGCCCTTGGCGGTGGCCACCAGCATTGACGCTTTGGCCATGGGCGTGACGTTCGCGTTTTTGCAGGTGAACATTGTTTTTGCGGTGATTTTTATCGGCGTGACGACCTTTGTGTTGTCGGCGGTAGGATTGAAAATCGGGAACATTTTCGGAGCGCGCTTCAAGACGCTGGCGGAGCGCTTTGGCGGCGCGGTGCTGGTGTTGATGGGAATCAAGATATTGCTGGAGCATCTGGGCGTGCTGGCGTAAGCCCCTTACGCCGCGGATTACAACAAGCTGAGGAGGGACGCCGCGCGTGGCCAAACTGTACTTTCGTTACGGCGCCATGGGGTCGAGCAAAACGGCCAACGCCATTATGGTGCAATACAACTACCGGGAACGCAATCAGCGCGTGCTCATGGTGAAGCCTGCCCTGGAGAACCGGGACGGAGAGCGGGTGCTGAAGTCCCGCTGCGGTTTATCCACCGAGTGCGTTTTTATGGAAGAACTGGATCAGTATGATCTGCGGCAATACGACTGCGTCATTGTGGATGAGGCGCAGTTTCTCACCAAGGCGCAGGTGCAGGAGCTGGTACATATTGTGGACGATCTTAACGTGCCGGTGATTGCCTACGGCCTGCGGGCGGATTTCCGCGGGGAGTTTTTTGAGGGCAGCCAATGGCTGATGTGCTGGGCCGATACCATCGAAGAGGTGAAAACCATCTGCTGGTGCGGCAAGAAAGCCATTTGCAATGCCCGGGTGTCCGGCGGCAAGGTGGTCAAGGAAGGGGATCAGATCCTGCTGGGGGGGAACAGCCAGTATGTCAGCCTGTGCCGGAAGCATTGGGCGCTGGGGGAGCTGGGCGATTACAAGGACCTGAACCTGTAATGAACCAGCGCTGAGAGATTTGCACGTCGCATCCGTTGTCGAGCGGAAAGGGGAATAAACGCCATGATCAATCTGGAGGCCATTTTTATAGGGAATGCGGTTGGCGCGGTGCTGATGGTGATTTTGCTCATCAGCAGCCGTATGCATGCCCGCACGGTCTTCCTGGACGAGAAAATATTCCTGACCATGGTATGGCTGACCTCGGCCCTGTGCGTCACCGAGTTCTTGACTTTTTTGGTGGATGGTATGATGTTCCCCGGGGCGCGGTTCCTGAACCGGGTGCTGAACACGCTGCTTTTTGCAGCAAATATCAGTTTTGCTTTTATCTGGACCGTATATGTGGATTTCAAGGTGTATGGGGATCAGGGAAGGTTGCGCAGGATGTACGGATGGATTGGCATCCCTGCGGGGATCATGATTCTGCTGAGCCTGGCAAACCTTTTTACGGATGTGTTCTTTTCCATTTCACCGGAGAATATTTACAGCCGCACGTCCGCGGTGCCCGTTACCTACCTGGTGACCTACGGCTACCTGATTTACGGCGCCACGCTGGTGTATGGACGGAAGAACCAGGCGCGCCGGTATCTGTTCATGCCTGTGATGATTTTTATGGTGCCCATTATGATAGGGAGCCTGTTCCAGTTCTTCTTTTACGGGCTATCGCTGGTGTGGGTATCGGTGGCGGTGGCGGTTGTGAGCCTGTATATCAATATTCAGAATGAGGACGCCTATGTGGACGCCCTTACGGGGCTGTACAACCGCTTGTACCTGAACCGCCATCTGCGGGAGATCCGCCCGGGCAAGGGCAAGCATCTGGCGGGCATTATGATGGACATCGACCACTTCAAGCTTATTAACGATACCTACGGCCATGCCATGGGGGATCAGGCGCTGCAGGATGTGGGCAGGATCCTGTACCGGGTGTCGGGCAACCATCAGGCCATTGCGGTGCGGTTTGGCGGGGACGAGTTCATCCTGCTCAGCGCGGTTACCGACAAGTCGGAGATGGAAGCCCTGGGGCAGGAGCTGCGCAAGGCGGCGGCAAACTTCAACGCCAGGCAGCTTCGGCCGTATCAGTTGGCGTTTTCCATGGGCATCACCGTGTTCCAGGACGGCGCGGAATCCCTGGACGAGTTCCTCAGCAGCATGGATGCGGCCATGTATGAGGACAAGCATAACCGGGAGGACCGGACGGAGCATACTTCCGCCTTGCCCATGCAATAAACGCAGGCAGGGTGGGGCGCAGGCCCAAACGCAGCCTTGCCTGGAAAACGCTGGGCGGGCTTGGACGGCGCTGGAAGGCCCGGGACGGCATCGGGGCAGGTTGCGCCTGAACGCGTAACGCAAAGGAAAGAAATTGCAGGACCCGGGAGCGTTTCAAGCCGGCATGGCTTGGCGCGCTCCCGGGTCCTTTGCGCTGGCGCGATTGCCACGCATGGGGGAAGCCCGGGGGAGCTGGTTTGGCGTCCGCGTCATAGCGCTTTGTGGAAAGGAAACATCCAGGGCGGCGAAAAAAACCGCAATTTTGAGATAGTATACCGCAACTGCGCGAATGGCGTTCCAGTAGGGCGCGTGCTATAATAAAGGCCGTAAGAGCGCGGCGCACGGGGACCGGAAGGCGGAGGTGACGGGCATGAAATCCTTGGAGCGGTACGTGCTACCATCGTCCGAATACTACAATTTTTCCCCCAGCGCGTTAAGCAGGGAGCATCTGCTGCATGTGCTGTGCGTGGGGGATTTCCGTTACGCGCCGGGGTATGACCTGCGCCGGGATGCTTTCGACAGCTTTCTGGTGGAGGTGATCCTGGAGGGCAGCGTGGAGGTGGAAACGGAAGGGGAGCGCTTTACGGCGCGGGCAGGGCAGGTGGTGCTCATGGACTGCGCCAAACCCCACCGGTACTATTCCCAAACGGGATGGCATGCCCTGTGGGTGCATTTCCACGGCGCGCCGGCCAGAGGCTATTTCAACCTCATCGTCCGGCAGAACGGCCGCGTCTTTGCCACGCATTGCCAGGGGGAAGTTTGGGATGCGCTGAACGGCATATTCCAGATGTTCCACCTGCAAAAGCCTCTCAGCGAACCACGGATGGCCCTGTACCTGACCCAGGCGCTCACCGCCCTGACGGAGCCTGCACGGCCGGCGGCCGCCAACGACCGGGCGCGGATGATGGATCGCGCGGTGACCTGCATCAACCAGCGCGTTGGGCAGGAACCGCCGGTGGCGGAGCTTGCGCGGATGACCGGGCTGAGCGAATACCACTTCATCCGCGTGTTCCGGGAGATCATGGGGGCCACGCCCAGACAGTACATCATTGCCAACCGTATGAATCACGCCAAGTACCTGCTGAAAACCACGGGGCTACCCGTGGGGGAAATCGGCGGCAGGGTGGGTTATGCTTCCGAAAGCATGTTTACCGCCGCCTTCCGCCGCACGCAGGGCATGGCGCCCAGTCAATACCGCAACGGGCAAACCAACGAAGGATAATCCGAAGGAGGCAACCATCATGGCCGGCACAGCAAGCGTCCGTGTAGAAACCGTAAACATTCCCACCTATGGCATTGGCCAGGCGGACAAGAATCCCATGTTTTTGGAAAAGCGCGTCTATCAGGGGTCCAGCGGCAAGGTGTATCCCCTCCCTGTGGTGGACAAAATCCTGGATGAAAAGACCGATCAGCCCTATACCGCCGTGTTTCTGGAGAATGATTACATCCGCGTGATGGTGCTGCCCGAGTTGGGCGGACGCATTCAGCGCGCCTATGACAAAACCAACGGATACGATTTTGTCTATTACAACGAGGTCATCAAGCCCGCCCTGGTGGGGCTTACGGGGCCGTGGATTTCCGGGGGGATCGAGTTCAACTGGCCCCAGCACCATCGTCCCACCACCTTTGCTCCCGTGGACTGGCGCGTGACGGAAAACGCCGATGGCAGCAAGTCCGTAGAGCTTTCCGAGGTGGATCAGATGTACGGCACCAAGGGCAAAATGACCTTCACCGTATATCCGGACAAAGCCTATATTGAGATCAAGGGCCAGCTGTACAACCGTACCGCGCTACCGCAAACCTTTCTGTGGTGGGCTAATCCCGCTGTGGCAGTGAACGAAAATACCCAGTCGGTTTTCCCGCCGGATGTTACCGCCGTGTACGACCACGGCAAGCGAGACGTGAGCGCTTTCCCCATCGCCACGGGGGTGTATTACAAGCACGATTACTCCGCGGGGGTGGATATCAGCCGCTACAAGAATATCCCCGTGCCCACTTCCTACATGTGCGCGGGCAGCAGCTACGACTTCGTGGGCGGATACGACTACGGGGTGGAAGCAGGGATCCTGCATGTGGCCGACCATCACGTGAGCCCCGGTAAGAAGCAATGGACCTGGGGCTGCGGGGATTTCGGCCAGGCCTGGGACCGCAACCTCACCGACGCCAACGGTCCCTATATCGAGCTGATGACCGGCATGTACTGCGATAACCAGCCGGATTTCACCTGGCTGAAACCCTATGAGGAAAAGACCTTCACCCAGTACTTCATGCCCTACAAAAAGTGCGGCTATGTGAAAAACGCCAGCCGGGAGTGCGTCCTGGGGCTGGAGGTGGCCCAGGGCAAGGCGGAGATCAAGGTCTATACGACCCAGCCCTTTACCGGGGCGCGGGTGGTGCTCGCCGCCAACGGCGTACCGCTGTACGACCATGTGTGCAACCTGAGCCCGGTGGAGGTACTGGAGGCCAGCGTGCCTGTGGATGCGCCGGAAACCGCCCTGACCCTGACGGTTTATGCGGCTTCCGGGCGCATGCTCCTTTCCTATACGCCCCAGGAGAAGCAGATCGAATCCATCCCCGATCCCATGTCCCCGGCGAAGCAGCCGGAGGAAATCATGACCAATGAGGAACTGTATCTCACCGGATTGCACCTGGAGCAGTACCGCCATGCTACCTATCTTCCTGACCCATATTATCAGGAGGCGCTCCGGCGCGATCCCGGGGACAGCCGGGCCAACAATGCCTATGGCCTGCTGCTCATGCGCCGGGGGCGGTTCGATCAGGCGGAAACGTATTTCCGCGCCGCGATCGCGCGCCTGACTGCCCGCAATCCAAACCCCTACTGCTCCGAAGCGTACATGAACCTGGGCCTGTGCCTGCGTTACCAGGGACGGGAGGACGAGGCCTATGATGCCTTCTTCAAGGCTACCTGGACCGCCGGGGAGCAGGAAACCAGCTATTATCATATCGCCTGCATCGATTGCAAGCGGGGAGACTATGCCCTGGCGTTGGAGCATGTGGAACGCAGCCTGGTGCGCAATAGCCACAATTTGAAGGCGCGGGCGCTTCGCGGTCTGATTCTGGACAGCCTGGGCCGCGCGGAGGAAGCCGCCGCCTGGTATGAGGAAAACTTGCGCCTGGATGCTTTCGACTATGTTTCCCGCCTGGAGTCCGGGGATGTGGAAGGCGCTTTGGGCCTGATGAACGGCCGGGTGAGCAGCTTTATCGAGTGCGCCATTGACTACGCGGAAGCGGGATACTATGCCGATGCCGGGGACATCCTGGACCGCTGCCCGGTGGAGCATCCCATGGTATCCTATTACAAGGCGCTGTATACCGGCGACAGCGAGGCGCTGGACCATGCCGCCGCCTGCTCCAGCCTGTACTGTTTCCCCAACAGGCTGGAAGATATTGCCGCCCTGCGCTACGCCATGGCGCATGCCCCCCAGGACGCCAGGGCGCCCTATTACCTGGGATGCCTGTGGTATGACAAGCGGCAGTACGACCAGGCCATCGCCTGCTGGGAGCGGAGCGCCGGGCTGGATGCAACCTTCCCCACAGTATGGCGGAACCTGTCCCTGGCCTATTTCAACAAGCGCGGGGACAAGGAGCTGGCCCGCCAGTGCATGGAGAAAGCCTATGCGCTGGACGAACAGGACGCCCGGGTGCTCCTGGAGCTGGACCAGCTGTACCGCAAGCTGGGCAGAAGCGTAGCGCAGCGCCTGGCTTTCCTGGATGCGCACAAGGAAACGGCCTTCCGGCGGGACGATCTCTATGTGGAATATTGCACGCTGCTGAACCTGGAAGGGCGGTACGGGGAGGCCCTGAAGCTAATCCAGGCGCGCCGCTTCCATCCCTGGGAAGGCGGCGAAGGCAAGGTAACCACCCAGTACGCCGTGGCGCTGACCCAGCTGGGCCGCCAGGCTTTGGAGGCCGGCGACGCGGCCGGGGCAAAAGCGCTGCTGGAACGGGCGCTGGTCTTCCCGCACAACCTGGGCGAGGGCAAGCTGGAGGGCGCCAAGGACAACAACATCCATTATTATCTGGGCCTGGCGGAGCGCGCCCTGGGGGATGAGCAAGCCGCGCTGCATCACCTGGAGCTGGCCGCTGCCGGGGAGCAGGAACCGGCTGGCGCCATGTACTACAACGACCAGCCTGCGGACATGATCCTTTACCAGGGGCTGGCCAACCGCGCCCTGGGACGCGAGGAGCGCGCCCGCAGCCGCTTCCACAAGCTCATCGCCTACGGGGAAAAACATTACTATGATCAGGTGAAGATGGATTATTTTGCCGTGTCCCTGCCGGACCTGCAGCTCTTTGACGAGGACCTGACCCTGCGCAACCGGGCGCATTGCGAATACCTCATGGCCCTGGGCAGTTATGGGCTGGGCGATACGGAACGGGCGCGGAAGCGCTATGACGCGGTGCTGGCCATCGACTGTGCCCATCAGGGCGCTATTGTGCACCGGCAGCTGCTGTGAGAAAGGGAGGCTGTTCCATGGAAACCATCAATTTGAGCGGCACATGGCAATGCGAAATCCCCGGTATGGAGAAACCCATCCGAATTCCCGGCACCCTGGATGAGAGCGGCATCGGATATCCGGATGTGGGGGGCAAAAAGTGGCATCCCGATACGGATACGAACCGGAAACTGTACCAGGTGGATCAAGGAATTCGCACGCGCCTGACCCGTGTGGCGACCTATGAAGGACCAGCGCGCCTAACCCGTACTTTGACTTGGGAGGTTCCCACGGGCAAGCGGCTCTTTCTGGAGGTAGAGCGCAGCCGTCACCTGTCCCTGTGGATCAACGGAAGCTCCGTGCCCGCCCATACGGAGGGTTCGGTGAGCACGCCCTGGGTGTTTGAGGTTACGGGCCGCATGACGGGGCAGGATACCATCGCGTGTGTCGCGGACAACAGCTATCCAGGCTGGCCCCATGACGCCATTGTTTTTTCCTCTGCCGCCACGGATGAAACCCAGACCAATTGGAATGGCCTCCTGGGCTATGTCCGCCTGCGGATGGAGGAGGAAACGTATCTCGCCGGCGTCCGGGTCTATCCCATGGACAACAGCCTGGACGTATGCGTGGAGACGGATGCGCTCGCCGCGGGAGAAACCAGCCTGACCCTCGTCAGCGACGCCCTGGCCGCGCCGGTGGAGCGCCGGGTGGAGGTAACGGCCGGCATGGGGGAAATATGGTTGCGCGGCCTGCCGCTGGCGGCGCATGTCCGGCGCTGGGACGAGGAGGAAGGCAACCTTTATACGCTTACGGCTGCCCTGGGGGACAGCGCGCGGACGGTGCGCTTTGGCGTGCGGGATTTCCGCGGGGAGGACGGCGTGCTGACCCTGAACGGACGGAGAATTTTCCTGCGCAGCGAAGCCAACTGCGCCGTGTTTCCGGAGGAAGGGCATCCGCCCATGGGGGTGGAACGCTGGCGTGAAGTGCTGGGGACATACCGCGGGTACGGCGTGAACTGCATGCGCTTCCATAGCCATATTCCTCCGGAGGCGGCCTTCGCTGCTGCGGATGAGCTGGGCATGCTCATGCAGCCGGAACTCAGCCATTGGAATCCGGAGACGGCTTTTGAGTCCGATGAAAGCCTTGCCTACTATACCGGGGAACTGCGGCAGGCCCTGCGCCTGCTGGCCAATCATCCCTCTTTTGTGATGCTGACCCTGGGCAATGAGCTTGCTTCGGGAGAACTGGGCCACCGGCGCATGGAGGACCTGCTTTCCATGGCCCACGCCATGGATGCCACACGGCTGTTTGCCTGCGGTTCCAACACGCATTATGGCTGGTACGGCTATCAGGGGGGGAGCGATTTCTACACTTCCTCCAGCCTGCGGGAGCATGAGCTGCGCGCTGCCTTCTCCAACATGGAAGGGTATTTGAACCGCCGCTATCCCAACGCCAGGAACAATTATGAAGCCGCCATGGACGTGCTGCGCAAGGATTGCCGTAAGCCGGTCTTTTCCTTTGAGGTGGGGCAATACGAGGTGCTGCCGGACTTTAGGGAGATAGCGGACTTCCGCGGCGTTACCCGGGCGGTGAACTACGCGCTGATCCGGGAACAGGTGGAGCAAAGCGGCGCCATGGATTCCTGGAAAAAGCAGGTGGAGGCCACCGGCGAGCTTTCCAACCTGTGCTATCGGGAAGAAGTGGAGGCGGCCCTGCGCACGGAGCGTTACAGCGGCATCTCCCTGCTGGGTATACAGGATTTTCCGGGCCAGGGTACGGCGCTGGTGGGCATGCTGAACGCGCATTTGCGTCCCAAGCCTTATCCCTTTGCACAGCCGGAGCGCTTCCGTGCCTTTTTCCGATCGGTACTGCCGCTGGTGCTGCTGGAAAAGTACACCTATGAAAGTACGGAAACCCTGCGGGCAAAGGTACGGCTGGCCAATTATGGCAAAACGGCCCGGACTGGCGGAACCCACTGGACCCTGGAGGGGGACGGGAAGAGCCGGCAGGGAGAGCTTCCGGAAACGACTGCGCCGGCCGGCGGGCTGACAGACCTGGGCGAGCTGTGCATTTCCCTGGAAGATTATTGCCGTCCGACCCGGCTGACGCTGACCGTGACAATGGATGGAGAGACGAATGCCTATCCCCTATGGGTTTATCCGCCGGTGCAGCCCGTTTGCCCGGAACAGGTTCACGAATGCCGTACCCTGGATGATGCGGCGCTGTCGGTGCTGGCAGGCGGCGGAACGGTGTATCTGGCGCCGGACAGCACCCGGGAGGCGCTGCCCAATTCCATCCAGGCGCAGTTTTCCACAGATTTCTGGTCGGTGGGGACTTTTGCCGGACAGGAAGGCGGCATGGGACAGCTCATGGATGCCGGGCATCCGTTGTTTGCGGACTTTCCTACGGAATTTTACAGCAACTGGCAGTGGTGGCCCATGGCCGGCCAACGGGCGATGATTCTCCCGCGCCGGATGCATGCCATTGTAGCGGAGATGGACAGCTACGCCTATCTGCGCCCCATGGCCAAGCTGCTGGAGTGCCGCTGCCATGGCGGACGGCTGCTGATTTCTTCCATGGGGCTGCATCAATTGATGGCATATCCCGAGGCCCGGGCTTTGCAGCAGGCAATTTATACCTATCTGTCCCGGACGTCCGAAGCGCCGGAGCAGGAACTAAGCGTGGCGGAAGTGCGCGCCATGGTGCGGTGAATCCTGCCGGCGGTGCAGGGAAGTTGAGGTTGCTTGCAGAATCCATGCTTTGCTACCCGCCTCTGGTTGCATGAAGCCGCTTGTTCAAAATCAAGGGGCGGTGCCGCGCTTTTGATACGTTGGCCGCGCTTGCGGGAGCAGGCGCGGCATTTTGCGTAGAAAAAGTCTGCCTGCGGCCTTCGCAGGGCGTACTGGGAAAGCGGCCTCAGGAACGTGCCCGGATGGGGAGCAAACCGGCAGGGGGGAACGCATGACGGCAATGGGCGCCAGTCTTTGGTGAAAGGGGATTTGGTTGTGTCGGAACACTTACGCAAGGCACAGGAGGCAGCGGCGTCGGCGGAGACGAGGGTGCAAGGGGAATACCGGCCGGTCTGCCATCTTTGCGCGCCTGTGGGATGGTTGAATGATCCCAACGGATTCGGGATTTTCCAGGGAAGGTATCATTTGTTCTATCAGTATCATCCCTACGCGGCGGTATGGGGGCCCATGCATTGGGGACACTGGAGCAGCGGCGACCTGGTGCGCTGGAGGGCGGAGCCGGTGGCTTTGGCGCCGGATCAACCCTATGACGCCGAAGGCTGTTTTTCCGGTACCTCCTTGGAGGTGGACGGCGTATTCTACCTGGTATATACGGGCGTATCCAGACGGAAAGCGGACGGCATCTGTGTGCAGCAGCAATGCCTGGCCATGAGTCGGGACGGGGTTCATTTTGAGAAATACGCCGGGAATCCCATTATTTCCAGCGACATGCTCCCTGCGGGCGCCGCGCCGGAGGATTTTCGCGATCCCAAGCTGTACAGGGATGCGGAGGGCTTTCATCTGCTTATTGCTTCCCGCGGGCAAAGGGGCGGCCAACTGCTTCGCTATACGTCGGCAGACTTGCTGCACTGGCAATATGACGGCGTTTTTCTGCAAGGGCTGGGCGAAATGGCGGAATGCCCTGATCTATTTGCGCAGGACGGACGGACCGTGGTTGTCGCCTGCCTGATGCATGCGGATGCGGGACGCTATGGATGCCGCCAGCCTGTCGTATATACCATGGGAAAAGCTCGCGGAGGCGTTTTCGTACCGGAGCAGCCTTTCCGGCAGGTGGAACAGGGCATAGATTTTTACGCTCCTCAGTCGTTGAAACTGCAGGATGGCCGTCAAGCTATGATCGGCTGGGCCTTTACCTGGGAGCATCATTGGCCGATACAGCCCCATCAATGGGCCGGGATGATGACGCTCCCGCGGGAATGCCGCCTTGAGGCGGGCAGGCTTGCGCTGCGGCCCCTGCGGGAACTGGCCGGCCTGCGGCTGGGACAGGGAAGCCAGGAGCGTCCCGGCCCCCTGCAAAACGGTTGCAGGGAACTGACGTCCTGCGCGGGCCGGTGCAAGGAAATGGTCTTGGAATTGCTTCTGTCGCCCACCGCGCGCCTGACGCTTTCGCTTATGCAGACCGGGGCAGAAAACGTCCGGTTGACCTACGATGCCGCCGCGTGCCGCTTACGGTTGGATACAACGGCGGGCGGCATCCCCTTGAAGGACGATGCGATGGAAAACTGCCGGCAGCAGTGCGAAGCGTCCTTGGCGCTTCGGGACGGCCGGTTAAAGCTGCATATTTTTGTAGATGTTTCCATCCTGGAAGTGTATGCAAACGATGGCGAAGCGATTATGACGGCGCTGGCTTTTCCCAAAGGGAAAGGGTATGGCGTTTCATTGCAGGTGGAAGGCACGGGAACGCTGGAGCGTTGCGAAAGCTGGAAACTGGGGCCTGTGATGCAAGCATGATCGGCATGCGCGGCCCGGCTTGGCCTGCGTCCAGGGCATGGCCCTGCGCCAATGCGGGGGACAGCGACGGGCCTCAGGGGATGGCAGCCGGGACAGGCTGAGCAGGAGAGATGCTTCGCCCCGAATATGGTATATTTGAAACGGGAACGACGAAAAGGCGCATTTTCGACGCCAATGCCATGGCTCGCGCCGCGGTTTCGGACCAGGACAGGGTTGAAACCGATGGCGAGCCGGTGGAAAAACTCGGGTCAGCCGACAAAAAATGCTTCTGTGGGGCGTCGAAGCGCGGCTGCTTCCGGCCGGAAGAACAGACAGAATCGCCGGAGTCCTGCGGTCTGCAATTCTCAGGGAGCGTTGGAGGACGCGGAAAGGCGCTGGCAAGGAGCGGGCGTCACAGACGGCGGGCTCACAGGGAGGAGAAGCGGCGTACAACATTCAGCGCCGGACGCATACAATGCCATGAGATCTGCATGGGAGGGATGCGTATGATGGGGCTGCTGGCGCTGCTTGTGCAGGAGTGCTTGTTTTTTCTGGGCTACGTCACCGGATCGCAGCAATTTCCCAAGCCGCTGACGCGCAAGGAGGAAGCGCGGCTGCTGGTGGAGATGGCTGAGGGCAGCGAGGACGCCCGCCGGGAACTCATTATGCACAACCTGCGCCTGGTGGCGCATATCGCCCGCAAATACACGGTGCCGGGTCATAGCGCCGAGGATTTGACCTCCATCGGCGTGGTGGGATTGATTAAGGCGGTGGGCAGTTATCGCGCCGGTGGCAACACCTCGCTAGGCACCTATGCGGCCCGATGCATTGAAAATGCTATCCCCTCGCCAACGCGTTTCAGGACGGTCGGCGGGTGCCTTCAGGTAGGAAAATGCCCAAATGGCATGTTTTGGAGCAGCTTTCCCAGCAGCTTTACCTCCTTTGCCTGACTTTGGGCGGCCATGTGAGGTATGCTCCCTTATATATCCATCGGTTTCGGTTGATTTCTCCACGCAAGCTGCTGGAGGCGCAACAGCTTCACCAGCAATACCGCCGCTATGAAGAGATACGCACCGTGCCGGAGCGGCTGCGATGGTGCCGCCACCATCTGGGGTTGATGCAAAAGGAGGTAGCGGAGCGCATTGGCATCAGCCGTAACAGCTATCTGGCCTATGAGATGGGGGAGGCAGACTATTATCCTCGGGAGATCGTGGACAAGCTGGCAGCGCTGTATGGCGTTCCGGCGGACGACTTGCTGGATGACTTCAGCCGCTTTCTGTACCATGGGCAAGGGCAAAACATTCGAAAGCATCGGGAAAGCCTGGGGCTTGAAAGAAAGCCCTATGCCCGGCTGATGCACATAGCTCCCAACAGCTTACGGGCATGGGAGACGGAGAAAAAGCAAATATCCAGAAACTCCTGGGAAAAATACTTCAAAGGCATCATAAAAATGTAAAAGAGAAGCAGGCGATCAAACCTTACCGGGTTTGCTCACCTGCTTCCTTTTTGGCCGTTGCGATGACGGCATCCAGCAATTCCAACTTTTGCGCAGAGGGACAGTTCAGTTTTTGTATGGCCTGATGAACCACGTTTGCGTGGACATCGGCGACCCGACGGGCCAGTTCACGCTTTCCTTCCTCTGTTTTCGGATAGTAGACAATCACATGGATTGCGGCGCTTTGTCTGCTGATACCACGCACCTCCCCCTGGCGTTCCAATGTATGAGAGAGAAGCTGTCCGATATACCCTTGCACAGATCGCGTTTTCGCTTTGGCGCAGGAACAATCTGTGATATAATGGGATCAATCCTCGAAACTTCTTTCGTGGTACCATGATAAACGAAAAACACCAAATGCTCATGGATCGCAAATTGAGTACAAATTGATGAAAAATGGCGGTGGCAACTTTGGAAATGTGTGATTTTTCCGCTATCATGGCGGTGATTCGCGCCTATATCAGCCAGGATTATATTCAAAATCAGGTGGACTTCCTGTACATGCTCTTTGGCAGCTTCATGGCCGCGAAGGAGAATGCCGACTTTGATTTTGATAACGCCTTGGTATGCCGCTGGATGAACGGCACAGCCAGAGTTAGTCCGCGGATTACCAGTTATTATTTGAATAAGAAGCATAGGGTAGAGCTTCAAAAGGATGTGGCGCAGCATGTGCTGCCGTTGATGTATGATAGCGCAAGGGCCATGGAAAAACTTTATGAATTGGTGATCCAGGATATCGATATATCCGATAGGCAAAAGCAGCTTCTTACCGAGAACTATCCCTGCGCAAACGCACAGGAAGAGGCCGTTTTCCTAACTCGATTGCTATGCTTTGCCATGGAGCGTAACTTCGTCAAACGGGATAGCGGCACCAAGCGGTTGCTCACTGACGGTAGTCTTTCACCTGTGGCGGCGAATGTAATAGCCAATGCGGATGTTCCTAGCCCCTGCCGGTTTTTCTGCGGGAGGGATAAGGAACTGGCTATACTTCATGAAACTTTGCAGGCTAAGGGCAAGGTATTCCTGGCCGGTATTGCAGGCATTGGCAAGAGCGAACTTGCAAAGGCCTATGCCAAGGCTTATCGCAAGGAATACACCAATATGCTCTATCTGACCTACGCTGGGGATTTGAAGCAGGATATCACGGATCTGGATTTTCTGGACGATTTTAGCAACGACACAGAGGCAGAACGTTTCCGAAAGCATCATCGCTTTTTGCGGATGCTGAAAGAGGACAGCCTACTGATCGTGGATAATTTCAATGCCACAGCTACCCAGGATGATTTCCTGTCAGTGATGTTGGGCTATCGCTGCCGGATACTGTTTACTACGCGCAGTCGTTTGGAACATTACGAAAATATGGAGCTTGCAGAAATTTCCGATTCCACTGCGCTACTGCATTTCGTGGCAAGGTATTTTCCGGAGGCGCCGGAACATGAGGGCGTTTTGGAAGAAATCATACGAACTGTTCATGCGCACACGCTGGCTGTGGAACTGGCTGCACGGCTCCTGGGCAAAGGTTTGCTGTCCCCGCAGGAACTGCTGCATAAGCTCCGTACAGAGCATGTTGCTTTGGATGCTGAGGATAAGATTGGCATTACCAAGGATGGAAAAGCCCGTAAAGAGACTTACTATGGACATATTCATACGCTTTTCTCGCTGTATCTATTGAACAACACGCAGCAGAGTCTCATGCGAAACCTCTCGCTGTTTCCTATTGCGGGCATATCGGTACGCCGCATGGCTGAATGGCTGCATTTGCGGAATCTGAATGATGTAGACGAGCTCATAGAAATGGGCTTCGTTACGCCAGTAGCCGGACATATGATCCGCCTGCATCCCATGATGCAGGAAATTGTCATTGCAGACCTGAAGCCTTCTGTGAAGAAATGCAAAATACTCCTGACCAACCTGCAGGAGATTTGCCTGGCCCATGGCGTGGACGTGTCCTACTTCAAACTTTTGTTCCAAACGGTGGAGAATATTATTGCCTATATAGAAAAGGATGAGCCAACTTTCTTCCTGCGCTTCCTGGAGGACGTGTTCCCGTACATGGAAAAGTATCAATACCGGCTTGGCATGGAGCGGGTGCTTTTCGCTCTGGAGACGGCGGTACCGAATTACGGGTCAAACGAAGACCGCGCATTGCTGCTGGATTACCGCGCCACGATGGAGAAGAACGATCAGAAAGCTATCAAATATGAAAAGGACGCACTTGCGCTGATTCAAGAGATCAACGCAAGCAACGCCCTGCTGGTATCCAATTTACATTCCAATCTGGGGGGCTTGTATGCCAATATTAAGCAATATGCCTTGGCCTCCGAGCACATGGAGACTGGTCTGCGTATCCTGGAGGAATATCAACCCATTCCAAGGCATGACATAATAGCAAAGATAGCCAGCTATGCCATGCTGCAAAACAATATGAAACACCCGGAGAAAGGCTTTGCGATCTTGGAGAAGATGGCCCAAGGGTTGCAGAACAACCATATGGAACATTCTGGCGACTATGCCATGGTCTTGGAGGCCATGGGTGGTATCTGTTTAAGCCAAGGGAAAATACCTGAGGGAACCAGCTATCTGCGACAGTCGCTGGCCCTATTCGAAAAGGTATGCGGCGGAGACACTGAATTGATGGAACGGAAGAAGCAGGCAATGATACAGACATATGAAAGTGCTGGTGTGAACCTTAATTTGTGGTTAGAAGGTTAATTTCTTACATTATTTCTGTCAAGAGCTCAAGATATATGGAAGCTGCTTATATCTTAACATACTTTGTGATAGTTCCCTGCTCCATTTCGTATACATCATCGCAGAGCGTATCAATATCCTGCATATAGTGACTGGCTAAAAGAATGGTTTTTCCTTTTGCTCTCAGCTCCAAGAAAATCTTGCGCATGTCTGCAACTCCCTGCCTGTCCAGAGCGTTCATGGGTTCATCCAAAATGATAAGCTCAGGGTCATCCAGGAGTGCCTGTGCAATGCCTAGGCGCTGTCGCATGCCCAGGGAAAATTTCCCAACATGCTTCTTTGAACTGGGGTCAAGCCCTACAGCAGTCAATACATTATCGACTCGTGCAACAATAGATTTTCCCCGAAGTTCTGCTAACCATCGAAGGTTGCTGTAGGCGCTCTCTGAGGAGAGAAATCCTGGCGTTTCAATTAGTATGCCGGTATTGGGCGCGAAGTCACAGTCTTTTCCGATATCTTGGCCTAGAACTTGAATATGTCCCTGATCTGGTTTGAGAAATCCACAAATACATTTTAGTAAAACTGTCTTACCAGATCCATTACGTCCAATGATTCCGTGAATTTGTCCTTTTGCAAATTGCACAGATACATCATGTAATATTTTTTCTGTTCCAAAGGAAAGCGTTAGGTTTTCAATTTTAATTGCACAATCTGGTCCATCATATAAATGCTGCAGCAAAACCGATTTACTTCCTTGAATTTTGGAAGGAAACATTTTATGTCTACGCATACTTATCGTCCTCCAATGAATTCAAAACGGTAGTTTCGTATACTCCTATATGTCCCCAGGCATAGAAAAAAGGTGCACACACCTAATAGTACTTGAGAAACCCAAAGCTTGGGTAGTTTGTCATACCCGAAGTTATGCATGATATAGGTAGCATGCTGCAATGGTGAAAGCCATGCTGCAAGCAGATTTGCCAAATATTTTTGCGAATTGTCCAAGGAGAACCATACCATAAAGCGATCCGGAGAAAGTAAATAGCCATAGGCATGGAAGCAAAGAGTACCAAGTGTTGCAGTTCTTTTATTGAAGCGTAAAGTTAGAAACAACTGCAACGCTGAGGCTAACAATATATACTGGAAAAACAAAAAGAAAATGTGGAGTGCGCTTTCATAAGGAAGTGTAAGTTTTACTGCTTTTCGTGCAACGTTTACAGCAGTTTGAAATTTATCGTTGGAAAAGGACAGCAGTACTGCTGTGTCGGACCACTGGTTCAAGAAATTTGCTTGTCTTCCGCACAAAAGTATAGTAACCAGTAACAAAAAGGTACAATATCCTAGAGTTATTATCAATGTTGTAAGAAGCTGGCCTCCAAGCCATATAAAGCGGTTAACCCGAAAGAGTAGATAAGATTCGGCTGTATCCAGACGTGGAAGGTTTGCCAGTACAAGCATCAGCGCAATGGATGCATAGCAAATGCTGCTACTGTCTGCAAAGCACCAAATATACGGTTCCAAAGCTTGAAGACTGGTTTGATAGGTCCAAGCAAGATCAATTGTGAATTCTGTTAGCAAGAAGCACAATAAGCCGCTCATTATGACACCAAGGATGTACTGAGGCGACTTTAATACACTCCGTAAATTCCATCTAGCACATCGCCATAACTTATCCACGCTTTTGTACCTCCATCCAAACCGCTAGAAAATGAAGACTCGTACAAACCAAAAGAAGTAGCAATGGCAGCAGCTGCGTTTCACCGGTAAGCCAGCTGCTGGGATCAAGCCAGGGTATTTGTGACAGAAGTCGACGGCCTAGCATGGATAATGTGTAACTTATAGCTAGCGGGACAAGAAAAACAGCCGAAGTTATTCGCGTCAGCATCCCGGAAGCTCCTGCTATGCTGCTCCAGATGCCAGTACATAAAAGGCGGGCAAGCACGCAGGCACTTAACATTTGACAATTTACATAGCCGACATCAAAGTTTCCGAAAAATATGCCTAAACCTACTGCAAGTATTAAGGCAAAGGACTGTGCTACTACACTAGCAAACAGGCACCCAAACACCTTTGCGTAGCAATAGTTACTTCTACAGGAACGTATTAATGCGTATCGAAAATAACCAGTCTGAAGTTCCATGCATTCGTTTAAAGCGTAGGGAAGTGCTACCAGGGCTGGCAGTGTTAATACGCTTGTAGAAGAGCGTAATGTATTATAAAGTAAATAGTTCCAGGGAGGCCGATACCCTGTGATTATATCTGACAGTAAATAGGCTGTTTGCGGTCCTAATCCAATCCATAGTACAGCCATTGTTAAAAGAACGGTAAACCAAAAGCTTCGCCGAAATATTGCCCTTTTTAGATCTAACCGCAGCGTTTTCATTATGATACCTCAGTAACCTAATGATCGATCAATTACTTTGCCATAAACAGCGTCAATAGTAAGAAGGCTTTGGTATGCGCTTGGCATTTCAATAACGCCGTCGGAGTATGTCTGCGTATAGGTTCCAAAGAAATCCCATGCAGGAACTAAGATACAACGATCAGGCTCGTTGGGCATCATGATGCGAGCGTAACCAAAGGCAATTCGATCAATGATATATTCAGCAGATTGTAGGCTATTTATCTCTGCAGACGCATATTTCAACGGCAGAATGGTTTGCGCAATATTTGTAACCTCCTCAAGAGTTAAAAGCTCTCCGTAACTTTCCAAATATTTATCCCCGATAGTGTAAGGCGAGTTATATCGTAGACTAACAATCGTATCTTCCGCAATCTGAATATAGAGCTGTTCATAGCAATAGAAATTGGTATAAGGCTCATTGTATAGACTCAGTCCTAATCCCCATGTATTGGTTACCGTAACAGGAATTCCGTCCAAACAATGCCCGAAAATGAAGAGGTAAGCCATCGGTGTATCCTCTAAGGCCCCGCCATATAGATTCAGACGATCCGTGTCAGTTACGGTTAAAAAAGGCAAGCTATCTGTGAGACCAACAGCCAATAGCGACAATTCTGGCGCTATTTGGCTTGCTACATCTTCAGCCTTTTGTTGAGCGCTAAGGAAGGGCGTGCTTGCTTTGTCTTCTATGGACAGAGCTTCAATGAGTTCACCATCATGCACGCCATACTCGGCGTTACCTGGACCTGGAATCATCTCAAAACTGGCATAAGCATCGGTGATGGAATGCGTTTGCGAGTCTTCGCTGATCGCGACTCGTAGCCGATTATTGTTTTCTGTAAGCATAAAATAAGTATGATGCCATTGCAGAACAGATTGTCCTGGCATTTCTTCTTTGACGTATGCGTTTGGCTGAGAGAATTTTAATGCTTTACCCAGATTCAGCACTTCTTCTTCCGTAAAGGCTCGCAGGGAAACTTCATAGGCAGAAATCGGTGCATAGGTAATGTCAGGTATTTCTACTTGCGCATTGATAGTAAAATGACTCACCTTAGTGGCGGTAAAAAACGTCTCGGCTATATATTGTGGTGGTGCAGCAAGTGTTTCACGCAGACTCTCTGACAGACTGACCTGAGGAAACAGTAGTAAAGCGACCAAAAAGATCAAATACTTTTTTTTCATGGTTTTTCTCCTCCTGGTCATAGTCTATATGCGCATACAGGTAATGTCATTACGAGCATGTAAGGGTGTTGTTAGGAAGTTGTAAAGAAGCTTCTCTCCATGATAGAGAATTGGTTATCACGATGCTCTCTGTCATGTGTCGCCGGATTACAAGTCCTGTACTCCAACTTAAGGCAGCAACTGCTAAGGCGGACACTATCGTCAGAAATAAAATGATCCAGATCCATCGTCTGTTTTTCATATGGTATCGTCCTTTCTGCCTAGGTATACTGTTACAATAGTTCCTCTGCCCACGTGACTTTGCAATTCGATACTGCCGCCATGGGACTCCGCAATAATCCGACAAAGCGTCAACCCTAGACCGGCACCACCCAGCTTACGGTCCCGGGCTTTATCCACTCGATAAAATGGTTCAAAGACCAGCGAAATTGCTTCTGGCGGTATGCCGCAGCCCTGATCGCGGACTTCAAAACAAGGTACACCATGGCGCTTACAGGCAGTCAGAGAAATGGAGGTCTGGTCTTGACTGGCTTTACAAGCATTATCTACCAGATTAGTCAATAGGTTGATAAGTAAGTCTTCATCGCCCAATACCGTGTTGATTTCACAATGAAGATGCAAATGAATATGGCGTTGCTTGCATTGAACTCGAGTTTCTTCCATTACCTGAGTCAGAAGCTTATTTGCAGATAATTGCTGTATTGAAAGTACGTCTTGGTTGCGGTATGTAATTAGTTGCATCATTTTACTGCTGAGACGTTCTACACGTTTGGCTGCCTGGAGAATGCCATTCACTGCCGAGGCTTTATCATCCTCGCTCAGGGGAAGCGTCAGACAGCCGTCTGCGTAGCCAATAATAGCAGTCATGGGAGTTTTCAATTCATGGGTCAACGCAGACAATAATAGCTCTTGTTTCTGCGCGTTATCTTCCAAGGTTTCGATTTTCTGCTGCACAGTATCCGCCATGTGGTCGAAAGCCAAAGAAAGTTGGCCAACCTCGTCCCCTCCGCTCATACTTGTTCTGGCGTTGTATGCTCCTTCGGCAATGTTTTCTGCCATGTGCGCCAGTTTGGACAGCGGTCGTAATCCGCGGCGTAGCATAATTGGGGTTATCAGCGCGGTAAGCAATAGGCAACAGGCAAGCACGATTTGCGCAGCATGCGTGATACGGGAGATTTCGTTCAAGGATTCCGTGGCGATACCCCTGTCGTCAATGGCCAAACGAGAACCTCTGCTTTTAGCTGTTCATCTTCA
>CAZINY010000038.1:0-28545 GCA_964540735.1 uncultured Oscillospiraceae bacterium
CAGGGGGCTTTCCGATCGCCCCCTGGACTCCTTCGGCCCCCATGCTTGATAAAACGTTTGCATGTTAAGGAACGAAAAAATGATTTTCTTAGTGTTCCATGGAAAAAAACGCTTTTTTCAGCAATCTGGGCCTGTCGGGCAAAACGCCCGGCCGGCTTTTCTTATTCTTCCAGTTCCGCCGTCAGCGGCTGATAGGGTATCCAGATATAGCGGCCGTCCGTCAGGGGGTAGCCAATGGTGGACTCCTCCACCGCTTCGCCCCGGGCCAACTGCACGGCCAGGCGCAGGGCCGCCTTGGCCTGGTTGCCGGCGTCGTTGAATACGGTGCCCAGCAGGGAACCCTGCCGCAACGCTTCCCGGGCCGGGTCCGTGGCATCCACGCCCACCACAGGCATGAACCGGTCCCCAGAAAAGTATCCTGCCGCCTTCAACGCATCGATAGCGCCCAACGCCATATCGTCGTTGTTGGCGATAACGCACTCAATACGATCGCCATAGGCCGCCAGAAAGCCAGCCATTTTGTCCTGTGCCTGCAGGCGCTGCCAGTTGCCCGTATCCTCTTGGAGCTTTTCCAGGCCAAACCCCGCATCCTGCAATGGTTGCAGGGCATACTGGCTGCGCAGTTCCGCGTCCTGATGCCCCGGCTCGCCCTTCAACAGGACATATTGTACCACGCCGTCGCTATTTTTGTCCGCCTGGGGGTGGCTGAGAAAATACGCCGCCATAATCTCCCCGGACAGACGCCCGCTCTGGGCGGCGCTGGCTCTCACATAATACGCCTTGTCAAAAAGCTGCATATCCTCCAGCAGCGGTTCCCGGTTGATGAAGACCACAGGAATATCCATAACCCGCGCCTTTTCAATCAGGTATCCCGCAGCCGTCCTGTCCACGGGATTGAGGATCAACGCGTCCACGCCCGCAGCCAACAGCTGTTCCACCTGATCGTTTTGAAGATTTTGATCGTTCCTGCTGTCGTAGACGGCCAGCTCCGCCACGCCCTGGGCGCTTTCCATCAGCCGGTCCCGCAGGCTGCTCATGAAGGTGTCCGTGCCGTCATAAATGCATACGCCGATGCACAGCTCCTGCGCGAACGCGCTTCCTCCCCACAGAAAAGCCAGGCAAAGAAACAGGACCGCCCGGAGATGCTCTCGCTTGCCCACGCAACCGCCTCCCTTCCTCAGTGCAGCAGCGGAAACATCAGTTTCACATGCTGCGCCTCGTACATCTCCTCCCGCGGCACCAGCCGGTAAGGCAACAGCCGCGGCGAAGTCTCCCCTGTCAAAGCCATTTCCATGGCCGCATACCCCATGGCGTAGGGCGTCTCCATCACCAGCGCGTCCACTGCGCCCGAAGCCATCAGCGCCACCCGTTCCTCGCCGGGGTCCATGCCTGCCAGCGGCGCTGTGAACACCCCTTCGGATTTCAGGGCCGCCAGGCGCTGCGTCGCCTCGCCGGTAAGCGCCAGAACGCAGGCCTGCTCCCCGGGTTGGGGAAGGGCCTCCGGCTCTGCCGCCACCCGTTCCGGGTCCAGCACGCCCAGGGCGCCGGCCAGGCGCTCGGGCGCGTCGCCAAACAGGTACACCCGGCCTTCGCTTCCGGCAAATCCCGCCAGCAGCTCTCCCGCTTGGCGCTGGTTCATCACGGCGGAAGCGCCCTCCTCCGTCTCCCTTGCCAGCGTTACCACCGGTACGCCCGCATGCTGAAAGGCCGCGGCAGCTTCCCGGCAAAGGTCTTCGTCTTCCATGAGCAACAGCGCCGCCGTAGTTCCCCGCCGGGCCCATTGGTCCACCGTTTCCCTCAGGGTATTCCCCGCGGCCGTCTCCTGAATCAGCTCGCATCCGGCCTGCGCCGCGGCTTGCTGGGCCCCTTGCTTGACCTGCAGCAGAAACGCCCCCGTGTCATCCTCCACCAGCAGAACCACAGGGCCGGGCGGAAGCGCGTCCGCCGCCGGCTCCGGCGCCAGGCCAAAGAGCAGCAGCGCCAGCACCCCCAGCACCATCGCCGTGGAGATCAAAATGGATTTTCGCATTCCCCGCGCTCCTCTCCTTACCCGCATTCCGCTACGCCTAAGCCTTCGGTTCCCCCTGGCTGCGCGGTAAGCGGATGGTCACCCGGGTGCCCACGTCCTCCTCGCTTTCAATCTGCAAGCCATATGGCGGGCCGAAGGTCAGCTGAATCCGCTCGTGCACATTCTTGATGCCGATGCCGCTTTTCCCCGCCGGCGCCGTCAGTATATTTTCCAGAATCTCCGGAGGAATGCCGATGCCGTCGTCCTCCACCGTGAAAAACAGCTCGCTGTCCTGAACAAACGCCTTGATAACGATATGCAACGCCTCCGGCTGCGTCTGGTCGATGGCGTGGTTAATGGCGTTTTCCACCATGGGCTGAACAATGAGCTTCACCGTGCGTTCCTCCTGCGCCTCCTCCTGCGCTTGAATCTCGTAGGTGAACTTATCCTTGAAACGCATCTTTTGAATAATCAGATAGTTTCGCACATGCTCCAGTTCCTCGCGCACCGTAATGACGCTGCGGCCCTTGCTGATGGAAATGCGGAACAGCTTCGCCAGGGCGGAAACCATGGTAATGGCTTCCCGGCTGCGCCCCCGCTCCTCCATCCAGATAATGGAATCCAGGGTATTGTAGAGAAAATGGGGATTGATCTGCGCCTGAAGCGCATTGAGCTCGTACAGGCGCTTTTTCTCCTGCTCCTGCACAATTTGATCCATCAGCGCCCGGATGCGGGCGATCATATGGTTGAAAGCCAGGGAGACGGCCCGCACCTCCCGGAACCCCTGCTCCTGGATGGCCACGTTCAGGTCCCCCGCCTCCACCCGGCGCATGGTATCCTCCAAATAGCGCATGGGACGCGTAACCCAATAGGCCATCACCGAAGCCACCGCAAAGGAAAGCATGGCCGCGCACAGCAACACAATGGACACAATGCGGATGAAAGCGCTTTGCAGCTCCAGGATCTCGTCAATATACGCCACGCCCACCAGCCGCCAGCGGGTTTGGTTCAGCGTAGCGCTAATCAGCACCCGCTCCCGGCCGTCCACCCGGTCCCGGCCCTGTCCCACTAGGAACCGGTTCACCGCGTCCAGATTTTCCGCGGCCAGCCCGTGATAAATCAGCTGTAGCCGCGGGTGTACCACCAGTTCCCCGTCCCGGCTGAGGATATAGCTGTATCCGCTGGCCCCCAGGGAAACATTCTCCGTCAGCTCGCTGAAGCTGTCGTAGTCGATGTCCATCATCATCACGCCCCGGGCCAGCTGTCCGTTCTTCTGATAATGCACCGCCCGGGCCATGGTAATCACAAAGGCATACTGGTCCTGAAACAGGCTCTGCACATGCGGCATGGAAAAATAAGTCACCGTGCCGCCCCAATCCAGCGCCTTGCGAAACCAGGTCATGGCCCGCACCTGCTCCGCCGGCACATCCAGCGTCCCTGCCGTTGCCCCGAACATGCTGCCGTCCTCATGGAAAAACGCCATGGAAACAATGCTGGAGTTGCTCCGCTTCACCAGCGCCATCTGATCCAGCCAGCCCTCCCCCGCCGCGTCCATATCTGCCGGAAGCAGGGTGGTCGCGTAGTACAGGGTGGAAAGCATGTTATCCACATAGATGTTCACCGTGTTGACGCTCTGCATCACCGTTTCCTTGGTGCGCTCAATAGCATTTTTTTCCAGCAGCGCCGAAAGCCTTGGCACCAGCATCAGCAGCACAAACAGCAGCAACAGCCCCATGCACGACAGGAACGACGCCACCAGCACAAAATGCAGGCTGCGTCCCGTATCCGCCTGACGGCCCTCCGGCTTCCCTTTGCCTCGTTTCATGGCGATACTCCTTCCCGTTTGCGCGCCTGGGACGGGGAGATGCCAAAGTATTTTTTGAAAGAATAGCTAAAATAGCTGGGATCGGGAATGCCAACCTCCCTGGCAATCTGCACGGTTTTCATCTCCGTGCCCGTCACCAGGCTCATGGCCTTGTCCATACGCAGTTCCGTAAGATACTGCACCAGGGTCTTCTTTGTCTCCTTCTTGAACAGCACGCTGAAATAGGAGGGGGAAATATGCAGCTGCCCGCAGAGTTTTTCCACCGTCAGCTCCGGGTCCTGGTAATGGCCCGCCAGATATTCTTCCGCCTGTCTGGCCAGCAGGCGGCTGGAGGAAGCCCGGCGCTCCATCACCTGCCGGGAAAAGCGCTCGGAAAGCTCGGCCAGGAAACGGAACGCCTGCTCCGGCGGCGGGCAGTTCATCAACGGTTCCAGGCTTTCCGCCAGATCCGTCTCCAGGGAAACGTCCCGCGCCGTGCGCAAAAGCGTCATGTATATTTCCAGCAGGTACGCCCGGTACATGCCCGGCGTGGGCTTGCTTTCCCGGCACTCGGCCAGCATTTCCTCCAGTACGCGCCCCACGGCCGCCATGTCCCCCAGCTTCAGCGCGTTGCCCAGGCTGCGCAGCTCCAGGTCGCTGGCGGCCAGGCTGCCCCGGCTGCCCGGTTCCACGTCCGTCACGCACACCAGGGAACCGTTCTCCAGAATGGCGCATTGCTCCAGCGCGGAAAGCGCCTGTTCCGCCCCGGTATGCAAATGCTCCAGCCGCTGCGCCGGCGCGCTTACGCCCACCAGCACCCGAGTATCCAGGTAATGATCCACCGCCTGGCGCATTTCCTCCAGCCAGCCTACGCACGCGGCATAGGCGCTTTCCTCCCCGCTGTCCAGCAGCATCAGCGCCGCCAGCTCCCCATTGTAGTGGAACGCATGGGTTACGGTATGGTTTTGCAGCATTTCCTGGGCAATGTTCAAAATGGCAAAAGAAAGCAGTTCCGGTTCCTCAATGGCCCCCTGACGTTCCCAGGCCTCCTGGGGGCGAATCAGCGCCAGCACATACTGCCTGGCCTCCAGCGGCATTTCATAACGCGCGGCGGTTTTTCGCGCCTCTTCCGCGCCGATAGCTCCCGACAGCAGCGACGAAAGCAGCATTTCCCGCAGGTAGGGCAGGCTGGTGCGGAAATGCTCCCGCAACCGCGTCATATCCCGCCGCTGGGCAAATTCCTCATCCAGCTTTTCCTTTGCCTGAGACAACATATCCCGAAACTCCGAGGAAGAAATCGGTTTGAGCAAATAGCCCAGGCAGTTCATGCTAATCGCCTGCCGGGCGTATTCAAAATCGTCATATCCGCTAAGGATCACAAAGCGCGTGGTAGGCAACGCCTTCTGCACCCGCCGGCACATGGTCAGCCCGTCCATCAGGGGCATGCGTATATCCGTCACCACCAGATCCGGTTCCAGCCGCTCACAGGCCTGCAACGCCTCCAGGCCGTTGGTGGCTTCTCCCACCACTTCAAAGCCATGGGCAGCAAAGTCCACCACTTCCTGCAGGCCCTCCCGAATGTCGCTTTCATCGTCCACCAAAAGCAACCGGTACACGGGCGTTCCCCCTTTGTACGATCCTCTTGGCACCATTATGCTGAATATCCACCATTTTGTCAATCTTTGCTTTTCCGCAACCACCTGGGATACAGCGCGGCCATGCAAGCTGCCCCAAGAGGCGCGGTACACAGGATGGCCAGCGCGGCCCCGGCGAGAATCACAGGGCCCGCCGGCATACCCATGGACAAGGGCAGCGCGCCGATGGCCGCCTGCACGGTAGCCTTGGGCAGGTAGGATACCGTTACAAACCATCATGCCCAGAAGCGCGGGCAGCCGGAGCCGTTCCATGGCTCCGCACAGAAGAAAACCTGCAAAAATAATCAAGGACAGACTCAATAGCATAATTTCCTGCACGCTCCTTCTGCCCGCAAAAAAAGCCGGCGGCTTTCCGCGAACGTTTTTCGCAGAAGCCGTCAGCTGAATCAGCGGTTTCGCGCGGTATGCGCCGCGCCGCGGGAGGCTCTCATCCCCTTGCGCTTGAGTATAGCATGGGCTTCTCCCCCTGTCAAGGCTTGCGAAACGCCATGCCGCGGATTTGAACATCATAGAATTTCCACATATCTGGAAAGGATTTTCTATTCTTTTTTCCATCTCGCCTCTCTATAATGGAACCATCAACAGGGAAGCCGGCAAGCGTTTCCCTGGCAAAGCGAAAAAGGAGAGGATACCCATGAAAAAGCTACTTGCGTTGGCATTGGCGGTGATGATGCTGCTGGGCCTGGCCATGACTGCCGTGGCCGAAGAAGCCAAACCCATTAAGGTGGGCGTGTGCATTTACCAGTTCAACGACAACTTCATGACCCTGTACCGTACCGAGCTGGAAAAATACCTAAAGGAAACCTACAACGCCGAGGTTACCGTGGTAGACGGCAAGAACGACCAAACCGAACAGACCAACCAGATCAACTCCTTCATCGCCGAGGGCGTGGATGTACTCATCGTGAACCTGGTGCAGTCCACCTCAGCCGCTACGGTGATCGACCTGGTGGAAGCCGCCGGCATCCCCACCGTGTTCATCAACCGCGAGCCCTCCGAGGAAGACATGCAGAAGTGGGCAGGCAAGATCTCCTACGTTGGCGCGGACGCCCGTCAGTCCGGTACCTTCCAGGGTGAAATCGTCGCCGCTACCGAGAACAAGGGCGATTTCAACGGCAATGGCACCGTAGATTACGTCATGATTATGGGTGATCCCGAGAACGTAGACGCGCAGTACCGCACCGAATTTTCCATCAAGGCCCTGGCCGACGCCGGCATCGCCACCAACAAGCTCTTTGAGCAGCGCGGCGACTGGCTCCAGGAGAACGGCCAGCAGCTGGCCGCCACCGCCCTGGCGCAGTTCGGCACGGACGTGGACGTCATCTTCTGCAACAACGACGCCATGGCGCTGGGCGCCTATCAGGCCATCGTGGACGCCGGCCGCGTCGTGAACGAGGACATCTATCTGCTGGGCGTCGACGCCCTGGCGGAGTGTGTGGAAATGGTTGCCAACGGCACCATGACCGGCACCGTGCTCAACGACCACATTGGTCAGAGCCATACCGCCGCCGACGTGGCCATCAAGGCCGCCAACGGCGAGGAAATGGACGCCTATTACTGGGTCGACTACGTGAAAGTCACCGCCGAAAACGCCTCTGAGTTCATGACCACCGAAGAAGAAGCTGCGGCCGAGTAAATCTCCGCGCGATTCTGACGAAGGCGCGTGTGCGTGCAAACGCGCACGCGCCTTTCTTCCGGATCAAGGTTTCCCCGTTTCCCCGCGGGAGGCGGAAGCGAGGTCCGGCGGCGCAATGGCGCGGCCTTTGCTTCCGTCTCCGGCTTATCACACCATGAAGGAGGCTCCCTTATGTCGGAATATCGGCTGGAGATGCGCGGCGTGTGCAAATCCTTTCCCGGCGTCAAAGCCTTGGACCAGGCGCAGTTGCGGCTTCGTCCGGGAACGGTACACGCCCTGATGGGCGAGAACGGCGCCGGCAAATCCACCCTGATGAAGTGCATGTTCGGCATTTATAAAATGGATCAGGGCGAAATTCTTTACGAGGGTAAGAAAGTACATATCGGCGATCCGCTGCAAGCGCTGCACATGGGCATCGCCATGGTGCATCAGGAGCTGCAGCCCATTCCCGAGCGCTCCGTGGCGGAGAACGTTTTTGTGGGGCGCTATCCGGTGAAGAAATTGCTGGGCTTCATTCCCGTGGTGGACCACGCCAAAATGTTTCAGGATACCGAGCAGGTGCTCAAGGAAGTGCGCATGAACTTCGACCCCAAGCAACGCCTGGGCGAACTGAGCGTCAGCCAGATGCAATCGGTAGAAATCGCCAAGGCCGTTTCCGCCGACTGCAAGGTGCTGATTCTGGACGAGCCCACCTCCTCCCTTACCGCCGCGGAGGTGGAAGCGCTGTTCCGCATTATCGCCGACCTGAAGGCGAAAAACGTTTCCATCGTCTACATCAGCCACAAGATGGACGAAATTCTGCGCATCTCCGACGAAGTCACTATCATGCGCGACGGCAAATACATCGGCACCTGGGACGCCAAGGAGCTGACCACCGACAAAATCATTACGCAAATGGTGGGCCGCGAGCTGACCAACCTCTATCCCCCGCGGGAAAACGTTCCCGGCGAAGTGGTGATGGAGGTCAAGGACTTCACCTCCATCAATCCCCGCTCCTTCCGCAACGTGAGTTTTTCCTTGCGCAAGGGGGAAATTCTGGGGGTGGGCGGCCTGGTGGGCGCCCAGCGTACGGAGCTGATGGAGGGGCTGTTCGGCGTGCGCAGCCACAGCAAGGGTGAAATTCTCTATAAAGGACAGCAATTGCATATCAAGCGTCCCCGGGACGCCATCCAAAAGAGCATCGCCATGCTCACCGAGGACCGGCGCGGTACGGGTATCATGGGCGTGCTCTCCGTGGAGGACAACATCTCCATTGCCAGCCTGGATCACTACCTGGACTTCGGCATCAAAATCAACAGCAAAAAAGTGGACGCCCTGGTCCAGGAGAATGTCCGGAAAATGGCCATCAAAACGCCGTCCGGGAAGACGCAGATTCAGTCCCTCTCCGGCGGCAACCAGCAAAAGGTGCTGATTGGCCGTTGGCTGGCCAACAACCCCGACATTCTGATTCTGGACGAACCCACCCGCGGCATTGACGTTGGCGCGAAATACGAGATCTACTGCATCATCGCAGAGCTGGCCAAGCAGGGCAAGTCCATCATTATGATCTCCTCGGAGATGGGTGAGCTCATCGGTATGTCCGACCGGATCATGGTCATGTGCGACGGCCGGGTCACCGGCTTCATCGACGGGAAAGACGCCACCCAGGAGAATATCATGGCGCTTGCCACCCAGTTTGAGTAATGAGGAGGAAAAAATACCATGCGCAATCCTAAGCTCGGAAACCTGTTGAAGACGGTCGGCGGCATCCTGCTGGCAGCCTTCCTGTTTTTCATGCTCAGCCTGTCGGACGTGGTGCGGCTGAACCCCCTGCTGGCGGATGTGCCCAACGCGAATCTTTCCGAGGCGGCTCATAACGGCACCGTTTATGAAGCGTCGGACGTGCTTCTGCCCGCCGCCGAAATTCCCGCCGACGCCGAAACGGATTTCTCCGGCACTGGCGACGGCTCGCTGGCGCTGGGGCTGACCGTCCTGACCGTGGACGGGGAACCCTATTACCTGTGCAGCTTTGACGAATTCCAGGCCATGGGCGGCAAGCTCTCCACCGACAAGTTCGGCGATCTCAGGCTCCTGGAGTATGACGGCGTTTCCTACGCCCAGGGCGCCGTGGAAATTGGCCGGAACGTGTGGGACAGTATGGACGCCTGGAGCCATTTTCTGGTCATCATTGCGCCGGCCGTCTATCCGGTGCTGATTCTGTCAGCGGTGATGCTCATCGTCGGTTTGCTGCTGGGAACCGCGGAAAAGGCCAAGGGGATGAACATCTCCACCGGCGCGTACCTGGCCGCAAAATTCGCTCCCAAGAAAATCTTCAAGTTTGTCAGCAACAATATCATCATTGTGCTGATTATGATCTTTGCCGTAGTGGTGGCCATCCTCAAGCCTAACTTTGCCGGCGAAGACAACATCCGTAACCTGCTTTCCAACACGGCGGTGCGCTTCATCATCGCCCTGGGCGTATCCGGATGCTTGATTACCAAGGGCACCGACCTTTCCGCGGGCCGCGTGGCGGGCTTTGCCGCCTGCATCAGCGCCATTCTGCTGCAGCGCGGGGATTACGGCTCGAAATTCTATCCTGGGCTGGTGGAGCTTCCCATTGTGGTGGTGCTGCTGATTGTGCTGGGCATCTGCGCTTTGATTGGCATTATCAACGGCTCGGTAATCTCCTTCTTCAAAGTGCCTCCCTTTATCGCCACCCTGGGCATGCAGACCCTGGTGTACGGCATCTGCCTGGTGTATACGGGCGCTTCCCCCATCGGCGGCCTGCGTCAGGATTACACCAGTATCGCCACCAACTATGTGGGCAACCGGATGTTCAGCTACATCCTGATCATCGCGGTGGTCATCGGCGCGTTCATGTGGTTCCTGTACAACAAGACCCGCCACGGCAAGTACATGTACGCCATCGGCGGCAATGAAGCGGCCGCCGAGGTTGCCGGTATCAACACCAACAAGAGCAAGATTCTGATCTACATGTTGGCGGCTATCCTGTACGGCGTCATGGGCTTTCTCAGCGCGGCCAAGGCCGGCGGCGCTTCCGTCAACACCGCTCAAGGCTACGAGCTGGAAGCCATTGCCGGCTGTACCATCGGCGGCGTCTCCGTCAACGGCGGCGTGGGCAAGATCTCGGGTATCCTCATCGGCGTGCTCGTGTTCGAGGTATTGAAGATTGCCCTGCAGTTCCTGGGCGTGGAGTCCTCCTACACCTACATCGTGCAAGGTCTGGTTATCATTGTCGCCGTAGCGCTTGACCTGCGCAAATATCTGGCCAAGAAGTGAGCGATACCATGAAAGACGACAACATTCTCTCCGACGGCCGCGAACCTCAGTCGCCGCCGGAACAGGAAGCCTTCAAGGAGCGGCTCTATTCCAAGATCAAAATCCCCCTCAAAACCCTGGATCTTATCATCTGGGTGCTGTCCATCGCCATTGTGGCGCTCATCGTCATCGGCGCGCTGAAAGGCAACGGCATCCTGTAACGGACCGCGGCATACATGCAAGGGCGGCAAGGACATCACAGTTCTTGCCACCCGCAACGCATCCGCATAGGGCCGCGTTCACCGATTTCATGCAAGCAACTCAAAGATTATCCGAAACGATAGGAAGCCGGGCGCGCCGCAGAAAAGATCAGCGGCGCGCCCTTTTGCATGGGGGGATTACGTTTCATGCCGGCTTCCACAGCGTTAGCAGGAATTCCCAGCGCCCGAACTTGCAGGCATTTCATCAGGCATGGGGCCTGAAAGCTTCCAAAGGGAAAGGCGGGCATAGCCGCCGGTAGCGGCTATGCCCGCCTGCCTTGCTCAACCGAAACAGGCGGCGGCATCCCGCGACGATTGAGGTTGCGAAACGATCGGATAATGAGGCAATATACCAACAACCTAAAAAATTTTTCCCTTGCGCGTGACAAAAAGCATAGCGATAGCGTCTAAGGAATGTAACGTTACAAATGAGACGAACGGATGGAAAAGGATTTTTTGCGCAGGTACTGAAGACGCAACGCGGTATGCTGCGCCGCACCGCCCGTGCTGCGGAATAACACCGCTTGTCGGAACGCCCTGCCGAAGACGGCCCTCAAGGCGCTGGAAAAGCGGGAAAGGCTTCGGGACGTGGGAGCTTTTCCGCAATTGCGCTGCCGACTGCGAAAGGAAGAAGGCATATGGAGGGCCGTTTGAGCAACGGTCGCCCATTGACTTTGCGCGCGGCAAGGCAAATGCTTGCGCCTGTCCCATGATGCTGCAAAAAGGAAGGGGTTTTTATGAAACAAATCATCTGTATGGTTCTACTTTGTTGCCTGCTTGTGTCAGTTGGTTTGCCGGTTGCCCCAGCAGCACAGTCCTTGCGCATAGCTGGCATTACCCCCTCCAGCCAGGTCTATCAGGCGCTGACCGCTTTACATCCCGATGTGGACATGCAAGCGGTGTTGAACCCCTACCTATCCACAACCGAGCTAATCAATGATTTGCTTACCGGCGGTTTTCCTTACGATACTTTTGTCATTAGCAGTAATCGCTTTGATGTGGATACGTTGATTGATAAAGGATACTGCCTGGATTTATCTGACAACCCAGCAATTCGCGAAGCAATCTCGACCATGCGGCCTGCCATTGCGGATCTTGTTACCAGAGGCGATGCCATTTATGGACTACCTTATCAATGCAATATCCAATACATGGCTTATCATGCAAGCGCATGGGAAGATTTAGGATATTCGGCCAATGACGTTCCGGACAGTTTTCCCACATTTCTGTCTTTTCTGGAATCCTGGATTCAACGTTCCCTGTCTTCGGACACACAAGGCTATGTGGTGTTCAACAATTTTGATGAGGACTTGTATACAGAAACGAGCTATACTTCTTCTTTGGTGCGTCTATTGATGGAAGAACATATTCTCCAGTGCGCTTATACGAATTCCTCCCTGCGTTTCGATACGCCCGCATTCCGCGAAAACCTTGAGCGCTGCCTGGAAATCGGCCGACAACTGCATATGATCGAACCGGTTTTCCAGGAAGGAATACCGTTATTTGAGCATTCTGCCGGTATGGAAAATCTAGCGCAGATGGTGCCTTTGCGTCTGACATCGGAGCAGCCCAAACTCATTGAATGCTCGGTCAGCATATGCATGGCCTATGCGCAAACACCGGTTCCTGCGTTAGCTGAAGATGCCGCGCTGTGCATGCTGGGTAACTATGAAACAGGAACGAACCAGGCGTATTTGTTTGCCAACGCGGAACCGGTGGAAAATCCAAACTACGCAGAGGATGTCGCCTATTGGGAAAACACCCTCGCGGAGCTTCAGGCAAAAGTCCATGATCCTGACTTATCATCAGCAGATTTGCGCGATCTTAACATGGAAGTCGAGCGCTATCAATCCATCGTGGAAAGCGTGCGCAGTGAACGCAACAGATATCTGATTACTGCGGAAGAGCTTTCGGTCTTCAAGGAATATCAAGACTTTTTGATGATCTTGCCGCCACATGTCTTCCTTGCCCGCGACGGCGAGGAAGAAAATGTATCGGCATTGCGGGAACGTTATGTTCATGGATTGCTTCCGACAGATCAGTTCCTACGCAAACTGGACGAAACCGCCAAGATGATCGAAATGGAAGACAAGTAACAGTCTGTCGAAAAACCCCAGGGAGGTGTCGGAGGGGCCGCAGCCCCTCCGACTTCCATTCGTATCCGCCGGCTCTGCCGGGGAAAGGTTGGCTTTTCGCACGAAAAGTCAAGTCGCTTTGCGACCGCTGTTTTTCCTCAAGGAAAAGTAACCCCGCAGGCGCGAAATCTCCTGTGTTTGCAAGAATGCGCTGCGCAAAATGCAAAAATGATAAATCCAAAACCTTGGGCGACGCTCTGCAGCCAGCAAAACCGGCCTACACGAATGAAAATTGGCGGCACTGCGCCCCGCCGCCCCTCCGGGTTTTTTGACAGTTTAACGCCCCCGCAAGGATGTTCGCTCGCGGGGGCGTTAATCAATTTATCCGTTGTGAAACAGCAATTGCGCGATGCGCATGGTTCCTTTGCCTGCCCTTGCAGCCGGTGCGCTATGCCGGCATCAGCCGCCCAGCGCTTCCAGCACAGCCTCCGCCATATGGTCCGCCTCGGCGACGGCATGATGACGCACCGGCAGCTGCGGCAACTGGCGCACCTGCGGAGGCACCGGCACGCCGGTAACGGCCTCCAGCCGGTCGGCGCAGGCGAAAGCATCCAAGCCCGCCACGGCTTCCTTCCCTTCCAGCGCCGCCAGCACATCCCCGGCAAACTTGTAGGGACTGGCCGTGGAGACGATCACCGTGGGCGCGTCGTCCTGGGTCTTCTGCCGGTACTCGCGCAGCACCCGGCTGCCCACGGCGGTGTGGGTATCCATCAGGTAATGATTCCGCTGGAAACGGTCGCGAATTTCCCAGCCTGTCTCCAAATCATTGGCGCATCCCGCGTAGAAGACCCCGGCCAGCCATTCGCGGCGCTGGTCCCCCACGCTATAACTGCCGCACTCCTGCAGCTGCCGCATCCATACGCGGATAAGCTCCCCGTCCCGGTCCGCCGCCTCAAAGAGCAGCCGCTCCAGGTTTGAGGAAATCAGGATATCCATGGACGGGGACGTGGTCTTGAAGAAGGTACGGTGGGTGGAGTAAATGCCCTTCTCAAAGAAATCCGTCAGCACGTTGTTGCGGTTGCTGGCGCAAATCAGTTTCCCCACCGGCAGCCCCATGCTCCGGGCGTAATACGCCGCCAGGATATTGCCAAAGTTCCCCGTGGGCACCACAAAATTCACCGGCTCGCCCACAGCCAGCCTGTGCGCCTTCATCAGCTCCGCATAGGCGCTGAAATAGTACACGATTTGCGGCGCCAGGCGGCCGAAATTGATGCTGTTGGCAGAGGAGAGCACCCGTCCCTGGCCGTGCATCCGCTGCGCAAATTCCTGGGAAGCGAACAGCCGCTTCACCCCGGTTTGCGCGTCGTCGAAGTTGCCCCGCACGCCAATGACATGGGTATTATTTCCGCCGGTGGTCACCATCTGCAGTTCCTGCACCCGGCTTACGCCGTCCAAGGGATAGAATACCGTGCAGCTGGTGCCGGGCACATCCTTGAACCCCTCCAGGGCCGCCTTGCCCGTATCGCCGCTGGTAGCCGCCAAAATGCTGATTTCCCGTTCCTCGCCGTTTTTTTTGGCGGAGAGGGTAATCAGGTGCGGCAGCAGCTGCAGGGCCATGTCCTTGAAGGCCAGCGTGGGGCCATGGAACAGCTCCATGACATACGTTTCCTCGTCCAGCTGTTTCAAGGGCGCAATCTCCGGCGCGTCAAACTTGCCCGCGCCATAGGCCGCCGCCAGCGCTTCGTCAATCTCCTGAATGGAGAAATCCTCCAGATATTTTCGGAGGATGGCCGACGCGCGCTCACGGTAGTCCATGCCCGCCAGGCTGGTCAGTTTTTCCTTGGATACAGGCGGAAACATGGCAGGCACATACAGTCCGCCATCCGGCGCCAGGCCGTTCAGGATCGCCTGAGAAGCGGTCACACAAGTGCCGCCGCGGGTGGAGAAAAACGACATGTTTATCACGCTCCGGAATCATGTAATGATACGAAAACGAAAAGGGGCGGCGGCCTTGCACCGCCGCCCCGTTCCGGCTGATCGCATATGATTTTGTTGCCGTTTTAGATCAGATAGCCCTTCATGAATTCAGGCAGATTGGCCGGATCTTCGCTGACGGAAAGCACAAAATTCACGTCATGCTTCTGGCAAAGTTCCTCCATGCGGTTAAAGAACCATTCGGCCTGGTTCAGATCAGTCTTGAGCAGCTTCTTGAACGCGTCGATAAAAATCACGCCCACATCGAAGTTCTGGCTGAGCATGCCGCACAGGAAACCCAGGAACATCTCGGGCGTAAGAATTTTGTATTCGGACGCATTGATGAAGCGCACTTTGTGATCAATATCGAACATGTAGCGATTGTCGTCATCAATAAAAATGACGTCGTGCTTGGCTTCCTTGGCCTTTTCATTGGTCATGTCAATGATCCGCTTGGTCTTGCCGGAGCCCTTCTTGCCAGCAATGATCTGAATCATGGGAAACGCCTCCTTCTGAGTTGTTATCTCCTGGTTGCATTATAAACCATTTCCGGTGATGATGCAATCCATTTCCGAAATTTCCGCCCGGACGGCGCGTTCTGTTTACAAAAATCACCGTTTATTCCGCACCGCGCGCCGCTTAGGTGGTTTTCCCTTCATTCGCCAACAGCGCGCGAAATTCCTCCTTGCCGATCTCCGGCAAATTTCGCGCGCCATCCGCGGCCTTGGGGTCAAGACCGCAAATCCCCTGGTACTGGCAATAGGCGCACGCGGACCAGTCGCCCAGCGCCGCGGGGCGCGCGCCGATTTCTCCCCCGCGGATCTCTCCCGCCAGGCGGGCGGCCAGGCGCTGGGCGTGGCGAAGCAGCGCGGCCATTTCCTCCCGGTCCACGGCGGTGGCGTTGCGGGAAACTGCGCCGTCCGCATTGAATACCTTTTCCAGCGAAAAGCCCGGCTCCTCCGCATCCATGGCCGCGATGACCTCCGTATCCGCCAGAACCACGCCCTTCAGCCGCAACTCCTTGGCAATGGCGGCTTCTGCCGCTGCCTTCAAGTCCTGCGCCGTGTCGCACATGGGGTCGCTCACGGTAAAGTAGAACGCCCCGGCAGGCTCTCCCGCCCCCGCCGCAGTGGCCGCCTTCAGGTACAGCAGCAATTGCAGCTGCAGCCCGTACCACATCCGGGAAGGCTCCAGCCGGTGCGGGCTGCTCTTGTAGTCCACCACCCGCAGGTAGACGCCGGTATCCCCCTCATAGCGGTCTATCCGGTCGATTTTTCCCCGCAGGGCGACACGGCTGCCGTCGCTGAGCTCCAATACCACCGGCGGCAGCCCACCCGGCTCCCCAAAGGCCACTTCCGTGCCCTGGGTGGTAAAGCGGCTATTGCGCATGTGCCGGGTAAACATCCACGCGGCGCGCTTCACCGTCTCCACATAGCGCCGGCCCAGCGCGCGGCTGCGGGCGTCCTCTCCCAGCGGGCCGTCCGTCCACTGGGCCACCAGCGGCTCCACCACCGCGTCCATCACCGCGTCCACGCCGTCTTCCTCCATTTCATTGGGCCAGGAAGCTGTCTGCGAAGCCACGGACACAAAGGCGCTCAGGGCAGCGTGGAAGAAATTTCCCCGGTCGTCCGCTTCAAAGGTAAAGTCCCGCCGTTCCACGGGGCTGAGGCCGTAGTGCACAAAATGCCGGTAGGGACAGGCGGCAAACTCCTCCAGGCGGCTGATGGACACGGCGTCCCGTCCAAACAGCCGCCAGGCTTTTTTGGGCTCCAACGGCGGCGCGGGCGTCCGGGCGTCCAGATGCGCCAGGGCCAGCGCCAGCGTCTCCCGGTACGGCGCATGTCCCCACAGCCAGGTAAGCGCCTGCCGCCAGGCGGGCGGCAGCGCTTCTTCCACAGGCGTTCCCTCGGCGGCCGCCCGCAGGCGCGGAGACAGGCCGTTCAACGCCATGCGCGGAGCCACCGGCTCCTCCTGCTCCTGCACGCCGCCCTGCTCCCGTATCAACGGAAAGAGTTCTTTGATATCCATCAGCACGCTGCCTGGGCGCAGGGCGTCCCCATCCTGGGTGCTCTGGGCATGGGTCAGCAGCAGCCGTTCCCTGGCCAGCGCCAGGGTGCGGTAGTAATCCGATTGCCGCAGCGCCTGCTGCACGCCGGCGGACAGGCCCACGTCATAACCCTGAAAGGCGGAAAGCTGCTCCCGTTCCCGCTCGGTGAGCAGGCCGTGCTGGGTGGATGCGCCGCCATCCTGCATGCCCATGACCGCCAGGGAGCGCACGTGTTCCAGGGCCATATGCCCCACCTCGCCCACGGTCACAGTGTCCGGCGTGGGCGGCAGCGCGCTGATTTCCGCCGACTCAAACCCCGCCGCCAGCCAGGCCGCCACCTGCCCCATGGGCGCACGGCTGCCGTCCAGCAGCTCGCGTTGCTGTTCCAGGGTTTCCAGAATCATCCGCCATACCTGCCGGTTCTGCGCGGCCTCCGCCGGAAGCTCCGCCGCCAGCAGCCTGGTTTCCCGGGTTTTCAGCCGCTCATAGGCCCCTACGTCCTGCAAAAGGCCAAACACCGCCGTCATGGACGCCTGGGCGTCCGCAGCCTGCCGCAAGCCCCGGCGCAACCGGCGCAAGGGTTCCATCAAGCGCTGGCGCAAGGGCTCCATGGCCTCCGCGTCATCGCCGCGGGTGAAGGCGCGCTCCCATTTCACGCCGCGAACGCCGTTTTCCCGGGCGTAATTTTCCAGCAGAAAGGCTTCCTCCTCCGTCAAGGGGGCGAAACCGCTTTTCAGCACAGCCAGCACGTCGTCCTGGGCCCAGCCCCCGGCGCAGCAGCGCAGGGCCGCCAGCAGCATGCGCACCAGCCCGTGCTGCCTGGCGGGCATTTTGGTTCCCATATAGCAAGGGATACCCGCCGCGCGCAGGGCCATGGAGAGCACCGCACCGTAAGCGTTCAGGTCCGACACGGCCACGGCCATGTTCGCCCATGCCACGCCCCGGTCATGCTCCCGCCACAGCCAGGCGCACACCGCCTGAGCTTCCGCAAACGGGTTCATGGCCGCCCGTATCTCCAGCGCATCGCTCGCCTCCCCATAGGGTTCGCGCCGGGTGGCGAAAAGCTGCGCTTCCAGCCGTTGCAGCGCCGGCGCCGCAGGCAGGGGCAGCCGCGGCGCGCGGACCACCTCCGCTTTTATCCCCGCCAGGCCCAGGACAATGAGCAGGAGTCCCGCGCTGTTCTGCTGCGCCTTGAAAATGCGCCCGTCCGCCGCATCCACGGTGTCCATGGTCAGCGTGACGGTGAGGCAATCCGCCTCCGCGCCCAGCGCGGCCATCAGCTGGCACATGGGGCGCGTCAGCACGTCGAAGCCATAAACCCAAACCGCCGCGCCCGCAGCCACTCCGCTGGACGGCAAGCGGCGGATGACTTCTTCCTCGGCGGTTTCGCCATCCACAAACCTGCCCGCCAGCAGCTCGTCATACGCCGCCCACAAAAGGCTCAAATCCTGCTCTTTCGCCCTGGCCGCGCCCGTGGGCAGGGTACGGGCATGCTCCTCCAGGCGCTCCGCGGTAAGGCCGGCCTTCTTCATATCGCCCAGCAGCGCGGCCAGGCGTTCCGGCAAGCCGGGAGTATCCGCCGCCCCCTGGTAGTATTGCAGCTCTTCCCGCCGGGCCAGCAGCGCGCGGCTCAGCGCCATGCGGCGGCCGCGCCCGTCCAGCAGTCCCTGGGGCGGGCAGCCGCCACGCTCGAACACATCCCTGCGCAGCCGGGAGGGAGACATCACTTCAATGTCCATCAGTCCGGGCAGCCGGAGTCCGTCCATGATCTCCCGCTCCATCAGCAGGGTGAACTGCTCGGGCACCAATACCAGCGCCCGCTTTCCCGCCTGCCGCGCCTGGGCAATCTCCTGCAGCAGCAGCGGCATCAACCGGCCGGCCCGGCCTGTGAGCATACGCACGCCCATTTTCTTTCGCCCCCTTTGCCTCTATTATGCCATAGCCGGTCAAGAGGCGGAAGTCCTTCCGCCGCCGCAGGCCCAAAGCGGCTTTCGCCACAGCCTGGCCCGCTGCGCGGGGAAGCTTTGGCCCCTCCGCGCCTCCCCAGGTTTTATGCTGCCTGGGTATGGGGCCGTTTCGCAAGTTGCGCAACCCATCCTTTCATTTTCATCCCATTCCTCCGTTGGCCCCATGGAAAATCAGTTGACGGTATCCGCCTGAAAAGCTATAATATACAGAAGCCTTTTCCATGGAAGGGGCGGTTCAATCAAGGAAGGCTGAAGTGGTGAAATGAGCGCTGCCCTGGACGTCATCGGCTCGGTATTGGGCTTTTTCATGCGTGGCTGTTACGCCTTGTGTTCAAATTACGGAGCAAGCATCCTTCTTTTTACGCTGTTGGTGAAGTGCCTGCTCCTGCCTTTGAGCCTGATGATGCACCGAAGCAGCCTGAAGGTCGTGCGCATGCAACCGGAGATCAACCGCCTGCGTATCGCCCACTTTGGCGATCCGGACGCGCAGGGCGAAGCGCTGGCCGCCCTGTACAAGCGCAACGACTACAACCCCTTGATCAGCCTGCTCCCCCTGGCTGTGCATCTGTTGCTGCTCATGGGCGTCATTCAGGTGATCTACCACCCGCTGACCTATCTGCTGCGGATGGACGCTTCCCTGTTGCAGGCCTGGTTGTCCGCCGCGGCAAGCCGGGGGGTGGACGCCGCTGGAAACGGCGCGGAGCTGGCGCTGCTGGAACTGGCGCATGCCGGGGAAGGCGCGGCGTTGGCCGCGGGCCTCGCCCCGGAAGCCGCAGCTCTGCTCCCTGCATTGCAGTCGTTCAGCACCCGCTTCCTCGGGCTGGACCTGGGCGCCGCCGCGTCCGCGCTGCCCCCCGTTTATCTGGGCATTCCCCTGGCGGCGGGCGCCAGCGCGCTGCTGCTCTCCCTTTGCCAGGACAGGCTGAACCCGCTGCAGCGGGAACAGAGCCGCGCCGCGCGCCTGGGAACCGCGGCGTTTTCCGTGGGGCTTTCCCTGTATCTGGGCGTTTTCGTGCCCGCTGGCGTAGCGTTGTATTGGATTGCGGGCAACCTGCTCACCATTCTCCAGCAGCTTTTGCTCAACCGTTGGATGGACCCCCGCAAGGTGGTGGATTACGCTGCCCTGGAGCAGACCCGCCAGGAGCTGGCGGCGCTGAACGCCCTGGAGGGCGAAAAGCATTCCCCGCAGGCGCGGGCCAACCGCCGCAGGGAAAAGGCGGATATGAAACGTTTCTTTTCCGTGGAAGGCAAGCATCTGGTGTTCTACGCCGAATCCCAGGGGTTCTATAAATATCTGGGGCCAGTGGTGGACGAGATTCTCCGCCGTTCCAACCTCACCGTCCACTACGTGACCTCCGACCCCCGGGACGCGGTATTTGACCTGGCAAAGCGCCAGCCCCGCCTCCGGGCCTACTACGTCGGCCCCCGCAAGCTCATCACCCTGCTGATGAAAATGGACGCCGACGTGGTGGTCATGACCCTCACCGACCTGGACAATTACCACTACAAGCGCAGCTATGTGCGCAAGGATGTACGGTATGTCTATCTGTTCCATTATCCGCTGAGCACCCACATGGTGCTCCATACCGGGGCGCTGGACCATTACGACCACATATTGTGCGTAGGGGATTTCCAGGTGCCCGAAATTCGCAAAGCGGAGGAACTGTACGGCCTGCCGCCCAAGCGGCTTACCGTGTGCGGCTACTGCCAGCTGGACAGCCTGTACAAGGCCTATGCCGCGCAACCGGCGCGCTCCCATGCGCGGCCCCGCATCCTGGTAGCTCCCTCCTGGCAGCAGGACAATCTGCTGGACAGCTGTCTCGAACCGCTGCTGGAAAGCCTGCTGGCCCATGACTGGGAGGTAACGCTCCGGCCGCACCCCGAATACGTCAAGCGCTACCCCGCCCGGTGGGACGCCATCCGCAGGCGCTGGGAAGGCGCTGCGAACCTGACCCTGGAAAGCGATTTTACCTCCAACGCCAGCATTTACGACGCGGATCTCACCGTCACCGACTGGTCCGGCACGGCTACGGAATTTTCCTTTGTAACCCTGCGGCCCTGCCTGTTTATCCACACACCCCCCAAGATCAACAACCCCGATTATATGCGGCTGGGCATCCCGCCCCAGGAGCTGGCCCTGCGCACGCAAATCGGCGTGGATCTTCCGCCGGAGGAGGCCGGACGGGCCGGAGAGGCGGCGGCGGCCCTGCTGGCGGAACCCGACGCCTGGAAACAGCGGATACAATCCATACGCACCCAACTCATCGCCCATTTCCCCGACAGCGCCCCCTACTCCGCCCGGGCCATCCTGGAGGAGGTCATGGCCCAGCAGGCCAAGCGGCGCGGCGGCAATCAGGCGGCATCCTGTCCCAAGGCGGGCTGACGCCCGCCCATGGAACGATCTTTGGAGAGGAGCAAGCAATCCTATGAGTAATCGCAACTGGAAAACCTTCGGGCTGGGATACTTTGCCCTGCTGTCCCTGGCGACGCCCGCCCTGGCCAGCGCCTACGTGGGCCCTTCCGTCACCTCCTACGCCCTGCAGGCGGTGGTGGGCGTAGCCGTGGCCGCCGGCGCCTTTTTCGCCGTGTATTGGCGGCGCGCCAAGAAAAAGGTGCAGGACAAACTGAATCTGCAGAATCATACGCAAAAAGAGCAGGAAGCCGATGCGGAGGTCTTTGACGATTTCCACGGCCAAGCCTAAGGAAGGAGCGCGCCCATGGACGCCATTACATTGCTGACCGCCTGCAAGGATGCGGGGATTACCTTTTACACCGGCGTGCCGGATTCCCAGCTCAAGGGACTGTGCGACACGCTTTACGACCTGTACGGCGTGCATGACCAGCGCCATCTGGTAGCCGCCAACGAGGGCGGCGCGGTGGGGCTGGCCGCCGGGCATTATCTTGCCACAGGCCGTCCCGCCCTGGTCTACCTGCAAAACAGCGGCCTGGGCAACATTGTCAATCCCGTTTGCTCCCTGCTGCATCCGAAGGTCTATGGCATCCCTTGCCTGTTCGTGGTGGGCTGGCGGGGCGAACCCGGCGTGCATGACGAACCCCAGCATGTGTTTCAGGGGGAAGTGACGCTGGAACAGCTCCGGCTCATAGACATCGAACCCTATGTGCTGGAAACCTCCACCACCGACGAGCAATTCCTGGCCATGTTCGCGCACATCACCGCCCGGCTGCGCCAGGGGCGCTGCGCCGCCCTGGTCGTGCGCAAGGGCGCGCTGACCACCGCCTGCCATCCCAAGTACGCCAGCGCCCATCCCGTGACCCGGGAACAGGCCGTGGCCCTTATGGCGCGGATGGCGGGGGAACGGGATATTTTCGTTTCCACCACCGGCAAGCTCAGCCGGGAGCTGTTCGAGATCCGGGAGGGGCTGAACCAGGGCCACGCCAGGGACTTCCTGACGGTGGGTTCCATGGGGCACGCCTCCATGATCGCCCTGGGCATCGCCCTGTCTAAGCCCGAGCGCCGTGTATGGTGCCTGGACGGGGACGGCGCCGCGCTGATGCATCTGGGGCACCTGGGCGTCATCGCCAAGAAAGCCCCCCGCAACCTAATTCACGTCATTATGAACAACGGCGCCCATGAAACCGTAGGCGGCATGCCCGTGGCGGAAGGCGCTATGCGCTTTGCCCCCCTGGCCCGGGACGCCGGATATCCCGCGGTGTTCACCGCCGATACGCTGCCCGGCCTCCAGGAGGCCCTGTCGGCGGCGCAGTCGCAACCCACCCTGAGCCTGGTTGAAATGTTCTGCGCCCTGGGCGCCCGGGCTGACCTGGGCCGACCCACCACCACGCCGCAGGAGAACCGCGACGCCTTTATGGCCTACGTGAAAGGAAGCGACCAGGTATGATCGCCCTGCTGCCCAACTCCGGGCGGGGGACCCGCATGGGCGACGCCACCCGGGAGCATCCCAAGTGCATGACCCCCCTGGATGAAAAGGACACCATCATCTCCTGGCAGGTGCGCCTGCTGGAGGATGCCGGCATTCGGGAGGCGGTGGTCACCACCGGCCCCTTCGCCGGATTGCTGGAGGCGTACCTCACCTCCTTGCGCTCCCGCATCCGCTTTCATTTCGTGCCCAACCCGAGGTACGGGGAAACCAATTACATTTACAGCATGCACCTGGCCCGGGAGCTGCTTCACGACGACGTGGTCTCCCTGCACGGCGACCTGGTGCTTACCCGGGATGTGATGGAAGCGCTGGTCGCCGCGCCCCGGAGCGTGGTGGCGGTGGACGGCTCCCTTCCCCTGCCGGAAAAGGACTTCAAAGCGGAAATCCATCAGGGGCGCGTGCAGGCCATCGGCGTGGACCGTTTCGGACCGGGCTGCGTAGCCTCCCAGCCGGCATACAAGTTCCTGCGCCGGGACATGGACGCCTGGATGGCGGAAATCGCCCGGTTCATTGAACGGGGCGAGGAACGCTGCTACGCCGAAAACGCCTTTAACGCCATATGGGAACAGCTGCCCCTGTATCCCCTGGAGCTTGCCGGCCACCTGTGCCGGGAAATCGATACCCCCGAGGACGCCCGGGAGGTGCGGGAGCTTTTCCGCCGCCAATGCCGCCCCGGACAATGAATCACCCACGAGGAGGAACGCCCATGAAAAGCGTTTACATCTGTTTTAGCACCGATATTCTGCACAACGGACATCTGAACATTCTCAAGCGCGCCGCCGAGCTGGGAGACGTGACCGTAGGCCTGCTCACCGACGAAGCCGTAGCCAGCTTCAAGCATTATCCCCTCATCCCCCTGGAGGAGCGGCGCGCCATGTTCGAAGCGCTGAAAGGCGTGCAGCGGGTGGTGGTACAGGAAAGCCTGGACTATACCGACATCCTGAAAGCGCTTCGCCCCGACTATGTGGTGCATGGGGACGACTGGCGCACGGGCTACCAGGCAGGCATCCGGCAGAAGGTGATCGAAACCCTGAAGGAATGGGGCGGTGAGCTCCGGGAATTTCCCTATACCCATACTCCCACGGAAGAAACCCTCTCCAGCCTGGACCAGCTGCTTTCCCTGCCGGAAACCCGACGCTCCCGCCTGCGCAAGCTCCTGCAATACAAGCCCTGCCTGAGCGTACTGGAAGCCCATAACGGCATTACCGGGCTAATCGTGGAAAAGACCCGGGTAGAAACCCCGCAGGGAATCCGCCAGTTCGACGCCATGTGGGTTTCCAGCCTGTGCGACTCCACCGCCAAGGGCAAGCCGGACATCGAGCTGGTGGACATGACCAGCCGCCTGAACACCATTGAGGAGATCATGGAAGTCACCACCAAGCCCATTATCCTGGACGGCGACACGGGCGGGCTGGTGGAGCATTTCGTCTATAACGTGCAGACCCTGGAGCGCATGGGCGTTTCCGCTGTGGTCATCGAAGACAAGAAGGGCCTGAAAAAGAACAGCCTTTTCGGCGTGGACGCCCAGCAGCAGCAGGACACCATCGAAGGCTTCTGCGAAAAAATCACCGCCGGGAAAAACGCGCAAAAGACCAAGGATTTCATGATTTTCGCCCGATGCGAAAGCCTGATTCTGGAACAGGGCATGGAGGATGCGCTGAACCGCTGCCGCGCCTATGTGAACGCGGGCGTGGACGGCATCATGATTCATTCCCGCCGCAAAACGCCTGACGAAGTTTACGCCTTCTGCGACGCTTTCCGCAGCGAATTCCCCCATGTGCCCCTGATGGTCGTGCCCACCACCTACAACGCCGTTACCGAACAGGAGCTGGCCGCCCACGGCATCAACATCGTTATTCATGCCAATCATTTGATTCGCAGCGCCTTCCCCGCCATGCAGAAGACCGCCCGCACCATTCTGGAAAACGGGCGCTCCCTGGAAGCGGACAGCCTGTGCATGTCCATCAAGGAAATCCTCACCCTGCTGCCCAATCAATAAAAAGCGCCATACCGAACTGCTGGAACACCGCCGGAACGCCATCGGAAGGTCCGCCTGCCGAAGTGCTCCGGCGGTGTTTTGACGGTTCATGGCGGTATTTTACTTTTTATGCAAGCAATTCAAATTGACGGTTTTATACTTTATATGCTATACTTTATTTGCAGCATTTCTTTTAACAAGGAAATAAAAAGGAGGAATTTTCATGTCCAATGAACTCTCCCGCCGGACTTTCCTGAAAGGCGTGGCAGGCGTGGTTGGTTTAGCCGCCGCCAGCAGCGTGGGCCTGACTTCCGCCGTCGCGGAAAAGGGAATTTACACGCCGGGTACCTATACGGCCACGGAAAAGGGCATCAATACCGTCATGGTTACCATGACCTTCAGTGAAAATGCCATAACCGACGTTGTCCTGGACGTATCCGGCGAAACCCCCGGCTATGGCCTGGATGCGGCGGACGAGCTGCGCAGCCGGCTGCTGACCGCGCAGAGCGCCGAAATCGACGCGGTCTCGGGCGCCACCGTAACCTCTGACGCGGTCATGAAAGCCGCCGCCAAATGTATCGCTCAGGCCAAGGGAGAAATTCCCATTGAAGTAATCGAATCCAAGGAAGAGAACGCCGCCCCCGCCGATTGGCTGGGTACGGCCCCGGAAATCTTCGAGGATCAAATCGCCGAAACCTGGGAAACCGACGTGCTCATCGTGGGCGCAGGCAACGGCGGCATGTGCGCCGCCGCCTATGCCGCCAAGCAAGGGTTGAACTTCCGCGTCATCGAAAAGGGCACCGGCATGGCCCGCCGCCGCGGATGGTACGGCGCCATTGATTCCGAAGACGCCCAGGCCGCCGGAGAAGCGCCCGTGGATCGCGCGGCGTTGCTGAACGAGCTGAAGCGCTATGCCTCCGGCAAATGCAACCTGCGCGCCTTCAACACCTGGATTAACGAATCCGCCGCCATGCACAAGTTTATCAAGGACTGCTACGCGCAGTATGATCCGGAAGCCACCGTTACCGTCACCACTGGCGAAGAAGCCGTCTGGCCCGAAGCCCAGGGCTTCTTCTTCCCGGTATGCGAACACTACTGGGGCAACGGCATGGACCGGCAGGAGATGTTCCAGCAGGTGGTCAACGATGCCGGTGTACAGATTGATTTTCAAACCGCGCTGGTAAAGCTGGAGCAGAATCCGGACGGCGGAGTTACCGGCGTTATTGCGCAGAACACCGACACGCAGGCCTACATCCGTATCATTGCCCACAAGGGCGTACTGTTGGCCACCGGCGGCTATCCCTTCAATACGGCCATGATGGAGCAGCTGGACCCTCTAGGCGTGGCCGTGACCACTTCCAATGTGGCGTGGCCTACGGACACCGGAGACGGTATCAAGGCCGCCAAGTGGATTGGCGCCGCCATGCAGGCGGAAGCCGCTCCCATGCTATTTGACCGCGGCATCGTGGCCCCCGGCGTGGACGCCGGCTACGTCGCCACCTCCACCGGCGACAAGGTCTTCCCCGCCACGGAGGGACAGTTCAATTTGGGCACACAGCCCTTCCTGAAGGTGAACCGTAACGGCCTGCGCTTCACCAACGAATCCGGCACCTATGACATGATGTCCTACGCCGCCTATAACCAGCCCGGCCATGTGTACGCCTCCATCTTCGACGCCAACATGCCCGAAGATGTGCAGCGCTTCCATACCCTGGGTTGTTCTGCCCAGACCCGCAGCAATCCGCAGGGCCAGCTGGATCTTTTCGAGGAGAAAATCGGCAAGGGTATGGCGTTCAAGGCTGACACGCTGGAAGAACTGGCGGATATGATGGGCTTCGAAGGAGAAGCCAAGGACAATTTCCTGGCCACTTGCGCCCGTTACAACGAACTGTACGACAAGCAAAGCGACGACGACTTCGGCAAGCCCGCCTATCGCCTCAGCGGACTCAAAACTGCGCCTTTCTATGGCTTCTGGCTGGGCGCTTGTCTGCTTACCACCGAGCAGGGCATCCTGTGCAACGAACGCGCCGAAGCCATGGACGAAGCCGGGAAAGCGATTCCGGGCCTGTACGTCTGCGGCGACTGCTCCGGCGGTTTCTTCGTAAACAATTACCCCTGCCTGATGCCCGGCGTGGCCATGGGCCGCACCATGACCTTTGCCATCAAGGCCGTGAAGCAAATGGCCGGTCTGGACAATTAACCCTCCGCACCCCAGAAACGCCGCGAAGGGCCGGAACCCGCAAGGGCTCCGGCCCTTTGTCCGTTGACAAAGGTTTTTGCTTCATTTTTTGCAAGTTGACTCTCGCATGCTTGCAAGTACAGGAAATTTCGCGCCTGCGGGCGCGACCAGGTGGCTTTCCGATCGTTCCGCAACCTCCATCGTCGCGGCGTTCCGTCGCTCGTTTCGGTTGAGAAAGGTAAGCGTATCATAGCCGCCACTGGCGGCCACGCCTGCCTTTCCCTTTGGAAACCTTCAGTCCCCATACGCTATGAAATTCTTGCAAGTTTGGGAATGTGAAGTTTCATTTTTCTTGCAGGCATATGAAAAAGCATGCCGCTTTCAACAGTCTGAGGACCGGCCCCGCAAGGGCGCCGGTCCTTTACTTTGACGCGTATTACAGCAAAACGGTCATGGTGGTGCCCAGCCCGGGCGCGCTTTCCAGCCGAAGTTCCCCGTGCAGCAGTTGAACGGCATGCTTCACGATGGACAGGCCCAGCCCCGTGCCGCCTGTGGCCTTGGAGCGGCTCTTGTCCACCCGGTAGAAACGCTCGAACACCTTCTGCTGGTGCTCCTTGGGAATGCCGATGCCCGTGTCCCGCACGCGGATGCGGGCATGCCCCCCGATCTCGTCTAGCAGGATCTCCGCCTTTCCTCCCGCGCGGTTGTACTTGATGGCGTTGTCCAGGAGGTTGTACAGAACCTCCCCCAGCAGGGCGGGATCGGTGGTCACCGTGGGGGCGTCCCCCGCTACTGAAAGGGTAATCTCCCGCTGCTCCGCCCTGGGTTGCAGGGAAGTAACGGTCTCCTGGGCCAGCTGCTTCAGGTCCACCTTCTGGGGCTTGAGCTCCAGGCTGCCCTCATCCAGCTGGGACAGGCGCAGGATGTCCTCCACCAGGGTGAGCATGCGTCCGGCCTCCTTGCGGATGCGGGAGAGGAATTTCTCCGTGTCCTTGGGGCTGGCCACCAGATGGTTTTCCAGCAGCTCCGCATAGCCGCTGATGGTGGTCAGGGGCGTGCGCAGCTCGTGGGATACATTGGCGGTGAACTGCCGCCGGGCCGCTTCAGCCTCGTAGTCCGCGGTGTCGTCCAGCAGCAACAGCAGCGCGCCCTCGCCCTTGCCGATGCGGCTGGCGCTCACGTGATAGTGCCGCCCGCAGGCGTCCATGGCGGCATGGGCCGCGTCCCGCTGCTCCAGGGCGTGCAGCACCTCCTGCAACACCGTGTTGCGGTTGATCTCCAGTAATGTTACGCCCTCGGGAAGCTTGGCGGGCGCGTCCAGGATGGCCTGGGCGGCGCCGTTCATGGTGACAATCCGCTGCCTGCCATCCAGCACCACCAGGCCCTCCCGCATGTGGGCCAGCAGGGCGTCCTGCTCATCCTTTTGCGTTTTCAGGGTAGCCAGCTGCCGGGCGTTCTCCTCCTGCTGGGCGTAGAGCTTGCGCAGCAGAGGGGTCAGTTCCTCGTAGCATTCATTGTCCAGGGGATGCTCCGGGTCGATGGCCGCGATGGGCGCCACCAGCGTCCGGGTGGCCCGGGCGGAGAGCAGCACCGCCAGCACCACGCAGGCTACCAGCACCAGCACCGCCCAGGGCAGGAAGTCCGTGAGCAAGCCCCACAGCGTCCGCTGGGAGGCCGCCAGGCGAAGCACTTCCCCGTCGGAAAGCAGGCGGGTATGGTACACCATTTCCTCGGAAAGGGTGTTGGAGGTGCGGGTCACAATAACCAAACCATTAACCCAAACCAACTGGATTTCCTCCCGG
>CAZINY010000039.1:0-27152 GCA_964540735.1 uncultured Oscillospiraceae bacterium
AGTTCCATGATGCCGATGAGGGCCATGGCCTCCACCACGGGCACTGCCCGGGGCAGCACGCAGGGATCATGACGGCCGCGAATGGAAAGCTCCGCGTTTTCCCCCCGCTGGAGGGAGACCGTCTGCTGGGCCTGGGCGATGGAGGGCGTGGCCCGCACCACCACCCGGAAGATGACGCTGCCCCCCGTGGTGATGCCCCCCAGGATGCCGCCGCAGTTGTTCCCCCGGGTGACTACTCGGCCTGCCTCCATGCGGAAGGGGTCGTTGGCCTGGCTGCCCCGCAGGGACGCAAAGCCGAACCCCGCGCCGAAGGCAACGCCCTTCACCGCGGGAATGCTGAACATCAGCTGGGAGAGCACGCTTTCCACGCTGTCGAAAAAGGGCGCGCCCAGCCCCGCGGGCAGGCCGTCGATCCGGCACTCCAGCACGCCGCCGACGCTGTCCTGCTCCGCCCGGGCGGCCAGGATGGCGGCCTCCATCTGCGAGGCCAGCTCCGGGCGTAGGGTGGGCAGGGTCAGGGCGGGCAGCGCTTCGGCGGGGGTGTCCCCGGGCTCCACGGGGTCCAGAAAGCTCTTGTCCAGGATGTTTTCCAACTGCTGGATGTGGCACACCGCCGAAATGCCCTGCCCCGCCAGGTACTGCCGGCACAGGGCCCCGGCGAACACCAGGGGCGCGGTGAGCCGGGCGCTGAAATGCCCGCCCCCGCGGAAATCCTCAAAGCCGTAGTAGCGCACGTGCCCGGTATAGTCCCCGTGGCCGGGGCGGGGCAGGTCCACCTGCTCCCCGTAGTCCTGGGAGCGGGTGTTTTCATTGCGAATCAGGCAGGTGAGGGGCTGGCCGGTGGTTTTGCCGCGAAACACGCCGCTGAGGATCTCCGGCAGGTCGCTTTCCTTGCGGGGGGTGGTCAGGGCGCTCTGCCCGGGGGCGCGGCGGGCCATTTGCCGGGCCACGTCCTCCATGTCGATCTCCAGCCCCGCGGGGAAGCCGTCCAGGGTGACGCCCACCCCCGGCCCGTGGGACTGGCCGAACAGGGACAGGCGGAAGTAACGGCCGAAACAGCTGCTCATGATACCTTACCTCCCAGTGCTTCATAGGTGGTGAGAAAGGTGGGCCAGGATTTGTTCAGCGCCTCCACCCCCTGGACGGTGAGGGGGCCGTCGGCCACCGTGACGGCCAGGGCCAGGAGCATCACCAGCCGGTGGTCGTTCCGGGCGCTGAGGGTGACGCCGCCCCGCAAGGGCGTGGGGCCGCGTACCACCAGGTCGTCCCCCTCCCCGTGGAGGTCCGCGCCCAGGGCGGCGAGCAGCTCCACCGTGGCGGCGAAGCGGTCGCTTTCCTTCAGGCGCAGGCGGCCGCAGCCGGTGATGCGGCTTTCCCCGGCGGCCTGGGTGCAGGCGAGCGCCAGTACGGGCACGATGTCCGGGATGTCCCGGCCGCTGAAAGTGGCTCCCCGCAGGGTTCCCCCCAGGGGACGGAGCACGCCGCCCTCCTCCCGGAAGGATGCGCCCAGCCGGGCCAGCACGTCCAGGGCCGCCCGGTCGCCCTGGGTGGAGGCGGTATCCAGGCCCGCCACGCTCACCGGATGCCCCAGGGCACCGGCGCACAGGAGCACCGCGCCCTGGCTCCAGTCCCCGGGCAGGGCGCCCCCCGTGGCCCGGTAACGCTGATTCCCGGGGATGCGCCAGGCATAGGGGCCGGTTTCCTCCAGGCGGATGCCGCTATCGGCCAGGCATTGCAGGGTCATGCGGATGTACCCGGCGGATTCCACCGGCGGGGTCACCGTGAGGGTGGAGTCCCCCGGCAGCAGGGGCAGGGCGTAGAGCATGCCGGTGACGAACTGGCTGGACACGTCCCCGGGGAGGGTATAGTTCCCCGGGCGCAGGCGGCCCCGCAGGGTGAGCAGTACGCCCTGTGGCGTGTTTTCCCGGCGGCTGGTTACGCCGCAGGCCTCCAGGATGGGATCGTAGGGCTCCAGGGGGCGCTCCCCCAGACGGCCGCCCATGAGGAAGCCGCCGCCCTCCCCCAGGGCCAGGGCCAGGGGGATCAAAAAGCGCAGGGTGGAGCCGCTCTCCCCGCAGTCCATGCGGGGGGCGAAGGCCGCCGGGCCGCCGCAGCCGCGCACCAGGAGGGTTTCGCCCTCCAGGCGGAAGGACGCCCCCAGGGCGCTGAGGCAATCCAGGGTGGCGGTCATGTCCCGGGAAGGCAGGAAGCCCGTGAGGCGGGTCTCCCCGGGGGTGAGGGCTGCGCAGATCATCCGCCGGTGCGCCTCGGACTTGGAGGGGGGCACGGCGGCAACGCCCGAAAGGGCGCAGGGGGAAAAGGTGCGATCCATGGGGGCCTCCTTACAGATAGTTTTCCAGGGAAGCGAACCAGTCCACGGAGGTGTTTTCCACATAGCACTGGCCGATGGATTTCAACAGGATAATGCGCAGGGTTTGGCCCAGGTTCTTTTTGTCCAGGCGCATGGGGGCCAGCAGGGCGGAGGCGTCCAGGCGCTCCACATGGGTGGGCAGACCCAGGGCTTCCAGCAGGGCGTCCAGGCGGGCGGAGGTGCCCACCTGGGTGAGTCCGCGGTCCTCGCTCATGCGGGTAATCACCGCCATGCCCAGGGCCACGGCTTCCCCGTGGCGCAGCCCGCCGTACCCCTGGACGGTTTCCACCGCGTGGCCCAGGGTGTGGCCAAAGTTGAGGATCATGCGCAGGCCGGTGTCGTGCTCGTCCTGCTCCACCACTTCGGCCTTGGCCCGCAGGCAATGGTGCAGGATGGCGTCCATGTGCTCCATGAGGGCCTCCCGGCCCCCGGAGGCGCAGTCCTCCAGGAGGGTAAAGAGGGCCTCGTCCCCGATGCAGCCATACTTGACCACCTCTCCCAGGCCGTCCCGCCAGACCTGATCGCTGAGGGTGCGCAGGGTGTCCGGATCCAGGATCACCAGCCGGGGCTGATAGAAGGCTCCCACCAGGTTTTTGCCCTGGGGCAGGTCCACGGCCACCTTGCCCCCCACGGAGGAATCCACCTGGGCCAGCAGGGAGGTGGGCACCTGCACAAAGGCAACCCCCCGCAAAAAGGTAGCCGCCGCCAGCCCGGCCAGGTCGCCCATGACCCCGCCGCCCAGGGCGATCACCGCGTCCCGGCGGGTGAGCCCCGCCTGGCACAGGAAGTCATAGACCTGGCCCAGGGAGGCCAGGGACTTGGTGGGTTCCCCGGCGGGGAGGGTGAGGGCGGCGCAGGACAGGCCCGCGCCCTGGAGGCTCTCCTCCAGCCGGCGCAGGTACAGCGGGCCCACCTGATCGTCGGTGATAATGGCGCAGCGGCAGGGGCCCAGGGCCTCCACCATCAGCGCCCCGGCCCGGTCCAGGATGCCGGGGGCCACGTGGATGGGGTAGCTGCGCTCCCCCAGGTGAATGGTCAATGTGCCCATGATGATGCGCTCCTTTCCGCCTGATCCGGCAAGGTCAAATTTCCCGGCCCACGGCCCCCGCAATGGTGCGGATGTCCGCCATGACCTGGGCGAAAGTATCGGGGGTAATGGACTGCTGGCCGTCGCACAGGGCGTGCTGGGGATCGTTGTGCACCTCGATCATCACGCCGTCGGCGCCCACGGCCACGGCGGCCCGGGCCAGGGGCTCCACCATCCAGCTCTTGCCGGTGCCGTGGCTGGGGTCCACGATGACGGGCAGGTGGCTGAGCTTTTTCACCGCGGGGATGGCGCCCAGGTCCACGGTGTTGCGGGTGTAGGTCTCAAAGGTGCGGATGCCCCGCTCGCACAGGATCACGTTGGGGTTGCCCTCGGCCAGGATGTACTCGGCGCTCATGAGCCACTCCTCGATGGTGGCGGAGAGGCCGCGCTTGAGCAGGATGGGCTTGCGGATGCGGCCCAGCTGGCGCAGGAGGTCGAAGTTCTGCATGTTCCGGGCGCCCACTTGGATCAGGTCCACCTTTTCCACGAACACATCCAGGTCAAAGGGGGACATGATCTCGCTGACGATGGGCAGCCCGGTGGCCTCCCGGGCGGCGCACAGGAGCTCCAGCCCCTCGTACTTCAGGCCCTGGAAGGCGTAGGGGGAGGTGCGGGGCTTGAAGGCGCCGCCCCGGAGGATGTTGGCCCCGGCCTGTTTCACCGCCTGGGCAATGCCCGTGACCTGCTCCCGGCTCTCCACGGAGCACGGGCCCGCCATCACCGCCAGGCGCTTGCCGCCCACGGGCACCCCGGCCACGTCCACCACGGTATTTTCCGGGTGGAACATGCGGTTGGCCTTTTTGAAGGGCTCGGCCACGTGCATGATGCGCTCCACGCAGGGGAAGCTCTCAATGCGGTTGGGGTCCACCTGGGAGGTATCCCCCACCAGGCCCAGAATGGTCAGCTCGGTACCAATCACCGGGTTCACCTGCACCCCATGGGCGGTGACCAGGTTGGCCAGCTTGTCAATATCCTGCTGGGTGGTACCTTTTTTCAACACAATAATCATTGCCTGTCAAACTCCTTTCCCTGCTGGAAACGGCCGAAAAAAAAGGGAGAGCCCGCAAAGAGCTCTCCCGAAAACAACCCGTTTCCGCGTCCACAAACACGGTACGGGGCCTTAGGCCGCAGGGCTCTGTGCGCGTAATACGTTCGCGAAAAATCCGAAGCCGCTAAAAAAGCTGCTCCGGCTCGTAAACGTAAAGTACAACGCGCCCTTCATGCCTTACCTCCGACCATGTTTCGCCAGGGTTTGCCGCCCTGGTGATAAACGAAATTATACTGTACGGGGAAGAATCCTGTCAAGGGAAAATGCAGAAGCAGAACATTGCCAAAATGCAGAAACAGAACATTGTCATGAACAGGAAAAAAGCGGAGGGAGAAGGTTCCTTCCGCTTCCCGCAGGCGAGCGCCTCCGGGGGCGCCTCGCATACCGTTTATTTCCAGGTGTATTTCAGCGCCGTTTGCACGCAGCTTTGATGATCTTCATCCACCCGTTGAGTGCCGTGGGTCTTGCTGCCGGTGAAATGGATGCAGAAGTGGCCGTCAAAGTCGTTATCGGCGATGGTGTCGTCCTCGTGGGGCATGCCGTTCATGGAGGCGGCGTACACATGGCCGTTGTACTTCACCAGAATGGCCCGACGGTCCCAGCTCCAGGCGCCGTAGATGGATTTCATCACGGCGGTATCCTCGGCGGTGAGCGGTTCGGCGTCGATATGGTTGGCTCCGCTCCAACGCTTCACGGTGAACTTCTTGCCGGTTTTGCAGTCCATGATTTCAAATACCGCGCCCTTGGGGATGGTGCTGCTGCCGTTTTTGAACCAGTCCAACTCTTCCGTGACGTAGGATTCTTCCTCCGCGTCGGCGGCGTCCTCGCCGAAAAGCAGCTTGATGGTCACCTTGCCGGCAATGCCGTCCTGGCTTAAGCCTTTGCTTTTCTGGAACTTTTTGACGGCCTCCTCGGTGCCGCTGCCATACTTTCCGTCGATTTCACCGGTGTAATAATTCAGCAGTTTCAGGGCCTACTGGAGCTTCTTTACGTCGCTGCCGCTGTCCCCGAAGCGACTGGTGGCCGGCGCGCCCCCGATGTCGGCAATGCTTTCGATTCCCTTCATTCCGGCACTGGTCTGGGTGGAAGATGTTTTTTCCTCGATTTCACCGGTGACGGTTACATATTTGCTCATGACATAACCGGTATATTTTCCATACCGCACCTTGTACCAATCGCCGCTTTTGGAGAGAATGTCCATGGTGTCTCCCCGGGAAAGGGTTTGCAGCGCCTTGGACTCCTTTGAATTGCTCTTGCGCAGTACCAGCGCGTCCGTGTTTACCGTACCCAGCGCGTCTGCCAGGGACGCTACGGGCAGCATGACCGCCAGCAGCAGACCGGCGATGAAACGGCATGCGCCGCGATGAAAATCGAAAGGCATGAAACACTCGCTCCTTTCAAAAAGGGTTCGTCAGCAATATATTACAAAACTATGTCGAAGTCAAGAACAAAATTTTATGATTTACAAGTATTTCTGAAATAAATTCGGGCTGTCGAAAATTTCCGGGGAGGTGCCGGAGGAGCTGCCGCCCCTTCGATTTTCATTCGTGTAAGCCGGTTTCGAGAAGGAGCGGGCAATTTTGCTGACAAAACAGTTCCTTCATATGTTTGGAAAACGCTGGAAGTGCAAACGCGCGCGTCCGGCGCATAGCATGTAGGCAGGGAGCCGCATGCCGCTGCGCCGGGGCGGCCCGGAGACTTTTTTCGCGCGGGTGTTTCACGCGGGGAAAAATATGGTATATTGAACTCACAGTGAAGTTAGAAAGCACAAACGCACGGCCCGGCGCGCAAGGCGTTCCGGCAAGGAGAAAAGCGCGGCGCGGGCAGCGAACAGGGGCGCGCGTGCAAAAGGAAGGAGGTCGTATTTTGGAGCAACGGTTTTTCATCTGCGAACATTGCGGCAACATGGTTGCCATGGTCTGGAGCAGCGGCGTGCCGGTGATGTGCTGCGGAGAAGCGATGCGGGAGATGGTTCCCGGCGTTACCGACGCGGCGCAGGAAAAGCATGTGCCGGTTTACACGGTGGAGGACGGCATGGTGAAGGTTACGGTGGGCGCAGTTCCGCACCCGATGCAGGAGGAGCATCACATTGCGTGGATTTCCTTGCAGACGGCGCAGGGGAATCAGCGCAAGGCCCTCCGTCTCGGGGAGCCGCCGCAGGCATGCTTCGCCCTCTGCGAGGGGGACCGGGTGGAAGCGGCCTATGCCTACTGCAACCTGCATGGGCTGTGGAAAGGATAAAAGGACGGAGGAATACGGCATGAGGTATGTATGCCCCATTTGCGGCTATGTGTACGATGAGGGCAAGGAGGGCGCGGCTTTTGCGGATTTGCCGGATAGCTGGGTTTGCCCGCTGTGCGGCGCGGCAAAAAAGGCGTTTGTCCCCGAAACCGTGCAAGAAGGCGCTGCGCAAGCCGGAAAACCCGCGCCCGTGGATCCCGACGCATTGAAACTCACCCCGGGCGTGCTAGCGGCGATTTTCTCCAACCTGGCCCGCGGGTGCGAGAAGCAGTACAAGGCGAAGGAACAGGCCCTGATGATGGAGATTGCGGACTACTTTACCGCCATAACCCCCGAGCCGGACGCAGCCAGCCGGCAGCTCCTGGCGCAGCTGCTGGAAAGCGATCTGGCGGAGCGGTACCCCGCGTTGCAGGCGCGGGCGGCGGAGGCGGGGGATCGGGGCGCGCAACGCGTCCGGGTGTGGGGCGAAAAGGTGACCCGCATGGCGCAATCCCTGCTGGAACGCTACGAAGCGGAAGGCGAGCGTTTCCTGGAGGGCAACGAGGTTTGGGTCTGCACGGTATGCGGTTTCCTCTACGTGGGGAAGACCCCGCCGGCGCTTTGCCCCGTGTGCAAGGTGCCGGACTGGAAGTTCGAGAAGGTCGAAGGGAGGGCGTAAGGCATGAAGAAGATCGCCGTGCGGAATCTCCGCCTGTGTACCAAGGATTGCCTGTGCCTGTACGTCTGCCCCGTGGGCGCTACGGACACGGAGAACAGCGTCATCGACATGGACAAGTGTACCGGATGCGGCCTGTGCGCTGACGCTTGCCCCAGCAAAGCCATCAGCATGGTTCCCCTGGACTACCCGCCCCAGCAGAAAAAAACGGAAAGCGTAACGGCTTCGGCTATGGCCCTGGCGCACAGCAAGGCGGAGCTGGAGAAGGCCGCGCTGCGGCTGTCGCAGGCTGCGGAAGGGGACGGACTCCGGCGGCTGGCCAGGGGACTGGCCAAGTCCAGCCGCCTTGTGGCCGAGGACCTCTTGCGGGAGGCGGGCTATATGCTGCCCCAGAGCGGCAACGCCCACGCCCTGCTGCGGGAACTGCGGGACAATCCGCCCAGCGCGGATTTCCCCGCCGGCGCGGCCGGGCAACTGCTTGAACTGCTGCCTGATAACGACGCAGGCAACCATAACAAACAGAAGGAGACGAATCAAATGGAAAAGTGGAAATGCAAGGTTTGCGGTTATATTCATGAAGGCCCCATGACGCCGGATTTTACCTGCCCCGTATGCAAGCAACCCGCCAGCGCTTTTGAAAAGATTCAGGAGGCGGCCCCCGCCAATCCCTACGCCGGCACCCAAACCGAGAAGAACCTGGAAGCCGCTTTTGCGGGAGAGTCCCAGGCGCGCAACAAGTATACCTATTTTGCCTCCGTCGCCAAGAAGGAAGGCTACGAGCAGATTGCCGCCCTGTTCCTCAAAACCGCCGATAACGAGAAGGAACATGCGAAAATGTGGTTCAAGGAGCTCAAGGGCATCGGCGATACCGCGCAAAACCTGCTCCATGCCGCCGAGGGCGAGAACTACGAGTGGACCGACATGTACGACGGCTTTGCAAAAACCGCCGAGGCCGAGGGTTTCCCGGAGCTGGCGAAGAAGTTCCGCCTGGTAGCCGCCATTGAAAAGCACCATGAGGAGCGCTACCGTAAGCTGCTGGCCAATGTGGAAGCCATGGAGGTTTTCGCCAGGAGCGAGGTCAAAATATGGGAGTGCCGCAACTGCGGCCATATCGTCGTGGGCACCAAGGCGCCCGAGGTTTGCCCCACCTGCAACCATCCTCAGAGCTACTTTGAAATCCACGCGGAAAATTATTAAGACGCGGCCGTCCGAAGTTACCTCCTCGAAAAAGTGACGGAAGCCACTTTTTCGACACGCTGAGCCGGAGGGGCAGTAGCCCCTCCGGCGTTTTTGTGTCCGGCGCTTTTACTCGCGGAGCGGAAAAAGCGCCGCAGTCTTTCCGACTTTACAAAAATCAAAAATTATGTTTGTTCTGGTAAAATTTCTGTCAGAATTTCCAACTATGTATTGACAAAAACTGGTACATGCCGTATCATGGAATTAGCTTGTTGTGCCTTGAGAAGTATTTGGAAAAACGTCGGTTTTTTGGAGGCGCAAGGAGGTTGCGCATCCATCAAATATTTATATTTCAAGAAAGGGAGGTACCCCTATGAAAAGACTGCTTGCCCTGGTTCTGGCCGCGCTTATGCTCATACCGATGACCGCTTCCCTGGCGGCCACGGAGTTTGACGTGACGGAGCCCATCACCATTACCTGGTGGCACGCTCATGAGGATCAACTTACGGAATACCTGAACTACATGGTGGACAAGTTCAACTCCGAGAATGAGATGGGCATTACCGTGGAGCCCGTGTACATTGGCAGCTACGACGAAATCAACACCCAGTTCATCGCCGCGGCGGCCGCCGGCACCGGCACCGTGCCCGCCCTGGTTACCTGCAACACCTCCTATCCCGCCAGCTATGGCAAGGACGGCCTGTGCGAGGTGCTGGACCCCTACATCGACGCCTTTGACTACGATCTGGAAGACTTCGGCGAGGGCCTGATCGCCTCCACCAGCTATGAGGACGAGCAGATCTGCCTGCCTTACCTGATCTCCACCCAGGTAATGTACTACAACAAGACCGTCGCGGAGGAGGAAGGCATCACCATGCCCAAGACCTTCGACGAGATGGACGCCTTCTTGGAGAAGGCCACCATCTTCAACGAGGACGGCACCACCAAGCGCTACGGCACCGTGTTCGGCGGCTGGGATTACTGGTACTATGAGATGCTCTACAAGAACAACGGCGTGGAAACGGTTACCGCCGATGGTACCACCGACGTGAACAGCGCCAAGAGCGTGGAAATCACCACCAAGATCAAGGAGTGGATTGACAAGGGCTACGCCTACTATGCCTATGGCACCAATGCCTCTACCAACATGCGGCAGCTGTTCTGGGACGGCGGAGCTTTCAGCGTGTTCCACACCTCTTCCATGTATGATACCTACCTGACCAACGTAGCCGCTTCCGCCGATCCCTTTGAAGTGGGCATGGCCTGGCTGCCCGGCGGCAGCGACGGCGAGTCCTTCAAGAGCGAAGTGGGCGGTTCTGCCATTTTGATCCCCGCCGCGGCCTCTCAGGCGGAAAAGAATGCCGCCTGGCAGTTCATGATGTTCATGACCAGCCCGGAAATCAACCTGTACTGGGCCGACAAGACCGGCTACTTCCCCACCCGCGCCAGCGTGCAGGGCACCCCTGAATACGAGGAGTACCTCTCCCGCAAGCCCGCCATGGCCGACGTCGTGTCCATGAGCAGCTGGATCAACCCCCGCAACCAGAACCCCGCCTACGACGCCTGCGCGAACCTGTGGCGGCATGCCCTGGCACAGATCTTCAACGAGGGCGCGCCCATCCAGGAAACCCTGGACGCTCTGGCGGTGGAAATCCAGGAGACCCTGGATGACCAGTAACCCTTTGCAAAGCCTGCCCCATGGCCTCCTTTCGGCCTGAGGCGAACGCATGACCCCATAGAGAATTTCATGGCCGGGAGGGAAAGCGCTAGCTTTCCCTCCCATGCCAAAAGCGAATGAGGTTGGTAATGTGAAAACAGAGATGGTCGGGCTTTCCTGGAAGCACAAGGAAAAACTGAGGGAAAGGCAGCTCATATCCTCACGACAGCGCGCCGTGGGCGTTCTGCTGATCGTATTGGGTGTGCTGGTGTTTGCTGTGGGACTGTTCGGCTATCTGGCCGGAGATTTGCAGCTGAGCAGCCTGAGCTGGCTTTCCGATCAGGTGTATGCCGCCCGGGAGGCGGCGCAGAGCGCCGGCACCGCGGTGACCGGTGCTTTTGATCTGTACGGCGAGGACAGCGGCGTGCGCGTGTTCTACGCCACCTATGCCGCCGGGGAGGAGAGCGGCGCCATCAGCGCCCAGGACTTTGAGCTGGGCGAGGACAAAGGCTCCCTCAAGGGCGAGGGCCTGCAATTCCCCGGCACCAAGGACTACAAGAACCTGGTCATTGCCGAGGAAACCCCCGTTACCCTGGATAACGGCATGGAATTCACCCAGAGCGTGAAACTGCGGGGGGCGGGCTCCAGCAAGTACCGCAGCCTGAAGCTCACGGTGGAAGCGCCGGGCACCCTGACGGTATACGCCCTGTCCTCCCTGGCGGATCAGGAGCGGCAGCTGGTGCTGTACAATACCCGCAACGGCGCGGAGGTTTCCACCGCCATGGCGCCGGCTTCGGCGGAGGGCGCCCTGACGCCCCTCACCTTTGAAGTCCCAGAGGCGGGCACCTTCTACCTGTCCAGCAAGGGCAACGTTCCCATCGCGCCCATGAGCACGCTGATGAACATCGCCATCATCCTGCTGCTGGTGGGCGTCATCATGCTCTTCAACGGCGTGATGCTGCTGATTCAGCGCATGAAGGACCTGTTCTGCGTGGAGCCCGCGCTGCTGTTCTTCCTGCTGTTTGTGTACTATCCGGTCATCGACCTGGTGCGCATCTCCTTTACGGACATGGGCATCCTGACCACGGGCAAGCAGGAATTTGTGGGCTGGGACAACTACAACTGGCTGTTCAACCAGTCCGGCTCCCGGTACTTCTGGGAATCCCTGCGGATCACCGGCATCTATACCTTCTGGGAGGTTATGATCACCCTGGTGGGCGGCATGCTGCTGGCGCTTTTGTTCAACCGCATGAGCCGCAGCTTCAACGTCATGCGTTCCATCGCGTTCATGCCCAAGTATATCGCCGTATCCACCAGCGCGGTGGTGTTCATGTGGATTCTCTACAGCCCCGCGGCCACCGGCGCCAGCCAGAGCGAGGGTATCCTGAACTATACCCTGTCCCTGTTCGGCATTACCGGCCCGCACTGGCTCATTGATTCCGCCACGGCGCTGACGGGCATTCTGTTCCTCACCGCCTGGCGCGTGGTGGGCTATGCCATGATGATCTACCTCTCCGCCATGAAGGGCATCCCCCAGGACTACTACGAGGCGGCGGTTATTGACGGCGCGGACGGCGTGCAGCGCTTCCGCTACATCACCGTGCCGCTGCTGGCGCCCACCAGCCTGTTCCTGTTTGTGACCACGTTCATCGCCAGCATGAAGGTATTCCAGAGCGTGGACGTGATGACCGGCGGCGGACCCGGCACGGCCACCAACGTGATGGTGCAGTGGATCTACAACCTTACCTTCAAGGATTTCCGCACCGCCCGCGGCGCGGCGGTGTCCCTGGTGTTCTTCGTGATTCTGCTGGTGTGCACCGTGGCCACCATGCGCTTCTCCAACAAGAACGTCAACTACGATGCTTAAGAAAGGAGCGATTCGATGCTGAATGCCAAGAAAAAGTTCGGAATTGGGCTGACGCTGGCGGGCATGGCGCTCCTGCTGTTGGCCTTCCTGTCCATTCCCTTTGCCTGGGAAATGGGCGTCCGCTGGGCCCTGCTGGGCGGCGGCATCCTGCTGCCCGTGGTGGCGGCCTGCATCATGTGGCAGGAGGGAATTCAGAACCTGCGCAAGGCCGGCAAGCCCGCGGGCGGCTACCTCCATGTAATGCGCCAGAGCGGCTTTTTCGACCTGGTGGTGGGGATGCTGATCCTGGCGCTGGTGCTGGGCATCCTGTGGGGGATTGGCCTTATCTCCTACAACGCCACCTTCCATGCCCACGCGGTGCTGGCGGCGGGGGATGGCCCCGTGCCCGCCACCCTGGAGGAAGCCCGGCTGCTCCCCGACTTTGTGGAGTATAACTTCAAGCAGGATCTGAACCTGCTGGCCCAGAGCTACGGCGTCTTTGGCACGCTGGCGCTGATCCTGGTAGTGGTAGCCTTTGTCTGCCTGCTGTACATGCGCTTTGTGTCTCCCATTGTCCACGCGGACGATTCCCTGCGGATTGCCCATGGGATTTACCGCAAGGTGGGGCAGTATGCGGCGGCCATTTTTGTGACGCTGATTATGCTCTTCCCCATCTACTGGATGATTATTTCCTCCTTCAAGACCAGCACGGAGCTGCTCTCCCCGGTTCCCACCCTATGGCCCCAGGAGTTCATCTGGCAGAATTATCCCAACGTACTTAACCGTGCGCCCTTCCTGCGCTACCTGGTCAATACCCTGGTGACCACCCTGTGCATCATGGCCGGGGAGTTGACCATCGGCGTCATGGCGGCCTACGGCTTCTCCAAAGGCGAATTCAAGGGCAAGAACGTGCTGTTCATGCTGGTGCTGGGCGCGCTGATGGTGCCCATTCAGGTGACCTTCGTGCCCATCTACGTACTCATTGCCCGGCTGAACTCCATCGACACCTACCTGGGCATCATCCTGCCCAATCTCATCAGCGCGTATTTCATCTTCATGCTCCGGCAGAACTTCATGGCCGTGGACAACAGCTACATCGAGGCCGGACGGGTGGACGGCATGGGCCGCATCGGCACCATTTTCCACGTGCTTTGCCCCATGTGCAAGCCCACGCTGATCACCGTGAGCATCATCTCCTTCATCAACGGCTGGAACAGCTACTTCTGGCCCAAGATGGTCACCAAGACCGAGGCCAGCCGCACCATCGCCGTAGGCGTGCAGCAGCTGAAAAACACCTTCGCCGGGCAGGAGGTTTCCAACTACAATGAAATCATGGCCGGCGCGGTGATGGCCATTATCCCCATTGTGCTGCTGTTCCTGGTGCTGCAGAAGTACATCATGACCGGCATGAGCAAGGCGGCCATGAAGTAAGCCAAAGGAGGGACTCACCCCATGTTCAGGCGCGCGCTTACCCTGACCCTGGCGCTGCTGATGCTGTGCGTCCACGCCCTGGGTGAGGGCGATCGCTATGGAGAGGTCTTTGATGTCCAGGGCGACAGCGGCCAGTTGACCGTGCGCTTCCTGTGGCTGGGGCCTCAGGTGGCCGATGATAAGCCCGGGGATGCCATGATCCTCACCTCTCCTGACGGGAAAATCATGGTGTTGGACGCCGGACATCCCCAGGCGGTGGACTACGTGACGGCTGCGCTGGACGCCATGAGTGTGACGCGCATTGATTACCTGGTGGCTTCCCATCCGCACATTGATCACATCGGCGGCTTTCCCACGCTGCTGTCCCGCTACGAGGTGGGAGAGATCTACACCAGCGCCCTGACCTATGAGGCTTCCTCCTACTACCGGAATTTTCTGGCGGCCATGGAGGAAAAAGGCGTGGAACCCATTGTGCTGCAGGAGGGCGATAGCTTCTCCTTCGGAGCGGAGGTTACCGTGGACGTGTTCAACCCGCCGGGGGAGATTGTATATCCTGACCGTTACCCCGAGGGCGCTACGCAGTTCATCAATAATCAGTCGCTGGCGTTGAAGTTTACCTACGGGGAGTCCACGGTGCTGCTGGCGGGCGACCTGTATGCGGGCGCCGAGCGGGAAGTGGCGGAGCGCTGGGGCGAGGCTCTGGACTGCGACGTCATGAAGGCCAACCATCACGGCTCCAATACTTCCTCCTCCCTGGCGTGGCGCAATGCTGTAAGCCCGCAGATTTCCATCATTACCAGCGATACCATTGAGGATTTGAACATCGCAAAAAAGCTGGCCAAGGACGGCCAGCAGATGTATCATACCTTGTTGGATGGATGTATCCGGGTCAGCACCCCGGGGGACGGCGTCTACCGGGTGTTGACGGAAAAAGACCGGAATACTACGCTTTTTGACTGATGCGGCTTGAGCGTGCCGCAGAGGTAGCACGACGCAAGGACGAGGCGAGCAATTCCGCGGAGCGGGCCGTGCGCAGTTTCGAGGACAAAGAGCGATGCTTCTTGCGTCCTGCTTTTCATGCTGCGCCCGCACGTCGCGCTTGTCTGGACCGATGCTTTTTCACATGGCAACAAAAGGGCGCGCTGCAGATTCTCCTGCAGCGCGCCTTAGTGTATCGAAAAAGTGGCTTCCGCCACTTTTTCGAGGAAACAACTTCGGTCAGCCGGAGGCTGGCCAAAGCTGTCTGTAAGGAATTGACTTTGCAAGCAAAATCAATTTTTCACAACGTTGCGCGGCTTCTCATGGAACGAAGCCGCGTCCTCGACCTATTGGAGCGCGTCAAGCCTCCGGCTCCATCAATCCCAGGGTGCCGTCCTTGCGCAAATAGATAACGTTGGTGCGCTCGGTTTCAATATCCACAAAGACGAAGAAGCTGTGACCCAGCAGCTCCATCTGCAAAATAGCGTCCTCCAGGGACATGGGCCGCACGGGGAACTGCTTGCGGCGGACAATCTTGGGGGCGTCCTCCTCCACGGCGTCGGCTTCCTCGATAAATTCGGGTTCGGCGGTGGCGAAGGCGTCCTCGCGCAGGCGCTTGCTCAGCTTGGTGCGGTGGCGGTGGATCTGGCGTTCCATCTTGGCCAGGGCTTCGTCGATGGCCATGAACAGGTTGTTGTCCGTGGCGGCTTCGGAGCGGAGAATAACGTTATTACCCATGGGGACGGTGATTTCTACGGTACGCATTCCGTTTTTTTCCTTGCGCATGCGAATCTGCATTTCTGTGTCGGCGCGCAGGTAACGGCTCATGCGGCTGGTTTTCTTTTCCACGCGGGCGGTGATGCCGGGGGTAACGGTCATGTTTTTAGCGGTAAGCGTTAGCTTCATAGATGTTGTTCTCCTTATGCAAAATATTCAGCAACCGGGGAAACGCAAAACGCGGCTAACCTGGTTGCATACTTCAGGTTGCCGCGCTTCTCCTATGGGCCATGGAACCCACATCCTTTCTCAAGGATTTTGGTTTTCCAGCCGGGAACGTCCGAAGACTTTCCCAACGTATGATAAACATTCGACGTGCGGCGGCCGTTTCCTGCCGTTCTGTTGCATTTGAGAAAAATTCTGACCGGATGCGGCCAACGGGTCGCCGCGCCCCTTTACAACCGCGTATCAAACCGTTACAATAAAGACAAAATTCCATGATAGACAAAGGAGATACGCTATGACATACTTTGGCGCGCTGGAAGCGGGCGGCACCAAAATGGTGCTCAGCCTGATGGATGAGGATGGCAACATGCTGGAGCGGGTGAGCATGCCCACCCTGACCCCTGAGGAAACCATGCCCTGGATGATTGAGTTTTTCCATACACGCAACATTGCGGCGCTGGGCATCGGCTGCTTCGGCCCGCTGGATCTGCGTCCGGAATCGCCCACGTATGGCTATATTACCTCTACCCCCAAGCTGCCCTGGCGGAATTATCCCATTGTGGGGGCGTTCCGGGATGCGCTGGGCGTGCCGGTCAAGCTGGATACAGACGTAAACGGCGCGGCCATTGCCGAGCAGGCGTTGGGGGCGGCCCGCGGGCTGGGCAGTTGCGTCTACGTCACCGTGGGAACGGGCATCGGCGGCGGGGTGGTGCTGGATGGCAAGCCTGTGCATGGACTGGTGCATCCGGAGTTTGGACATCAGCTGATGCGCGTTGCGCCGGAGGACCCCATGCCCGAAGGCGTGTGTCCCTACCATAAAGGCTGCCTGGAAGGCTTGGCCGCAGGTCCCGCCATACAGAAACGCTGGGGACGCCCTGCGGTGGAGCTGCCGCCGGAGCATCCGGCCTGGGAGCTGGAAGCGGCGTATCTTGCGCAAATGTGCGTTAACGCCATGCTGGCTTTTTCGCCGGAAAAGATCATCCTGGGCGGCGGCGTGATGCAGCAGGCGCACCTGTTCCCCATGATTCGGAAAAAAACCGTGGCGTTGCTGGGTGGCTACGTGCAGCATCCCGTGGTAGACGGCGGATTGGAAGACTATATTGTGGCTCCCGGCCTGGGGGTGAATAGCGGCGTGACCGGCGCCTTCCTGCTGGCCAAGGCCGCGCTGGAGGAAGCATGCGGGTCATGATTGTGGACGGCCAGGGAGGCGGCATGGGGAAAGCCCTGGTGGAGCACCTGAAGCAGCTCTGTCCCGGTCAGCCCCTGCTTGCCGTAGGCGCCAACGCGCTGGCTACCGCCGCCATGCTTCGGGCGGGCGCCGATCAGGGCGCCACCGGCGAGAACGCCGTGGTAGTCAACGCGGCCCGGGCGGATCTGATTCTGGGGCCCATAGGTATTGTGCTTTGCGACGCGCTGCTGGGAGAAATCACCGAGCGCATGGCCTGCGCCATTGGCCGCAGCCCCGCGCACAAGGTGCTGATTCCCGTATCCCGCTGTCAGGTCACGGTGGCGGGGTGCGAGCGGCTTCCCACCGCGGAGGCGGTAGCCCTGGCTGCAGGGGAAGCCGCTCGGCTCATCCGGGAGGCGCAGCATCCGGAAAAAGAGTGATATCCCGCGCTCCGGTCTGGCTGCGCTTTCGTAAAAGCAACGGAAAAACATGCGAAGGCTGCGGCCGGCGGCACAGGCGCGGGACCGGTCCATGCAGGCGCAGCGGCGCAAGCTGGCCGACGGGTTCCCCGAAAACCTCCGCGGATGCACGGCGGTAAAAGACAGAGAAGGATGAGGCCATGCGGTTTCTTCATATTGCGGATCTGCACCTGGGAAAGCAAATGAACGATCTTTCCCTGCTGGAGGACCAGGAGGCTGTGCTGCAGCAGGTTTTGCACATTGCAAGCGAATACAGGGTGGACGCGGTTTTGATTGCGGGGGACGTGTATCAGCGCGCCTCCCCGCAGGCGGAGGCCATGGCGCTTTTTGACGGCTTTGTTTCCCAACTGGCGGAGGCCGGAAAAAAGGTTTTTGTCATCAGCGGCAATCACGATTCTGCGCTGCGGCTGTCCTACTTTGCTTCCCTTGTCAAAAGCTCCGGCGTGTATGTAACGGAAGCCTTTAACGGGGAATTGCAGCATGTCACCCTGCGGGATGCCTATGGCGAGCTGAACCTATGGATGATGCCTTTTTTGCGGCCTGCGCAGGTGAAACGCGCGCTGCCGGAGGAAAAAATCTCCTCCTATCAGGATGCGGTTTGCGCTGTGCTGCGCCACGCCTGTTTGGATTTCTCCAAGAGGAACCTGCTGCTCTGCCATCAGTTTCTCCTCGGCTGTGAGGTCTGCGACTCGGAGGAATGGTCCGTGGGCACGCTGGAGCATATCGACGCGGCTGTCTTTGACGGGCTGGATTACGTGGCGCTGGGCCATATCCACAAGCCGCAGAAAGTCCTTCGGGATACGCTGCGCTACGCCGGATCGCCGCTGAAATACTCGTTTTCCGAGGCGCGGCATCAGAAGTCCGCGACCATTGTGGACCTGTATGAAAAGGGCGCGGTTGAGGTGCGGACCGTCCCGCTGCATCCCTTGCGCGACGTGCGGCTGATCGAGGGAAAGCTGGAGGAGATCATGCGAATGCCCTATTCGGAAGACTATGTATGGATTACCATTCACGACGAGCTTCCGCCCCCCGACGCCAAGGTTTCCCTGAGCGTGAACTTTCCCAATATGCTGAAGTTTTCGGTGGTCAATTCAAAGACAAAAGCTGATCTGGACGTCAAAGCCGCGCAAGCGATGGAAAACAAATCGGTTGAGGAGCTGTTCAGCGATTTTTACCGGTTGCAGAACAATGACCAGCTGCCCGGCGAAATGCACATGTGGGTGTTGCATCAAGTCATTCAAGAACTGGAGGAGCAGCCCAATGAAGCCCGTTAAGCTCGTTTTGTCGGCCTTCGGCCCCTACGCCGGGGTTACGGAAATTGATTTCAGCCTGCTGGGCGAAACGGGCCTTTTCCTGATCGCAGGCGATACCGGCGCGGGTAAAACCACCATTTTTGACGCCATCAGCTTTGCGCTGTACGGCGAAGCCTCCGGCGGCAAGGAGCGCCGCAAGAGCAAATCCTTCCGTTCCGATTATGCTTCCCCCAAGAATGAAACCTATGTGGAGTTCCTCTTTACCCACAAGGGGCAGACCTGGAAAATACGGCGAAATCCCGAATATGTGCGGCCTACCCGCGCGGGCGATGGCTTCACCACGCAGCCGTCCAAAGCGGAAATGACCTGCCTGGAAACGCAGGAATATTGCGGCAACCTGCAGGAAGTCCGGACGCGCGTGCAGGCATTGCTGGGCCTGACCCAGGATCAGTTCGCCCAGACGGTGATGATTGCGCAGGGGGATTTCCTGAAAATATTGAACGCCTCGTCCGACGTCCGCAAGGCGTTGTTCCAGAAACTGTTCAACACTGGGCTCTATGAAGCCGTTAGCCTGCGGCTGAAGGAGATGAACGGCGCCTGCGACAGGGAGCGTCAACAGCTGGACGACAAAATCGCCCATGCCTGTCATGGGATTCAGCCGGATGAGGATTTTGCGGAAAGGGAATTGCTGCAACAGTATTGCAGCGCCCCCAAGTATGCCGAGGCGCTGCTGGATGTCCTGAAGCGGATGATCCAGCAAGAAAATCAGAAGAAATTGCAGGCGCAGGAAAGGAAAAACGATATCGATCAGCAGCGGCTGAAGGTAACGGGGCAACAGGAGCAGGGCAAAGCGCTGAACAGGCAGTTTGACGACCATCGTAAATGCAGCGACGGCTTGGCGGCGTTGCTGGCGCATCAAAGCGAGGTGGACGAGCTTCAGCGGCAGCTTGCGCAGGCCAAAAAGGCGCAGCAGCTTCGTCCGGCGAAGGCGCTGGTAAAAAGCGCGGAGGAGCGGCTGCACAGCCTGTGCCAGGACCTCCGGAAAGCGCAGCAAACCCAGGCGGAAGCCCAGGCCAAGATTCCGGTTGCGGAGCGACAGATGAATGAGGCGGAAAGCCGTCAGGGCGAGGCAAACGCGCTGCTGGAACAGGCCCACCGCCTCCGGGACGCGCTTCCCGGCGTGAAGGAGCTGCACAGGAAAAAGCAGGAGGAAAAGACCCTTCAAACGCGCCTGATGACGCTGACAGCCCAGAGCCGGCAGGCGGATGAAGCCTATACCGCGGCCAAGGAAAGCTATTTTCTGAATCAGGCGGGCCTGCTGGCAGCGGCGCTGGAGCCGGGCAAGCCTTGCCCGGTATGCGGCGCTACCGAGCATCCGCGTCCCGCCATGCTTACCCATACGGCCGTCACCCGGGAAATGCTGGAGAGAGCCGAAAAGACCCGGCGGGATGCCGAAAAGGCCCTGCACGATGACGAGTCCCGGCTGACGGCTGCCCGTGCCCAAATCAGCGCGGCAGAGGAGCGGCTGGCCCTGCTGCAGCTGCGCGCGGACGATACGGAAACCTCGCTTACCGAAAAAGCGTCGGCCATGGAAGCGCAGGCGCAGCAGTATCGGGACGCCCTGGAAGCAGCCCGCAGGGAACATCGGGAACTGACGGGCCAGCTGGAGAAAAGCCGGGGAAGCCTGCAAAGCCTTTGCGAGCAGAAGGAGAAAACGGAACAGGAGCTGGCGGAGCGGCAGCGGCGGTTTGCAGCGGAGTTGGCGGCGCAGGGGTTTGCCAGCGTCCGGGAATTTGAGCTGTCGGTAAGGCCGGATGCGGAAATCGCGCGGCTGGAAGAACGCATCCGCCAGCACGACGCGCAAAAGCAATCTCTGAGCGATCAGATCGCGCGGTTGAATCAGGCCCTTGCGGGAAAAACGCCCGTGGATCTTGCCGCGTTGGAAAGCCGGATGGGCGTGTTGCATCAGGCGTACCGGCAGGCAGACGAAGAGCAAAAGCGGGCTGAGCGGAAGGTTTACCAGCATGAAAACGCTCTCAAGGAAATCCAGGACGCCTGCCGCCAACGCAAACGCCGGCAGGAGCGCTGGGCGGTTATCCGGGAGCTTTATGATTGCTGCTCCGGCAAAACCGGCGGTACCCGTAGGGCGAAGCTGACGTTTGAAGCCTATGTGCAGCAGTATTATTTCAAGCAGGTAGTTGCGGCAGCCAATAAGCGCCTGACGCGCCTGACAGAAGGCATGTTTATCCTGCGCTGCAAGGAAGAAGCCGCGGACCGCGTCCATCAGAGCGGCCTGGACCTGGATGTGCTGGACAGAGGCACGGGTCAGTGGCGCGACGTATCCACGCTTTCCGGCGGCGAATCCTTCCTGGCCAGCCTGGCCCTTGCCCTGGGACTTTCGGATGTTGTCCAGGGTCAGAGCGGCGCCGTCCGCCTGGAATCCATGTTCATTGACGAAGGCTTTGGCACGCTGGATGAAAACGCCCTGCGCAATTCGCTGCAGGTTCTTCAGGAGCTTGCCGGCGGAAAACGTCTCGTGGGCATTATTTCCCATGTCCATGATTTGGAAGAACGCATCGAAAAACAGCTTGTGGTGTCGAAGACCCTGCGGGGCTCGACGATTTCCATCCGAACGGAATAAGGCGCCGGCTTTTTGAAGGATACGCTGCTGAAGACGCTTCTAAAGAAGCGACCAGAGTGTCCCCAAAACCCCGGGGAGGTGTCGGAGGGGCCGTAGCCTCTCCGATTTCCTTTCGTGTAAGCCGGCTCCGCCGGCTTTGCGGGTCATTGATTTTGCTTACAAAATCAATTCCTTACAACTTTGGACGGCCTCTGGTTGGCCGATGTTGCCTCCTCGAAGAAGTGGGTTTACCCACTTTTTCGACACGCCGGCTGGACACGTTTCGGTCCTACCAATGTATTGCCGCAATATGAATCTCAAATCGGGACGCTTTTTTGCGTCCGTTAGGGCTGCCATACAGGCATTTCATACAGGAGCTTGAAAGCGTACCCTTCCGCGGCGTTCAACAAATGGATGCCAGGAGCTGCGGTATCATACGCTTTGGGGAAAGCCGCGCAAATAGCGGTCCCGCATGGACGACGGCTTTCCAAAACCGGCGCTATCTGTTACAATGATGGCCGACGAGCGGTAGGAGGAGGTCTGCAAGCATGGCTGAGGTAGCGCTGGTGCCCTGCCAGGGTTATGAGGAAGAAAAAGTCTATGAGGCGGTGCGGGAGGGCGTTCGCCTGCTGGGAGGCGTGGAGCGGTTTTTCCGCCCCGGGGAGCGCGTGCTGCTCAAGCCCAATCTTTTGGGAAAGGCCACGCCGGAGCGCGCGGTGACCACCCACCCGGCGGTATTCGGCGCGGCGGCGCGGCTGTTGCGGGAGGCGGGCATGGAACGCCTGACCTATGGGGACAGCCCCGGCAACCCCGGCGTCACGCCCGCCAAGGCGGCCAGCTCCGGCGGCATCAGCGCCATGGCGGAGCGCTACGGCGTGGCGTACGCGGACTTTGACGCAGGGCAGACCGCGCCCTTTCCCCAGGGCAGGCGGGCGCGCAGCTTCTATCTGTGCCGCGGGGTGCGTCAGGCGGACGCGGTGCTCAATCTGCCCAAGATGAAAACCCACGCCCTGGAGCGGATTACCGGCGCGGTAAAGAACCTTTACGGCTGTGTGTGCGGCGTGCACAAGGCGGCGGGGCACGCCAGCTTTCCCACCCGGCGAGTCTTTGCGGAAATGCTGGTGGATTTGAACCTGTGCGTCAAGCCGCGGCTGCATATACTGGACGGCATCGTGGCCATGGAGGGAAACGGCCCTTCCTCGGGAAATCCCACGCCCATGAACGTGCTGCTGTTTTCAGCGGACCCTGTGGCGCTGGACAGCGTGTTTGCAGCCCTGGTCTATCTGGACCCTGCCGCGGTGCCCACCTGCGTTGCGGGGCAGGAGGCGGGGCTTGGGGTCATGGCGGCGGAGCAGATTCGCGTGCTGACGCCGGAAGGCGAAATCACCGTGGCGCAGGCGGCGCAGGCATATGGACGCCCCGACTTTGATGTGGAGCGTTCCCCGGAGGCGGGGAGACTGGCCGGCAAGGCGCTGCGGATGCTGCCCATGGCGCAAAGCCGGCCCTGGGTGGACCGCCGGCGCTGCGTGGCGTGCGGCATATGCCAGGAGGCCTGCCCCGTGCCCGGCAAAGCCGTGCATGCGGGCAACGGCCGGAAAGCCCGGTACGACTACCGCAAATGCATCCGTTGTTACTGCTGCCAGGAAATGTGCCCGGCCAAGGCCATCAGCGTCCGCCGTGGACCGCTGGCTCGCCTGCTGGAACGCAAATAATCCCCCGCGCCCATGGACGGCGGGGGGTGCAGGCTACCGGAAAAGGTCTGGGAGGCGCCGGAGGGACTTCGGCCCTTCCGTCTCAAGCTGCTGCAAAAGGCATCTTTTTCATGTGCATGTCATTCGGAGACAAAGTAACCATCGTTTGGCCCAAATCTATCCGTCAAGCATTGAAAGCAAAACATGAAGCGGCAAGAAAGCGTCATAAAGGAGAAGAAAGATATGAATATACGAAAAGAACTTGAAGCGAAGGTAGGCAAAAATGGCAGTATATATCTAAACAACATTGAAGTAGATCCCCTTATGATTAAGGCAATGATGATCAATGAGGTTGTGCCCTCTGACGCTTCACAGGATTTTTATGGCGCCCCTGACGCTGATTATCTGAAAACAACGATTCCTCTTTTTCAAGGGGCGGGAGCAGAGGTTCAGTCTATACAAGACATATTGCAAATGGGGATCTATATCACAAATGCTGTAAAAACTCCAAAGACAGCATATGTTATTGAAAAAAATAGCATTGAAAATAGTTTGCCCTATTTAGAATCGGAACTTTCTTTATTCCCTAACCTAAAGGTTATTATGCTTATGGGGGATGTGGCGAAAAAAGCCTTTAACATAATTACGAAAAAAACAACAAAGAAAAATGTCATACCTGCCATTTCTACCTATAAATTGCGCACTACCGAAATCTATTATAAAGGTATTAGAGTGATGCCATCCTACATAATGACCGGAGGCAACATTCTAATTGAAAAGTCAAAAGCGACAATGGCAACCGAGGACATTGCCGCCATGTTGGAAATAATCAAGTAACAACCCATATAAAGATTTTGAAAGCCTGACAGCCGTTTCAGGCTTTTTAATAAGGGAAAATTTTAAGGGGTAGGGTATGAAAGAAGATACTCAGACTGTCAAAAACCCCAGGAAGGTGTTGGAGGGGCCGTAGCCCCTCCAACTTCCATTCCTATCCGCCGGCTTTGCCGGCGGGGCAGGTTAGCGCCGGATATCGTAATTCACGTTCATGAGATTGCGAATGCCCTGCACGTCGTCGGTGATGTTGGCGTCGCCATGGATGGTATGCTTGATAACGCTGGAGGCCACGGCAAAGTTGAGCATGTCCATGGGCCGGTAGCCATGTAGCATGGCGTAAATCAGGCCGCTGGCGAAGGCGTCGCCGCCGCCTACCCGGTCCAGGATGGTGAAGGTGTACATCCGGCTTTCAAAGGTGTGCCCGTCATACCACATAAAGGCTTTCAGGCTGTTCTCGCTGCCGGAATGGACATAGCGCACATGCCGGGCAATACAGCGCAGGTTGGGGTAGCGGCGGATGAACGCCTGGAAAATTTCGTCCTGCTGTTCGTAGCTGGGCTGCATGGGCACGCCGTCTTTCCAGTCGCCCTTGGTATGGTCCTCCTCGTCCCGCCACAGGTGGTATGGCTCAATGCCCAGCAGAATGTTCACATAGGGCAGGCATTCGGTGCAGAAATCCCGCGCCTCTTCCCAGCTCCACAGGGAGGAACGGAAGTTCCCGTCAAAGCTCACGGTAAGCCCGCGGCTCTGGGCTGCCTTGAGCAGGCGCATGACCAGCTCCCGGCAGGTGGGCGCCAGGGCGGGGGTGATACCGCTTAGGTGCAGCCAGTCGAAATCGGCCAGCAGGGCGTCCAGGTCCAGTTTTGCGTAGTCATACTCCGCAAAGGCGGAATGCTTGCGGTCATAGATGACCTTGCTGGCGCGGATACCGTAGCCGTTTTCCAGATAGTAGGTGCCCAGGCGGTGGGAGGGCGTTTCCTGGGGCGTGGAGAGAATCATGGGCGTGCAGTGCACATCGTTGGAGCGCAGCATGCGCACGGCGCTTTTACCCAGGCTGTTGTTGGGGACCACGGAAAAAAAGGTGCTGTCCACCCCCAGGTTGGCTAGGGCCAGGGCGATGTTGGCCTCGCTCCCGCCATAGCTGGCCTCAAAGGAGCTGGCCATGCGGATTTTCTCATAGTTGGGGGGCGTCAGCCGAAGCATGATTTCGCCCGCGGTGATGAATTTCTTTCCGTCCGGATTTTCTTCAAGCAGGGGATTTCTGTGCAGCATGGTAACACTCCTTTGCGACGGCATATGCATTTTTTTCAACGAAGGGAGGCGCAGGCGCGCCATGGCTCGCCTTCAGTATATCATGCCTGGGCCGGAGGGACAAGGGCTTTTCCATGGGGAATCCACCAGCTCCGGTGCAGGATTTTCCCGCCCGCCGTCGAAATCACTGCGTAATACATTTGCCGCCGGGGAATTGGATGGAGAGGAGCATACGCCATGGAACATACCTCGGTGGGGGAAGGACGATTTTCCCTGATGATTCGCGGCGAGGCGCTGGCGCAGGAGGCGCTTGACCGGGAGCTGGGCCTTACGGCTACGAGCTTTATCCGCAAGGGGGAATTGCTCAGCCGCGTGCCGCGCATTGAGGCCACGGAGGATGTATGGGTACATGAAATCCCCTTGACGAAACCGGAGGGGGAGGACTCGGCGCTCAATACCCTGTTGGAGACGCTGTTGGCGCGTAGGGCCTATATGCGGGAGCTGGCCAGCCGCCGCCGGGTGGCGCTGCGGCTCTATGTGCGTTCCAACCGGGCGCACATTACCTATCGCCTCATGCCCCAAACCCTGCAAAAGCTCACGGAAATCGGCCTGCCCTTGGAACTTTCCAGCCTTAGCTGGGGTGAATTTGGCCTGTAATTCATGACAAAGTTGTAAAAAAGAGACGGAAAACGCGGCGCTGTTCCCGGCGGAAACGGGAGCGGCGCCGCGTTTCACTGGGGGCGGATGGCGGCAGGAAGCTGAACGCTGGCATGCTATCCCACAGCCTCCGGAAGCGGCGGGGGAGGCGGGACGCCTCCAAACCGCTGCAGGCGTGACCGCACCGCACTTCAAGGCTCTTTGCCCCCGGGTGCGCAAAGGCGAAAACAGCGCCGGAGGCCGCCGTACGGAACGTTCAGGCGGCGAACCGTCACGGGAAGAAGGAAACGAAATTTTGCCCGGAACCGTGCGCGGCAGAGCGCCGGCGTGGTCGGGAAAGTACCGGAAACGCAAGGGCGTCCACCTGCCGGAGGCATTGACTTGCCTCCGACGAATTGCTATAATGGCCATGGTGCGCGGAAGCAAGGCCGATGCGGAAGCGCGTCCGCGATCGTGAATGGATATACGAAGCAAGGAGGAAGAAGAAAACATGAGAAAAACGCTGCGCATTTTGCTGGCGTTGGCGCTGGTGCTGTGCCTGACGCCCGCCGCCCTGGCGGAAACCGTCATCGACGGTCAGGCGAATCGTAATATCACCCTGCAGGAGGTTGGCCTCAACGAAGTTGTGGACGGGGTCAGCCCCACCACCGGTCTGAACCTGGAGGAACTGGAGCAGCCCGAAGGCTTTGCGGGCCTGGCCATTACGGGCCGTTATATGCCCATGCTGGTGCAGATTGACAACACCGACGGCGGCGTGGAAAGCATGGCGCCCTGGGGAGCCACCTACGCGGATATCGTGTATGAGACGCCGCTGCACCGCAACGGCTTCACCCGCATCTCCTTCCTGTTCTCCGACCTGATTCCCGACAGCGTGGGCCCGGTGCGTTCCGCCCGCGTAGGCCATGTGGACCTGCGCGAGGAGTGGGACGCCGGCTTCCTGTACTACGGCGGCCAGACCCGCAAGGGTTCCAACGTGGAGGAGCGCTTCCGTGAATACGGCGCCAACAGCAAGGGTGTGCTCTTCAGCGGCATCGTGGGTTCCAACAAACCCTGGAAGCAGTATTATACCCGCGTGAGCGGCATTGCCTCCCCCCACAATGTGGACGCCAACGTGGCGGCCATGTACGAGCTGATTGACCCCAGCTTCACGCCTCCGAACCATGCCTTCCTGTTTACCGATGAGCTGCCCGCCACCGGCGAGGATGCGTATGTGATTACCATCGACTGGGGTGCGGTGAAGTACAATTCCCGTTTTGTCTATGACATGGATAGCAACCTGTACTTCCGCTACATGCTGCAAAAGGACGACGTGGAAGTAGCCTATGAGGATCGTTACACCCAGGAGCAGCTGGGCTTCTCCAACCTGATTGTGCAGCATACCACCGTTACCTGGAACGGTTCCTCCGACGCCCCTGTGACCGTGCATATCGGCGAGGGCAACGCGGACATCTTCATGGGCGGCAAGTACATTGCCGGCTATTGGAAGCGGCCTGACGCCAGCTCCCGCACGGTGTTCTACGATGCCGAAGGCAACGAGATCGCCCTGCAGCGCGGCAAGACCTTCATCAGCATCATTCCCGCGGAAACCACCGTTTCCTACGAGTAAGAACAAAATACTTGCGGCCCCGCCGCTGCATAGGCAGCGGCGGGGCCGCAGAACGTTGACAAAAGTTTTTGCTTCATTTGTTTGCAAGTTAAGCATAGCATTCTTGCAAACACAGGGGATTTCGCGCCTGCGGGCGCGACCAGGGGGCTTTCCGATCGCCC